>NZ_RJPZ01000003.1 GCF_003943615.1 Streptococcus australis | reverse complement strand
CATGCAATATCTACTGTTATGCGGTATTAGCTATCGTTTCCAATAGTTATCCCCCGCTACCAGGCAGGTTACCTACGCGTTACTCACCCGTTCGCAACTCATCCGGAAAGAGCAAGCTCCTTCCTTCAGCGTTCTACTTGCATGTATTAGGCACGCCGCCAGCGTTCATCCTGAGCCAGGATCAAACTCTCATTAAAATAATTGTTTGTCTTAAACTCATTCTGTCACTGACAGATTTATTGTTTTTTTATTGTTCAGTTACTATAACTTCCGTTATAG
Source organism: Streptococcus australis (assembly GCF_003943615.1). Lineage (GTDB taxonomy): Bacteria > Bacillota > Bacilli > Lactobacillales > Streptococcaceae > Streptococcus > Streptococcus australis_C. The sequence continues at coordinate 346,523 of NZ_RJPZ01000003.1, read as the reverse complement.
TGCCCTGCACATTGGTTCGTCTTGTTCAGTTTTCAAAGGTCTTTGTCGCTCTCGCGCGACAACTATATTAGTATATCACGACCAATTATTCTTGTCAATATCTTTTTTCTATTTTTTTAAATTTTTATTTTTATGAGGCTGGGACAAAAGTCCTAGCCTCTCAATTGTCTTTGGATTGTCGAGTAAGACGCAGTGGTTGAGTGGGCTCTACTACGCTGATTTCATCAGCTTTTACAGCCCTACTCAACTGTGCGGAGGTGGGACCACGAAATCGAATTCTAACGAATTACCGATTTCTGTCCCACTCTCATAAATGATGATGCTTGAAATCCTTCAAATATTCTTGGAGCCTTCTACGCATCTTTGCTCTTCCTGAGAATCTCTGGTTCATTAGTAATTTGTCGTAATCTTCTTTTTCTTGATCGGTTAGATTTTTTCGGAACTCTTTTAAGGCTTCTCTTAATAGGACTAATTCATCCAAAAAAAGTTCTTTTGATCGAAGTCGATGGCTAATCTCTCCGATTTCTGTATAGGGTACCTTATTTAACTTCCTTTTATCACTCTCTTGTTTTCTAACTTTATCCTTTATGTGATTTCGAAACTTTGTTTTGAAGTAGGTTAATAGGATTTCTTCATTTTCTTCTACTTCAGGGTTACTTATCTGTAACTCATATAGAACCAGTCTACCTTCTTGTTCCCAATCTGCATGATCCCAAAGATGAATATAAAATTCCTTTTCACATTTCCATACTATCCATTTTACTTTTTCATATGATTTTTTAAAGTTCATTGGACCTCCTTTCTAACTTGTCTTTATTTTAAAGGAGGTTAGGATTTATTTGTGCTTATTTTCTATTTTGAATCTTTTTTAGCTCTAATCGGTCATTATTTTGGTGAGAATGGCAGNATAGTGTTTTTAGCATACAAAAAAAAGTTGCTACTAATGTAACAACTTTTTGCGATAGTCCGTACGGGATTCGAACCCGTGTTACCGCCGTGAAAAGGCGGTGTCTTAACCCCTTGACCAACGGACCATTTTTACAACGTAATCTATTATATCAGTTCATTTTCATCTGTCAATACTTTTTTTAAAAAAAGGAACCGAAAATTTCGGCTCCTTTTATAAAATTTGGAAGACTAAAAGGTTATCTGCTATTTTTCTTCCATTTTAGATTTAATTTCTTCATAAGATAATGGTTTAGATTCTTTTTCTAATTCTAAATCAGTATCTTCTGGCATTTTTCCTGTTTCATACAATGACTTAATTTGAACACTGTCCAAGGTTTCGTATTTCAACAAGGCTTCTGCGATTAATTTATGAGTCTCACGATTATTTTGGATGATTTCGGCTGCTTTATTGCGAGCTTCAGTTAGGAGACTTCTTACTTCTTCATCAATTTCATAAGCTGTTTGCTCTGAAATGAATTTTTGAGTCGTTTGAGCTCCAAACATGGCATGGTTGCCTTCGTATTGAACTGGACCAAGCTTTTCACTCATTCCATATTCCGTTACCATAGCACGCGCCATTTGGGTCGCTTGTTCAAAGTCATTGGAAGCTCCTGTGGTTTGAACATTGAAGATGATTTCCTCCGCAACACGTCCTCCCATCAATCCAGCCAATTGCTCTTTCATATCTTCTTTAGAAAGAAGCATTTGGTCTTCTTTAGGAAGAGCAATCATGTAACCGCCAGCTCGTCCACGTGGGACGATGGTTACTTTGTGGACAACACGTGCATTAGATAAGACTAAACCGACAATGGTATGACCTGCCTCATGGTAAGCAACCAATTCACGTTCTTTTTGAGAAACTGTCCGGTCTTTCTTAGAAGGACCAGCAATTACACGATCTTCTGCTTCATCAATATCAGATGCGTCAATGACCTTCTTATTGCGACGAGCCGCTACTAGAGCTGCTTCGTTTAAGACGTTTTCAAGATCTGCTCCAACAAATCCTGGTGTTTGTTGGGCAACTAGTTTCAAGTCAACATCTTTGGCCAATGGTTTGTTTTTAGCATGGACACGCAAGATAGCTTCTCGTCCTTTCACGTCTGGACGCCCAACCAAAACCTTCCGGTCAAAACGGCCTGGACGAAGAAGAGCTGGATCTAGAACATCTGAACGGTTAGTGGCTGCAATCACGATGATACCTTCGTTTCCTTCAAAACCATCCATCTCAATCAAGAGCTGGTTGAGGGTTTGTTCGCGTTCATCATTTCCTCCGCCAAGGCCAACTCCCCGTTGACGTCCCACAGCATCAATCTCATCAATAAAGATAATGGCTGGTGCTGCTTTTTTAGCATCTTCAAATAGAGAACGAACCCGGCTTGCACCAACACCGACAAACATTTCAACAAAGTCAGAACCTGAAATACTAAAGAAAGGTACTCCGGCTTCACCTGCTACTGCTTTTGCTAGAAGGGTCTTACCAGTCCCTGGAGGGCCTTCAAGAAGGACTCCTGCTGGGATACGGGCACCCAATTTTGTAAAGCGTTTTGGATCTTTTAAGAATTCAACCACTTCAACAAGTTCTTGTTTTTCTTCTTCAGCCCCAGCAACATCTGAAAAACGAACTTTGATATCTTCCTTATTGGTAGCACGCGCTTTATTACGACCAAAGTTCATAGCACCGCGGGCGCCACCGCCACCGCCTTGGTTCATCATGGAGAAGAAGAAGAACATGACAATCACAAAGGGAACGATTGAAGTCAGAATGGTAATCCACATTCCACTTGAGCTTTCCCGTTTAATGGTGATATCAGCCTTATGTTCGGATGCTAAGTTTTGTAATTCTTGAACCGTCAAATCGGACGGTAAGATCACACTAGTAAAGCGAGTCACCTTGCTTGGGCTTGGAGTAAAAAACTGAATCCCTGAATCATCCTTACTAGTTTTTGCTTTGTTATAGGTACCGGAAATTTCAATGACACTACCGTTTGGCTGGTAACTAATTTCCTTGACATTGTCTGATTTAAGTTCTTTTACCAATTCTGTATAATTGATTTGCTGACTTTGTCCGATACTGTTTCCAGCAAAGAAATACTGAAAACCTGTAACAGCAGCCACTATAATCAATAAATATAGAAAAGGATTTCGAACAAAACCATTGTTTTTGTTATTTTTCATATAGTTTCCTCTATTTTGAATACACTTCTTCTTTCAAAACTCCAATATAAGGAAGGTTTCGATAGTTCTCATCATAGTCTAAACCATAACCTACGACAAATTCATTTGGAATAGTGAAACAAGTGTAATCTGCTTCAATTTCAACCAAGCGTCCTTCAGGTTTATCCAATAAGGTAGCAATTTTGACAGATGCCGGTTGACGTCCTTCAAATAATTCTTTCAAACTCTTGAGAGTTTTACCTGTATCAATGATATCTTCAACAAAGAGAATATCTCTTCCCTTAATGTCTTGATCCAGATCTTTGATAATATTAATCACACCTGAACTTGAAGTCCCACCATGATAGCTAGAAACCAACATAAAATCCAACTCAATATGCGTATCAATATGCTTAATCAATTCTGCCATAAACGGGACGGATCCTTTTAAAATCCCTACTAAAATTGGATTTTTTCCTTGGTAATCTTCTGTCAGTTTTTGACCAAGTTCACGGGCTGCAGTCACGATTTCATCGTGGGAAATGAGTATCTTTTTGATATCGTTCTCTAACATCTTTTCTANCTATCTATTTTTTGGATATAAATTGTATCCCTCATTATATCATTTTTTAATTCCTTACTCAAATCACTGATCGCAATTTCAGGAATAGCTAGTATTTGCTTATCTTGTTCTAAAACTACCAGGTTATTTCGTTGATCTAAGGGAATTTTTTGGTTAATCAATAATCTGCTAACTTTTCTATGGTGACCGTTCATTAGAATACGATCTCCCCTTTTTCGGGATCGAATAGAAACTGGATGGTTGTTTGGAAGTGGGATAGCCTCTATATATGAATCGCTCGGTTCCACTCCAAATAAAAAGCGATAAGCCCCTACTGCCTTTATGGTCCCAAATTGTAACAAATCTTCTGACAGTCGGTCATCCGTCCTACGACTGATTTTCCGAATTTCAAAATAGTGGTAATCTTTATAAATTTCATAACCATTCTTTAGAACTTGTTGCGTATTGGATTTATTCACTACTATTCTATGCAGTTGTTCAAATTGCGCCCGACTCAATTGCAAATCTGGAAAGCTAGCTATATACTCTTCTAGCAAATAAATTTGAACAGCTGGTGATTGTTTTTGAAACTGTGTCACATCTTGTGGACTCAAATCTTTGGTCAATTCTTTTAAGGCCTGGTGCCAATGACTGAGATCTTCTCCTAAGTTGACCAAAGCACTCGTCACTTGAGGGTTTTCTTCTTCTAACAGTGGAAGATAACGATGACGAACACGATTACGGAAATAGTCTAAAGACTGATTGCTTTTATCCTCGTAATGAAAAATTTCTGGAAAATCCCCTTTTTTGAAATATAAGAGCGGGCGAATTAACACACCCTGCCCAAATGGTTGTTTTAAAGGAATTCCTTTTAAATGCCGCGGACGACTTCCACGAATCAAACGCATCAAAATGGTCTCTGCCTGATCATCCATATGATGTGCGGTAACGAGAGCGCTACAAGCTTCTTCTTTCATCACTTTTTCAAAAAAGTCATAGCGGAATTGTCTAGCTCGGCTTTCAGAAAAAGGACCAGAGAAATGGGCAACCTTCAGTGGTAGATGTTTTACTTCAGCTAATTCCCGAATTCCTCTTTCCTCCTTGTCAGCTTCAATACGTTGGTGATGATTGACATGGGCAAGAACGAGGTCGATTCCCAATTGATGCTGATAATGGTAGAGCCAATCCAGTAAGGTCATGGAGTCCACTCCTCCTGATAAAGCCAAAAGGACTTTTTGATGAGATTCAAAAAGCCCCTCCTTTTGACAGAACTGAAGAAATTTTTCTTTCATTACTGTAAGACCTCATAAATATCTTTTGCAATTTCTGAGATAGTCTCGTAATCAGAGTGATCCGTAAAAATAGCCAAAATAAACGGTGAATCTGTATAAACAATGGCGACATCATGACGGAAATCATATGCATCTCCAATCTTGTGAGCGACCTTGACGGGGATATTTTTTGAAATTCGTTGATCATCAAAGCGAGTATCCGACAAAGCATCAATGATTCCACCATTTTGTTGGTAGATAGCTTCCATGACATTCCCTGCCATTTTTGCAGATGCCATTCTATTTTCTACATTCCATGTTTTTCCTGCAATCTTATTGGTCACCTTTTGAAATTCTTTATCTGATTGATGCGTCACATAATAGCCTAAAATATTATGAGCAACATTATCAGATTCTTTAGCCACCCGATTAATCAAATCAGCGACGGTATAATCTTTATCATCTGGTGTTTTTGAAATACTTCCACTACCTTCCGGCTCATAAGATCCAGGATAATCATTGACTTCTTTTGTATACTTTAAAGGTGTCTGCAAATCGACTTGATTCTCATTCAACTCTTTTTGAGTATAGTACAAATATAAGAGCTTGGCTATACTAGCAGAATACATTTCCTGATCTTCATGTATCCCGGCAGTCTTTCCAGTATCCACTTGCTTCACGTAGACTGCAATTCCATCTTTGTTGTACTTCTGATTCAGAATATCTTGAACTTTTTCCATCCGATTATCTGTAGCAGAAAGTTCATCTTTTGAAATCCAACCCTGGCCAGAAATTTCTAGGTAGGTCCCTTTTAAAGTTTTGGCACTCTTAGTGATTTCAACCTTGCTATAAGGAGCCAGACTTGTTTTTTTACTTTTTGCGCCATTTACCAAGGGTTGATCATATACGGTGAAGGATCCTGTCAGCCACATGGTCTTTTTTTCATCTGTTAATTCCAAAATCGAATCTTCGTAAATTTGATCTTGATCAGCTACTACATACTGTTTATTCGATAATTTAAAAACAGATTTTCCTTGGTCATTTACAAATAATTGATCAACCGTAAAGGGAGTATCAGGCTTGATTTCCCCAGCTTTTTGACTCAATTCTGGATCTGAATAGGTCACGATTGGCTGATAAACATTTGGATTGGACGGGATGGAGACAAAGAAATGGTCTTGAGTCCCTAGTTGGCTAGTGTAAGAGGAATCAGAAGTTAAAGGAACTTGGGGCTGGGAGGAATCAGATAAGGGTTGGATGGCTAAGAAAGTAGGAAAAACCATCCAATAAACTAACTTATTCATCCTTGCTCCTTTCCTGATTTTCTTCCTGCAATTTTAAGGCTTGATTCTTTTTAGCTAACTCTTCTAATTTTGTATCAGAATATTCTAGAAATTGTTGAACTGTTTTTACAATATTTTCCATTATTTCGGTAATAAGTTAGGTATCGTATAAATATATTCACCATCTTTAGAGAAGGAATATTTTGCGCGTGCATATTTTGCAGCGTATTCGTCATCCTTCAATTTCTCTACGATATCCTTTTGATATTCTTTTTCCTCAAGGGTTTGCTGATATTGTTCTTGCAATTGAACGTATTGTTGTTTGCGTTTTTGAAGCGTCTGGTAACTCTGAGCCAGATTATAGGTTGGAAGGATGAACAATAAAATAATTAAAATGAGAACCCAACCCATAAATCGGTTCTGTTTTTTTCGCTCCTCATTCTGGTATTTCTGACGTTGGTGTTCGTCTTGGATATACCGATTATTCATTTGTACAATATTTTTAGGCATCTTCTTCTATCCTTGTTTCACGAATGATTTCATACATTTTAGACGCATCTTCTTTTTTGGTGCTATCTAACATTTCCAATACTTTTACTGTCAATAGCTTATTTCCAAAGCGAACTTCAATTTCGTCATTTACCTTCAAGTCGGTTGAACTTTTCGCTAGGACCCCGTTAACTTTGATGCGCCCCTTATCGGCTACTTCTTTAGCTACAGGGCGTCTTTTGATAATGCGGGAAACTTTTAAATATTTATCTAATCTCATCGTATCACCTCTAATGTATTATTGTACCATTTTTTTAGAAAGAGCCCAGTAAAATCTTTCTTTCTAGTCTTGATTTTCCAATTTTTCCTGCTTGATGGCTAGTAATTTCTCCCCAAATTGTCGCAAGCCTTCTAAAATTTCGAAGTCTTTCTTATTTCGCACATCAAAGATTAATTCAATCAATCCTTGGTTTTCTGCAATACGAGCTTTTAAATTAGTTGCTGATAGGGCAGCAAAATAATCTTGAGTCAAGAAAAGTTGCTTAGTAATTGGCTCAAATTTCACCGTTAGTTGCTGGTCTTTTCGATCGACTACTTTAACAAAGACCTGATCCAGATAAGATTTGATAAAGCCTATTTCTAGGAGATAGGCTACCACATCTGGGTATTCTCCGAATCGATCAATCAATTCGTCTTGCAAAAGCTCATAATCTTCTTGAATTTGAATTTCTCGAATGCGTTTGTAAATTTCAATTTTTTGACGTTCATCGGAAATATAGTCACTTGGAATGTAGGCATCAATTTGGAGATTGAGCTCCGCATTTCCTTTTTGACGTTTTTTCTCTTTTCCTTGTTTCTTCTCAATAGCATCTTCGAGTAACTGTGAATACATTTCAAATCCGACAGAATCAATAAAACCAGACTGAGAAGCTCCTAAAATATTTCCCGCACCTCGAATAGACAAGTCTCGCATAGCAATCTTAAAACCAGATCCCAACTCAGTGAAACCTTTGATGGCTTCTAGGCGCTTTTCAGAAACTTCTGTCAAGGTTTTGTCCGGCCGATACATCAAGTAGGCATAGGCAATGCGATTGCTTCGTCCGACCCGGCCTCTCAATTGGTAAAGGGTAGACAAGCCCATATGGTCGGCATTTTCAATAAAGAGGGTATTGGCATTAGGAATATCTACTCCTGTTTCAATAATGGTTGTTGTGACTAAAATATCATACTCACCTTCAATGAAGTCCATCAAGGTATTTTCTAACCGCACTTCACTCATCTGTCCATGGACAAAACCAATAGAGGCTTCTGGAACTAATTCTTGTAATTCTGAAACCTTTTGCTCAATGGTGTCCACCTTATTGTAGAGATAATAGACCTGGCCTCTCCGATCCATCTCCCGACGAATGGCATCTTGTATAATGGTTGGATTGGTTTCTAAGACATAAGTTTGAACAGGATAACGATTGGTCGGCGGGGTTTCAATAACGGACAAATCCCGAATCCCCAACATAGACATATGGAGGGTACGAGGAATGGGCGTTGCCGTCAAGGTTAAGACATCGACCTTTTTCTTTAATTCTTTGAGGGTTTCCTTGTGTTTGACACCGAACCGTTGCTCCTCATCAATCACGATAAGACCTAAATCAGCAAATTCCACATCTTTAGACAAGAGACGGTGGGTTCCAATCAAAATATCGACCTGGCCTTTTTTAAGTTTTTCCAAAGTTTCTTTTTGCTCAGCACGACTCCGGAAACGACTCAAGACATCGACTTCTACTGGAAAGGCCTCGAAGCGTTCTTTAAAATTGGCATAGTGCTGTTGAGCTAGGACCGTTGTCGGAACTAATACAGCCACTTGTTTGTGGTCTTTGACAGCTTTAAAGGCTGCTCGCATGGCTACTTCTGTCTTCCCAAAGCCCACGTCACCGACCAAGAGGCGATCCATAGGACTTGAAGACTCCATATCCTTCTTAATTTCTTGGATAGAGCGAATCTGATCATCTGTTTCAACATATGGAAAAGCCTGATCAAAAGCTTCTTGGTTCTCATCGTCTGGAGTAAAAGCAAATCCTTGTAATTGACTGCGCTCTGCATAGAGTTGAATCAGATCATCTGCGATATCCTCTACTTCTTGACGGACCTTTTGTTTGGCCTTTTGAAAGCGACCATCGTTCAGTTTGTTGATTTTAGGAGGCTTGCCATCACTCGCAACATATTTGGACAGCATCTGGATTTGATCCACAGGAATGGAAATCCGGTCCCCATTTTGATATTGGATGGAGACATAGTCTCTGTGAACGCCAGAAATTTCAATGGTTTCTAGTCCTAAATACTGACCAATTCCATGAACCTGGTGAACGACGTAGTCTCCCTTTTCCAACTCATTGTAGTTTTTCAACCGCTCAGCATTGGAAATAGTTTGCCGACGAATCTTTCTTTTAACCTTTTTCTGAAAGATTTCTGTCTCTGTAATGAGGACAATCTTCTCATCCACAAAGTGGAATCCACGAGCCAAACCACCGATGATCAACTGGCTCTGTCCTGGATGAAGCTGATCGGGCGCAAGATAATCTAGGTCAATCCCATAGTCTCTCAAGTGCTCTTGTAACTGCTGGAAGCCTTGTTTACTCGTCACCTGAAGAATAACTGTGTAATCTTGTTTACGGAAACGGTCAATTTCATCTTTTAAGAGAGTAAATTGACTGAAGAATTCCTGCATGGGGTATTGGTTAAAAGAATAGAGGGCATCGAATCGCAGATTTCCCAAGCCTTTTTGGAAATTTGAAAAATAAGAAGCTGGTTTATAAGTGCGTAAGTGCGCGCTATTGTCCGCAAAATACTGGGCTTCAGAAAAAGAACGACTCTTTTGTAAATCCTCCGTCAAAAGGTTAGCAACTTCTACATCAAACCGCGTTTCCTGATCCATGATTTTATGGTAATCATCCAAAAAAACAGGAGCATGCTTGGGCAGGTAATCAAAGAGAGTATAGGTTTGCTGATAAAAAAGAGAGAGAAATTTTCGACTATCTGCATGGAGTCGCTGGTGATGCGCCTCTGTGAGAATCTCAGTCAAATAGGATTTGAACTCTGGATTAGGGCTTTTTTGAATCAGATTTTCTAGGTTCTTCTGTCCTCTTAAAAAATCATCTTTAGTTAGTAACATATCACTAACTGGATGAACTGTTATCGCATCTAGATTTTCTAGTGAACGTTGAGTTTCTGGAGAGAAAGTTCGAATGCCATCTATCTCATCTCCAAAAAATTCCAGGCGATAAGGGAGATCTTGACTGGCTTCAAAAAGATCTAAAATATCCCCTCGAAGACTAAACTCTCCCTGTTGGCTTACCTGTGAAACCTTTTGATAGCCCATGGCCAGTAGGGTAACTTTCAATTCTGTCAGATTTCGCTCTTCCCCAACAGAGAAAGATTGAATCATAGAGCTGACAGTCTTTGGATTAGGTAAGAGCAAACGGCTACCACTTACATTGGCAATAACGATTCCTTCTTTTTCTGGAGCTAGGAGAAAGTCCAGAGCTTCCAAACGAGAAAAGACCCGTTCTTGGGAAGCAAAGACAAACTCTGCCAAGGGATTGTCATCTCCGAGGAAAAGATAGACCTTTTCTTCACCTAATAATCCCAGTAAATCACTGGCAAGCCGTTCTGCTTCATTTTGAGAAGAGGTCAATACCAAGACCTTGTGACCATCTTCAACAGCTGTTGCCATCGTAATGGCTTTAGTGGATGAAGACAGACCTAGTAAAAGAGAGCGACTTCTTTTTTGCTGGTCCTGTTGCCATTTTCTGATATCTTTGTTTTGTTGAAATAAATCAACCAGTGTCTTGTATTTATCCATTGTATCGTTGCATTGCTTTTTCAAATTGACCATCTTTCAAATAAAAACGAAGGGCTTCTTCTGATTTGTCGATAGCAAGGAGGATGGTGGCATAATCATCCTGATCGAATTTTCCTAAGACATGGTGGACCACTGACATACCATGCTTAGGTCTTCCGATTCCAATCTTGATTCGATAAAAATTTTGAGTTCCAATATGGTTGATGATCGACTTGATTCCGTTGTGGCCTCCAGCTGATCCTTTAGCACGAAGGCGAATCTTGCCAACTTCCATATCCAAGTCGTCATAAATCACGACCAAATCTTCCACATCTAAGCCATAATAGGTCAAAAGCGCGTGTACGGCCTTGCCACTCTCATTCATAAAAGTGGTTGGTTTGACCAAAAAGACCTTTTCTCCATCTATAAAAGTGGAAGTTACATCTGCTTGAAAAATCTTATCATGTGAGAAGGTGAGATTGAGAGACTTCGCAAGCTGGTCCACTAGCATAAACCCTACATTGTGTTTGGTTTCCACATATTTATCTCCCGGATTTCCTAATCCGACGATTAATTTTGTCATTTACTTTCCCTTTCAAAAGCCAAAAGGGCTGGAATTTGTTTCCAACCTTTTGGTTATTTACTTGTTTTCTTTACACATTGAAGCGAAATTCCATGATATCGCCATCTTGAACGATATATTCTTTTCCTTCTTCACGCAAGCGTCCAGCTTCTTTTACAGCCTTTTCAGATCCGTATTTTACCAAATCATCATAAGACATGGTAACTGCACGAATAAAGCCTTTTTCGAAGTCAGAGTGGATGATACCAGCAGCTTGAGGAGCTTTCATCCCACGTTTGAAGGTCCAAGCACGAACTTCTTTTTCACCAGCTGTAAAGTAAGTACCCAGTCCAAGTAAATGGTAAGCTGCACGCGTCAACTTATCCACACCTGATTCTGTCAACCCAATGGCTTCAAGAAACTCTTTTTTATCTTCATCGTCTAACTCAGAAATTTCTTCTTCAGCACGCGCAGAAATCACCACTACCTCTGCATTTTCTGTTGCTGCAAATTCACGAATTTGCTTCACATAATCGATTGAATCTGGGTCTCCAACGACATCCTCATCCACATTTGCTACATAAAGAACTGGTTTAGTAGTTAAGAGGAAGAGTCCTTTGACTACTTTTTGCTCTTCATCTGTAAATTCAATAGTACGAGCTGATTTCCCATCTTCAAGGACAGGCTTAATCTTTTGTAGAACATTAAATTCTGCAACGGATTCCTTATCTTTTTGCGTACGTGCCATCTTTTCCACACGCGCATAGCGTTTATTCACCGATTCTAAGTCAGCAAGAATCAACTCTAGGTTAATGGTATCAATATCTGCTAATGGATCGACAAAGGCATCTTCACGTCCTTGCTCCCGCATGACATTTTCATCATCAAAGGCACGAACTACGTGAACAATGGCATCAACTTCACGGATGTTGGCCAAGAATTTATTTCCAAGTCCCTCTCCTTTTGATGCACCTTTTACAATCCCCGCAATATCTGTAAATTCAAAGGTTGTTGGAACTGTCTTTTTAGGAGTGATCATTTCCGTCAATTTTTGGAGACGTTCATCTGGAACTTCTACCATTCCAACGTTTGGATCAATAGTTGCAAAGGGATAGTTTGCAGCCTCTGCTCCTGCTTTTGTAATTGCGTTAAATAGAGTTGATTTACCAACGTTTGGCAAGCCAACGATACCTGCTGTTAAAGCCATTTTTCTTCTTCTCCGTTCCCATTTCAATCCTATCTATTATATCATAATTCAAAGAACAAAGGGATGAAAAATGGATTCTGAATTATTACTAAACTGTAACGTTTCCTAAAGTAAAAATATGGTATAATCAAACCAACAATAATAAAGGAGTTTTTGTCATGAAAAAACTATCAATTAAATCTATCCTTCTGCCTCTTTTAGCAGTCTTTACTCTCTTTCTTCTGGGAGCTTGTGGACAAAGTACAAAAAAAGGTTACCTTCAATTAATTAACCAAGATAAGAAAACAGACATTCGTGTAGTTGTTGAATATCAAGGTGATAAAATTTTAAGTACAGATTCTACAAGTATTATCTACTACGAAGGAGCAGGCTTGCCAAAAGAACGATTAAAAGAAGTTATTGATGAATATGATAAGAAATTCAAAGATGTAAAAGGATTCTCACACTCTGCAGAATATAAGGATGACTATCTTGTTGAAAAAACAAAGATTGATTATACCAAGGCAGATTTAAAAGAATTACAAAAAAATCAGTTAATTGCTGCACAAGAAAATCAAAATGTTGATTACATCGGCTACAAGACAACACTTAAAACCTTTAAATCTAATGGTTTTAAAGAAGTAAAAGATGGAAAATTTGAAGAATTAAAATAATAATACAAAAGAGGCTGGGACAAAAGTCCCAGCCTCTCAATTGTCTTTGGATTGTCGAGTAAGACGCAGTGGTTGAGTGGGCTCTACTACGCTGATTTCATCAGCTTTTACAGCCTTACTCAACTGTGCGGAGGTGGGACGACGAAATCGAATTCTAACGAATGACCGATTTCTGTCCCACTCTCTTTTACAATACTTTTTTCATTTTTTGATCAAAATCGTGACGGCTCATCATGACCATATGATCACAATTGCTACAACGAATTTTGATATCTGCCCCTACTCGCTTAATTTCCCAACGATTGGCTTTTTTCCCTGTTGCTTTGATGGTACAAGCATGGGGTTTTTTCATTTCTACAAAATCACCGACCTGATACATGGATTTTCCTTTCATCAACATATAAGACGAAAAGCTAGCCTTTTTGATGCTAGCTTTTGGCCCTTAATTGGTCCGAACTGGTGTAATTAATTGAATGAAGCGTTCAGATTCCTCTGCTGGTACCAATGTAAAGGGACGAACTGCAGAGATGAAGCGAATGACGACTTTTTCACTTTCAATAGCTTTCAAAGCGTCAATCAAATAAGTTGGATTAAAGCTGATGTTCAAATCATCTCCCGAAACTGCTTCTGTATCAATTTCTTCATTCACGCGCCCTACCTCAGGAGAATTTACGTGAGCAGAAACGACCCCACTAGCGATTTCTAATTTTACAGTACCATTTTGAGTAGCATTAGACAAAAGACGGGCCCGTTCCATTGCTTGGCGAAGATGAGCAACTTTAAATGTTACTTCCGAACTAAATTCTGTTGGAATCAAGCGATCCGTATCTGGATAGTTTCCTTCCAACAAGCGAGTGTAGAAACTGATATTGTCACTTCTAAATAAAATCTGATTATTGGCAAAGAAGACTTCAACCTGTTCAATTTCATCTGAAAAGACAGACGTTAATTCGCGTAAAGAACGGCTTGGAATCACAACATCAAAGTTATCCCCGTTTTTTTCAAGAGTAATATTTTTTTGACTCATGCGATGAGAGTCCGTTGCCACCGTTTTTAATTCCTTGTGATCAGAAAGAACAAAATGGACTCCTGTCAAAATCGGACGACTTTCTTGGGTACTTGCTGCAAAAGCTGTCTCAGAAATGATTTTCTTCAAAGTTTGAATTGGAAGCGTTAGCGGGTTACTAGCTGAAATTTCTTGAATACGAGGATATTGTTCTGCATCTTTCCCTTTAAGGGTAATTTCTGATTTCCCACTAACTAATACAATTTGTTTTTGTTCGATTTCTTTCACATCTAAAACGACATCTGGTAGACTTGAGACAACATTGATAAAGAAAGTTGCTTCTAAGAGAATAGCTCCTGGTGTTGTTACTAGAAGTCCTGCATTTTCATCTTTAACAGAAATAAAATATTCAATTGAAATTTGTCCATTTGATCCAATGAGAGTAATTCCTTCAGAAGATACATCAATCTTAATAGTGGATAAGATAGGAATTGCATTTTTTGAACTAATGGCTCTTTTTGTCGTATTTAAAGCTTGTAAGAAATAGGCCTTGTTAATAGAAAAATTGATCATGAGATCTCCTTTTATTATTTTAGTATTAGTAAGTTAATAGTAATAGTAGAGTGTGTGGAACATGTGGAAAACTCTTCTAAAGCCAGACAGGAATTGAAAGGTTACTTGTTTACAACATGTGGATAAAGAAGCAAGTTTTTCTATGATTGTCCACATGATATTACTTTAATTTTTTCTTGATGGTTTGAATCTCGAGTCTGAGATTGTCATCAATTTCGATCATCCCTTTGATTTTTTCATAAGCATGCATGACCGTTGTGTGGTCTTTTCCTCCAAATTCACGCCCGATACGGGGAAGACTATTATCAGTCATTTCGCGGGCGAGGTACATCGCTACTTGTCGAGCTAGGACAATATTTTGAACCCGTCGAGAGCCTTTCATTTCATTGACACTGACATTGTAAAATTTTCCAACTTCTGTTTGAATCTTTTCAATAGGAATTACAGTGATTTGTAAAGCTTCATTCTTACGAGCTCGAATGGCTTCAGCTGCGACATCAATTGTAATATCTTTGATTTTTTTAACTCTTGCCACGAGAGATATATCATTCAAAGCACCTTCTAAGTCTCGGACGTTAGAATCAAATTGACCTGCTAGGTATTCGAGTGTATCATCCGGGAAAGTAAAGTCCAGGTCTTCGATTTTATTTCTCAAAATAGCGATTCGAGTTTCAAAATCTGGTGGTGTAATATTTTGAGTCAAGCCCCACTTAAAGCGCGTGACGAGACGTTCTTCTAAGCTATCTAAATGATCAGGACTACGATCGCTGGTTAGGACAATCTGCTTGTTATCCCCATAAAGAGCATTAAAGGTATTAAAGAACTCTTCTTGAGTTGTAACCTTTTTCCCTCCAAGAGATTGAATATCATCAATTAAGAGCAGATCCAAGTTTCGATAGGTTTTTTTAAAGGTATCCATATCATTGAGGCGAAGACGCTCTAAAAATTCATTGATAAAGGATTCTGCTGGGATGTATTTTACTCGAGCATTTGGGTAGTTTTCCATAATCTGATTCCCAATCGCGTTGAGTAAATGCGTTTTTCCTAAACCAGGTCCTCCATAGATAAATAAAGGATTATAAGTGGTAGCTAGGTTTTCAGAAACTGCTAAAGCGGCAGCCAAAGCCCATTGATTTCCGTCTCCACTTACAAAATTATCAAAGGTGTATTTCTTTTTTAACCCTGTTTGGATAGGAGGCAAATCGATGATTGGAGTATGGCTAACTGCATAGTCTCTATTCGTTTCTGAAAGAGGGACAAACTCTTTTTCTTCTTCCTCTTCTTCAAGATTGAATTGATAGGAAATGGTTAATTCTACTGCATAAATTTCAAATCCAGCAGTCAGAATCACCTTTGTCATATTCTCTTCCCAGAACAATTTCTTTACTTCCGCATCTAAATAAATAATAGCTTCTTGTTGATCAACTTTGATGAGTCTTGAAGTAAGGACAAAATAGTCAAAAATTTCTTTTTTAAATGTCTTTTTACTTAATTCAATCACACGATTCCAGAAGGTTTCTTCTCTTGACACCTATCGCCCTCCTATTCATTTTTACTTGCTATGTTTTTCTTATTTTATCATAAAAGGAGGGAGTTTTCCACAACTTATTCTGAGGGAATAAAAAAGAGTTTTTCCACAATATGTGAATAGTTATCCCCAATGTGTGTAGAAGTTATCCACAAGTTGGGGATAAGATCGAATAAAGTAGGAATAGCAAGTAAGGAAGAGTTTTAAATAAGTGGATAAATCTGTTGATTCTTCTATAAAAAATAACAGCCTCATTTGAGACTGTTAATAATTCGTTGGTATTCATCAAGATTGTTAAATGAAATATGAATACTTCCTTTTTCTTGTTTCGTCAGATGGATTTCAACTTCGGTTCCTAGAATCTTTTTTAGTCTATTTTCTTCCTGTGCTAAAAAGAGTTCCTTCTCTTTTTTACTTGGTGTTTTCTTTTTTTGACCAACCTTTTCTTCCAAACTACGAACGCTTAGTCCTTCTTTAAGAATTCGTTCCAGCCAATAGATTTGTAGATTTTCCTTTAAGGGAACTAAAATACGGGCATGTCCTTGTGAAATTTTTTCGTTTTTGATAGCGTCTTTGACAGCTGGTGAGAGATGAAGTAAACGGACCATGTTGCTGATGTAAGGACGAGATTTTCCCATAAATTGAGCAATTTCTTCATGGGTAGCCCCTTTATCAATAAGATGTTGATAGGATTCGGCCTCTTCAATTGGATTCAAATCTTCTCTTTGTAAATTTTCGATAATGGCTTGTTTGATCATGTCATCATCTGATAAATCTCTTATAATCGCAGGGATTTCTTTGAAACCAGCCATTTGAGCTGCTCGGTAGCGTCTTTCTCCAGCAAGTAGTTCATAACCAACAATAGGAGATTTTCGAACAATAATAGGTTGGATTAATCCATTTTCTTTGATTGAGGTTGCGAGTTCTTCTAATTTCTCTTGTACAAAGGTTTGACGAGGTTGAAAAGGATTGGTTCGTATTTGCTTTACGTCAATAATATCAATTTTTTCCATGATGTATATAGCATAACACACCTTTACAATTTCGTAAAGGTGTGTTGACACTGTTGTAAATTTACTTAATTTCCAAGATTTTCTGTAGATTTTGTTAGTTCAATGGTTGCTGTTTTTTGCTTACCATCTCTGTAGAAAATGACTTTTATTTTATCACCAATTTGATGAGAATAGAGGGCAGATTGTAAATCCGCAGTTGATTCAATGGTTGTATCATCGATTTTTGTAATGATATCTAGTCGACGTAAATGTTTGGATGCTGGCATATCATTTTCAACTGAGCGGACAAGAACCCCACCTTTGAGTTTGCTTGGAATGTCTAATTGGCTAAGATCAGAAGAGGATAGGTTAGCCAAGTCCATCATGGTAATCCCAAGTGCTGGACGGATGACTTTCCCATCTTTTTCTAAATGTTCAATAATATTTTGTACATCATTTACAGGAATAGCAAATCCCATTCCTTCAACCGCAGTTTGCCCATTTGAAGAGATTTTACTTGAGGTAATTCCGATGACTTGTCCCTGAATATTGATAAGGGGACCACCAGAATTCCCTGGGTTAATTGCAGCATCTGTTTGCAAAGCTTTTGTAGACACATTTTGACCGTCTTCTGATTTGAGCTTCACAGTACGTCCGAGACTGGAAACAATCCCTTGGGTAACGGAATTGGCAAATTTTGTCCCTAAAGGACTACCGATAGCGATTGCGGTCTCGCCGACAGTCAATTTAGAGGAATCCCCAAATTCAGCCACGGTCGTAACATTATCTGAACTGATTTTGACAACCGCAATATCTGAGAAGGTATCTGAACCAACAACTTCTCCGGAAACTTTGTTTCCATCTGCAAAAAGAATGTCGGCTTGTGTTGCTCCCATTAACACGTGAGCATTGGTTACTACATAAGCATCTTTCCCATCTTTTTTATAGATAACACCTGAACCTTCACTAGCTACTTCTGGATCAGAGTCTGTTTCTCCATTAATGAAGCCTTTTTCAGAGGTTTCAGCGTAGGTAATAACAGAAACAACCGCATTTTTAACCTTATCAACAGCTTCACTAGTTGATGTTGTATTCTTATAAGCACGATTAACTTTGGTAGATTTTATTTCTTGGCTAGAATTTGCAGAATTCCCTTTGGTAAACTGGAAAGAGGTTAAGGTTCCTAAGATTCCTCCAGTAAAACCAATGACAAGAACAAGTAAAAGTTGCAAAGATTTTTTTAGAAAATTTGATGATTGTTTCATAGTTTTCTCCTATTTGTTCCAATTATGGAAAAGTATAGAACTTATTTCTTAATTATAACTTAAAATGGAGATTTTTTCCACAACTTGTGGAAAACTGTGTATAAGTGTGAAAAACATGAGTATAGAGCCATTTTTCAAAAGATAGATTCAGGCCTGTTTATTGAAGACTTGTGTATAAGTTTATTTGTGTTAGAATATGAATATGAAAATTAAGATTGTAACAGTTGGAAAATTAAAAGAAAAGTATTTAAAAGATGGTATTGCTGAGTATACTAAACGCTTGGGTCGGTTTACGAAGGTAGAAATGATAGAATTGCCGGATGAGAAAACTCCAGATCGGGCCAGTGACTTAGAAAATCAGCAAATCCTTGAAAAAGAAGGAAATCGCATTTTAGCAAAAGTTGGAGATCGTGACTATGTGATTGCTTTAGCAATTGAAGGACAACAATTTCCATCTGAGAAGTTTAGTCAAACCTTAGAAGAGGTAACAGTAAGAGGATATTCTGAAATTACTTTTGTGATTGGAGGAAGCCTAGGCTTGTCTCTAGCTGTAAAAAAACGAGCGAATTTACTCATGAGTTTTGGAAAGTTAACTCTTCCCCATCAATTGATGAAGCTTGTTTTGATAGAACAAATCTATCGGGCATTTATGATTCAACAGGGAAGTCCTTACCATAAATGAATCTTGACGCTCCTCCTATTTTCTGATAGAATAAGAAGACATCTGGTCTCATAGCTCAGCTGGATAGAGCATTCGCCTTCTAAGCGAACGGTCGCAGGTTCGAATCCTGCTGGGATCAAAATAAAAGAACGTGATTTTTATACAAATCACGTTTTTTTGTTATCTAGTTTTTAAAAGAAACTAGATTATTTCTAAACATATGGGATAAAAAAATTGTAAGAACTAGATTTTTCGTTCCAAATAGCTGTAAAAATGAACCAAATAGCGGAAATGTTAAAAAAGTCTTTGATTTTTTACTAAAATTTATGTATATTAAATTTAATAATTTAATAATCAAATAAATTATAAGGAGTTTTTTATGAAAAATAATCCATCAACAGTTTCTAAGGCATTTAAAGTTCTTACAGAAAAAGAACTGCAGCAAATTTGTGGAGGGGATAAACGCAAAAAAAACAACTTTTCTGAACTTATTGGGCTTATTTTTGGTAGGGGAGGAAACTGATNTTTCTAAATACCCTATTCTCAATTTTAACTATTTTTACAATTATTTTATCTTTTTTAAAAATTGATCAAAAACTTAACAAGTACAGTCATAGATTCATTTTAGGATTAGGCATTGTTGTTGTATTTTTGACTACAATGTTCTTAGATTACTTTGATTTAAATATCGATTATCTAATGTTATGTTTATGGCCACTATTTCTGTATCTTTATTACTATTTTATTTGTAATCTTCAACGTCAGATAGCTATTTTATATTCATTCGTCATTTATTTAGCAGTTGAAAGTACAGATACATTTTTATCTGTAATCACTTCTTCTGTTTTTGGCGATAGTATAATTCACCAATACTCTGACTATTATTTTTTGACTATCCGAATTATCTCACTTGTTTTAATCATGAAGTTATTAACCATTCTCGAAGTGAATCTTCTCTATTTTAAAGAGCGGGTTTTTAAGAAATTTGTCCAGCAATTGATTGTTAGTTATCTTATTTTAACCATAGTATTGAATGCTTCTCATTGGATAAGTGATATTGGTCATTTCAATAGTTTTGGTAGTATGGTAGCAACGATTTGTTTCTTGATGTTTATCGGAACCATGGTTCAGATGAAGACAGTTCGAGATTGGTATGAAAAGAAAATGGAGTTGAAGCAAAAGAGGTTTGAACAGCGCCAAATGGAACAGTATATGAATAAAATTCAAGGCCTCTATTTAGAATTAAAAGGTTTTCGTCATGATTTTGGAAATATTATCACTTCCTTAAATTTGGCGATTGAGGAAGAGAATATTGAGGATATTAAACGAATTCAAAAAGATGTTCTTGAGGAATGCTATGGCCAACTCCAAAAAGAAGAATATACAGGATTTGACCTAGGAAATATTCGAGATTCTGCTTTGAGAAGTATCCTAAGTAGGGGGTGGATCTATGCAGAGGAAATGGGTGTCAAATTGACCTTTGAAACAGAAGACATTATTGAAAAGGTTCCAATGAGATTGTTGGATCTCGTACGAACTGTCGGAATTTTAGTCAATAATGCAATTGAAGCTGCTAAAATGAGTCAAGAAAAAGAAGTTCAAATAGCGGTTTTTAATATGCCAAATGGAGTGCATTTGATTATAAAGAACTCTATTTCTGATGAGCCGATTAATTGGAATCGACTCTATGAAAAGGGATTTTCAACTAAAGGGGATCGTAGAGGAATGGGCCTTGCGATTGTAAAAGATCTTATTGGAGAATATGCTGCTATTTTTCTAGAGACAGAATTAATCAATGGAAGATTTACGCAGAGCTTAGTTATTGGAGAGAAAGGAAGATAGATGAATATTGTATTGCTAGAGGACGAAATTTCTCAACAAGTTCGAGTAGAGAAACATGTGAAAGCTATCGCTGAGGAGGAAGGCCTACGATTAAATATTGTTTCCACCAGTAAAATAACTGAACTGAAGGAGTATCTAACCAATGGTGATTTTCATCAGCTTTTCTTCCTTGATATTGATATCAAAGGGGATGAAAAAGCTGGTATCAAGGCAGCTCAAATGATTCGTGAGGTCAATCCTTTTGCGATCATTGCCTTTATCACGACGAAATCGGAATTTGCTACTATTACCTATCGTTACAAGGTATCAGCTCTTGAATTTATTGAGAAAACACTGAATGAAAACTTGTTTAAAGAAAAAATTCGAGAGTGTATTCTCTACTTAAAGAAAAATGTGATTGAAAATAAAAATATCGTTGATTTCTTTGAGTATAGTTTCAAAAATATGGAAATTCGAGTTCCATATCGAGATATATTGTACATTGAGACAACTGGAGTTTCCCACAAATTGCGACTTGTTGGAAAGAATTTTCAAAAGGAATTTTTAGGGACTATCAAGGATATACTTGAAAAAGATGTTGACAATCATTTCTTTAGTCCCAATCAGTCCTATCTAGTCAATCAAAGAATGATTGTCAATTTTGATCGTCGCAAGAGACTCTTGATGTTAGAAGAGGAGACATCTTGCCCTGTCTCTCGTACACAGGTGAAAAGGGTCGAAGAATTATTAAATAAAATACAGAAAAAGGGTTGACAATTTTTGAATCGATGGTATAATGGGATATGTTCTGTTAATGACATGGTCCGTTGGTCAAGGGGTTAAGACACCGCCTTTTCACGGCGGTAACACGGGTTCGAATCCCGTACGGACTATATCTCATTCCGCCATAGCTCAGTTGGTAGTAGCGCATGACTGTTAATCATGATGTCGTAGGTTCGAGTCCTACTGGCGGAGCTAAACTAGCATCCTAAGGGATGCTTTTTTTGTTTAAAATAAGAGAGAGTGGGACAGAAATCGGTCATTCGTTAGAATTCGATTTCGTAGTCCCACCTCTGCACAGTTGAGTAGGGCTATAAAAGCTGATGAAATCAGCCTAGTAGAGCTCACTCAACCACTGCGTATTGCTCGACAATCCAAAGACAATTGAGAGGCTAGGACTTTTGTCCCAGCCTCTTTATGATGCATCTTTACTGATTTTTTGAGGATCGAGATCTATTTCGAATAGCATTGTAGCCAGCGAAGGAAAGGATCCCAAGTAGGAAAGCGATGGTTCCTTCTTTCAACCCATGTGGAATAAATTGTAGAATAACCTGTCCTTTTCCTTTAGGGACATCAACAGCCATGAATCCTTTTTGGGCTCTTCGAATAGGGACAGGCTGATCATTCATCGTCGCTGTCCACCCTTTATCATACGGAAGCGTGAAAAAGAGACTTGTATGATGATCTGCTGTAAAATCTGCAGTGACAGTATTTCCTTTGGTTTGTACATGAACTTCTTGATGGTGTAATGCTTCAAAAGCTTCTTGGTAGGCTTGAAGGTTCAAAGCAAAAAATTCTGGATTTTGGAAGGTTACTGTCGAATTTTCAGGGAAGGCAATTCGAATCTTAACAGTTTCTCCTGCTTTAAAGTGACCAATGGAGAAGAAGGGAAATACATTGTCTGTTGTATAGCGGTTGACTTGGCCATTCGTGATGATTTCAACGTCAGTATAATCTTCATTCTCAAATTCTAAAGAAGGAAGGTTCACATAAAGTTGACTATCATTTTGAACGTAGAGCTCATATTCGATACTGGCATAAGTTAGAAAACTGTCTGCTTCAACTTTAGCCTTTTGAGGTCCTTGAGAAGGATTGTCTGAATTAGTTTTCAGTGGCTGTAATCGCTGATAGAAAGTTAAGGATTGGCCTGTTAACTGATTTAGAAAATTCTTTTGGTTATCCAAGGTTAGATTAGAAAATTGGATATCCTTGTAGGGACTTGCTGTTAGAAATGCTAGTGAAAGAGCTTTTTCATTTTGATATAGTGTCTGACTTCCTTGAGTTTCCAATTTATGAAAAGCAAACTTTTGAGGATTTCTATCTGTAATATTGTATTTGATCCCGAACAGACTATCCATTAGTAAAGTATTGTTTTGATAGCGTAAGTTTAAGTTCGTTCCATCTGATTTAAAACCAAGCTTGTCCAAGGTCGAACTGGTATCTGTATTTCTGACAGATGAAAATTGGGATATCCCTCTAAAATTGTATTTCATACTGTCATTACCTGTTTGAGGTTGGAGAATCTCTGTACGGTAGAAATTTTGATCATCCTGTAAACTTGATGTCAACTTATCAATTGCTGGAATCTTTCCTTGATAGGAAGAACGAGCTGCAAATACCCATTCATTTGCAATCCCATCTATCTGATAATAACTGTTTATACTGATTTCAAAGAGACAGAAGAAAAGAATCACACCAGAAAAAATGGAATAAGAAAGTTTACGAACTGTAAAGGCGAGTGTCACAGTAAAAAATACAAGGAGGAATTCTAGTGTCAATACATAATGACTGCTTGTTAAGAAATGATAGTGCTTGCGATAGATAAAAGTAAGAATAAATCCAATGCTAACTAGACTAAAAGCTAGACTGAGTCGATGCCAATTGATTTCTTTTATCCGATTGAGGACTTCTGCTGCCATAAACAAAATAGTCAATGAAAATAGCCAGGCATAACGGTGAAGAAACATATTAGGAGCATGCATCCCCTGCCAGAATAAATCTAAAGCTTGTAAATAGAAGCTTGCAATAAGAATGACTAATAAAGTCAAATAGGCTAGTTTCACGTGAAACCGAATCGATTTGACAAAGAAAAATAGAAAGGCAAGTAAAAATGGGAAGAGACCAACATAGATCATAGGAATAGCCCCATACTTTGTTGTGTCGAAGCTACCAATTAAGTTTTTTGCAAAGACGTCTAAGTACCAACTATTTTCTGTAAAGGTTCTTGTAATTTTGGTAAAGTTTTCCCCATGAGTTCGTAAATCTAAAAGAGTGGGGTAAATCATGATCAAGCTAGTGATCCCCGCTAAAATTGACACAACTGTAAAGTCTAAGAAAGAAGATATTCTTTTTTTAAAGTCCCAAGAAAGTTGCGTACAATACCATAAAGTTAAGAAGAGGGCCATCATAAAACCAAAATAATAATTCTGGATGAAGAGGATTGTCAAGCTTGTAAAGTAGAGGACGCGCTTCTTTTGAGTCATTAGACGGTGTAAACCCAACAGAATAAGAGGAGCTAAAATAAAGACATCGAGCCAGGTTTTGATTTCAATCTGGCTGATAGAAAAACTCATTAAAGCGAATGAAGTTGACAGTGAAAGGATCAAGAATTTTTGTAGTTGAGGATAGATTTCCTTAATGGAATGATAGGTTGACAGCCCTATCAATCCTATTTTTATCAGTGTAAAGAGATAGACGGAATCAACCATGGATAAACTGTCAAAGAAGAAGACAAAGGGAGATAAAAAACTGCCCAAATAATAGCTAGAAAGGGCGTAAAAATTCAAGCCAAGTCCACTTGTAAAGCTGTAAAAAAGGCTGTCGGTTCCGTGTAAAATATTTCGTAAGGTAACGTCAAAAATAACGTATTGATGAAAACCATCGCCTAATAAAGGAGAAGTTTCACTACCCCAATAAATACCTTGACTGAGGTAGACAAAAAATAAGATTGTAAAGGGAAGTAAAAAAGCTGTAAAGTAAAATATGATGGGGTGTGATAAATAGTTTTTAAATTTCATATGGTCTATTGAAAGACCCTGAAACAAAGGTTCCAGGGTTTTTGATCATTTTGAGTGATTTCTTAGTCTTTCCAAAGTTCTTTGACTTTTGCTTGAACTTCTTGGTTTTCTAAGAATTCGTCATAGGTTTCATCGATTCGGTCAATGACACCATTTTTTGAAAGAACAATGATATGGTTGGCAAGAGTTTGAATAAACTCATGGTCGTGACTGGCAAAGATGATCGATTCTTTGAAGTTTTTCAATCCATCGTTCAAGCTTGAAATAGATTCCAAATCCAAGTGATTTGTAGGATCGTCAAGTACAAGAACGTTTGACTTCAAAAGCATGAGTTTTGAAAGCATCACGCGCACCTTTTCTCCCCCTGACAAGACGTTTACAGGCTTGTTAACCTCGTCTCCAGAAAAAAGCATGCGTCCGAGGAATCCGCGAAGGAAGGTATTGTCATCTTCTTCTTTACTTGCGAATTGACGGAGCCAGTCAAGAATTGACTCGCCACCTGCAAAGTCAGCTGAATTGTCTTTTGGTAAGTAAGAGCGACTTGTTGTGACACCCCACTTGACAGTTCCTTCATATTCGATTTCACCCATAATGGCGCGGATCAAGGCAGTAGTTTGGATGTCGTTTTGTCCGATAAGAGCTGTTTTGTCACCTGGACGCAAGATGAAACTGATGTTGTCAAGAATAGTTTCACCGTCAATCTTTACAGATAAGTTCTCTACTGTCAACAAATCATTCCCGATTTCTCGTTCAGCTTTAAAGCTGATAAATGGGTATTTCCGACTGGATGGGACAATTTCTTCTAACTGAATCTTGTCAAGCATCTTTTTACGCGAAGTTGCCTGTTTAGATTTTGAAGCATTGGCAGAGAAACGAGCCACAAATTCTTGTAATTGTTTGATTTTTTCTTCTGCTTTGGCATTACGATCTGCTAACAACTTGGCAGCCAGTTCAGATGATTCTTTCCAGAAATCATAGTTACCGACATAGAGTTTGATTTTTCCAAAGTCCAGGTCGGCCATGTGAGTACAGACTTTATTCAAGAAGTGACGGTCGTGGGATACAACGATAACAGTATTTTCAAAATCAATCAAGAAATCTTCTAACCAGGTAATGGATTGAATATCAAGACCGTTGGTTGGCTCGTCCAAAAGAAGGACATCTGGTTTACCAAAGAGAGCTTTGGCAAGGAGAACCTTCACTTTATCTCCATTAGTCAATTCGCTCATATTTTGGTAGTGGAGCTCTTCTGGAATATTCAGATTTTGGAGGAGTT
Source organism: Streptococcus australis (assembly GCF_003943615.1). Taxonomy (GTDB): domain Bacteria; phylum Bacillota; class Bacilli; order Lactobacillales; family Streptococcaceae; genus Streptococcus; species Streptococcus australis_C. The sequence goes on along the minus strand of NZ_RJPZ01000003.1, from coordinate 320,640 downwards.
GTGAAGCTTCACTTTCTGCTTCCCAACCACCTAGTTCAGCGAATTCTCCTTCAAGCTCTGCTGCACGGACACCATCTTCATCTGAAAAATCTTCCTTCATATAGATAGCATCTTTTTCCTTCATGATGCTATAAAGTTTTTCATTTCCCATGATAACGACGTCAATGGCACGCTCATCTTCGTAGTCAAAGTGATTTTGACGAAGAACAGAAAGACGTTCGTCTGGTCCAAGAGAGATGTGACCAGTTGTTGGTTCAATATCTCCAGCTAAGATTTTTAAAAAGGTTGATTTTCCAGCACCATTGGCCCCAATCAAACCATAGGTATTTCCTTCTGTAAATTTGATGTTGACATCATCAAAAAGTTTACGATCACTAAAACGTAGTGAGACGTCAGTAACTGTTAGCACGTATAGTTCTCCTCTTTTTCTGTCTATATAAGCCTATTTTACTAGAAAACGCTTGATTTTTCAATGAATACCCTTAAGCAGTCGAGGGAGATGATTATGGATGATAAAAGAGAGAATAACTTGACTTTCCCTTGATGTCATTATATAATGAAAATCAATCAGAAGAGTAGTCTAGATTCGTTTTTTAGAGAGCTTATGGTCGCTGAAAATAAGCAACGAACTAGCATGAAATGGACTGATATTCAAATAGAATCTGAACCAATAGAGATTCGGCTAGCAGGCCTTATGTGCAGCTCATTTGTGATGAGCTAGAGAGAACAGCACATGTTGTTCTAAGTGAGGTGGCACCGTGTCTCAGACGCCCTCGCATAGTTTTTGCTATGCGTGGGCTTTTATTTTGTACTTCAGGGAGGAAGAAAAATGACCAAGCCGATTATTTTAACTGGAGATCGCCCGACTGGGAAACTCCATATTGGACACTATGTCGGTTCATTGAAGAATCGAGTTCTTATGCAAAACGAAGACAAGTATCAGATGTTTGTCTTTTTAGCAGACCAGCAAGCCTTAACGGATCATGCTAAAGACCCACAAACCATTGTCGAATCCATCGGAAACGTTGCTCTAGACTATTTAGCAGCAGGATTGGATCCAAATAAATCAACCATTTTTATTCAGAGTCAAATCCCTGAGTTAGCGGAATTGACCATGTATTACATGAATTTGGTCTCTGTTTCACGTTTGGAACGCAACCCAACCGTTAAGACAGAAATTGCTCAAAAAGGGTTCGGAGAGTCTATTCCATCTGGTTTCTTGGTTTATCCTGTTTCTCAAGCAGCAGATATTACCGCTTTTAAAGCCAATCTGGTACCTGTTGGGACCGACCAAAAGCCCATGATTGAGCAAACACGTGAAATCGTCCGTTCTTTTAATCATGCCTATCATTGTGATGTCTTGGTTGAACCAGAGGGAATTTTCCCAGAAAATGAGGCGGCGGGTCGTTTGCCTGGTCTGGATGGAAATGCCAAAATGTCTAAATCTCTTGGGAATGGCATCTATTTAGCGGATGATATGGACACCTTGAAGAAAAAGGTGATGAGTATGTACACAGACCCTGAGCATATTCGTGTCGAAGATCCAGGAAAAATTGAAGGAAATATGGTTTTCCATTATTTGGATGTTTTTGGAAAAGAAGAAGATCAGGCGACTATTCAAGACATGAAAGACCATTACCAACGGGGTGGTTTAGGTGATGTTAAAACCAAACGCTATCTTTTAGAGATTCTAGAGAGAGAGTTGGGTCCTATTCGCGAACGGCGGATTGAATTTGCTAAAGATATGGGACAAGTCTATGACATGCTTCAAAAGGGTAGTGAAGTGGCTCGTTCGGTTGCAGCAGAAACGCTTGATCAAGTCAAGACTGCTATGGGCTTAAACTATTTCAAATAAGCTCTTGATGTGAAGATGATCTAATAAAATAAATGATTCAAAAGAGGTTCCAACACCTCTTTTTGAAATATTGTACAAATGATTGACAAATTATCTTAGAATGGTATGATATTATCAATCAAAAAAGACGAGCTTGGCTCAAAAAGAAAGAAAAGAGGAAAATGGGAATGTCAAATTGGGACACTAAATTTTTGAAAAAAGGTTATACCTTCGATGATGTATTGCTCATTCCAGCTGAAAGTCATGTATTACCAAACGATGCAGATCTTCGTACAAAATTGGCGGATAACCTCGTGTTGAATATCCCAATCATCACAGCTGCGATGGATACAGTCACTGAAAGCCAAATGGCCATTGCCATTGCGCGTGCTGGAGGACTTGGCGTTATTCACAAAAATATGTCCATTGCCCAACAAGCAGATGAAGTTCGTAAAGTAAAACGCTCTGAAAACGGCGTTATCATTGACCCATTTTTCTTAACACCTGAACATACCATTGCTGAAGCCGATGAACTCATGGGACGGTACCGTATCAGTGGTGTACCTGTTGTTGAAACCATGGAAAATCGTAAACTCGTTGGGATTTTGACCAACCGCGATTTACGTTTTATTTCTGATTATGATCAACCAATTTCAAATCATATGACGAGCGAGAATCTAGTAACTGCACCAGTTGGCACGGATTTAGAAACTGCTGAACGGATTCTCCAAGAACACCGTATTGAAAAATTGCCGTTGGTAGATGAGAATGGTCGTTTGTCAGGTTTGATTACCATTAAGGATATTGAAAAAGTCATTGAGTTTCCAAATGCAGCTAAAGATGAATTTGGTCGTCTTTTAGTAGCAGGTGCGGTGGGTGTTACCTCTGACACATTTGAGCGTGCCGAAGCATTGTTTGAAGCTGGTGCGGATGCGATTGTGATCGATACGGCCCATGGTCATTCTGCAGGGGTTCTTCGTAAGATTGCTGAAATTCGCGCTCACTTCCCAGATCGCACTTTGATCGCAGGTAATATTGCTACAGCTGAGGGAGCGCGTGCTCTCTATGATGCAGGTGTTGACGTCGTTAAGGTTGGGATTGGACCTGGTTCAATCTGTACAACTCGTGTAATTGCTGGTGTTGGGGTTCCTCAAGTTACAGCGATTTATGATGCAGCTGCTGTTGCGCGTGAATATGGAAAAACAATCATTGCTGACGGTGGTATCAAGTATTCCGGTGATATTGTGAAAGCTTTGGCTGCGGGTGGTCATGCAGTTATGCTTGGTTCCATGTTTGCTGGAACAGACGAAGCTCCTGGAGAAACTGAAATTTTCCAAGGTCGTAAATTTAAGACCTACCGTGGAATGGGATCCATTGCAGCTATGAAGAAGGGATCTAGTGATCGTTACTTCCAGGGTTCTGTCAATGAAGCTAACAAATTGGTTCCAGAAGGAATTGAAGGTCGGGTTGCTTATAAAGGATCAGCAGCCGATATCGTTTTCCAAATGATTGGTGGTATTCGTTCTGGTATGGGCTATGTTGGAGCTGCCAACCTTCAAGAATTGCATGAAAATGCGCAATTTGTTGAAATGTCCGGGGCAGGTTTGAAAGAAAGCCATCCACATGATGTTCAAATTACCAACGAAGCACCAAACTACTCCGTTCAATAAAAAAGAAAAAGAGGCTGGGACAAAAGTCCTAGCCTCTCAATCTTCTTTGGATTGTCGAGCAAGACGCAGTGGTTGAGTGGGCTCTATTACGCTGATTTCATCAGCTTTTATAGCCCTACTCAACTGTGCGGAGGTGGGACGACGAAATCGAATTCTAACGAATGACCGATTTCTGTCCCACTCTCTTTTGTTGTGTCAAAAAGATGTAAATTGAAATTGACAATGCTGTTAATTATTCGTCAATTTGACCTGAGTGAATATTGAAGATTTTTAAGTCTTCAGGCAAGTCTTTTAGGTGATCTAGGGTTGTAGTTGTAATAAATGTTTGGATGTCACGAGAGATAACTTCTAGTAAATGTAGTTGACGATTATTGTCAAGTTCACTCATGACATCATCTAAGAGTAAAATAGGCTTTTCATTCGTCAAGGATTCAATCAATGAAATCTCTGCCAGTTTTAATGAAAGAACAACACTGCGGTGCTGACCTTGGCTACCAAAAGTCGCATTCATGTCATTGATGTAAAAACTAATGTCATCTCGGTGAGGACCGACACTGGTTGTTTTTTTGATAAGATCCTTGGTCCGATTTTCTCGAAGCAAGGTGAGAAAGGATTGGCGAAGCGTTTGTTCATCTTGAAAAGGAATGGAGGAATCATACCGAATGGTGAGTTTTTCGGCTTGATTGGAAATTTCAAAATGTTTTTCCTTGCCAAAGTTTTCCAATTTTTTAAGAAAATCTTTCCGATGGATGCAGACTCGGCTACCATAATCTGCTAATTGTTCATCTAATACATCTAAAAAGGTTGGATCTACTGTGTTCGCCGTCTTTAAGTAACTGTTTCGCTGCTTTAAAACATGATGATAGGCTGTTAAATCCGATAGATAAACGGGTTTCATCTGACCTAAATCAATATCAATAAACTTGCGACGAAGAGCAGGTGATCCTTTAACGAGTTGTAAATCCTCTGGAGCAAAGAGAACCACATTCATGTTACCGATATATGTTGATAACTTGCTTTGTTTTAAGTGGTTCACTTTAGTGACTCTTCCTTTTGAGGATAAGGAAATTTCTAGAGGGATAGAGCCGGTCTTTTTTTCTACCACTCCTGAAACGGTAAATTGTTCCTCTTGAAAATGAATTAAATCTTTATCGGAACGAGTCCGATGGCTGCGGGTCAAGGCTAAAAAGTAGATGGACTCAAGGAGATTGGTTTTGCCTTGAGCATTTTGGCCTAAGAAAATATTCAAACCAGAGTGGAATTGGAGATCTACTTCTTTATAATTTCGAAATTTCTGAATATGTATGGATTTAAGCCACATATTATGTCCCTGGGAAACGAACGGGTTTCCGTTTGTTTTCCTCTTTTTTTGGTTTTGTATCTCTTTTTTGTTTCTGTTCTTTGTTTAATTTCTTCACCAATTGAGCAACGCGTTCTTTTTCTAGCTTGTCCGCTTGGTAGTCTTCCATTTCTTCTGGACTTGGTTGTGCAATCGTTATGATTTCCTTATCACCAATGACTTCGATACTATCTCCTACTCGTAATTTACGTCCTCTTCTGGTTTCCACTTCTCCATTGACCTCTACTTGATTTTCCAGTAAAAAGGCTTTGATAGCTCCACCGCTTTGGATGATTCCCAGTTCTTTAAATAGGGCTTGTAGTGTGATAAATTCATCAAAAAGTTTATAATTCATAGTTCACCTCAATGATTGTTATTATACCATAAAAGGATGAAAAACCTAAGATAGGGCGAGTCAGTGTAAACGTTTTTTAATCTGTCTAGGAAAGATTTTACTGGGATTTCGTGATATAATGAAGAGTAATATTTGTTAGAACGAGGATAACGATGGAATTAGTTACTGGTGTTCGAATCCATTTTATAAAATCAGAAAAATTTAAGACCAATGAGATAAAAGTACGATTCTCGGCCCCCCTTTCTGAAGAAACAATAGCAGGACGGGTTCTAGCCTCACGCATGATAGAAACAGCCAATCAACTTTACCCAACTTCTCAGCAATTTAGAGAACAGTTGGCGAACTTGTATGGAGCCAATTTTTCTACTTCTGTTTCCAAACGTGGCCAAACACACTACATTGATATTAATTTATCCTATGTCCGTGATGCTTTTTTGAGCAAGAAAAATGTCTTGACAGATCAGATGTTGGATCTATTAAAGGTATCTCTTAATGCTCCTCTTGCAGAAAATGGATGCTTTCATTCAGAAACTTTTTTAGTAGAGAAAAAAAATCTTATCACAGAACTAGAAGCAGAAATTGAAAATCATTTTTATTATGCTCACCAACAATTGAATCGGTTGTTTTATGATCAAGCTGACATGAAACTAAGTAAGTATGGAAGTGTCCAGCAGATTCAGAATGAGGATGAAAAGTCAGCTTATCAAGCATTTCAAGAAATGCTTCAAACAAATCTGATTGACTTTTTCTTTATGGGGGATTTCAATGAACTAGCGGTCATTGAAAAGATCAGTAACTTTGGTTTACAACCTCGTAAATCTAATGTCAACCTTTTTTATACACAATCTTTCTCAAATATTGTCAGAGAAGGACTGGAACAGCGAGAGACTCATCAATCTATTTTAGAATTAGGTTATCACTTTCCTGTTCAGTATGGGGAGAAAGAGCATTTTGCTTTAATTGTTTTAAATGGTTTACTGGGGGCTTTCTCTCACTCAAAATTGTTTACAGTCATTCGAGAAAAAGAAGGGTTGGCTTATACTATCTCCAGCCATTTTGATATTTTTTCTCATTTTATGCGTATCTATGCAGGGATTGATAGAAAAAATAGAACCCGTACGATGACTCTGATGAGTCGTCAAGTGAGTGACTTGAAGAGAGGGAAGTTTACCAGTGAAGAGTTGCGCTTGACAAAAGAAATGATAATAAATGCTGTAAAATTATCGCAGGATCGACCTGGCACCTTGATTGAAAGAGCTTATCTAAAATCCACTTTAGGAAAACAGTTCTTGTCAATTGATGATTGGATTCAAGCCATTCAACTGGTGACGAAAGATGAAATTATGGCTGTTGCCAAATCACTCAAATTACAAGCGGTCTATTTTATGGAAGGAAGAGAATGATAAAGAAAGATTTGGAGAAAATAGAGTATCCAGCTGTTGGAGAATGTGTTTATCAGACAACTCTCCAAAATGGATTGAAGTTATATTTAATTCCAAAAACGGATTTTAATGAAAGCTATGCAATCATTTCTACTAAATTTGGTTCAGTTGACACAAAATTTACAATGGATGGAATAGAAGGTGTAAAAGAATTTCCAGCAGGAATTGCACATTTTCTTGAACATAAATTATTTGAAGATAAAGACGGTCAAGATTATTTACAACATTTTGTACGGTTGGGAGCTGAAAGTAATGCCTTTACTAGCTTTACACAGACCAGTTATCTTTTTTCGACTACCTCGTATGTCAATGAAAGTCTGAGATTGTTACTGGAGATGACACAATCTCTTCATCTATCAAAGGATTCTCTAAAGAAGGAACGATCGATTATTCAACAAGAAATCGAAATGTATCAAGATAGTCCTGACTACCAATTATTCTTTAGGGCGCTGGCGAATCTCTATCCAGATACACCCTTGGCCCAAGATATTGCAGGTACGACAGTTTCTCTCTCTCAAATTGATGAAGAGAGTTTACAGGAAAATTTCGATTTATTCTACCAACCATCCAATATGCAATTAGTGGTTGTCGGAAATTTTGAACTTGACAGCCTTGTTAACCTTGTTTCTGAATTTGAGATGAAGGCTTCTTCAAATCCTCTTCCTCACATTTCACCTGTAGACTTAAATCCGGTTGTTCAAAATGAGACAAGTCGGATGGAAGTTGCTTCACCAAAATTAGCAATTGGAATTCGTGGAAGAAATCAAATTTCTCCTCTTTACCAGTATCGCTATAAGATTATCCTAAAATTATTGTTTGCAATGATGTTTGGGTGGACATCCAAGCGATTTCAGTCGCTTTATGAAGTTGGTAAACTTGACAACTCCTTGACACTCGAAATTGAAGTAGAATCTTCGTTTCACTTTGTGATGTTAACGATGGACACTTCTGAACCTGTCAGTATATCCCATCAGTTCAGAACAGCCATAAAAAATTTTGAGAAAGATCCCGATGTGACCCAAGAGCATTTGGATACGATTAAAAGCGAAATGTTTGGTGATTTTTTACATGGTTTGAATTCCTTGGATTATATCGCCACTCAATTTAATCCAATTGAAACGGGTGAAAATCTATTTGACCTTCCAAAAATTTTACAAAGTATATCTTTACAAGACGTTGTAAAGGTTGGGCGAGATTTTGTCAACGCTTGTGACATGACGGACTTTATTATTTTTCCTAAGTAATAGGGATAGAATGGAATAATGATTTTGTCGAATTAAATCGAGGTCGATTTTGTCAACTAGATGTAAACTATTATGTAAACTAGTAAGGAGACTAGAATGAAAAAAGAAAATATTCCTAATGCCTTAACACTGATTCGAATTGTGTTTATTCCCATTTTTATTGTGATGCTAATATTTGGCAAAAGTTATGTCTGGCATGTGGCAGCAGCTATCGTATTTGCGGTTGCAAGTATTACCGATTATTTAGACGGTTATCTGGCTCGTAAATGGAACGTTGTGAGTAACTTTGGGAAATTTGCGGATCCTATGGCTGATAAGCTTCTTGTCATGTCTGCCTTTATTATGATGATTGAATTAAAGATGGTTCCGGCTTGGATTACTGCAGTTATTATTTGCCGTGAATTAGCTGTTACTGGCCTCCGTCTGTTATTGGTTGAAACAGGAGGAGTTGTTTTGCCAGCAGCTATGCCTGGGAAAATTAAAACCTTCTCACAAATGTTTGCCATTATTTTCCTTCTCTTTCATTGGGATTTATTGGGCCAACTAACGCTTTATGTTGCGCTAATCTTTACAGTCTACTCTGGATATGAATACTTTAAAGGCAGTGCCTACCTCTTTAAAGATACCTTTAGATAAATGAATAATATTATAGAAGTTCGAAATCTTATATTTAAATACCAAAAAACAGATGAGCACCATCAGTTAAATGATATTTCGTTTCACGTGAAACATGGTGAATGGTTATCCATTATCGGACATAACGGAAGTGGTAAATCAACAGTGGTTCGTTTGATTGATGGTTTGTTGGAACCCGAATCGGGTGAAATCTATATCTCTGGAGATTTGCTAACTCCTGAAAACGTTTGGGAAAAACGTAGTGAGATTGGTATGGTTTTTCAGAATCCAGATAACCAATTTGTTGGAGCTACAGTAGAAGATGATGTGGCGTTTGGATTGGAAAATCAAGGGATTCCAAGAGATGAAATGGTTCGACGAGTAGATGAAGCTTTGAAGATGGTTCGCATGGATGAGTTTAAGGATCGTGAACCAGCTAGGTTATCCGGTGGACAAAAGCAACGGGTGGCGATTGCAGGAATCATTGCTTTACGACCTAAAATTATCATTTTAGATGAAGCGACCAGTATGTTGGACCCTGAAGGGCGCTTGGAACTGATTCGGACGGTTCGAGAAGTCAAACAACGATACGGTTTAACGGTTATTTCTATTACCCATGATTTAGAGGAAGTTTCCCTAAGTGATCGAGTTATTCTCTTTGAAAAAGGGAAAGCGACCTTGGATCTGACTCCAAGAGAACTCTTTTCTAGAGATGATTTAGATGAAATTGGACTAGAGGAACCTTTCGCGAATCGATTGCGAAGCATGTTACATCAAAAAGGTTTTCCAGTAGGAGAAACCTATCAGACTGAAGGAGAGCTAGAAAAACTATTATGGGAATTGCTTTAAAACAGCTTAGTTATACCTATCAAGAAGGAACTCCATTTGAAGGTGCAGCTCTTTTTGATGTGAATATGGAAATCCCAAGCGGTTCTTATACAGCTCTAATTGGGCATACTGGAAGTGGAAAATCAACCATTCTCCAATTATTAAATGGTCTACTTTTACCCAGTCGAGGGGAAGTGCAAATGAATGATTTACAGATTGATTCTGAGTCCTCTCAAAAAGAGCTAAAGAACCTTCGGAAGAAAGTTGGTCTTGTCTTTCAATTTCCAGAAAGCCAACTCTTTGCTGAGACTGTGGTAAAAGATGTCGCTTTTGGTCCTCAAAATTTTGGAGTAGACCAAGAGTCAGCTGAAAGTATTGCCAAGGAGAAATTGAGTTTAGTCGGTCTTTCTGAAGAGTTGTTTGAACGGAGTCCCTTTGAATTATCTGGAGGACAAATGAGACGGGTTGCGATTGCAGGCATTTTAGCGATGGAACCTGAAATTTTGGTACTGGATGAGCCGACAGCTGGCTTGGATCCCTCAGGCAGACGGGAATTAATGAAGCTATTTGCGTCACTTCATCAAGCTGGCATGACCATCGTTCTTGTTAGTCATTCTATGGAAGATGTGGCAGAATACGCAAATCTTGTTTATGTTTTGGAAAAAGGACGAATTGTGAGGTCTGGGCACCCAAGGGACGTATTTCAGGATGTAGAAGGGTTAGAAAATATTCAATTAGGTGTACCTAAAGTGACGAAATTTGCTTGGCGTTTACGTCAAAAAGGACTATCTTTGCCAATTTTACCAATCACTTTACAGGAGTTTAAGGAGTTAATTGGACATGAATAGTATGATTTTAGGACGATATGTACCAGGTAATTCCATTCTCCATCGTATGGATCCAAGAGCAAAGTTACTGGGACTTTTCTTATTAATTGTTATTTTGTTTTGGGCTAATAATGTGGTGACGAATGTTCTGTTATTTTTATTGGCCCTTGCTTTGATTTTGATTGCTAAGATCCCCTTCCGTTTTTTTATTAATGGCTTGAAGTCTATGGTCTTTATTATCGCATTCACCACACTCTTTCAGTTGTTTGCGACGACTGGCGGTAAGACTTTATTTCAATTTTATTTTTTGACTGTAACGGATAAAGGTCTTGCGCAAGCTGGTGTGATCTTTTGTCGTTTTATTCTCATTGTTGTATTTTCAACGATTTTAACGCTGACAACCACACCCTTAAGCTTAGCAGATGCAGTAGAAAAGCTGTTAACTCCTTTTAAAATGATCAAAGTACCTGCTCATGAAATTGGGCTCATGTTGTCTATGAGCCTCCGTTTTGTCCCCACTCTGATGGATGATACAATTCGCATTATGAATGCACAGAGAGCTAGAGGGGTTGATTTTGGAGAAGGAAATCTCCTTCAAAAGATTCGCTCTTTTATACCGATTTTAATTCCCTTGTTTGCATCAAGTTTTAAACGTGCAGATGCTCTTGCAATTGCCATGGAGGCAAGAGGTTATAAAAGTGGAGAGGGAAGAAGCCGATACAGACAGTTAAAATGGCAAGCCATAGATAGTATAGCTATTCTATCTATAGTGGCAGTTGGTGCTCTCATTTTTTGGTTGAAATATTAGAATACCACCACTACATATAGGGGATTTTTTCTAAAAAGATGAAGAAAAACGCTATTTATAGCGTTTTTTGCATGAAAAATACATGTTTTTGTAACCTTTGTAACATAAAATATAACTAACTGTAACATTTAATGTGTAAGATAGTATTATGTTCGAAAGGAGAATGTATTGATGAACACAAAAAAGGTCCAATGGACATTAACTTCTATTATCTCAGTTCTTTCACTTTTTGTTACTGGTGTGGTAGTGAATGCTGAAACATACGAAGTAAAAAATGGTGATACTTTATCAGAAATTGCGATTAAGAATAACACTACTATCGAAAAGCTTGTTGAATTGAATCAAATCAGCAATCAAGATTTGATCCATGCTGGTCAAATTATTGAGTTGGGTGAACGTTCAAACTCATTGATCAACAAAGTAAATACTGCCACAGTAAGTCAAGAACCAGCAGCTGGATCTTCTACAAATCAAGTAGCAGCAGAAACAACTACTACTGCGACTTATAATGCGGCACCAGTTGTTACGAATTCTGGAAATGGGATTGTACTTGCTAATGGAAATACTGCTGGAGAGACTGGATCCTATGCAGCGGCTCGAATGGCTGAATTAACAGGTGTTCCTGCATCAACTTGGGAAGCAATCATTGCTCGCGAATCAAATGGTCAAGTGAACGCAGCCAACCCGTCTGGGGCTAGTGGTCTTTTCCAAACAATGCCAGGTTGGGGTTCAACTGCTACAGTTGACGATCAAATTCAAGCAGCTTATAATGCCTATTCAAACCAAGGACTTTCAGCTTGGGGATACTAAAAAAGAGGGGAAACCCTCTTTTTATTTTGTTTCTTATCTTGACAAGTGTGGGAAAGAATTGTAAAGAGGTACGATAGTATTCGTCAACGTTGATGACCGATGTGTACTCTTACCCTAGCGTTATTTCATACATAAAGAGGTTTACAAAATTGTAAACCTCTTTATCAACTTAAATAAGTGAGTAAATCTAGGGGAGAGTCTATGATGGTATCAGGAGTTTCCTCTTTTAATTGATTTAGAGGTGCAAAACCCCAACTGACTGCAATTGTATGAATGCCAATGGTTTTTCCTCCAATGATATCAAATTTAGTATCCCCAACGATACAAGCCTCACCTTTTGGAATTTCATGATCCAACAGTACACGCTGAATGATATCAGCTTTGTGCATGGAACCTGGGATAGAACCATAAATCCCTTCAAAGTAATCACCAATTCCTAGTGAATGGGCTATTTCGAGGCTCACTTCCTGATTCTTAGAGGTGGTGATGAATAAGTGGTAATCCAATTCCTTCAATTGATGAAGGAGTTCTTTGATACCTGGGTAGAGATGGGTTTGCTGTTGGCCGGTTTCTTTGTAATAGGTACGATAGATTTCTACAGCTTTTGTGACAAGTTCTTTTGGAACATGGTTTGTAAATGTAACCTCGAGTGGAGGGCCCATAAAGGTTCGAATCGTTTTTTTATCAGGTGCAGGAACCCCCAGCAGGTTAAAAGTGTGTAGAAAGGTGGTCTCAATACCTTCGGAACTATCGACTAAGGTCCCATCCAAGTCGAAAAATATATACTTCATAGATTACTCTCCGAAAATTTCTTGTTGTAGTCGTTTCCCAGTTGGAGTAGTTGCCAGACCACCTTCAGCCGTTTCTCTAAAGGCAGTTGGTAGGCTTGATCCGACCTGATACATAGCATCGATGACTTCATCAACAGGGATTTTGGATTCAATTCCTGCCAGAGCCATATCCGCTGCAATATATGCATAACTCGCTCCCATAGCGTTTCGTTTGACACAAGGAACCTCAACTAGTCCTGCAACAGGATCACAAATCAGGCCTAGCATATTTTTGATGACGAAACAAATAGCTTGGCTAGCTTGGTAGGGACTGCCTCCCGCTGCTAGCGTTAAAGCTGCTGCACTCATAGCAGATGCTGACCCAACCTCTGCTTGACAGCCTCCCTCAGCTCCAGAAATCGATGCATTGTTGGCAATCACCAGTCCAAAGGCTCCAGCCGCTAATAAGAATTCCAATTGTTGGTGTTTATCTAAATGGAGTTTCTCGATGGCTGAAGTAAGAACAGCAGGTAGGCAACCAGCTGATCCAGCAGTTGGAGTAGCACAGACCAAGCCCATTTTTGCATTGTGTTCGTTGACAGCGATAGCATTTTTGGCAGCAGTTAGGACAGTATAGTCAGAGAGGGCTTTTCCAGATTGAATATAGCGATCTAGTTTTGCAGCATCTCCTCCTGTCAAGCCACTTCGAGAAAGCTGATCATTGAGGCCTAAGTGGACAGATTCTTTCATCACCTCAAGATTACGTGTCATAAGAGTCAGAACCTCTTCTCGATCACGGCCAGTTAGTTCAAACTCGGTTGCAATCATTAATTCTGCGACATTTCCTTCATAATGGAGGGTCGCTTGCTCAACTAGTTCGGTAATTGAATAAAACATGGGGTCTCCTTATTGAAAGAAATTCACATTGTGTAAATGGGGAATTTGACGGATTAACTCAATGGCTTCATCACAATTTCGAGAATCTACCTCAATGATCATGATAGCTTTTTCGCCGGCTTTTTCGCGGGTTACATTCATTTGGGCAATATTGATATCATAACGGGAAAGGGCTTCTGTAACATGGGCAATCATCCCAGGAACATCTTGGTGAACGATAATAATAGTTGGGGTGTTCATGTTCAGTGAAATTGCGAAACCATTTAATTCAGTTACCTGAATATTTCCCCCACCAATGGAAATTCCTGTGACGGAGATGGTTTTATGCTCATTTTTTACCGTGATGGTCGTCGTATTTGGATGAGGAGCATTGCTCTCCTTTTGAATAGACCAGACGATTCGAATTCCTCTTTCATGAGCAATTTCAAGACTATTGGGGATTCTTGGATCATCTGTGTCCATACCTAAAATACCAGCTACAAGGGCCAAATCTGTCCCATGGCCGCGATAGGTTTTGGCAAAGGAATTAAACAACTGAAATTCAACTTCTGTCGGATCCTCTCCAAAAATTGAAGAGACAATTTTTCCAATACGAACAGCTCCAGCAGTGTGGCTACTAGAAGGTCCAATCATAACCGGTCCAATAATATCAAATACGGATTGGAATTTAAGCGAATTCATCAGTCAGCTCCTTAGGGTTTCTTTTCTTTCATTATAACAAATCTAGGGCATGTTTTCTTCTATTTAAGAGGGAAATTTTGTTTTAACCTTAAAAGATACTTAAAACTAGTTTATTTGAGGTAATATTTATTCTCGCTAACACATGTTTGAAACATTTGACGTATTTTCATAAAATTTCTGAAACATTTCTTCTGTAAGATAGAGAACATACAGAAAAGGAGTGTAAAACCATGAATAAAAAAATGTTTGTAAAACGTGTTATCGGACTTAGCTTATTATCAGGAATGTTAATTCCCGTTCTCGCCAGTGCAGAATCTTACACTGTAAAGTCTGGGGATACCTTATCAGCTATCGCTAAGGAGAAGAATACGACAGTTGATGCCATTGCTCAGAAAAATAAGATTAGCAATGTCAACCTCATTACAGTTGGTCAAGTTTTAGAGATTGAAGATGACAAGGCAACAACTAATACTACAGAGCAAGCAACCACTACGTTATCTGCTTCAGATGGCTTGAGTGCTGAAGATGCAGCAGCTAAAGAATGGATTGCTCAGAAAGAATCAAGTGGCAGTTATACAGCTCAAAACGGGCAATATTATGGTCGTTACCAGTTATCCCTTTCTTATTTAAACGGTGATTTATCCGAAGCAAATCAGGAGAAAGTAGCCAATCAATACGTTGTTAACCGCTATGGATCATGGTCTGCAGCTAAAAACTTCTGGTTGGCTAATGGCTGGTATTAAAGTAGATGAAAGAGTTCAGCAATTGGACTCTTTTTTGATTTACAGAGCTGTAAACGTAAATAGAATAGCTAATCAGAAGAATGGCAAGATGCTTGTTTTCTACTATAAAGCGTGTTACAATTGATAATGCTCAAAACGACCTTCAATCGTTGAAGCAAACCACGACCTTCAATCGTGAGAAACGAAAAGATGGGAGAAACCTATGAGTGATAACTCGAACACACGTGTTGTTGTTGGAATGAGTGGCGGTGTCGATTCATCTGTAACGGCTTTGTTGTTAAAGCAACAGGGTTACGATGTCATTGGCATCTTCATGAAAAACTGGGACGACACAGACGAAAATGGGGTCTGTACAGCTACGGAAGACTACAAGGATGTAGCAGCAGTCGCAGACCAAATTGGCATTCCTTACTATTCTGTCAACTTTGAGAAAGAATACTGGGATCGCGTCTTTGAATACTTCCTTGCAGAATACCGTGCAGGCCGTACACCAAATCCGGATGTCATGTGTAACAAGGAGATCAAATTTAAGGCCTTCTTAGATTATGCCATGACTCTCGGTGCCGATTATGTAGCGACAGGGCATTATGCGCGCGTGGCGCGAGATGAGGACGGCATTGTTCATATGCTACGTGGCGTTGACAATGGGAAGGATCAAACTTATTTCTTAAGCCAATTGTCTCAAGAGCAACTTCAAAAAACCATGTTCCCATTGGGACATTTGGAAAAGCCTGAGGTTCGCCGTTTGGCAGAAGAGGCTGGATTGGCAACAGCTAAAAAGAAAGATTCCACTGGGATCTGCTTTATCGGTGAAAAGAATTTTAAAGAGTTTCTCAGTAACTACCTCCCTGCCCAGCCAGGCCGAATGATGACTGTAGATGGACGTGATATGGGCGAACATGCTGGTTTGATGTATTACACAATCGGTCAACGGGGTGGTCTTGGAATTGGTGGTCAACAAGGTGGGGACAATGCCCCATGGTTTGTAGTTGGTAAAGATCTGAGTCAGAATATTCTTTATGTCGGTCAAGGCTTCTATCATGAAGCGCTCATGTCAACAAGTTTACAAGCTAGTCAAGTTCACTTTACACGAGAGATGCCGGAAGAGTTTACACTAGAGTGTACAGCCAAGTTCCGCTATCGTCAGCCAGATTCCAAAGTGACGGTTCATGTCAAGGGTGACAAGGCTGAGGTCATTTTTGCAGAACCTCAACGGGCTATTACGCCTGGGCAAGCTGTTGTCTTTTACGATGGCGAAGAGTGTCTCGGTGGTGGTTTGATTGACAATGCCTATCGGGATGGAGAAGTTTGTCAGTATATTTAAATTGACAAATTTGCTCAATTTGCTACAATAATAACAGCAATAGAAATGATGGTCAAAGCTCATGGATGTTGCAGGCTTTTTTGTCCTGCACTTCTCAGAGTTTTGACTATTTTTGTGTCGTTTCGAAAGGAAGTAACATGCAAGAACAGGATTTTCGGACCAAGTTGAATCAGACGGTCTTTGGTGTGAGAGCCACTGCCTTAATTGTAGAAGATGGTCGGTTGTTGGTCATAGAAGATAAGGATGGTTTTTATACAATCGGTGGCGCTCTTGAAGTGAATGAAGCTACAGAAGCTGCTGTTGTTCGAGAAGTAAAAGAAGAACTTGGCGTTGCATCTAGAGCTGGTCAGCTAGCTTTCATTGTTGAAAATCGCTTTAAACAAGCTGGAATCCACTACCATAACATAGAATTTCATTATTTTGTGGACTTGCTAGAAGATGCCCCTTTAGCCATGCAGGAAGATACAAAGTCCTTACCTTGCCGGTGGCTTGCTTTAGATGCCTTATCTAGTGTTGATCTGAAGCCGGCATTTCTAAAAACGGCCTTACCAGAATGGGACGGACAATTACGACATATTAAACTGGAGGAATAGGAGAAAAGATGACTTATAATTTTATAGAAGAATACGATATTATTGTAATCGGAGCGGGGCATGCGGGTGTAGAAGCTTCGCTTGCTGCGAGCCGCATGGGTTGTAAAGTTCTACTTGCAACCATCAATATAGAAATGTTGGCGTTTTTGCCATGTAATCCTTCGATTGGTGGTTCTGCAAAAGGGATTGTGGTCCGTGAGGTAGATGCCCTCGGTGGAGAGATGGCTAAGAATATTGACAAGTCCTACATTCAAATGAAGATGTTGAATACAGGAAAGGGGCCAGCAGTCCGTGCGCTTCGTGCCCAAGCGGATAAGGAACTTTATTCTAAGGAAATGCGCAAGACGGTTGAGAACCAAGAAAACTTGACCCTTCGCCAGTCAGTTATTGATGAGATCATCGTCGAAGATGGAAAGGTCAGAGGAGTTGTAACAGCGACCCACCAAGCCTATGGAGCTAAGGCTGTTATTGTCACGACAGGAACAGCTCTCAGAGGAGAAATTATTATTGGAGATCTCAAGTATTCGTCAGGACCAAATCACAGCCTTGCTTCGATTAAACTAGCAGATAATTTAAGAGACCTGGGCCTTGAAATTGGTCGTTTCAAAACAGGGACGCCACCTCGTGTAAAGGCATCGTCAATCAATTATGAGGAAACAGAAATTCAACCTGGTGATGAAAATCCAAATCACTTTTCTTACAATTCACGAGACGAGGACTATCTAAAGGATCAAATCCCTTGTTGGTTAACCTATACCAATAGTCAAAGCCATGAGATCATCAACAGTAATTTACACCGGGCTCCGATGTTTACAGGTGTTGTAAAGGGCGTAGGGCCTCGTTATTGTCCATCCATTGAAGATAAGATTGTTCGCTTTGCTGACAAGGAACGTCACCAGCTTTTCCTAGAGCCAGAAGGACGCAATACAGAAGAAGTATATGTCCAAGGTTTGTCAACAAGTTTACCAGAAGATGTGCAAAGAGAACTAGTTCATTCAATCAAGGGGCTAGAAAATGCTGAGATGATGCGTACCGGTTATGCAATTGAGTATGATATGGTTCTTCCACATCAGTTACGGGCAACTTTAGAAACAAAGAAAATATCAGGTCTCTTTACAGCGGGCCAAACGAATGGAACATCTGGATATGAGGAAGCTGCTGGCCAAGGAATTGTGGCAGGGATTAATGCGGCTCTGAAAATTCAAGGAAAGCCAGAACTCATTTTGAAACGAAGCGACGGCTATATCGGGGTCATGATTGATGATTTGGTGACTAAAGGAACAGTCGAGCCCTATCGTTTGTTAACCAGTCGTGCTGAGTATCGCTTGATTCTACGTCATGATAACGCAGATATGCGCTTGACAGAAATTGGGCGCGAGGTTGGTTTGGTTGACGATGAACGTTGGCAACGTTTTGAAACCAAGAAGTATCAGTTTGAAAACGAGATGAAACGTCTTGACAGTATCAAGTTAAAACCTGTAAAGGAAACCAATGAAAAAGTCACAGCACTTGGCTTCAAACCATTAACAGATGCAGTCACTGCCAAAGAATTTTTACGTCGACCAGAGGTATCCTATCAAGATGTTGTCAACTTTATCGGACCAGCTGCTGAAGAGTTAGATGATAAGATCATCGAACTGATTGAAACAGAAATTAAGTATGAGGGTTATATCTCAAAAGCTTTAGATCAGGTTGAAAAGATGAAACGAATGGAAGAAAAACGAATTCCTGCCAATATTGACTGGGATGATATTGACTCCATCGCAACAGAAGCTCGTCAGAAGTTCAAACTGATTAATCCAGAGACCATTGGTCAAGCTAGTCGGATTTCAGGTGTCAACCCAGCTGATATTTCTATCTTGATGGTTTATCTTGAAGGCAAGAGCCGGAGTATTTCTAAGAACCAAGAAAAAGAATCCTAACTTGATGAGGATGTAAATAGGTGGAGGAAGTGGCTGAATAGCTACTTCTTTTCTCATTTTATGGTTTATTTACAACGGTGTAAACATCCTTTACAACACTTGACAAGTGAGCGATCAATCCATGATCGATGTCAGCCG
This sequence comes from Streptococcus australis, assembly GCF_003943615.1. Lineage (GTDB taxonomy): Bacteria > Bacillota > Bacilli > Lactobacillales > Streptococcaceae > Streptococcus > Streptococcus australis_C. The sequence goes on along the minus strand of NZ_RJPZ01000003.1, from coordinate 301,800 downwards.
TTTGTTTGGCGGAAAGGCTTGACTGGCCTCGCTTTTTCTTATATTTTATGGTATAATGGCCCAACAGAGGTTTATGATGAAAAAATTTCGTATGACTCCTATCCATTATTGTATGGTAGGTTTGTTAGCATTTATTATATTAGCCATCAGTTCCAGATTAATGGGTGGCACAATTGCAAATTTATTTGTGATTCTGTTGATTCTTTCTGGTGTCATCTATCTTTTTCTTCATCAATTAAAGCAAGTAGAGTTAGATGAGTTAGAACAAATTCAATATGTCAATCATCAGGCTGAAAATGGATTGGCCTCGCTACTGGATAAAATGCCAGTTGGTGTGATCAAGGTAAACGGTGAAACCAATGAAGTCGAGTGGTTTAATCCCTATGCGGAGTTGATTTTCTCCACTGAGGATGGACAATTTGATGTGGAATACCTGCAACAAGTTTTGGCAATTCCTTTTGAGGGTAAAGGCCATTACGCAACCATTGGGGATAAAAAATATTCGGTTTATCTGGATTCCCAAGCCAGTGTCGTTTATTTTTTTGATGCTTCAAGCGAGTACGAAGCCAACGTCGGTCTTGTTACCACTAGACCGGTTATCGGGATTATGTCTGTAGACAACTATGATGACTTAGAAGATGTTGTGTCTGATTCAGATATCAGTAGCATCAATGGATTTATTGCAAACTTTGTTGAAGAATTCTCGGAAAAATACCATATGTTTTACCGAAGAGTTGGGATGGATCGTTTTTATCTCTTTACCGACTATACGGTCCTTGAACAATTAATGGAATCCAAATTTTCTATTATTGACCAATTCCGTGAGGAAGCAAAAAATCGTGAATTACCAATTACAGTAAGTATGGGATTCTCATACGGGGACGGCAATCATGATCAAATTGGTAGAGTTGCTTTATCGAATCTAAACTTAGCTGAAGTCCGAGGAGGCGATCAAGCGGTTGTGAAAGAAAGAGAAGAAGGTAAGGATCCTATTTTCTTTGGAGGTGGGACAGCTTCTTCTATCAAGCGCACTCGTACGCGAACTCGTGCTATGATGACAGCTATTTCCGAAAAAATTAAATCGGTTGATCAGGTATTTGTTGTTGGCCACAAAAAATTAGATATGGATGCTTTAGGAGCATCGATTGGGATGCAATTATTTGCAAACAATATCAACGAACGCTCTTATGCAGTTTATGATGATACGTCCATGGCTCAGGATATCGAACGAGCGGTTGAAAAAATTCAATCAGATGGAGCGACTAAACTATTAACGGTTTCAGATGCTTTACGGATGGTAACGGATCAATCCCTTTTGATTATGGTGGACCATTCGAAGACAGCTCTTACGCTTTCAAATGATTTGTATGAGAAGTTTTCCCAAGTTATTGTCATTGATCATCATAGACGGGATGAAGACTTCCCTGAAAATGCCATGATCACTTATATTGAAAGTGGTGCAAGTAGTGCGAGTGAGTTGGTTACTGAATTGCTTCAGTTCCAGAATTCTAAGAAGAACCGCTTGAATAAGATTCAAGCCAGTGTTCTGATGGCAGGTATTATGTTGGATACCAAGAATTTCTCAGTTCGTGTGACAAGTCGTACATTTGATGTAGCTAGTTATTTGAGAAGCAGAGGCAGTGATAGTGTCCTCATCCAGGAAATTTCAGCTATTAACTTCGATGAGTACCGCGAAGTAAATGAATTGATCCTAAATGGTCAAATGGTCTTCCCACATATTATTGTGGCAACGGGAACAGAAGATGTTCCTTATGGAACAGTTACCATTAGTAAAGCAGCGGATAGTATGTTGGCCATGTCCAAAATTGAAGCTACCTTTGTTATTGCTTTGAATGAACAGGGAAGCATTTCCATTTCAGCTCGAAGCAGAAGCAAAGTCAACGTGCAAAAAATTATGGAGCAAATGGGAGGCGGAGGTCATTTTAATTCTGCGGCTTCTCAATTGGAAGGTGCAACAATAGATCAGGTTCGTGCCCAGTTGATTGACTGTATTCAAGAAGAGGTCCAAAAGGATAAGGAGGAAGAAGAATGAAAGTTATCTTTTTAGCAGATGTAAAAGGAAAAGGAAAAAAAGGGGAAATTAAAGAAGTCCCAACAGGTTATGCGCAAAACTTTTTAATTAAAAAGAATTTAGCCAAGGAAGCCAATGCCCAAGCGATTGGGGAGCTTCGTGGTAAGCAAAAATCTGAAGAAAAAGCTCATGCGGAACTAGTCGCAGAAGCGAAAAACATTCAAGCAAAATTAGCAGAAGAGACGACTGTTGTCCAATTTACAGAAAAAATTGGTCCCGATGGACGTACATTTGGTTCTATTACCAATAAAAAAATTGCAGAAGAACTACAAAAACAATTTGGAATTAAAATCGATAAGCGTCACATTCAAGTGACTTCCCCAATTCGCTCTGTTGGCTTGATTGATGTGCCTGTTAAAATTTATCAGGATATTACAGGTGTTATCCAAATTCGAGTAAATGAAGGTTAAGTAAATCGTTAGAAAGGAATGACTATGGCTGAGATAGAAGAATTAAGAACCCAGCCTCAAGATATCCAAGCAGAGCAATCTGTCTTAGGAGCCATCTTTATTGATGAGGGAAAACTGGTTTTTGTTCGTGAGTTTATTGAGCCAGCAGATTTCTTTAAATATGCCCATCGGTTAATTTTTAAGGCCATGATTGACCTTGCAGACAGGGGAGATGCTATTGATGCGACAACAGTTCGCAATATTTTAGATAGTCAAGGGGATTTGCAAAATATCGGTGGTCTCTCTTATCTAGCCGAAGTCATCAACTCTGTTCCAACCTCAGCCAATGCGGAATATTACGCAAAGATCGTTTCTGAAAAAGCGGTTCTGAGACGTTTGATTGCTCGTTTAACGGAGAGCATAAATCAAGCATATGATGGAGCTAGTCCGTCGGATGAGATTATTGCAGGTGCAGAAAAAGCTCTGATTGATGTAAGTGAAAATGCCAATCGGAGTGGTTTCAAGAATATCAAGGACATCTTAAATATCAACTTTGGAAGTCTTGAAACTCGGTCTTTGCAGACAACGGATATTACCGGGATTGCAACGGGATATCGAGATCTTGATCATATGACAACAGGTCTTCATGAAGAAGAGTTGATTATTCTTGCTGCTCGTCCAGCCGTTGGTAAAACTGCCTTTGCTCTTAACATTGCCCAAAATATCGGAACCAAGTTGGATAAAACAGTTGCTATTTTCTCACTGGAAATGGGTGCTGAAAGTTTGGTAGACCGGATGTTGGCAGCAGAGGGCTTGATTGAATCCCATTCTATTCGTACCGGTCAGTTGACAGACGATGAGTGGCGGAAGTATGCAATTGCACAAGGAAATCTAGCCAATGCGAGCATTTATATAGATGATACTCCTGGTATTCGGATTACAGAAATTCGGTCTCGTTCTAGAAAGTTAGCACAAGAAACTGGTAATCTTGGGTTAATCCTCATCGACTACTTGCAGTTGATTACTGGGACTGGACGTGAAAATCGTCAACAGGAAGTCTCAGAAATCTCTCGTCAATTAAAAATTTTGGCGAAAGAGTTAAAGGTTCCCGTCATTGCCCTTAGTCAGCTATCTCGGGGAGTCGAACAACGACAAGACAAACGTCCGGTTCTATCTGATATCCGTGAATCAGGATCCATCGAGCAGGATGCAGATATTGTTGCCTTTCTATATCGAGATGACTACTATGAGCGTGCGGGTGAGGAAGAAGAAGGCCTGCCAAATAATAAGGTTGAAGTCATCATTGAAAAAAACCGTTCGGGAGCGCGTGGAACAGTGGAGTTAATCTTCCAAAAGGAATATAATAAATTCTCCAGCATATCAAAGAGAGTAGAGGAATAATGGATGAGTGATGCATTTACTGATGTAGCAAAAATGAAAAAAATCAAAGAAGAAATCAAGGCTCATGAAGGTCAAATTGTAGAAATGACCTTGGAAAATGGCCGTAAACGTCAAAAAAATAAGTTTGGTCGATTAATTGAAGTCTATCCTTCTTTGTTTATTATTGAATACACAAATGAAAATAGTTTACCTGGTGAACCAGCAACAACCTATGTCGAATCTTATACTTACTCAGATATTTTAACTGAGAAAAATCTGATTCATTACTTAGACTAATTTGGTTAGGGTGAGCTACAAATTTCAACCGTCTCTTCTCGGAGATGGTTTTTTTAATTAAATGATTGTTATAGCCATATAAAGATATTGACAAAGGTGTCAATTTTACAATCAAATCTGTCAATAATAGACAGGCATTCTTTTGAAGAGTCTTCTCATTAATGTTCTTAATCTTGCTACAATAGGGAGATTCGGAAGGGTGTTAAAAACATTATGATTGACTAGTTGTAAAAAAGTTGTAAAGATACGTGTAAACAAAATAAAATTATAGGATAGGGTAGGAAAAACACGATAATCGAAGGCCGAAATTAGCGATTTAGAAAGTCACTAGCTAGAAGCTACCATTTTACTCTTCGGTTATAGAAAGAAATACAAAAAAACGAGAAAGCAACTTTACAAGGACTGGTATTGGTGGTATAATAGAATTTGTGCGAAATGACAGCAGGACAAAATGAAGCTCGTCAACAGGAAGCCAGCTAGAAAAGTAACCTTTGCTGTTTGGGCGAAGGCTTTCTGAACGAATCAGGTTTGTCTAAAACGTTATTTCCTACAAAAAAATTATTTTTATAGGAGGACATTTCAAATGTCACGTTATACAGGACCATCTTGGAAACAATCTCGCCGTCTTGGCTTGTCACTTACAGGTACAGGTAAAGAATTGGCACGTCGTAACTACGTACCAGGTCAACATGGACCAAACAACCGTTCAAAATTGTCAGAATACGGTTTGCAATTAGCTGAAAAACAAAAACTTCGTTTCTCCTACGGACTTGGTGAAAAACAATTCCGTAACTTGTTCGTACAAGCTACTAAGATCAAAGAAGGAACTGTCGGTTTCAACTTCATGCTTCTTTTGGAACGTCGTTTGGATAACGTTGTTTACCGTCTTGGACTTGCGACTACTCGTCGTCAAGCTCGTCAATTCGTTAACCACGGTCACATCCTTGTTGACGGAAAACGCGTTGATATCCCTTCATACCGTGTAACTCCAGGTCAAGTGATCTCAGTTCGCGAAAAATCAGCTAAAGTTCCAGCTATCCTTGAAGCTGTTGAAGCAACTCTTGGACGTCCAGCATTCGTATCATTCGATGCTGAAAAATTGGAAGGTTCATTGACTCGCTTGCCAGAACGCGATGAAATCAATCCAGAAATCAACGAAGCACTTGTCGTTGAATTCTACAACAAAATGCTTTAATTTTAAGAAAAAACTTGCAGAAAGCCTACAACAGTGGGCTTTTTGTTTTGTCTTAAAGCGTTGATTTCTGGGTTTGCTTAGATATTTGTTCCCTATGCTTGCTTCATAGAAAGAAATGACCGCCTGTAAAAATAGGCGGTTTTTCTTTTTCAAAATAAATGATCATTCTCCTGATTTGGAGATTTTTATGACCAAATACCTAAAATAATAAACAAAATAGCGATTTTTTCTTCTCAGCTAGTCCTTTTTGTTAAGATGAAACAAACGATTGGAAAGGGTTCTTATGGGATTTAAGAAAAAACATTATCGCCAACAAGTTGACATGAGAGACTGTGGTGTTGCAGCTTTAGCCATGGTCTTTGGCTACTATGGATCATACTATTCTTTAGCTAGTCTGCGGGAGAAGGCAAAAACGACTGCAGATGGAACGACCGCCTTAGGTCTGGTCAAGGTGGCTGAGGAGTTGGGATTTGAGACACGCGCCTTCCGAGCAGATCGCACACTTTTTGACTTGGAAGGAGTGACCTATCCCTTGATTGTCCACGTGATCAAGGATGGGCGTCTCCCTCATTATTACGTAGTGTATAAGAAAGATAAAAAACATCTTTACGTAGCAGATCCAGATCCAAAAGTAAAGATGACCAAATTGACGATCGAAGAGTTTGAAAAGGAATGGACAGGGATTGTCATTGCCTTGGCCCCGACTCCGGCCTATCAACCTAGTAAGGAAAAGAAAAATGGGCTCCTAGACTTTGTCCCTCTTTTGTTTAAACAGCGACAATTGGTCCTTCATATTGTTCTTGCAACTTTATTGGTAACCCTTATCAATATTGTTGGTTCTTACTACCTACAATCAATTATTGATACCTATGTGCCTGATCAGATGAAGCAGACCTTGACTGTGATTTCACTAGGTTTGATTGTGGTTTACATCTTACAGCAAGTCCTCACCTACGCGCAAGATTACTTGCTCCTTGTTTTAGGCCAACGCTTGTCTATTGATGTCATTCTGTCCTATATTAAGCATGTTTTTCAGTTGCCCATGAGTTTCTTTGCAACTCGACGGACAGGGGAAGTGGTGTCGCGTTTTACAGATGCCAACCGCATTATTGATGCTCTGGCTAGTACGCTGCTTTCAATCTTTTTGGATCTTTCCATCGTTCTGATTTTATCAGTAGTCCTGTTTAGTCAAAATGCTCATCTCTTTTTCTTGACCATTCTCTTGCTGCCGATTTATGCGGTCATTATTTTTGCCTTTATGAAACCTTTCGAGCGCTTAAATAATGAAACCATGGAAGCCAATAGTGTCTTGTCTTCTTCTATTATCGAAGATATCAATGGGATTGAAACCATCAAGTCTTTGACCAGTGAACGCAGTCGCTATCAAAAGATTGACTCGGAATTTGTGGATTATCTGAAGAAGTCCTTTGCCATGAGCAAGGCCGAAAGTCTTCAAAAGGGGCTCAAGCACTTGGCCCAGTTGATTTTGAATGTTTTGGTCTTGTGGATGGGAGCTCATTTGGTCATGAAGCAAGAATTGAGTTTGGGTCAGCTGATTACCTACAATACTCTCCTTGTTTATTTCACAGGGCCTCTAGAGAATTTGATCAACCTCCAAACCAAACTTCAAGCCGCCCGAGTGGCCAATACCCGTCTGAATGAAGTCTATCTGATAGACTCTGAGTTCGCAGAGAAGAAGCCCCTTCAAGAGCGTGAGGCTCTCGATGGTGATCTGGTTTTTGAGGGAGTAGACTACAAGTACGGTTTTGGGGCCAATGTTCTAACAGATATTAACTTAAGGATCAAAAAAGGGAGCAAGGTGAGCTTTGTCGGTATTTCAGGCTCTGGAAAAACAACGCTAGCAAAGATGATGGTGAATTTCTACCAACCCCATAAAGGAACGATTCGTCTGGGAGGAAGGGATATCCAGCAAGTGGATAAAACCTTGCTCCGTCAGCAAATCAATTATTTGCCCCAGCAGCCCTATGTATTTAATGGCACGATCTTAGAGAACTTGTTACTAGGAGCTCGGGAAGGAACGAGTCAGGAAGATATCTTGCGCGCTGTTGAAATCGCAGGAATTCGAGAAGATATTGAACGCATGCCCCTTAATTACCAAACGGAATTAACAACGGATGGTATGGGAATTTCTGGTGGACAACGGCAGCGGATTGCTTTGGCGCGTGCCTTGTTAACGGACGCTCCGATTCTGATTCTGGATGAAGCGACCAGCAGCCTAGATATCTTGACGGAGAAGAAAATTGTGGATCGCTTGATGTCCTTAGATAAAACCATTATCTTTATCGCCCATCGGTTAACGATTGCAGAACGGTCTGAAAAAGTCTTCCTCATGGACCAAGGTTGTCTTAAGGAAGAGGGAAGCCATGAAGAACTACTGAAAAAGAATGGCTATTACAGCCATTTGGTTACTTGTTAAGAGAGGACTAGGAGAAAAAAAGAGAGTATGATGAACGAAAAATATTTTGAAAGTGCAGAATTCTATCAGAAACGTTTCCATAATTTTGCTAGTTTATGGGTAGTTCCTTGTTTTCTTTTACTACTGTTTGTTGTGGGATTCTCTGTCTTTGCCAAGAAGGAAGTGACCTTGACCAGTCGAGGGACAATTGAAGCTACGCGCGTAATTGATCAAATCCAATCAACTAGTAATTCTCCCATTCAAGTCAACCATTTGAAGGAAAATAAAGAGATTAAAAAGGGAGAAATCTTGGTAGAATACCAAGAGGACCAGGAAAAACAACAAGGAATGAGCTTAAGCCAACAGCTAGACCTCTTAAAGAAACAGGAGGAACAATTAAAATTATTGAAAACCAGCATTGAGACAGGAGAAAGCCAGTTTACAGGAAATGAGCATTTTGGTTATGACCAGCTGTTTAAGGATTACCAGCAACAGATAGCGATTCTCCAAGCTCAAGCTCATCAACAAAATGCAACCATTGCTTCTCAAAATGCCAGTGCCAGTTCAAGCCAAGCCGAAATTGGCCAAGCTATCCAAGACCAAGAGAAGCGATTAGCTGATTACCATAGTCTAAAATCAGCTCTAGTAGAGGGGAGAAATCTGGATGCGACTCATCCACTTTACTCTCTCTACCAGAGTTACGCTCAGCAACCACATGGAGAGGAAAACTCTCCAGCCCAAGCTTCCTTTATTAGTCAGCTGGACAGTCAAATCCAGCAGTTAGAGGCGAATATTTCGAATTATCGAATCCAATATGCGGGATCCGGAAGCCAACAAGCTTTTTCGACCAGTTTAGACAGTCAAATAGCCTCCCTGAAAGCTCAACAGCTGAGTAAGGTCGGACAAGATCTTCTGCTTCTTTCTCAGCAAATCGCAGATCTAGACAGTAAGGTAAAAACACAAGAAAATCTTCTTCAGAAGACTCGGATTCTAGCGAAGGATGAAGGGGTGCTGCATTTGAATGATGAAACAAAAGGAGCGAGTATTGTAGCGGAAGGCACTCCTCTGGCTCAAGTTTATCCTCTCATTCAGAAAGAAAAAGAAGTCAAGATCGTCACCTATATTCCTTCAAAAGATATAGCCACGATTCATGTGGGAGATCGGATTCGCTTTAGCACACAGGGTAGTAAACAAAAACCAATTACGCTAGAGGCTCGTATTAGCTCTATTGCTTCGAGTGCAACTCGGACAGAACAGGGGAACTTTTTCAAAATAGAGGGAGTCCTTCGTCTCAAGGATCATGAGGCTAAACTTCTGCGGTACGGTTTGGAAGGGAAGTGTGTCCTGATTACAGGAGAAAAATCTTACTTCAGCTTCTTTGTGGATCAATTCTTAGGAGCAGGGAACTAAAGAAATAGAATAGAAAAAGAGACCGAGGTCTCTTTTTCTATTCCAGCATTTTTAATAGGAAGTCTGCCATTTGTTGCGGGCTTTCTTTTTGCCCACGCGCAACCCACATTTGACAGACTCCAAAGAAGGCATTGGTGAGGTAGACAGAACTGTAGTCTCTTTCGATTTCTGTCAAAGATCGATGTCCATAACGGTCTTGTAAGCTATCGACTAGTAGAACTTGTAGCTTATGCCGTAAGAAGGATTGAATTTCTTTTGTCCCATTCTCGGTTAGAAGGACAGCAAAGAGGGGCTCCTTGGTGAGAAATTCGAAAACTTCGGTAACGGCTTGGTGTTTATCTTCTTGTTGTTTGTCAAAGATGTATTCAACTTTGTGGAAAAATTCCTGTTGGTAGCGCTCGATCATATCGTACTTATCGCGGTAGTGGGTATAGAAGCTACTTCGGCTGATACCAGCCTCTTTTGCCAACTGAACGGTTGAAATTTCATCAAAGGACTCTCTATGAAGCAGGTCAACCATGGCTTCCTGGATGATCCGTTTTGTTTTTATTCGCTTGTTGCTTTCGGTAACCATTCTAGTCCCTTTCTTTTATATACAAAATTATACACAGTGTCCAAAAACTAGTTATTTAACTTGCAGTTTTTCAAAAGAACTGTATAATCAATTATATCAAAAAAATAGACAATGTGTATAAAAAGGAGACAAAAATGTTTAAGGAATGGAAAGCGATTTTTAGGAAACCGACCGTTATCGTTGTGATGATAGGGGTTGCTTTGATACCAGCTCTCTATAATGTGATCTTTCTATCTTCTATGTGGGATCCTTATGGCAAGGTTTCGAACTTGCCGGTAGCAGTTGTCAATCAAGATCAGCCAGCTCGTTATCAAGAACAAGAATTGACAATTGGAAAAGACATGGTGTCCAATTTTGAGAAGAGTGATGCACTGGATTTTCATATTGTAGATGAAACAGCAGCTAAAGAAGGACTGAAAAAGGGTGATTATTATATGGTGGTAACCTTGCCCCAAGATCTATCCGCTAAAGCGGCTTCTATCTTAACCAATCATCCAGAACAAATGACTATTGCCTACCAAACATCTAGTGGCCATAGCTTTATTGCTGGTAAGATGAGTGATTCAGCCATGATAAAAATTCAGCAAACCGTTGCTAGTAATGTTACCAAAACCTATACAAACGCTCTTTTTGAGAAGATGGGGAGTTTGAAGACAGGGATGGGAACAGCAGCTGAAGGAAGTCAAAAGCTGGCAACCGGTGCTGGTCAGTTAAAAGAGGGTGGGCAAACCCTGACAGACCATTTGACAACCTTGTCCAATTCGAGTCTGTCTTTCTCAAATGGGGCACAGACTCTTAGCACAGGACTCTTGGCCTACACCAATGGAGTTGGCCAATTAGGGACAGGTCTTCACCAAATGAAGGAGAAAGTTCCGACCCTCGTATCGGGAGTTGGGCAACTTCATAATGGTTTTACCACCTTTAATAGTGGACTGACGACCTATACGTCTGGTGTTGGACAACTTGGAGATGGTTTGAACCAAATGGCTAGTCAAACGCCTCAGTTAGCCTCTGGAATTGGCCAATTGCATACAGGAATGAACACTCTCACAACAGGACTGGATACCTACACAAAAGGAGTCAGTCAGTTGAATCTTGGTGCTAGCAATTTGACGAGTGGTCTAACCAGCTATAGCACAGGGCTTGCTACTCTCAGTGGTGGAGCTAGTCAATTAAGCGGTCAATCGGAAGCATTGAGAAATGGAGTATCCCAGTTAGAAACAGGAATTCAAACCTTATCTACACAACTTTCTCCGTCACCAAATCAACAAGAGCAGCTTGCCCAATTAACAGCAGGCCTCACCCAATTAAATGAAGCTATTCAGAACACGAGCGGAGATACTAGTCAGCTCAGCACAGCATTGGCAACCATTGCCACCTCTGCTCAAGGGATTTCAGCCGCAGCACAGGCTGACCGCAATTCAGTACTAGCCAATCTTCAAGCTACTGCTGCCTATCAATCGATGACAGCCGAACAACAGGCAGAACTGACGTCTGCTGTCTCTGCTACTTCAAGTACGACGGAGACTGCTGCTCAAGCGATTATAACTACTGTTCAAGGCTTGCAAGAAGGCTTAACGACCGAGAGTCCTTTGGCCACAGTAAAAGAAAGTGCTAATCAGATCTTGCCAACAGCTTCGTCTACCTTGAATACTCTTTCAACTAGCTTGAGCTCCGTGCAGACAGCAGTGACAGAGCAACTTCTACCAGCTAGCCAAACTCTCAACCAAGGAGTGCAACTCTATACGACAGGGGTGGATCAGTTAGCTGGCGGAGCTAGTCAGCTTAATGATAATAGCAGCACCTTGATAGCAGGCGCTACTCAATTGAGTGCGGGGACCAGTCAACTGGAGCAGAAATCTGCGGATTTGGTATCTGGAAGCAGTCAACTAGCAACAGGATTGGGAGAACTAAATGGAAAGATGCCAACTCTGATTATGGGAATGGACCAATTAGTTTCAGGGGCCAACCAATTGACTAGTAAGTCTAGCGAATTAACAACAGGTGCTGGACAACTGGCCAGTGGGATTGGTCAATTAAATACTCAAACACCAGTCTTGGCTAGTGGTGTTGATCAACTCGTATCAGGTGTTGATCAGTTATCGGATAAATCAGGTCAGTTACTATCAGGTTCTCATCAATTGGCGGATGGTGCAATTAAAATAGCTGATGGCTCTGGTCAATTAGCGACAGGAGGCCAGGTTCTTGTCGGGGGCTTGGGGGATCTCCAAACAGGTAGTCAGAATCTCAGTCAAGGCTTGAGTTCGGCTAAGGACCAATTAAATAGCGCTAGCACTGAAAAAGAAAATGCAAGCGTATTGTCAGATCCAATTACCCTTTCAAAGACAGACCATGATAATGTTTCAGTGAATGGAGTGGGAATGGCGCCTTATATGATATCAGTTGCCCTTTTCGTCGCTGCTCTTTCTACCAATATGATTTTTGCCAAATTGCCATCTGGGCGTCATCCAGAAAGTCGTTGGGCTTGGCTGAAATCGAGATTGGAAGTGAACGGGATAATTGCTGTCTTGGCTGGTGTCTTGGTCTACGGAGCTGTTCATCTGCTAGGAATGGCAGCAAACCATGAAGCTTTGACTCTTTTCCTCTGTGTGCTAGGAAGTGTGACCTTCATGTCCATGGTGACTGCTTTAACGACATGGAACAACAAGGTAGGAGCTTTTATCTCTTTGATTCTCTTGCTCCTTCAACTGGCTTCTAGTGCAGGAACTTATCCGCTTGCCCTTACCAATCGTTTCTTCCAAACCATTCATCCACTGTTGCCGATGAGCTATACCGTATCGGGACTAAGGGAAACCATTTCCTTGTCTGGTCAGATAGGCGGGCAAGTCACCTTCCTTACTCTGGTTTTGGTGTTGTGTATTGGTTTAGGAATGCTGGCCTATCAACCTCAAAAGATGGAAGAAGACTAAACTTCCTCTATCCATAGTTTCATGTGAAACAAAGAGAGTGGGACAGAAATCGGTCATTCGTTAGAATTCGACTTCGTCGTCCCACCTCCGCACAGTTGAGTAGGGCTGTAAAAGCTGATGAAATCAGCGTAGTAGAGCCCACTCAACCACTGCGTCTTGCTCGACAATCCAAAGACAATTGAGAGGCTAGGACTTTTGTCCCAGCCCCTTTTTCTTAGTTAAAATAAAGCACTTCTGGATTTGGAGTGATGTAGATAAGGTTATCTTCTTTGAAGACCAGCTGCACTTGGCCCTGTTTGTAAGTATAAACCGTGTAAGTTTGACCGAATCGAGTGGCTTGAGCGATATCGATCGCACCAGCCCAAAAAGCACGAAGCTGTTCTTCTGTTAAGTGTCCCTCTTGATAGAGTTTCACCAGATTTTCCCGTTCCTTTTCTGAAAAAGTTTCGATCAAATACTCTGGGTCGCTCAGGTTATTTTCGGGTTCCCCAAGTATTTTTTTAACAATGTTTTTAGTATAGCCTTCGTAATCCGGTGTAGCGGCTTCTAAGGCGTCACCATCTTTTTTATAGTAAACGACAGAATCGCCAGTTGCATAGATCTTGTCCGTCGGAGCTTCGCTAGCATTGGCAGGGAGATCCTCTATTTTTTTGCTAGAGCTGGTTTCTGTCTTAGACTCTTTCTTTTCTTTGTTCGAAGAGCTAGCTTTAGATGATTTTTTAGACGATGAGGCTTCTTTTTCACTTTTCTCTTGTTTTTTAGAGGAGGGACGAGTGCTTGTTTCTTCCGGTTTGAAATATGATTGAAAATCAGACATACAGGCTGTCAAGAAGAAAAGACTCAAAAAGAGAGTTGCAAGGAGAGTGATTTTTTTAGACATAATGTAAATCCCTTTCTAATCATAGAACGTTATTTCTTCTATTGTACATTATAAAAGCTTGGAAAGCACGAAAAAATAGAAGAGAAGCTGTATGAAATAGAAAATCATTTCATACAGCTTCTCTCCTGTGAGGGACAGCTCGTTGTGATCTTATTTGAAGTGAGGAGGCTAGGACTTTTGTCCCAGCCTCTTTTTAGGGGTTTAAGAACTTTTTAAGGAAAAGTGGTATACTGTTTCTAAAAAAATTAAGGAGTCTTGCATGAGAAAGAGAGCTATTTTTGAAGATATCGTCTCCATTATGACTCACGATTCATCTACTATCAAAGATCGAAAAGGATGTGATCCAGAGCCTTTTCGGGAAAAAATAACAGATGATATGGCGGATGATGCCTTTCTTTATCAAGTCAGGTCCTACCTAGCCAGTTTTGGTATTATTGGGCACATCTCCTTTCAGAATAAAAAAGCTGGTCAGAAAGGCTTTCTCTTACGTGTAATGGACCATCAACTTTATGTTGAAAAGGCGCATGCAGACACTGGTCTCCAGGCAGGGGATCAGATCCTAGGTCTGGATGGAAGTGACTTGGAGCAGGTGGCGTCTCTTCATAAGGACTATTTTATAAGTAAGACCCCCGAAAGACACTACCGAGAATGGGCGGATTTGGTCTCTCAGTCCAAAAGAGTCACCCTGATTCGAGAAGGGGTAGAAAAGACCATTGAAGTAGCGCCCAGTCGAGAGCCGATCCAAGATCAGATTTTTTGGAAACGGTTAGACGATGAGATTCTTTATCTTTGTCTGGATAACTTTATGGATGAAGAAGCTATTAGTCGCTTATACCAAGAGTGTTTACCGATGATGACGGAAGTCAAGTTCCTTCTCATTGATGTCCGACAGAACGGTGGAGGGACAGATTCTTTATATTTCCCTCTATTACATCTAGGCTTAGAGAAGGGTCAGGGCTATGATTCGCTTGACTGGGATGATGATGGCATGGAAATTCTCTACACGGAACGCAATGTCGACTTACGCTTGAAGGATTTTGAGGACTGGATGCAACAGGAAGAGATTAGTTCCGAAACAATTAAACTCCTTGAAGAGATGAAAGAGGATCTACTCCGCTATCGGGGCAAAGGCTATGTGCTGTATCAGCAAGAAAACGAGGAATTCTTCCCAGAGGTTAGAGGCGGCCAATATCCCGAACAGATCTTTATCTTATCAGATATCTATTGTGCTTCATCTGGGGACAATTTTGTCCAGATGATGAAGCAGTTTAAGAAGGTAACGGTGGTAGGTAGACCAACTCTCGGAATTTTAGACTATTCCAATTGTTGTACCGTTGATTATGGTGATTATCGATTGATGTTTCCTACTTCTCGCTGTCTAAGCGTAGATCAAGGTAGAGGAATGACGGATAAAGGTGTTGAACCGGATATAGAAATTCCCTGGACTCCAGCTCATTTTGAAAGAGACGTAGAAGTAGACAAGTGTTCTGAATTGATTCGTCAGAGTCGCGGAACGGCAAAATAAGGCTTAGATTAGATGATGGTTGACTTAAATCAGAAAAGCAATCAATCTAAGGGCAGATCTCAATTGTCTCTTATGGTAACGTTTTCTAGTATTTTTTCCTTGTGTTTGGATTGCTATGACTGAACAAAAAATGGTAAAATAGTCAGTGATAATCAAAATGAAGAGTGAAAAAGATGAAACATAAAACACTTTATAAATTTATAGGGCAAACAATCTTGTATTTCGCTATTTTCTTAGCCCTACTCTATTTCTTTAGTTACCTTGGTCAAGGTCAAGGTGGCTTTATTTACAATGAATTCTAAAGGAGATCCCTACCGTGTCAAACCAACCAATTACTGATATGATTGAGGCGATTGAACGTTACGCCCAACTACAACCAGACTATCCTGTCTACAATGTCCTTGGAGAAGAGCATACCTATGGCCAATTGAAGGCTGATTCAGATAGCTTAGCAGCCCACATTGACCAAATGGGACTTCCTGAAAAGTCACCTGTTGTGGTCTTTGGTGGACAAGAATATGAAATGTTGGCAACCTTTGTGGCCCTGACCAAGTCTGGCCACGCCTATATCCCAATTGACAGCCACTCTGCCTTGGAGCGCGTGTCTGCTATTGTTGAAGTGGCTGAGCCAAGCTTAATTATCGCCATCAATGAGTTTCCAATTGAAAACCCAGCTGCTCCAGTCATGTCCTTGGAGCAAGTGCGTGAAGCTTATGCGGCTCAGAATATGTATGACTTGCAACATCCGGTCAAGGGGGATGATAACTACTACATTATCTTTACCTCGGGGACAACTGGAAAACCAAAAGGGGTGCAAATTTCACACGACAACTTGCTCAGCTTCACCAACTGGATGATTACAGACAAGGAATTTGCGACGCCAGAGCGTCCGCAAATGTTGGCCCAACCACCCTATTCCTTTGATTTGTCTGTCATGTACTGGGCACCGACCTTAGCTCTTGGAGGGACCCTTTTTGCCCTTCCATCAGCCATTACTCAAGACTTTAAACAACTCTTTGCGACCATCTTTTCTCTTCCGATTGCTATCTGGACTTCAACGCCATCTTTTGCAGATATGGCCATGTTGTCTGAAGATTTCAATGCTGAAAAGATGCCAGGCATTACCCATTTCTACTTTGATGGGGAAGAGTTAACGGTTAAAACGGCTCAAAAACTGCGCGAGCGTTTCCCAAATGCTCGGATTATCAATGCTTATGGACCAACAGAAGCGACGGTAGCTTTGTCGGCAGTTGCTATCACAGATGAGATGCTAGCGACTCTTAAACGCTTGCCAATTGGTTATACTAAAGAAGATTCTCCAACCTTCATCATTGATGAGGAAGGAAACAAATTACCAAATGGAGAGCAAGGAGAGATTATCGTGTCTGGACCGGCTGTTTCAAAAGGTTATATGAATAATCCAGAGAAAACAGCAGAAGCCTTCTTTGAATTTGAAGGACTTCCAGCCTACCATACGGGAGATGTTGGTACCATGACAGATGAAGGTCTTCTTCTCTATGGTGGTCGAATGGACTTCCAGATCAAGTTTAACGGCTATCGTATTGAGCTAGAAGATGTTTCTCAAAACTTGAACAAATCTCAGTACATCGACTCGGCTGTTGCAGTGCCACGCTACAACAAAGATCATAAGGTTCAAAATCTCTTGGCCTATGTCATCTTAAAAGATGGCGTCAAAGAGCAATTTGAACGCGAGATTGATATTACGAAAGCCATCAAGGAAGATTTGGAACACATCATGATGTCTTATATGATGCCTTCAAAATTCCTTTACCGTGATAGTTTACCGCTAACTCCAAACGGGAAAATCGACATCAAAGGGTTGATTAGTGAGGTTAACAACCGATGATCGAGTTTTTGAAACAGCTCCCTCATTTAGAACCCTATGGGACCCCGGTCTACTTTATTTATCTGATTGGGGCCTTATTGCCCATCTTTGTTGGCCTCTTCTTTAAAAAGCGATTCCCAGTCTATGAAGCCTTGGTCAGTCTCGCCTTTATTGTTCTAATGCTGACAGGGACGGATTTGAAACAAATCTATGCGGTTCTTTTCTACCTCTTTTGGCAAATCCTTTGGGTCTACTCCTATAAATTCTATCGAAGCCAGCGTGACAACAAGTGGGTCTTTTACCTCCACTCTTTCTTGGTCGTTTTGCCCTTGGTTTTTGTGAAGGTGCAACCAGCCATTGATGGCACCCAGTCTTGGATGGGCTTCCTTGGGATCTCTTATCTGACCTTCCGAGCAGTGGGCATGATTATCGAGATGCGAGACGGAACCCTCAAAGACTTTAGTCTCTGGGAATTCTTGCGTTTCTTGCTCTTTATGCCGACTTTTTCAAGTGGGCCGATCGACCGCTTCAAACGCTTCAATGAAGATTATCTGACGATTCCGGATCGAGATGAGCTTCTAGATATGTTGGAGCAGAGCGTCAAGTATATCATGCTTGGCTTCCTCTATAAGTTTATTCTAGCTCATATCTTTGGTCATCTCTTACTAGGACACGTCAAGACCTATGCCCTTCTTCAAGGGGGAATCTTTAACCTGGGCACCTTAGGGGTCATGTATGTCTTTGGTTTGGATCTCTTCTTTGACTTTGCAGGCTATTCTATGTTTGCCCTTGCGGCATCTAATTTGATGGGAATTAAGAGCCCAATCAACTTTAATCTCCCTTTTAAGTCACGTGACTTAAAGGAATTTTGGAATCGTTGGCACATGAGTTTGTCCTTCTGGTTCCGTGACTTTGTCTTTATGCGTCTAGTCATGGTTTTGATGCGCAACAAGGTCTTTCAGAGTCGGATTACAACGTCAAACGTTGCCTATATCATTAACATGTTGGTCATGGGCTTCTGGCATGGGGTGACCTGGTATTATGTAGCTTATGGTCTCTTCCACGGTCTGGGTCTTGTAATCAACGACGCTTGGTTGCGGAAGAAAAAGACCATCAATAAAGAACGCAAAGCAAAAGGACTGGAGCCCCTACCAGACAATCGCTGGACCCAGGCTCTTGGTATCTTTATTACTTTCAATACCGTTATGCTGTCCTTCCTGATTTTCTCAGGTTTCTTGGATCAGCAATGGTTTCCAAAAATGAAATAAGAAAAGGAAAAATGAAAAATGGATGTAAAATCACAAGTAATTGAAATTATTGACGAATTGTTTATGGAAGATGTCTCAGATATGATGGATGAGGATCTCTTTGATGCGGGTGTTCTTGATAGCATGGGAACCGTTGAATTGATTGTTGAATTGGAAAACCGCTTCGATATTCGGGTTCCAGTATCTGAATTTGGTCGTGATGACTGGAACACAGCCAACAAAATCGTAGAAGGTGTCATGGAGCTTCAGAATGCTTAAACGATTGTGGCTGATTCTGGGTCCTGTCTTTTGCGCCATGGCTCTGGTCGCTACTCTTCTCTTTTTCTATCCGATTAACCATAAACATAATCTGACAGAGGAGAAAAAGGCTGCAGTGAGCTTGACAGCAGAAGGCTTTAAAAGTCGTGCCCGTAAAGAAGAAGCGCTCGGGGATCCCAACTATCGTTTTGTACCTTTCTTTGGTTCTAGCGAATGGTTGCGGTTTGATATCGTCCACCCAGCAGTACTAGCTGAGAAGTATGATCGTTCTTATCGTCCCTATTTTCTAGGGCAACGAGGAGCAGCGTCCTTGAACCAATATTTTGGGATGCAACAAATCCTTCCTCAACTAGAAGGGAAAACAGCAGTCTATGTGGTATCGCCCCAGTGGTTCACTAAGGATGGTTATGATTCATCAGCCTTTCAGCAATACTTTAATAGCGATCAATTAACTAGCTTTTTGGCCAACCATGAAGCTGGACCAGCAAGCCAGTATGCGGCGTCTCGTCTTTTGCAACAATACCCTAATGTTGCTATGCAGGGAGGAGTTCAGAAGCTGGCCAAAGGTCGAAATCTATCTAGTTTTGAAAAAGGTCTCAATCAGACCCTTATGCGCTTTGTTCGTCGGGAGGATGCCTTCTTTAGCACCTTTACGGCAATGAACAATAGCAACTATGAGAAAAAAGTACTCTCTCGCTTAGATGCTTTACCGGATACATTTTCTTACGAAGCCTTGGAAGAGGTAGCGACGGCGGAAGCCAAAAAGAAAACTAATAATAATAATCTAGGCATTAGTAATAACTTTTACACCCATCGCCTTGCTAGTAAGTTAAAGAAACTCAAAGGATTCCAAAAGAATGAATCCTATGAGCAATCTCCAGAATACAATGATTTACAACTCGTCTTGGATCAGTTTGCTCAATCGAAAACCAATGTGATCTTTGTCATCCCTCCAGTTAACTCTAAATGGATGGCCTATACAGGTTTGAGTAAAGAAATGTATCAACGGACAGTTGAAAAAATCCGTTACCAATTAGAAAGTCAAGGCTTTACCCATATTGCTGATTTTTCTAAAGATGGTGATAAACCCTACTTTATGCAAGATACCATTCATATGGGCTGGAATGGATGGTTGGCATTTGATAAAGCAGTTGATCCTTTTGTCTCCAACCCTCAACCTGCCCCTGAATACAAGATTAACAATCGTTTCTTAAGTCAAGACTGGGCTAACTATAAAGGTCAGCCGGATCAATTTAAGTAAGATGCGAAGAGGTTGAGAATACCCAGTCTCAACCTTTTTTCCTATGGTTTTGAATGAACTTATCCCCATATTCACAGACTTATCCACAAACTTGTGGATAAGTCTGTCTAATACAAAGAGAGGAACTGGTACAAGATGAAAACAATGAAGAAAATAGCTTTTTATGCGATTCTTCAAGGAATAGTGATCTTTCTCATTACGGGCCTCATCACCCAATTCGTCCGAGGAGATTTCTTTTTCCGTAGCTTGGCTCCAATATTTGGGGTCTTGGCAGCCGTCATGCGTTTTGGAACAGCTAGCCTGATGAAAATGTTGGCCCCAACGCTATACGATGAAGAGGCAAAACAAGAGAAAGCTCCTACCGGGAAAAAAGCTGAATAAAAGAACTGTTTTTTCTGGAAAAATCTCTGGAAAAGCACTTATCTGACAGGCTTTATGGTAAAATAGAAGGAAGAATATTAGTTTGGAGAGTAAAAATACAATGAAACGTTCCATGTATGCTGGGCGTGTTCGCGAGGAACACATTGGACAAGAACTAACCCTCAAAGGATGGGTGAGTCGACGCCGTGATTTGGGTGGCTTGATCTTTATTGATTTGCGGGACCGTGAAGGGATTATGCAATTGGTCATCAATCCGGAAACTGTTAGCTCGGAAGTCATGGCAACGGCCGAGAGCCTTCGTAGCGAATATGTGATCGAAGTGACAGGTCAAGTTGCTGCCAGACAGCAAGCGAATGATAAAATTGCAACAGGCCAGGTTGAAATGCATGTTTCTTCCTTGACTATCCTCAATACTGCAAAAACCACGCCATTTGAGATCAAGGACGGTATTGAAGCCAATGACGATACTCGTCTACGCTATCGATATTTGGACTTGCGCCGTCCAGAAATGTTGGAAAACTTAAAATTGCGTGCCAAGGTGACGCACTCTATCCGTAATTACTTGGATGAGTTGGAATTTATTGATGTGGAGACACCCTTCCTTTCTAAGTCAACTCCAGAAGGGGCGCGTGACTACCTCGTACCTTCTCGCGTCAACAAGGGGCATTTTTATGCCTTGCCTCAAAGCCCTCAAATCACCAAACAATTGTTGATGAATGCTGGCTTTGACCGCTATTATCAAATCGTCAAATGTTTCCGTGATGAAGATTTACGTGGCGACCGTCAACCTGAGTTTACACAGGTCGATTTAGAAACCTCCTTCCTGACAGAGCAAGAAATTCAAGATATTACGGAAGGTTTAATCGCACGTGTTATGAAAGAAACGAAGGGCATCGAAGTGACCCTTCCTTTCCCACGGATGAAGTACGATGATGCTATGGCTCTTTATGGTTCTGACAAACCAGATACTCGTTTTGAGATGCTCTTGACAGACTTGACAGAAGTTGTAAAGGGCGTAGACTTCAAGGTCTTCTCAGAAGCTCCCGCAGTAAAAGCCATTGTGGTAAAAGGAGCAGCAGACCGATACTCTCGTAAAGATATCGATAAGATGACCGAAGTAGCCAAGCAATATGGGGCAAAAGGTCTAGCATGGGTCAAGGTAGTTGATGGTGCTTTAAATGGGCCAGTTGCTAAGTTCTTGACAGGTATGACAACAGAGTTGACAAGTGCTTTACAATTGGAAGAAAAGGATTTGGTTCTCTTTGTAGCAGATACACTAGAAGTAGCCAACGCAACATTAGGTGCCCTTCGTTGTAGAATTGCCAAGGAATTGGACCTCATTGACGATAGTCAATTCAGCTTCCTATGGGTGGTCGATTGGCCAATGTTTGAGTGGTCTGAAGAAGAAGGGCGTTACATGAGTGCCCACCATCCATTTACACTTCCGCAAGCAGATACAGCTCATGAATTAGAGGGCGATCTTGCCAAGGTACGTGCCATTGCCTATGATATTGTGCTTAATGGTTATGAACTTGGAGGAGGAAGTCTCCGGATCAACCAAAAAGAATTGCAAGAACGAATGTTTACAGCTCTCGGTTTCTCAAAAGAAGATGCGACAGAGCAATTTGGTTTCTTGCTAGAAGCCATGGATTATGGTTTCCCTCCACATGGTGGATTAGCTCTTGGTTTGGACCGTTTTGTCATGCTGTTAGCTGGTGAAGAGAATATCCGTGAAGTCATTGCCTTTCCTAAGAACAATAAGGCAACGGATCCAATGACCCAAGCTCCTTCTACAGTAGCTGATAAACAACTGGAAGAGTTGAGCCTACAAGTAGAAGTAAAAACTGAGGAATAAGGATAGTAAAAGCGGAAAATTACCAAAAGCTACTTGTGGGATTTTCCCTTTATTTATAAATTGAGAGATAATCATGAAAAAAACTCGCTTAGGCAAGATCTTGCGTTATTATATACGAAGATTGGCCTATAACTTTAAATTACTAAGGGTCTTAAAAAGTATTTCCCGAGAGAAGTACGATGAAAAAATTTCGGCTTCTTTGGTCTATGGCTTCTTATCTGCCGTTGCCGTGAACTTCTTTTTCCAGCCGGGACGTGTATATTCCAGTGGTGCGACAGGATTGGCCCAGATTATATCTGCACTTAGTGATCGATTTTTAGGTTTTACCATTCCGGTCTCTTTGTCATTCTATGCCATCAATCTGCCATTAATGATCATCGCTTGGTATCAAATTGGCCATAAGTTTACCATTTTCACCTTTATCACGGTGTCTATGAGTTCCTTCTTTATCCAATTTGTTCCAGTAGTTACTCTCACAAATGACCCTATTATGAACGCCTTATTTGGAGGTGTTGTCATGGGGACAGGGATTGGTTTTGCCCTTCGTAATAATATCTCAAGTGGGGGAACAGATATTGTTAGTTTGACCATTCGAAAGCGAACGGGCAAGAACGTCGGCAAAATTTCTCTCATCGTCAATGGGACCATCATGTTAATAGCGGGAATGACCTTTGGTTGGAAGTACGCCCTCTATTCGATGATTACCATTTTTGTTTCCAGTCGAGTGACAGATGCTGTCTTTACCAAGCAGAAGCGGATGCAAGCTATGATTGTCACTAGCCAACCGGATAAGATTATTGAGAAAATTCATAAGCGATTGCATCGTGGTGCAACGATTATCCACAATGCCGAAGGGACCTATAATCATCAGGAAAAAGCAGTCTTGCTCACCGTTATTACCAGAGCAGAGTTTAATGAGTTTAAATTTTTAATGAAAAAAGCGGATCCTCAAGCTTTTATTACCATATCAGATAATGTTCATATTATTGGACGTTTTGTCGAGGTGGAAGATTAAAAAATTCCTGCAAGCCTATCTTGCAGGAATTTTTTATGCTTGTTCTACTAAAATCCAACCATGGGCTGGAATGGTGAATTCTCTTTGAGAAACTTGTTGCTCTTTTGTATAAACATGGGGATGAGCAATTGCTAATCTAGCAGGCTGTTTGAGCCAATAAGTCCACTCTTGTTCTCCCAGGTTGACTAAAATAAGAAGTTTGCGTCCATCTTTTTCGATGCTGTAAGTGAAGGTGTTTTCCGAAGTCCAAGTAACTTGACAATAGTCTCGAATGGCTTGGGCGTTCTCTAGGTGGAGGAGGTCTTCCTCTTTACGATAGGCAATCAATTCGCGAAGGAACTGAATATCTCTTTCATAGGCTGTAGAAGAAAGCCAGTCTAGTTGATTTAGAGCATCTGGAAGATTGTAAGTATTTTCTTCTAAGCCTTTGCTGCGATAGAACTCTTGGCCAGCATGTAGGAAGGGAACGCCTTGAGACAAGAGAACGAGGTGCAAACCGAGACGAGCTTTAGCCTGTCGCTTCTCCTCTGAAATATTTGGATCTTCAACCTTGAGATAGTCAAAGAAGGTTGCGTTATCGTGGCATTCCACATAGTTAATCGCCTGTTGAGGACGCACAAAGTGGGCTGCTCCTTTGAGTCCGACATTGCCAGTCAAAATATTGGCAAGATCATTGGCCTGATAGCGACTTTCTACACGTCCTTCCTTCAAGATGCTTCGTTTAACGGTATCTCGGAAGTTGTCACTGAAAAAGCCATAAGGACGAAGGTGACGGGCATTGTATTGATGAGCCAGGAGTTCAGGATCCAGTCCGGTATCCATCTTCCACCCTTCCCCATAAAGGTAAATGTTGGGGTAAATAGCGCTTAATTCTTCTTGAATTTCCATCATGGTTTGGCGATCAAGAATGCCCATCAGGTCAAAGCGGAAGCCATCAAATCCGTAGAGTTGAACCCATTGTTTGACGGATTGCTTGATGTAGTTGCGAACCATAGCCCGTTCACTAGCTACATCATTACCACAGAAGGTCCCATTGGTCCGTTGGCGGTCTTGGTCATAACGGTAGAAATAGCCAGGAACAATCCGCTCAAAGGCAAAATCGTCAGAGAGATAAACGTGGTTATAAACGACGTCCATGATGAGGCTGAGATCTGCCTGATGGTAGGCATCAATCACTTGCTGTAGCTCAAGAATCCGTTGGTAAGGATCATTTGGCTGGGTGCTAAAACTTCCTTCAGGGACATTGTATTGCACAGGGTCATAGCCCCAATTGTAACCAGCGACAGGGTTGGTTTCATCCACGCTTCCAAAATCATAGAGGGGCATGAGCTGAACATGAGTAATGCCCAGGGATTTCAAGTAATCAAAGCCAAAGGTCTGGTTTTCATGTTTAGGAGATTCTAACAAGGCAGGGAAGGTCCCAGGGTGTTGGAATCCGGCTTCTTTTTGCATGGAGAAATCTCGAACACTTAGTTCATAAATAACGGCTTGAGTCGGATCCAGTTGAGTCGCTGCTCTCTGAATGGGGCGCTCAATCTTGTGGCGGTCGATGACATAGCTAACTCCTGAATTGGCTTCAGAAGAGAGGGCATAAGGGTCATGAACGATATGGGTTACACCATTAACCTGATGCTGGTAGGCATAAGGGGCTTTTTCCCAATCTCCCTCGAGTACTAGACGCCAAACTCCTTTTTCTGTTCGCTCCATCGGGTAGGCAGTTTGGTTGATTAAGAGCTCAACCTCTTGAGAGATAGGAGCCCAGAAGGCAAAGGTCGTTTGTTCTTTTGAGTAATGAGCTCCTAAATCCTCTCCATCATAAGCATAAAGCTGATCAAAGATGGGTTGACGGACAACATCTCGGAAGTGGAGGAGACAGGACTCTCCGTTACCATTTGAAAGAGTATAAATTTGACTCATGTCGACGGGAAGGGGGCTCCGAAGAGTATTTTCTTCCTCCGTCGGCAGGAGTTCAATCGTGTTGGAACCAGACGTCAATGTAAAAGGAAGAGAGGCCATTACGCTCTCTCCTCCTTCCACGCGAATCAAGTCTTGGTCATCTAAATAAGCTACAAAGTGAGTGGTCATGGGTTCTCCTAAAGTTCAATAATCGAGTGTTCAATGAGCTGTCTATAGCAAACGGTTTTGTTTTCCTTGTTATCCTTAATAATTTGGAGTAAGGTTCTGACAGATTCACGTCCTAATTCAACCGTATTGATATCAATATAGGCGTCAATTGGAATCCGTGGTTTAATGGAGTCGAAGGAAATAATCGGAAGATCGACTTGTTTGTCGATCAGGTATCTCCGGACCCCTTCGGCAACTAGAATATCCGTTGTCATGAGTGCTTCCAGTTTTTCAAAAGGCAGGGTATCCATGATTTGGTAAGAATTTTCTTCAAGCAAGAAACCAAAGGAGAATTTGACCAATTCCTCACGAAGAGGGATTTGATGACTGGCAAGAGCTTCTTGATAGCCCTTGTAGCGGTCTTGAGAAACAGCCAATTCCTTATTTCCTCCAAGGAAAGCGATATGTTGGTATCCCTTGTTGATAAAATATTCGGTCGCATCAAAGGCTGCTTTAACATTGTCGTTATCGACTAAGGATACAAAAGGTGAAGTTGCTTTCCCTAAAATCAAGAAAGGAAATTTATCTTCAATACAGAAGTCAACCAGAGGATCATTCAATTTGGAATAGAGGAAGATGAGTCCATCTACCCGCTTACCATAAATCATTTGTTTGAGTTGATCGAGGCGGTGGGTTTCATTAGCCCCTGTACAAATCTGAATCGCATAGCCATAATCAGAGGCGACCTGGCTAATCCCACGGAGGACCGTAGGGAAGAAGGGGTTTTGGAAGAACACATCACTTTCATCAGGCAAGACAAGGGCAATCACCTGACTGGACTGGCTCACTAAGCTACGAGCATTGAGGTTTGGATGGTAATCCAGTTCTTCCATGGCAGAACGAACCCGTTTTTTAGTGGCTTCACTGATGGTAGATTTATTTTGAATCACTCGTGTAACGGTAGATGGTGCAACGCCAGCTAGTTTAGCGACATCTTTGATGGTGACACGCATAAAGGACCTCCCTAAGGTTTGTAATCTGGATCCCGGAAATGAGTCTTATAGAAGGCAAGCGCGAGGAACAAGACAAATAGGATATTTTGGATCAAGATGGTTGTGGTAAAGACTTGGTGGAACAATAAACTGATCAGAACGCTCGCCAAAATAGGCAATCCAAGACAGTTGAGAGTGAAGTTGAAGCATTCTTTGAAGGTCTTGAGAGAGAAGAGACGTGACTTCCGTGTCAAGAAGAGGAAGAAGGAAGCTCCAAATACTAAAATTGCAAAATTCACAGCAGATAAGAAACCTGAGAAGAGGACGAGGAAGAGGCTAACTGCCAATCGATTGGCTTGGAACCAATCTTTGGAAATGGCTTGGCTTAAAGCATCTTTATTTTCGAGACTCTTTTGATTGATTGCCTGATAAGGAATACTTGCAAGTTCTTTGTTTTCTCTGCTAATCACTAGTTGGGTCTTATCGAAATAGAGGGTTAATTTTTCACCTAACGAAGTCCCTTCGTGATGACCGATGATAACATGGCCAGCTTTGTTCTTATGAACTCCAAAATGACTGTTATAGACTAGTTCATGCTCTTCAATACGGACACTTTCTTTCAAGTCCTTCATAACATCCTCCGTTAAGGGATCAAAGACATCGCTAACGAAGGTAGTTAAAGGGTAGGTCTGGAGTTCCGCATTTTGAACGGCGACAGGAATGAGGGTCAAGGATAGAAGAAAGAGTGAGGTGAAAATCATTTGGAACCAATTGAGTTGTTTACGGTTCGCAAAGGCTTTTCTTACCTGAAAAAGGCTGGAAAAATAATTAAATGGATAGGGCATGAATTGACCTTTCTAATCTCCGAAATGTGGAGAGCATAGCAAGATTTTATCCTTAACCAAAGATGGGAGAGAGACCGGTAGCAAATCAATCAACTTGCTATCCTTGTCCCACTCCCATCCTTTCCTTAAAGATAAAATTTATGTGACTGGGAGAAAAGTAGGAGAGGAATTCTCCTCCTTTTCTTCATTGATGGAAGTTATACCTATCCAAGGAAGGTGACAAACTTCTGATAGAAAACCTTATTTTATCCTTTATCCCCACCAGCTGTCAAGCCTGAAACAAAGTTCTTTTGGAGGAAGAAGAAGAGCACACAGATTGGGACTGCAATCAGAATCGCACCTGCCGCAAAGAAGGCAATCTTTTGATTTTTTTGGTCACTGATAAAGGTTTGA
The DNA here is from genome assembly GCF_003943615.1 of Streptococcus australis. Lineage (GTDB taxonomy): Bacteria > Bacillota > Bacilli > Lactobacillales > Streptococcaceae > Streptococcus > Streptococcus australis_C. The sequence goes on along the minus strand of NZ_RJPZ01000003.1, from coordinate 274,534 downwards.
AGACCAACCGCTACCGTGTAGTTGATTTCGTCACGAAGCAAGAATTTAGACAAGATGTAGTCTCCAAAAGGTCCCATGAAGGCCCAAAGTGCTTGGACCGCAATCATTGGACGAACCAATGGAAGGACGATTTGCCAGAAGCGACGGAAGTGTCCAGCACCATCTAATTTTGCAGATTCATCAAGTGAAATTGGGACTGTATCGAAGTAACCCTTCATCAACCAAGCGTTCATTGGAATTCCTCCACCGACATAGAGGAAGATCAGGAACCAACTGTGGTTCAAGGCGTTCAACATCAAGGCCATAACGAAGAAGGCAGTCAAAGCAGCCATGGTAGGCACCATTTGGATAATCAAGAAGAAGACCAAACTTTGCTTACGAGCCAAGAAGTTGTAACGGCTGTAGGCGTACCCTGCTAGAGTAATGATGGATGTTTGAGCAACCATGGTAATAATGGCGATAATCAAGGTATTGAGATACCAAGTGCCATAGAGGGTATCCGTAAAGAGCTTTTGGAAGTTATCAAAGCTGAGACTGCCACTGAAATCAAGCGTAAAGGCACTGACGTTACCAGTTTTGAAGGCTGAAAGAACCGTAATCAACAAGGGATAGATGATGACGATGGATAGGACAACCAAGTAGAGGTAAGTCAAGAAATGATTAAGGCGGCGTTTAAATTGAACTGAGTTTTTCATTTTACACATCCTCCATATCAAATGCGTGCAGTTTCTTGAAGGCAATCATCGAGATAGAGATCACAATCAGAGAGATAATCAACGTAACCGCAGCAGCCATTGAGTATTGAGGTGATGAGTTCGTTGTCAATTTATAGATCCAAGAAATCAAGATATCTGTCGAACCAGCATTTCCTCCAACAGATCCAGGTCCACCATCGTTAAAGAGGTAGATAATGGAGAAGTTGTTAAAGTTGAAGGTGTATTGGCTAATGAGCGTTGGTGCCGCAACAGCCAAAATCATTGGGAAGGTAATGTTGCGGAATTTTTGCCAAGCATTCGCCCCATCGATATAGGCTGCTTCATAAAGATCGTTTGGAATAGATTGCAAGATTCCCAGTGTCAAGACGTAAATGTAAGGGAAGCCGAGCCAACCTTGCATCATAATCAAAGCAATTTTTGTCCAGGTAGGGTCCGTTTTCCAAGGAATGAGAACCCCATCTAAGAATGGGAAAATCTTCGCAAATAAAGGAATGACTTGCGCATTGATGGCCCCGATACTATCGTTGAACATGTTTGAGAAGGTCAAGATAGTGATGAAGGCAGGAACCGCCCATGGAAGAAGGAAGATGACACCGAAGATGCGTTTTCCTTTAATGAATGGTTGGTTAGAAATAATGGCCGTCAAGATACCAAGAACAATTTGAAGTGTTGAAGCTGCTAAGGCCCAGATCAAGGTCCATCCCAATACAGATGTAAAGGCAGAACGGAAGGTACTCAAAGTCCACATGTTGGTGAAGTTTTGAAGTCCGATCCAATCAAGGAGTGTAAAGCGAGCTGTATGCTTAAAGTCATAGTTGGTAAAGGCAATCATCAGGGTAACCAAAACGGGGAAGATGATTGCAAAGGTCATGGCAATATAAGAAGGGATGATCAAAAGATAGGGGAAGCCATTTTCATAGATAGCATTCACCATCTCTTTTAGGGTCATCGGTACTCGAATGCCATTATTAATCCGCTTGGCTACAGTACCCGCATCTTTGATATTCAGAGCGTAGAACATCAAATAAACGACTGTGATAATTAAGTGGAAGGCACCACGGATTAAGATAAAAAGAGAGTTATCTTGTCCACGGACGGTACCGAGGGTGATGAGTTTGGACAATTCCCCCAAACCAAGCCCGAAAAAGTAAGCGAGAAAGACAAGCGTTACACCGAGAAAGATGTATCCTTTTGCTTTCTGTTTGTTATAGATTTGTCCCAAGCCAGGAATGAGGGATAACCACATTGCCTTTTTTGGATTTTGTTGTGTTTCCATATCGACTCCTTATATGTGAGCGGTCAGAGGCCACATCACAGCGAAAGGCTGGGAAAGATTCCCAGCCCCTTGGGAACTGTTTTACTTGCCACCGAATTTTTGTTCGATAGTTTCTTTGATCAATTTAACAGCATCGTCAGCAGCATCTTTAGCAGATTTCTTACCACTTACAGCGTCGAAGAGCATAGTTGCAGCTGGATCCCAAACAGTACTCATTTCAGAGATGTTTGGCATTGGTTGTGCATTTTCAAACTGTTTAACAACGGCAGTTGTCAACTCATCGTTTTTACCAACAGCGTATTCACGAGCTTCTGTGTTAGCTGGCACTTCGTTAGTCTTATCGTAGAAGGCTTTTTGTTGATCAGTTGTAGTCAAGAAGTCAACAAATTTTTGAGCTGCTTCAGGGTTGTTAGCACCTGCAGGGATAACCCAAGCTTTACCACCACCGAAGGCAGAATATGCTTTTCCGTTTGGAAGGGTAGGGATAGTTGCTACACCGTAGTTTACTTTAGCTTCTTTCAATGAAGATGCTTTCCATGGTCCATCGATGATGGCAGCTGTCTTACCTTCTTGGAATTGAGTTTGGATGAAGTTTGCAGCACCTTTAGTGTCTTGCAATCCTTTAGGCCATTTAGCGTACCAAGTTTTCGCGTATTCGATACCGTCGATGGCACCTTGGTTGTTCAAACCTACGTCTTTTGGATCAGTACCATCTTTACCGAAGACATATCCACCGTTACCTGAAAGGAGTCCGTATGCATAGTAGAAGTTTGTCCAGTCAGCAAGGAAGGCAGTGTTTTTACCTTCTTCACCAGCGAAGTTATACTTGCTGTCTTTTGCTAATTCTTCAAGTTCACCAAATGTTTTTGGAGCTTCTTGTAGGAGGTCTTTGTTGTAGTAAAGAACCAATGTTTCGATAACTGCTGGTGCTCCATATACTTTGCCACCGTTTGTTACAAGTGATTCAGTTGTTTTGTCAGTCTTGCTATCTTTGTTCAATTTAACTTCAGCCAATTGACCGTCGTTACCAAGACCACCTACGCGGTCGTATGGTGCCATCATAACGTCTGGAGCTTTACCAGATTGGTTGTCAAGAGACAATTTGTCCAAACCACCAAGAGCGTCACCAGTCTTGATGTTTACTTTTGTACCACTTTCTTTTTCAAAAGCTTTCGCAGCTTCTTCCATGTAAGATTTGTAACCATTATCGACGTAGACAGTCAACTCGTTTTTAGTAGCAGAAGAAGAATCTTCTTTTTTGCCTCCACAAGCTACCAAAAGAAGTGATGCGAATCCGACTGTACCAAGTACAGCAGCGCTTCGAAGAATTGTGCGTTTCATGATTTATTCCTCCTAAAGAATAAAAATAAGATTATTAGTTGAAAACGTTTTAGACAAACGTTTTCCTTAACACGAATAGTATATCACAGGGAGAAAACGTTTGCAAGTATTTGTGCAAAAATTTTTAAAATTTTTTTATCTTCTATTATACACACAAATAGTTGACAAGAAAATGAGAAAGGGATACACTAGGCATAGGGTTAACCTGCAGAAAAAACATAAAAGTTTAGGAAACCTCTTGCATAAACCACAGGATTACTTTATAATGGATAATAACGCAAACGTTTTCCTTGAACGTTGCATAAAGATGATCTAGGGTCATTTATAAATAGGTTAAATTCAGTTCTATGTCTGATGACTGCCCTTCTTCTATTCTTTCTGAGAGTTGGAGTGGATCAGAAACAGTATAGAAGGTTCGTCTATTTTCTTAAAACAAAAATATATTAAACTAAAGGTGGTACCCCCAATGAAAAAACGCCAAAGTGGTGTCTTGATGCACATTTCATCCTTGCCTGGGAAGTATGGAATCGGTTCGTTTGGCCAAGCAGCCTACGATTTTGTGGATTTTCTCGTTCGTACCAAGCAACGGTATTGGCAAATTTTGCCTCTCGGAACAACAAGCTACGGTGATTCTCCTTACCAATCCTTCTCGGCTTTTGCAGGCAACACCCATTTTATTGACTTTGATCTTTTAATTGAACAAGGGCTCTTGGATGCATCTGATGTAGAAGGTATTGATTTTGGTCAAGATCCAACTGAAGTAGACTATGCCAAGATCTTCGAGCAACGTCGTCCTCTTCTAGAAAAAGCGGTTGAAGCTTTTCTCAAAACAGGTGATTGGGATGACTTCAGCCGATTTGCAGAGCAAAATGCAGCTTGGTTGGAATTGTTCGCTGAATACATGGCCATTAAAGAACATTTTGAATTAAAAGCATGGACAGAGTGGCCAGATGCAGCGATTCGCGCTCGTCAACCAGAAGCTCTTGCTTCCTACCGCGCTCAATTGGAAGATAAATTGACTTACCATCGAGTGACACAGTATTTCTTCTTCAAACAATGGTTGAAATTGAAAGCATACGCTAACGATAACCACATCGAAATTGTAGGAGATATGCCAATCTACGTAGCGGAAGACTCAAGCGATATGTGGGCAAATCCACATCTCTTTAAAACAGAAGAAAACGGAAAAGCGACTCACATTGCAGGTTGCCCTCCAGATGAGTTTTCTGCGGATGGTCAACTTTGGGGGAACCCAATCTATGACTGGGAAGCAATGGACCAAGATGGATACAAATGGTGGATTGAACGCTTGCGTGAAAGCTTTAAAATCTACGATATCGTTCGGATTGACCACTTCCGTGGATTTGAGTCTTACTGGGAAATCCCTGCTGGTTCTGATACAGCAGCACCTGGTAAATGGGTCAAAGGACCTGACTACAAACTCTTTGCAGCGGTTAAAGAAGAACTTGGTGACTTGAACATCATCGCAGAAGACCTTGGTTTCATGACTGACGAAGTCATCGAACTTCGTGAGCGTACTGGATTCCCAGGGATGAAAGTCCTTCAATTTGCCTTCAACCCAGATCACGAAAGCATTGACAGCCCTCACTTGGCACCAAACAACTCTGTCATGTACACAGGAACACACGACAACAACACTGTTCTTGGTTGGTATCGCAATGAAATTGACGATCCAACTCGTGAGTACATGGCACGTTATACAAACCGCAAGGAATATGAAACAGTCGTGCATGCGATGCTTCGTACAGTCTTCTCATCAGTAAGCTTTATGGCTATCGCCACTATGCAAGACTTGCTAGAGTTGGATGGTTCAGCTCGGATGAACTTCCCATCTACCCTTGGTGGAAACTGGTCATGGCGAATGACAGCAGATCAATTGACACCAGCTGTCGAGGAAAACTTACTTGACTTGACAACCATTTATCGCCGAATCAATGAAAATTTGGTGGATTCAAACCAATAGAAAATTTCAGGAGACACAAAAATGTTACCATTAAAAGAATTTGTACAAAATCGTTACAATAAATCTATCGCAGATTGTAGTAACGAGGAGCTTTACCTTGCTCTTCTTAACTACAGCAAACTTGCAAGTAGCCAAAAACCAGTCAACACTGGTAAGAAAAAAGTTTACTACATCTCAGCTGAGTTCTTGATTGGTAAACTCTTGTCAAACAACTTGATCAACCTTGGTCTTTATGACGAAGTTAAGAAAGAACTTGCTGATGCAGGTAAAGAGTTGATCGAAATCGAAGAAGTAGAATTGGAACCATCACTTGGTAACGGTGGTTTGGGACGATTGGCAGCCTGCTTTATCGACTCAATCGCTACACTTGGTTTGAACGGTGACGGGGTTGGTTTGAACTACCACTTCGGTCTTTTCCAACAAGTTCTTAAAAACAACCAACAAGAAACAATTCCTAACGCTTGGTTGACTGACCAAAACTGGTTGGTTCGTTCAAGTCGTAGCTACCAAGTGCCATTTGCACACTTTACATTGACATCTACTCTTTATGATATCGATGTACCTGGTTACAAAACAGCTACTAAAAACCGTTTGCGTTTGTTTGATTTGGATTCAGTTGATTCTTCAATCATCAAAGAGGGTATCAACTTTGACAAGACAGACATCGCTCGCAACTTGACTCTTTTCCTTTACCCAGATGATAGTGACCGTCAAGGTGAATTGCTCCGTATTTTCCAACAATACTTCATGGTTTCAAACGGTGCTCAATTGATCATCGACGAAGCGATCGAAAAAGGAAGCAACTTGCACGACCTTGCTGACTACGCAGTTGTACAAATCAACGATACTCACCCATCAATGGTGATCCCTGAATTGATCCGTCTTTTGACTGAACGTGGTATCGAACTTGATGAAGCAATTTCTATCGTTCGTAGCATGACTGCTTACACCAACCACACCATCCTTGCTGAAGCTCTTGAAAAATGGCCTCTTGAATTCTTGGAAGAAGTGGTTCCTCACTTGGTACCAATCATCAAAGAATTGGACAGCCGTGTTAAAGCAGAATACAAAGACCCAGCTGTTCAAATCATTGATGAAAACGACCGTGTACACATGGCTCACATGGATATCCACTACGGATACAGTGTTAACGGGGTAGCAGCACTCCACACTGAAATCTTGAAGAACTCTGAGTTGAAAGCATTCTACGACATCTACCCAGAAAAATTCAACAACAAAACAAACGGGATCACCTTCCGTCGTTGGCTCATGCATGCGAACCCAAGCTTGTCTCACTACTTGGATGAGATTCTTGGACGCGATTGGCACCACGAAGCTGATGAGCTTGAAAAACTCTTGTCATACGAAGACAAGGCTGCTGTCAAAGAAAAATTGGAAAGCATCAAGGCTCATAACAAGCGTAAATTGGCTCGTCACTTGAAAGAACACCAAGGTGTGGAAATCAATACAAACTCTATCTTTGATATCCAAATCAAACGTCTTCACGAGTACAAACGTCAACAAATGAACGCTTTGTATGTGATCCACAAATATCTTGACATCAAGGCTGGTAATATCCCTGCTCGTCCAATCACAGTATTCTTTGGTGGTAAAGCAGCTCCTGCCTACACAATCGCTCAAGACATCATCCACTTGATCCTTTGCTTGTCAGAAGTGATCGCAAACGACCCAGCAGTAGCACCACACTTGCAAGTGGTAATGGTTGAAAACTACAACGTTACTGCAGCAAGCTTCCTCATCCCAGCATGTGATATCTCAGAACAAATCTCACTTGCTTCTAAAGAAGCATCAGGTACTGGTAACATGAAATTCATGTTGAACGGAGCTTTGACTCTTGGTACTATGGACGGAGCAAACGTGGAAATCGCTGAGTTGGTTGGAGACGAAAACATCTACATCTTCGGTGAAGATTCAGAAACTGTTATCGACCTTTACGCAAAAGAAGCTTACAAATCAAGCGAATTCTACGCTCGTGAAGCTATCAAACCATTGATTGACTTCATCGTCAGCGACGCTGTTCTTGCAGTTGGTAAGAAAGAACGCTTAGAACGTCTTTACAACGAATTGATCAACAAAGACTGGTTCATGACTCTTCTTGACTTGGAAGACTACATCAAAGTGAAAGAGCAAATGCTTGCTGACTATGAAGACCGTGACGCATGGTTGGATAAAGTCATCGTCAACATTGCCAAAGCAGGATTCTTCTCATCTGACCGTACCATCGCTCAGTACAACGAAGATATCTGGCACTTGAACTAATTTGCTTTCAGTATTCTAGAAGCAATATACTTAGAAAAGAAGAGCTCCTTTTGGATCATATCCTGATTTAGAGGGAGCTTTTTTAGTACAGGATCAGCGGGGAAATCTAAACTTGCGCTTCCCTTCGGTTCACGTTATAATAAATAGTATGGATATTAGAAACGAGGAAATACAATGAAGAAAAATCCGATTTATATGTATGTCTTACTAGCCCTGTCAACGATGGGAACTCTATTAACTGCTCAGTCCTTCTTTGGATTGGCTAAAGTGGAGGTCACAGATGAAATGGCAGCTTCTTTGAACTTAACCACTGCTCTTGAACGGGAAGAATACAAAGCCTTCCTTGAAAAATTAATCGTAGCACTACGCGGACCGATTGCTTGGTTGTTGATATCTCTTTTGATTGGGGGCTTGATTGCTGTTGGCTATTTCTTCCTATCTAAAAAGGATATTGTCAAGGCAACCTATGCCTATATGGGTCAAATTGGAGCCTTCCTCTTAATAAGCTTGCACAATTTCTGGTCTTATCGTTCTTCCATGTCGGTGATCACAACAGATAAATTGCGGACTTTGTTACAGGCTTCTAGCTTATATGCACTTGTCTTGAGTGTAGTTGTAGCCCTTGTTTACTTGGGAATCCTCCTCTACAAATTGAAAAATAGACCAGCTAGCGACCTTCAAGCTTAGATTATAGCATGTAAAAGCTCCTCTAATTTTGGACAAAAAAGAGGAACTGGTCTGATTGGAGAAAAAAATGAAAGTATGTTTTGTCTATATCAGTTTAAGTGGAAACACTGAAAGTTTTGTCCGTCGCCTCAGTGACTATCTATGGGAGCAGTATCCTGACTTGGTCATTGAAAAGATCCATGTCAAAGACCTGGTCAAAGAAGGGAAGCCCTTCTTTGAAGTCGATACTCCTTTTATCGCCTTTCTACCTACCTATCTTGAAGGAGGAAATGGTGTTGATAATGGGGATGTGGAGATTCTAACGACAGATGTAGCAGACTTTATTGCCTACGGAGACAATGCCACTAAATGCTTGGGAGTTGTGGGATCTGGAAACCGCAACTTCAATAATCAATATTGCCTAACGGCCAAGCAGTACAGTCAACGCTTTGGCTTCCCTATGCTAGCAGACTTTGAGATGCGAGGGATGCTAGGGGATATCAAAAAAGTAGCTGGTATTATCGAAGACTTGTATCACTTTTAAAATTGGAAACCCCAAGCCTAGGCTTGGGGTTTCTTTTTATGGGAGGAGGTTGCATGATTAGCAGAGAAGAGGAGGCGAGATTTATTTTCTCGCCTCCTCTGTTGTTGCTTATTTTAAGTGATCTGTGATTTCTTTCGAAAGTAAGAGGCCGAGGTGATAGTCCTTGTTGATAGCGTGGATGACATCGTTGATGTTTTCCGTCGTTTGGATTTGCTCCTTGATGCCTGCTTTGAAGGTTTCATCTTTTAAGAGTTGCTCTTGTAGAATCTTTTGCAGTTTTTCTCTCTCGTATTTATTGATTAAAAAGAGAATGAGCAGGCTAACTAAAATAAGAATGTAAACAGTTTGGTTCATAGGGTTCTCCAGAAGATAAGATAATAGATAAGGGAAGCGCTAATCTCTAAAAATATAGGTGTATGTAACATGAGAAAAGGAGTGAGATGGAACTAAATAAGGCTTATTTAGCTATTCCTCTCACCCCCTAAAAGAGACGGTTCCTATCAAAAAGTAAGGAAGATATTACATCTTATCAGGCGCATCCACACCCAATAGACGAAGCGCTTCTTTCAAAACAACTGCTGTTGAGTAGCTAAGAGCAAGACGGCTATCACGTTCTGGGCTTTCATCCAAGATCCGAGTGTGAGCATAGTACTTGTTGAAGGCTTGAGCCAAGTTGATGGCATATTTGGCAATCAAGGATGGATCATAGTTTTCAGCAGCACGTTTGACAACACGAGAGAAGTCTTGGAGAAGCTTGATGATTTCCCAGCTTTCAGGATCGCTCAAGCTATAAGTCGCATCTGCAGATGGTGTGAAGTTGGCTTTGCGAAGGATAGATTGGATACGAGCATAAGCGTATTGAACGTATGGTCCAGTTTCTCCTTCGAAGGATACCATGGCTTCAAGGTCAAAGTCATACCCGTTTCGACGGTCTGTCTTCAAATCGTAGAATTTAACCGCACCAACACCGACTGCATGTGCTACTTCTTCCTTGTTTTCTAGTTCAGGATTCTTTTCTTCGATCTGAGCTTTGGCACGAGAGATAGCTTCTTGAAGAGTTGGTTCGAGCAGGATGATATTTCCTTTACGAGTTGACAATTTTTGACGGTTCTTTGTCACCAAACCAAAGTCAACGTGGATCATATCGTCGCTCCATTCAAATCCCATCTTCTTCAAAACAGCTTTTAACTGACGGAAGTGGTTGGATTGTTCTTGACCGACAACATAGATGTTTTTCACAAAGTTGTAAGTCCGTGCACGGTAGATAGCGGTTGCGATATCACGAGTGATATAAAGAGTGGCACCATCTGATTTTTTAATCATAGCTGGTGGTAGGTTGACATCATCCAACTCAACGATGCTAGCCCCCTTAGACTCTTTCAACAAGCCTTTTTCTTCAAGGATTTGGACAGCTTCGTCCATCTTGTCATTGTAGAAAGCTTCTCCGTTTAAGCTGTCAAATTCAACACCGAGGAGTTTGTAGATACGGTTGAATTCTACCAAGCTCTCGTCACGGAACCATTGCCACAATTCAGTTGCTTCTGGATCTCCATCTTCCAATTTCTTGAACCAGAGACGTCCTTCATCGTCCAAAGCAGGATCGTTTTCGATTTCGGCATTGATGCGAACATAAAGTTTCAACAATTCGTCGATTGGATTGGCTTCGACAGCTTCCTTGCTACCCCATTTTTTGTAAGCCACCATCAAGAGACCGAACTGTTTACCCCAGTCTCCCAAGTGGTTGATTTTAATGGTATTGTAGCCCATTTTTTTATAGATATTTGAAATAGCATCCCCGATAACGGTTGAACGTAAGTGACCAACTGAGAATGGTTTTGCGATGTTTGGACTAGAAAGGTCGATGGTAACGTTCGCTCCTTGCCCTTCTTCTTGTTGTCCATAGTCAGCACCCGCTTGGATAACAGATTTGATGACTTGGTCAGAGATTTGTGATTTATCTAAGAAGAAGTTTACGTAAGGACCAGTAGCAACGACTTTTTCAAAGTGAGAGGCATCGATTTTTTCCGCAATATCAGCAGCAATCGCTTGAGGAGCTTTGCGTTCGATTTTAGCCAAAGAAAAGGCAGGAAAGGCGATATCTCCGAGGTCTGAAGATTTTGGTTGCTCTAGTAAATTTAAGATAGTTTCTTGGTCTAAGCCTTCAATGACTTTTGCCAATTCACTTGCAATAAGTTCTTTATGATTCATAGTAGCTCCTTTGGTCTTTTGTTACTATTCTATCACAAAATTCGGCCTTTCTTCAAACTTTTTGGTATAATCAAAGTATAATTATTCAAAAGTGGAGCAAAAATGAAAAAAGATGAACGTCAGCTTTTGATTCGAGAAATTATCCAAAATGAGAAGTTATCGACGCAAAAAGAAATTCAAGACCGTTTAGATCAGAGAGGGGCGGGAGTGACCCAGACAACCTTATCCAGAGATCTGCGAGAAATTGGTCTGATTAAGGTAAAAGAGAAGGGTGGCCTCTATTATAAATTAGCCGATGAACCGGATCGAACAGATATTTTTAGACTGATGGCTCAATATGCACAAGTGGTCTCGAGAGCAGAGTTCACACTGGTTGTTCGGACGGAGCTTGGAGAGGCGGCCATTTTAGCCAATGCAGTCGATGAAATTTTGGATGATCAAATCCTTGGAACCGTCGCAGGGGCCAATACCCTTTTAATTGTTTGCAAGGACCAAGAAGTCGCACAAACGGTCCAGCAGACCATTCTCCAACATTCTAGTCACTAGTCAAGGGCGAGGGACCAGTCCAGAAAGGGATCGGCCCTCCTTTTATGTCAGTTTAGTGTTGGAGCAAGTTCTCAGAATGAATGAAATGATAGAGAAAAGGAGCGATATGGCAGCAGAAAAACTATCACCTGGCATGCAGCAATACCTAGATATCAAAAAAGACTATCCGGATGCGTTTTTGCTCTTTCGGATGGGGGATTTTTACGAGCTCTTTTATGAAGATGCCGTCAATGCCGCACAGATTTTAGAGATTTCCTTGACTTCAAGGAATAAAAATGCAGAAAATCCGATTCCCATGGCTGGAGTACCTTATCATTCAGCCCAGCAGTACATCGATGTTTTGATCGAAAAAGGCTATAAGGTGGCTATTGCAGAGCAGATGGAAGATCCTAAGCAAGCCGTCGGTGTGGTCAAGCGGGAAGTGGTCCAAGTCATTACTCCAGGGACCGTTGTCGATTCGACCAAGCCAGACAGCGCCAACAACTTCTTGGTAGCCTTGTCTCATGATGAGACGGATTATGGCCTTGCCTATATGGACTTGGTGACTGGAGAGTTTCAGGTCACTAGTTTGAATGATTTTGCCATGGTCTGTGGGGAAATACGAAACCTGCGGGCGCGTGAAATTGTCTTGACCTACTCCTTGTCAGAAATGGAAGAAAGAGTCCTTCTTGGCCAAATGAACCTCTTACTCTCCCCTATCTCAGAAGTGGCGGAGGATGTTCAACTTCTAGGGGCTGAGTTGACTCATTTGGAGAGAATAGCGGCTGGAGGTCTGCTCCAATACGTACAGGAAACCCAGAAGCGGGAGCTCCACCATATCAAGCCTGCCCATCACTATGAAGTCCGTGATTTCTTGCAGATGGATTATGCGACCAAGGCGAGTTTGGACTTGACAGAGAATGCCCGGACAGGTAAAAAACACGGTAGCCTCTACTGGCTCCTAGATGAAAGTAAGACAGCCATGGGAGGACGTCTCTTGCGGGCTTGGATCCAGAAACCCTTAATGGATCGCCATCGGATCGAAGAGCGCCAAGAGATTATCCAAGTCTTCTTGGACCATTTCTTTGAGCGAAGTGATCTGGCAGATCGTCTCAAAGGTGTGTATGACATCGAGCGTTTGGCCAGTCGGGTCTCCTTTGGTAAGATTACTCCCAAGGACCTCTTGCAATTGGGCGAAACGCTACGCCACGTTCCCTTGATCAAATCGCTCTTGGTCGAGATGGGAGAGCCTGTTCTAGACCTCCTCATTGCTCAGTTAGATGAGCTACCAGAGCTTTGCCGTCTCATCGAAGCGGCTATTGATCCGGATGCCCCTATCGTTCTGACAGAAGGCAATATCATCCGTACCGGCTTTGATCCAACTCTGGATCAGTACCGTGTCGTCCTCCGAGAAGGGACCGGCTGGATTGCAGAAATTGAAGCCAAGGAACGCAAAGCCAGTGGTATTACCGGTCTTAAAATTGACTACAACAAAAAAGACGGTTACTATTTCCATGTGACCAACTCCCAATTATCCCGTGTGCCAGCTCATTTCTTCCGCAAGGCGACCTTGAAAAACTCCGAGCGCTTTGGGACAGAAGAATTGGCTCGGATCGAAGGAGAGATGCTAGAAGCTCGGGAACAATCAACCAGTCTGGAGTATGCGATTTTCCTACGAATCAGAGAGGAAGTCGGCAAGTACATTCAGCGCTTGCAGTCACTAGCCCAAGCTCTAGCGACGGTGGACGTTTTGCAGGGGCTGGCCTGTGTGGCTGAAAGGCAACAACTGACCCGTCCAGTCTTCCAAGAGGCGCGTGATATCCGGATTGAAAAGGGCCGTCATCCGGTTGTTGAGAAGGTAATGGGAGCTCAAAGCTACATTCCCAATAGTATCCTTATGGATGAGACCTGTGATATCCAGTTGATTACGGGGCCCAATATGAGCGGGAAGTCCACCTATATGCGTCAATTGGCTATCATTGTCATTATGGCCCAGATTGGCTCCTTTGTACCAGCTCAGGCGGCGACCCTCCCTCTCTTTGATGCCATTTACACTCGGATTGGGGCGGCAGATGACTTGGTGTCCGGCCAGTCGACCTTTATGGTTGAGATGATGGAGGCCAACAATGCCATTCGCCAAGCGACTCCAGCCTCTCTTATCTTATTTGATGAGTTGGGACGGGGAACGGCGACCTATGATGGCATGGCTCTGGCCCAAGCCATTATCGAATACATTCATGACCGGACAGGGGCTAAGACGCTCTTTGCCACCCACTACCATGAGCTAACCGACTTGGAGCAGACCCTATCTTGCTTGCGCAATGTCCACGTCGCTACCTTGGAGAAGGACGGCCAAGTGACCTTCTTGCACCGGATCGAAGAGGGACCTGCTGATAAATCCTACGGGATCCATGTAGCTAAGATTGCAGGCTTGCCAAGCGATCTCTTGAAGCGGGCAGATGCCATCCTGAGTCAACTAGAAGGCCAAAGCCAAGAAGTGCCAGTAGCAGCTCCAACCAAGCAATCCTCTCAAGAGCTTGGAGAGCAGTTATCTCTGTTTGCGGCAGACACCACTCACCCAGTACTAGAAGAATTAAACAATCTCGATATCTACAACATGACCCCGATGGAAGTCATGATGGCAGTTGCCGAGATGAAAAAGAGAATATAAGAGAGAGTGGGACAGAAATCGGTCATTCGTTAGAATTCGATTTCGTCGTCCCACCTCCGCACAGTTGAGTAGGGCTATAAAAGCAGATGAAATCAGCGTAGTAGAGCCCACTCAACCACTGCGTCTTACTCGACAATCCAAAGACAATTGAGAGGCTAGGACTTTTGTCCTAGCCTCTTTTTATTTATCAAGCCTTTCCTTGCAATTGACGATTGATGTCATCCACTTTCTTTTTATTGAGGTAGTAAGAGACAGCCCAGACAATGAGATAGACGAAGCTAAACTCAAAAATGACAGAGAGATAAAAACTGATTTTCATTGGGAACCAGCCACCCAAGGTTGCTAAAGGTAGGAAACCAAAGAGCATCAAGAGGTAGTGGCTGACGGTCGCGCGAAGCAAGCTCCAATCTTTGTTGAAAAGGACACTCCCCAAGCTGAAGAGGAGTCCGATACCGGCCCAGATAAGGGTACAATAGAGCATAACAAGGGATCCATGAACTTCGTGGGCTTGCATCCACTGGCCGACAGCTGAGCTAGGACTGAGAGGCGTATAAGTGGAAGGGGAGTTTAAAAAAGAAAAGAGGATAGAGAGGATGAGACCGATCAAGATCCCTTTCAGAGCGTTGGTAAAATGGTTTTTCATCATGAGAGTTTCTCCTTAATAGCTTTTAAATAACGACGAGAGGAGTAAGTCATCCTTCCGTTTTTGAGATAGATTTGAACCGATCCGCTACCGGTAAAATGCAGGTGATCGATTTCTTTGGTATTGATAATTTCAGATTGGGAAATTTTTAAAAAGTAGATGGGCAAGTCTTCAGAGAGTTGGTAGAGAGGACCTGTGAGGATGAAGTGGTCATCCTTTGTTTCCCCCACCACTTGCCGGTTTTCAATATAGAAACGATGAAACAAGTGGGTCTCTACAAGATAGGTTTCCCCATCCTTTTTCGCTCGCAAGCGTTCCTTCTGGTCCAATTCCTCTATGAATTGTTGGACTTTCTGGATGCGTTCGCTAGGTTGTGGCGCTGTGATAGCTACGCCTTCTTCTTGAAAATGGGGGTCAATGGTTACTGTTACTTTCATACAAATCCCTTCTAACTGATTGACGTAAGGTAAGCGATCCGCTAGCAGGACCTCTTGCTTACAATTCTATTAAACACTTTTTCAGGCATCAAGACAAGGTTTTTTGCATATTCGGTCATTTTGTCTGTTTATCTGGTAGAAGCCCAGTATATTTAGTGGAGCTAGGGGATAAGGTTTTATAAACGGAGGCCTTCCTTAGAGATATGGTATAATAGTTCTACCTATGCGCGTATAAAAGATAAGAGGGGAAGCTATGTCACAGATTATCGAATTACCAGAAATTCTAGCCAATCAGATCGCTGCCGGTGAGGTCATCGAGCGCCCTGCTAGTGTGGTCAAGGAACTGGTTGAAAACTCCATCGATGCAGGAGCCAGTCAGATTGTCGTAGAGATTGAAGAAGCGGGCTTAAAGACCATTCAAATCACGGATAATGGACAAGGGATTGCCCACGAGGAAGTGGAATTAGCCCTTCGTCGCCATGCGACTAGTAAGATTAAGAGTCAAGCCGATCTCTTTCGGATTCGGACCCTAGGCTTCCGTGGCGAGGCCTTGCCCTCCATTGCCTCTGTCAGTGTTATGACCATTCTAACAGCTCAGGAAGGAGCCAGTCATGGAACCAAGCTAGAGGCTAAAGGGGGGGAAATCGCTTCTCTTGAGCCGGCGACTAGCCCTGTGGGGACTAAAATTAAGATCGAGGACCTCTTTTTCAATACACCAGCTCGCCTCAAATATATGAAGAGCCAACAGGCAGAGTTGTCCCATATCGTCGACATTCTCAATCGCTTGAGTCTGGCCCATCCAGAGATTGCCTTCACCTTGATCAATGACGGCCATGAAATGACACGGACGGCAGGGACGGGAAATCTCCGCCAAGCCATCGCAGGAGTCTACGGCCTTGCTACCGCCAAGAAAATGGTTGCCATCGAGACAGGTGATTTGGACTTTGAAGTGTCCGGCTTCGTCTCTTTGCCAGAACTGACCCGGGCCAATCGCAACTATATTAGTCTTTTTATCAACGGCCGTTACATCAAGAATTTCTTGCTCAACCGGGCTATCTTGGATGGCTACGGCAGTAAACTCATGGTCGGACGCTTCCCGATAGCGGTCATCAATATCCAGATTGACCCCTATCTAGCTGATGTCAATGTCCACCCGACCAAGCAAGAGGTCCGTATTTCTAAAGAACGAGAACTGATGGGCTTGATTTCCCAAGCGATTGTTTCCACTTTGAAAGAGCAAGATCTGATTCCAGATGCTTTGGAAAATCTGGCCAAATCGACACTTCGTCGAACAGAAAAGCCGGTTCAGACCAGTCTCCCCCTAAAAGAAAACAGCCTCTATTACGACCGAGACAAGGGAGATTTCTTTGTCCGTCCAGAGGTTGGGGAATCTCGTCCAAGTGGTGAAACAAGCCCAGAGCAAACGATTCTCTTTGCCCCAGAAGAGGGAAATCAGGAGACTAAGTCACCAGCTATCAAGTTTGCGGAGCGAAAGACGCCTCAGTACGACCAACTAGACCACCCAGAGTTGGATCTGGCTAGTCTAGACAAGGCCTATGACAAGCTGGAGGGTGAGGAAACATCAACCTTCCCAGAGTTGGAATATTTTGGCCAGATGCATGGGACCTATCTCTTTGCCCAAGGTAATGGGGGCCTCTACATTATTGACCAGCATGCGGCCCAAGAGCGGGTCAAATACGAAGAATACCGAGAGAGCATCGGGGACGTGGATGGCAGTCAACAACAACTGCTGGTGCCTTATATCTTTGAGTTCCCTGCGGACGATCTGATCCGCCTGCAACAGCGCAAGCACCTCCTAGAAGAAGTGGGAGTCTACTTGGAAGAATATGGAAGCAACCAGTTGATCTTGCGGGAGCATCCGGTCTGGATGAAGGAAGAAGAGATCGAGTCGGGCATTTATGAGATGTGTGACATGCTCCTCTTGACCAAGGAAGTGTCCATCAAGAAATACCGGGCGGAGTTGGCCATCATGATGTCCTGCAAACGATCCATCAAGGCTAATCACACCCTGGATGATTACTCCGCACGCGATCTGATCTACCAACTGTCCCAATGTGACAACCCTTATAACTGCCCTCATGGCCGTCCGGTCTTGGTCAACTTCACCAAGTCGGACATGGAAAAGATGTTCCGACGCATTCAGGAAAATCACACCAGCCTACGGGAATTAGGCAAATATTAAACAAAGAATAAAGGAATCTTATGTACGAATACATTAAAGGAAGCTTAACGAAAATCACTGCCAAATACATCGTGGTGGAAACAGCTGGGATCGGCTATCTCTTACATGTGGCCAATCCCTACGCTTACTCTGGCAAAATGAACCAAGAGGTGCAAGTATATCTCCATCAAGTAGTCCGTGAAGACGCTCATCTTCTCTATGGCTTTGCGACCGAAGAAGAGAAAAAGCTTTTTTTGAACTTGATCTCGGTCTCTGGAATTGGCCCAGTCTCAGCTTTAGCCATCATCGCTGCGGATGACAATGCAGGCCTTGTTCAAGCCATCGAAAGTAAGAACATCACCTACTTGACCAAGTTTCCAAAGATCGGCAAGAAAACAGCCCAACAGATGGTCTTGGACCTAGAAGGTAAGATTAACCTTGATCTAGAGGATGCACCAGCTCAATCTAAAGCTCAGGCGACAGAAGAAAACCAAGCCCTTGAAGAAGCCATGGAAGCCATGTTGGCTTTGGGCTACAAGGCGGCGGAGCTCAAGAAAATCAAGAAATTCTTTGAAGGTACGACCGATACAGCAGAGAACTATATCAAGTCTGCTCTTAAGATGCTGGTGAAATAGGAGAAGTTTATGCCAAAACGCTGTGGCTGGGTAAAAATGAACAACCCACTATATGTAGCCTATCATGATGAGGAATGGGGACAGCCCCTCCATGACGACCACGCCCTTTTTGAGTTGCTTTGCTTGGAGACCTATCAGGCGGGACTTTCTTGGGAGACGGTACTCAATAAACGGCAGGCTTTCCGTGAGGCTTTTCATGGCTATCACCTTCAAGGTGTCGCAGAGATGTCGGATGAGGAGCTGGAAGCTTTATTAGATAATCCAGCCATCATTCGAAATCGAGCCAAGATCTTTGCGACAAGGGCCAACGCCCAGGCCTTTTTACAAGTCCAGGCAGAGTTCGGCTCTTTTGATAGCTATCTCTGGTCTTTTGTTGAGGGGAAAACCATCAGCAATGACGTCCCGGATTACCGGCAGGCGCCTGCCAAAACAGCTCTATCTGAGAAATTATCCAAAGATTTCAAAAAGCGAGGCTTTAAGTTTACAGGCCCCGTTGCGGTCCTATCCTACCTACAAGCAGCAGGACTGGTCAATGATCATGAGAATGATTGTGAATGGAAAAGTGGAAATAAGTGACGTTAGATATCTAGAACATCAGAGAATACAGAAAAAAGCTGAGAAATTCATCTCAGCTTTCTTTGTGATAGTCAAAGCGAATGACTTGCTCCGTTGCGTCTACATACGCGTGGACTCCAAAAGGAACAATCGCTCTTGGTGTGGCATGGCCAACATTCAGATTATAGATAATCGGGATATTGTTGTCAATGATATCCAATAGTGCCTCTTTATAGTCGTCATAGAAGGTTTCATCCATAGGTTTTCCGACCAAGAGTCCACTAATGACTTCAAATATCCCAGTTTCTTTTAAAGCCTGCAACATTTTTTTGAAATCATCAGGTTCAGGCTTTTCTTCACTTGTTTCTAGCAATAGAATCTTTCCTTTCCAGTCGGATAAGTCAGGGAAGAGTCTGTACTTTTGGCAGAGGTCTGTGCTATCTGCGTGTAGAGAGTTGTCAAAAATATCATAGAGAGACTCAAGACAACCACCGAGGATTTCTCCCTCAAACTGAGCATTGCCTTGTAACAAGTCAAAACCTGTATTTGCATGGCTGACACGAGGTGTTCCCAAGGCTTTGGGACTAAAATCAGTCCGTTCCTCATACCAAACGTTACTAGGGCGGATTTCTGAGATTCTTCCCGTCTCAATCAATTCTTTGAAGTAGTGGAGGCTATATGGCAACATTTCTTTGTCTAACTCACAAATGTCTGCTATAAAGGATTGGCCGTAAAAAGTCTTGATTCCTAGTTTATGCAACATGAGATGGTTCATGGTCGTATCCGAGAAACCGAGAAAAATCTTTGGTTTGATAACCTTTTGTAGTTGGTCATTTTCAAAAAGATAAGGTAGTAAGCGATAGGTATCGTCTCCACCAATGGCGCATAGGATCATGTCGATACTATCATCAGAAAAGGCCTGAATCAAATCCTCTGCACGAGCTTCAGGATGTTCTTTGATAAAATCTAAGCCTTTTAGTGAATGAGGTAAAAAGATAGGATTGAGTCCGAGGTCCTTGAGACGTTGAATACCCAAGTCCACTTCATGCTTGACAAAGTCTTCACCGATAATCCCACTAGATAAACTTATAATACCAATAGTAGAAGTCATATATTATCCTCCTAAAAATAAATTGATGCTATTGTATCATAAAAAATGATAGAAAAATATAAGGAATAGCGTTAGAGATACGATTTTATGTCAATAAAGCAATAGAAAAATAACCGCTCGATGTGCTTACTTCAGAATATTAGCAAGCCCTTTTAGAAGTTGGTTACCACGTAGTTAAATCTCTTAAGAATATTGATGTAACGGAATTTATAAGAGTTTTTTTACTTTATAATACTCTAAAAGAAAAAGATTGAAGAAAGTTACCTAAAATGAACTTTTTCTTCAATCTGTTTTTAAAATAATTTAGGAAATTGTGTTACAATGAAGAAAAATTACGAATAGTATAAGTGGAGGCGTTATGAAAGCAGAGATCATTGCAGTGGGAACCGAAATTCTCACTGGACAAATTGTCAATACCAATGCGCAATTCTTATCAGAAAAGTTGGCCAGTCTAGGGATCGACGTTTATTTCCAAACTGCAGTTGGAGATAATGCTGATCGTCTCTTGTCTGTTCTTGCGATTGCGCGCGATCGAAGTGATCTCGTCATCCTCACAGGAGGTCTGGGGCCGACCGAAGACGATCTGACCAAGCAAACCCTAGCCCAGTTCTTGGATAGAGACTTGACATTTGATCCCGAAGCAATGGCCAAGTTGGATCGCTTCTTTGCCAGTCGGCCAGACCATGTCCGAACTCCCAATAATCTGAGACAGGCTCAAATAGTAACGGGCTCTACGCCCCTCCAAAACCTAACCGGTTTGGCAGTGGGAGGGCTGATCGAAGTAGAGGGCGTTAGCTATGTGGTCTTGCCTGGTCCTCCGAGTGAATTGAAACCCATGGTCAATGATGAGCTGGTGCCTCTTCTAGCGACAGGAGAGAAGCTCTATTCACGTGTCTTGCGCTTCTTTGGGATTGGGGAAAGCCAGCTGGTAACCGTCTTGGCGGATGTGATTGATGGTCAAACGGACCCAACCTTGGCCCCTTATGCTAAGACCGGAGAAGTCACCTTGCGCTTGTCGACCAAGGCTACATCACAAGAGCGAGCAGATCAGAAATTGGATCAACTGGAGCAAGTGATTCTCCGTCATGAGACCTTGGATGGTCAATCCTTGAGCCAGCTCTTCTATGGCTATGGAGATGACAATTCCCTAGCTAAGATGGCTTTTGAACTCTTGCGCGAGAAGGGCTTGACCCTGACCGCAGCGGAGAGCTTGACGGCCGGGATGTTCCAGTCGACTCTGGCTAATTTCTCAGGAGCTTCAGCGGTCTTGCCAGGAGGTTTCGTCACCTACAGCATAGAGGAAAAGAGCAAAATGCTCCAAATCCCCCTAACTGAGTTACAAGCACACGGAGTGGTCTCTGCCCGTACAGCTGAGCGGATGGCGGCACAAGCCCGTCTCTTAACAGGGGCTGACTATGGAGTCAGTCTGACAGGTGTTGCCGGTCCAGATAGTCTGGAAGGGCACCCAGCAGGAACTGTCTTTATTGGAGTTGCGGGTCCTAAAGGAGCCCAATCGATCAAGGTCAATATCGCTGGCCGGAGTCGTATGGATGTTCGTAAAGTCGCAGTCCTCCATGCCTTTAATCTGGTACGCAAGACTGTATTATTAGATGAAAATTTGCTATAATAAAAAGAAGGTGTAAAACACTACGCTTTGAACAGAGGAGAAAAGAATGGCGAAAAAACAGAAAAAATTAGATGATATCTCAAAGAAATTTGGAGATGAGCGTGAAAAAGCCCTCAATGATGCCCTGAAGTTGATCGAAAAAGACTTTGGTAAAGGATCCATCATGCGTCTGGGCGAACGCGCAGAACAAAAAGTACAAGTCATGAGCTCTGGTTCCTTGGCTCTTGATATTGCCTTGGGTGCTGGTGGTTATCCAAAAGGTCGGATCATCGAAATCTATGGTCCAGAATCATCAGGTAAAACAACCGTTGCCCTCCATGCAGTAGCTCAAGCCCAAAAAGAAGGAGGCATTGCTGCCTTTATCGACGCCGAGCATGCCTTGGATCCATCTTATGCAGCAGCTCTTGGGGTCAATATTGATGAACTCCTCTTGTCTCAACCAGACTCAGGGGAACAAGGACTTGAAATTGCTGGTAAATTGATTGACTCAGGTGCCGTTGATCTGGTCGTAATTGACTCTGTTGCTGCCTTAGTACCACGCGCAGAAATCGATGGCGATATCGGGGATAGCCACGTTGGTTTGCAAGCACGGATGATGAGTCAAGCCATGCGCAAACTCGGAGCTTCTATCAACAAGACCAAGACCATTGCCATCTTTATCAACCAATTGCGTGAAAAAGTTGGGGTCATGTTTGGAAATCCAGAAACCACACCCGGTGGTCGTGCCCTTAAATTCTATGCTTCTGTTCGTCTAGATGTTCGTGGGAATACCCAGATCAAGGGAACGGGGGATCAAAAAGATACCAACGTTGGTAAAGAAACCAAGATCAAGGTTGTGAAAAATAAGGTAGCTCCACCGTTCAAGGAAGCTATGGTTGAAATCATGTACGGAGAAGGAATTTCACGTACTGGCGAATTGCTGAAAATTGCAACAGACCTCGATTTGATCCAAAAAGCTGGTGCTTGGTATTCTTATAACGGCGAGAAGATTGGCCAAGGTTCTGAAAATGCTAAGAAATACTTGGCAGACCATCCAGAAATTTTTGATGAGATTGATCACCAAGTGCGCGTGCGTTTTGGTTTGATCGATGATGACACTGCTGTAGTTGCACAAGATGAAGTAGCTGAAAGCCCACTTGTTGAAGAAGTGACACTAGATCTTGATGATGCAATTGAGATTGAAGAGTAATTTTTTTCAAAATAGGTCGAAAGACTGATGGTTTTTATGGTATAATATACTACAATGTTATTATCGTGTGGCGAAAGGAGTGCATACATGATTAAAATTTATACAGTTTCAAGTTGCACGAGTTGTAAAAAAGCCAAAACTTGGCTAAATGCTCATCAGTTGATCTATAAAGAACAAAACCTTGGTAAAGAAGGAATTACAAAAGAAGAATTGCTCGATATTTTGACCAAAACAGAAAATGGAATTGCAAGTATCGTTTCTTCAAAAAATCGATATGCTAAGAATCTAGGGGTCGATATTGAAGACCTCAGCATGAATGAAGTCATCGATATCATCTTAGAAACACCACGAATCTTGAAAAGCCCTATCCTAGTGGATAACAAGCGACTTCAAGTTGGTTATAAGGAAGATGATATTCGGGCCTTTTTACCACGTTCTGTACGAAATGTTGAAAATGCGGAGGCTCGCTTAAGAGCAGCCCTATAAGAAACAAGTAGCCAATCGTTTAGCTACTGAGAAGAGTCGAGATCCTACGATCTCGACTTTTTCTTTTGTGTCTTGATAAAGAATCCACAAAAAATGGTTGTAAGAATGTTTTTGCAGGGAATTCTATGATACAATACTTCTGTGGGCAAAATCCCTTAATAGAAGCTTATCAAAGGAGATAACATGAAAAAGAAGCTTATTTGTCTAGGAGTTTTGCTCCTGGCGCTGACAGCTTGTGAACAGAAGAAACATGGGAAAACCGATTCTTCCAGTGTTCAAAAATCCAACAGTGCTAAAATTGAATCGTTTAATAAAGAAAATCGAAATCTGTTAGAAAAGGCAGAAGAGCAGCAAGTCTTTACCAAACATTTTGTTCTTCCGACAGATGAGAAAGGTATTCGCCAAGAACAGACCATCACCTATCAAGGGGAACAATTACAAAAATTGGTCATGACCAATACCACTCCTGTCAGTGATGAATTGAAAAATGCCATTCAAGAGGTTGGTCTCGAAGAAACCCAACGATTGATGGTGGAGTCAATGGACAAGGATGAGCAACTCAAACAGGCGCGGGCTCTTCCAGGTTTTACAATTGAACTGACCGTACCAAATGAAAATGAATACCAAACGGTCATCACCTATGATTTCACCCAGTTGGATACGAAAAAAGCAGTGGAGTTAGAGTACTTCAAAACAGCCAATGTTGCAGATTTGTTGAAGTTGACACCAACAGAATACATGGATAATCTACTCCGTAATGGAGCAAAAGAAGAATAAGGAGAAAAACGTGAAAAAAATTCTATTACTAGTCGTTGCAGGATTGCTTGTCTTGGTAGGTTGTGGGAATTCTCAATCAAAAGGGGGCAAGTCCTTATCGAAAGATAGCGTCGTCACTCGGACTTTTAAGATTGACAGAGATGTCGATGAGGATGACGTGGTAGGTAAACAAGAAATTACAGTGACAGTATCTTACCAAGGAAAGAAATACAAGAAAGTTTCAATCAAACTATCGACTCATGTGTCGGATGAATTCAAAGCTGAAATCAAGAAGTTGATCGATGCTGAGGATGATAAAGAGGGTGCCAAGCAAGCCTTGATTGAGGGCTATGAAGGTGAAGGGGGCATTGATGAACTAAGAGACTACGATGGGATTACAGTGACATCAGATTGGACAGGTGAAGCAATGGTCTCTGAGATTGAGATTGATCCTGATAAAGTAGACTTCGATGACATTAAAAACAGTGAAGACTTGGGAGATATTTGCAAAATGATCAAGACTTACTCTCCAACGCTCTTCATCAAAAACATGGAAAAAAATGGCTTTAAAGAAGTAAAATAAAGTCATTGAAAAATGCAGAAGATTGCTTTCAAAAACAAGTGATGAAAAGTTCAAGAAAGCCCGTAAAATCAATATTTTTCGTTTGAAAAGGTATGGAAATTATGGTATAATAGTACTAATATAAAGAAAGAGGGTGGTATTGTGGGATTTACAGACGAAACAGTACGTTTTAATCTTGACGATTCAAATCGTAAAGAAATTAGTGATACATTAAAGGATGTCTACTTATCTTTGGATGAGAAGGGCTACAATCCAATCAATCAAATCGTTGGTTATGTACTCAGTGGTGATCCTGCTTATGTACCTCGTTATAACAACGCTCGCAACCAAATTCGTAAGTACGAACGAGATGAAATTGTTGAAGAATTGGTTCGTTACTACTTGAAAGGGCAAGGGATCGATCTCTAATGAGAATTATGGGACTAGACGTTGGCTCGAAGACAGTCGGAGTAGCCATCAGTGATCCATTAGGTTTTACTGCTCAAGGTCTGGAGATTATTCAGATTAATGAGGAGAAGGGAGAGTTTGGCTTTGACCGTCTCTCTGAACTGGTGAAGGAATACCGGGTTGATCGCTTTGTCGTTGGTTTACCAAAAAACATGAACAACACAAGCGGCCCTCGAGTGGAAGCGAGTCAAGCTTATGGGAAGCGCCTTGAAGAGTTATTCAACTTGCCGGTTGAGTATCAGGATGAGCGTTTGACGACCGTTGCAGCGGAGCGAATGCTGATTGAACAAGCGGATATCAGCCGAAATAAGCGTAAAAAAGTCATTGATAAATTGGCTGCCCAGTTGATTTTACAAAATTATTTAGATCGAAAATTTTAGAAAAAAAGAGGAAAAAAGATGGCACACAATCATGATCATGATCACAACCATGACGAACGCGAATTGATTACATTGGTAGATGAGCAAGGAAATGAAACCTTGTTTGAAATTCTTTTGACCATTGATGGAAAAGAAGAATTTGGTAAAAACTATGTTCTTTTGATTCCTGCAAATGCAGAAGAAGATGAAAATGGTGAAGTAGAAATCCAAGCATACTCATTTACTGAAAACGAAGACGGAACAGAAGGCGACCTTCAACCAATCCCAGAAGATTCAGATGATGAATGGAATATGATTGAAGAAGTCTTCAACAGCTTTATGGAGGAGTAAAAACATCCAGTGGATGTTTTTAGCCCAACTCCTAGAAGCTGGAGAGAGTTGGAATGTTCAGTGAACATTTTTACCCTTGCGTTGAAAATGCAGACCGCAAGTAAATCCAGTGGATGTTTTTAGCCCAACTCCTAGAAGCTGGAGAGAGTTGGAACGTCCGGGGGACGTTTTTAGCTCTGCTTCTAGGAACACTAGAAGCGGAGTAGCAATTAAAGAAATAGCGGAGCGTGAGCCAGCAAGGTGGCTTGATCGCTCTTTTCTTTTAGGAGAAAGAAATGAATCAAATTGAAGAATGGATGAATAGTCGAATTGGACTCAATTTTCGTTCAGGCTTGGGGCGCATGCAACAGGCTGTAAAGCTCTTAGGGAACCCTCATGAAGCAGTTCCTATGATCCATGTGACAGGGACAAACGGGAAGGGATCAACCATTGCTTTTATGCGACAACTATTCCAGCAGCATGGTCTGAAAGTTGGGACCTTTACTTCTCCGCATATCGTTAGTATGCATGATCGGATTTGTATAAATGGGCAACCGATTTCGGATCAGGATCTGATTCGCTTGGGTCAGAGAATCCAAGAGATGGAGTCTCAGCTTCTCGAGACTCACGACCAACTCTCCTACTTTGAGATTATCACCCTCTTGGCCTTTTTGTATTTTCATGAGCAAGAAGTAGACTTGGCCTTGATTGAGGTTGGGATTGGGGGCCTCCTCGATACGACCAATGTCATCACAGGAGAAGTAGCAGTGATTACCTCAGTAGGTCTGGATCATCAAGATACCTTGGGAGGAAGTCTAGAGGCCATAGCTGCTCAAAAAGCTGGAATCTTTAAAGCAGGGAAGCCGGCTGTTATTGGTCCACTGGCTGAAGAGGCTGAGCGTGTCTGCATAGAAGAGGCCAAGGCAACAGGCTGTTCGCTAGCTCGCTATGGAGACGATTTCCAACTGGTAAAGGGTGTCTTCCAAGATGCCCAGCACCGATTTGATTCGCTAAAAATTGGTCTCAATGGAGCTTACCAGGAAGAGAATGCTGCGGTGGCTCTCGAAGCCTTTCTCCTCTTTATGGAGCAGAGAGGGAAGCAAGTTGATGAAAACTGTGTTCGGGAGGCTTTGCAAGCGACTAGCTGGCCGGGTCGTCTGGAGAACTTTGGGCAAGGAGTCTATCTAGATGGCGCTCATAACCCTCATGCCATCCATCGATTAGTCGAATATGCGCGTACCTTTTCAGATAAGCGGGTGAAGATCCTCTTTGGTGCTTTAAAGCGTAAAGATTACAAGGGGATGTTGGAGATCTTTTCAAGAGACTTGCCGGAGGCGGACTTAACGGTGACGACCTTTGCATATGGGGAGGTTGTCCAAGAGGCGGATGGCTTAGGTTATCCTTATGTAGCTGATTTCAGAGATTACTTACAGGATTATTATAGCCGACAAGATGGGCAAGAGCTGCTATTTGTCACTGGCTCACTCTACTTCATTTCAGAAGTTCGCGCCTATCTATTAGAGCAAGGCAAGAATCCTTTATAGGCAGTAACCTTCATCAGTCAGTCATAAAGATTGACCAAAAACCACCTCTATCGTATACTGAAGATGAGCCACAAATGAACGGGGAAGTCCGTTAAAAAAAGTTGGCGCGAAAGGAGACCATCCATGGCAAAGAAAATGACTGTTTTATTAGCAATAGCTACAGTCCTCTTACTTGGAGCATGTTCAAACCAGCAAACACCACTGTCTTCACAATCTAATAGTCAGGTGACTGCTTCCGAAGCAAAGACAACGAATACACAAGGAAGTTCTTCTGATGGAAGCTCAAGTTCATCTAGTTTAAATACTACAAACACTCAAGTGGCTCAAGGCAATATCGACGGAACCTACAAAGGGATAGATGAAGCGGATCAGATCACTTTAGTTGTCACAGGAGATACAGGAACCTGGACAGCTGTGGAGCCTGATGGAGAACAAGAAATCAAGCCAGTGAAACTAGATGCTACTAACCAGATCATTTATATCGGAGATGATGGCTACCGCTATCAATTGGAGGGGCAACAATTGACCCTGAAAGAAACGGACCAAGAGTTGGATGATCAGGACACGATCGTTCTAACCAAGCAATAAAATAGCTGAAGTGAGAGTGGGACAGAAATCGGTCATTCGTTAGAATTCGAATTCGTCGTCCCACCTCCGCACAGTTGAGTAGGGCTGTAAAAGCTGATGAAATCAGCGTAGTAGAGCCCACTCAACCACTGCGTCTTGCTCGACAATCCAAAGACAATTGAGAGGCCGGACTTTTGTCCCAGCCTCTCTTTTTCATTTTATCGGGTTTGCGCTCCCTTCTTAGAACTGGTATACTAGTAGGGATTATAAAAGAAGGAGAATGAGGGTGAGTTTTCGAAAGCTTCGATTGTTAATGTCCAAATATGGGTTCAGTATCCTCTTTATGGGGTTTGAACTCTGGCTGTCTTTTGCGGCCTTCTTTTGGCTGAATGAATGGTTCCCCAATTGGATGTCTGTCACCATCATGGTCCTCTTGTACATCTCGACCATTTTAGCGATTGTCAACCGAAATATGCCTCCAGAGAGCAAGGTGACCTGGCTCTTAATTGCTGTCATCCCCGTCTTTGGTTCCCTTCTTTACCTCATGTTTGGGGAGCGTCGTCTGTCCAAAAAAGAAATGGTTCAGTTGGAAAATATGGAGTCCATGAATTTCCGTGAGGACAACAGCCGCGAGCTTCGCCTCCAGTTAAAGGAAGAGAGCAAGGCCGTCTATGGGATGGTCAAGTCTATTCTATCCATGGATCACAATGCAGACCTATACAACGGTACAGCTTCGACCTTTTTCCCACTAGGGGATCAGATGTTTCCACAATTGTTGGAGGATTTGCGCTTAGCCAAGAAATTTATCTTTCTCGAATTTTATATCATCGAGGAAGGTCTGATGTGGAACAGCATCCTAGATATCTTACTTGAGAAAGTTAAAGAAGGGGTAGAAGTGAAGCTGTTATACGATGATATTGGCTGTATGGCGACCCTCAAGGGAAACTATTCCAAACGCTTGCGCAAGTTAGGTATTGATGCCCACAAGTTTAATAAGGTGGTGCCACGATTAACGGTGGCCTATAACAACCGAGACCACAGAAAGATCTTGGTCATTGATGGCCAGATTGGTTATACAGGTGGGGTCAACCTGGCGGATGAGTACATCAACCAGAGAGAACGCTTCGGCCGTTGGAAAGATAGTGCAGTACGCTTGGACGGTCGAGCTGTCAAGGCCTTGACGCGACTTTTTCTCATGAACTGGTACATTAACCAGGGAGAAATTGAAGATTTTGATAAATACCATATGGAAAACCAAGCGGTAGATGGTGAAGGTTTCTATATCCCCTTTGGTAGTGGACCGAAACCGATTTATAAGTCCCAGGTTGGTAAGGCTGTGTATCAGAATATCATCAATCAGGCAACGGACTATGTCTATATTACGACCCCTTATTTAATCATTGATTATGATTTGACAGAAGATATTCGAAATGCGGCACTCCGAGGCGTTGACGTACGTATCGTGACCCCCTACATTCCGGATAAAAAGTTAATCCAAATCGTTACTCGAGGGGCTTATCCAGATCTGATGGAAGCAGGGGTTAAAATTTATGAGTACACTCCAGGCTTTATCCATAGCAAGCAAGTATTGGCCGACGATGAAGTCGCAGTAGTCGGGACCATCAATTTTGACTATCGGAGTCTGGTTCATCACTATGAGAATGCGGTCTGGATGTATCGAAGCCCAGAATTGACCAAGATCCGAGCTGATTTTCAAGGGATTTTCTCCGTGTCTCAGCAGATCCAGTTGGATACTTTCCGAATCACCTGGTACCAGCATTTGATCAAAGAGATTATGCAGTTATTTGCGCCCATGCTATAGGCGATGAGATCCCTCCGCAAGAGAAGGGATCTTTTTTGTTACGAAGTAGAGACAAAACATTACAATTTATTGACATACGCTTGTCTAAGAATGTTCAGGGAGGCTATTTTTGGTATAATGAACATAATCTATAAAAAATAAGGAGAATTTATGAAAAAGCTCGTAAAATACGGTATCTTATCAGCCTGCTTGCTGTTGTTGGCAGCTTGTTCGTCAAAACCAGCTACTGAGAAAAAAGCAGCCAAAGAGGATAAAGTAGAACAATCTAGTGAATCAAAAGAGGAAAAAACAAAAAAACAAATTGAGAAAGATGGAGATATCATTCTTCGTGCCATCTTCACTGACCATTCTTCTGGTTTCACAACCTTGATGGGAACGTCAGTTGACAAGTGGAAAAAACAAATTACCGAAAAATATGTTGATGAAAATGCACCAAAATATCTACCTGCAGAAGACTTCACACTTGAACTCACAACTGAAACATTTACTCCAGAAAAAATATTGGAATTGTTTGACCAAGCTCGTTTCAAAGTGCTAGCAACTATCGGTGATGACTATGAGATCACCAAGGTTGAAGACGAAGGAGATATTGCGACAGTTACATTCAAATCTCGTGCCATTGCAACACGTGACTTGGCTAACTTGATCAACCGTGCAAAATCTAGCCTTTTTGAAAACGGAATTGAAGATGTTAAAAAATTAGAAGACAACACAGATCCAGAGCTAGAAAAACGCTTGTCTCTATTGAACAATTTCTTGTTCTACTATGCCTTTGACCGCTTGAATGAAGACTTTGGATACATCGAACCACGCGAGTACACGTTAGAATTGACAAAAACCAAAGAAGGGCGTTATATCCTTAGTGATGAAAGTTTCCTTGAGTTACGTAAGGAAATCTTTGTAAACGAATACTCTGCTGATGGGGCTGAAACTCGTAAAGGAAGTAATACCTCAAAGAGTGATTCCTCAACTAGCAAGGATTCAGGCACAAGTTCTACCTCAAAAGATAAAGTATAAACCCATAAAAAGAGAGTGGGACAGAAATCGGTCATTCGTTAGAATTCGATTTCGTCGTCCCACCTCCGCACAGTTGAGTAGGGCCGTAAAAGCTGATGAAATCAGCGTAGTAGAGCCCACTCAACCACTGCGTCTTGCTCGACAATGCAAATAAAAAAGGCTGGGACTTTTGTCCCATCCTTTTTTATTTGCCCTTTTCTTTTTCCCGTATTGCTGTACAGGGAGCTCAGAATAGTATAAAATTAATAGTGGAGAAATGGGCATAGATTCTGATCTGTAGGGCAATTTTATGTTATAATATTTAAGAAAATAGTATGGGGGATAAAATGAATCGAAGTAGAAAAAACAAACATTCAATCAGAACAAGTGGCTGGGATCAGCTACGTATTGTAAATAGTGGTCTCTGGGTTTTAACACTACTTGTGGCGGGGCTCTTTCTTTATAATGTCTTTAGTTACAATATCCTAGCTTTCCGTTATTTGAATATACTTGTGACGGTATTGTTAATTGGCGGACTTTTTTTAACCTTGGGTTTGATCCTTGCAGGCAAGGCTAAAAAGACGACGCTATTTTTATTGGTTCTAGGCTTGCTAGGTACCTCCGTGGGGACCTATGTCACCCAACAATTGGTCGATATCGCTGGAAATGTGAACCGCAATGCCAACTATACGGAATCTGAAATGGCTGTCTACGTCAAGGCGGATAGTCCAATCCAAGATATCAAAGAAATTAGCAGTGTAGCAGCACCTACGGGAAACAATAACGCAGACGATCTTCTAGCCTTGGTAGAAGAAGTGAAGAAAACTCGCCAGCATGACTTGACCATTGAAGATGTGGAATCTTATGCAGCGGCTTACCAGGCCCTACAAGAAGACAAGACACAAGCCATTGTCTTGAATAGTACCTTTGAAGATACTATTGCAAGTGTGGATGCTGACTATGCGAAAAAATTAAAGAAAATATACTCTTACAAGATTCGTCGTCAAGTTGAAACCAAAGCTAAGGCGGATGCGAATGCGGACACCTTTAACATCTATGTTAGTGGAATTGACACCTATGGCCCAGTGACTTCGGTTTCTCGGTCTGATGTCAATATTATCATGACGGTCAACCGAAAGACCAAGCAAGTTTTGCTGACCACCACTCCGCGTGATGCCTATGTACCGATCGCCGATGGCGGAAACAACCAAGGGGATAAATTGACCCACGCTGGGATTTATGGAGTAGATGCGTCTATTCATACATTAGAAAATTTGTATGGCATCAAGATTGACTACTATGTCCGATTAAACTTCACATCCTTCTTGAAGCTCGTCGACCTGGTCGGAGGGATTGATGTAGAGAATGATCAAGAATTTACAAGTCTACACGGAAACTACCACTTCCCTGTAGGAAAAGTTCACTTGGATTCGGAGCAAGCCCTTGGCTTTGTCCGTGAGCGCTACTCACTTGAAGGTGGAGACAACGATCGCGGGAAGAACCAAGAAAAAGTGATCGCAGCCATTATCCATAAATTAACATCAACCAAAGCATTGAGCAATTACAATGAAATCGTTTCTGGTTTACAAGATTCCTTGCAAACCAATATGCCCTTGCCAACAATTATGAATTTGGTGAATACACAGTTGGAGACTGGTGGAAGCTACAAGGTGACTTCACAAGCGGTCACTGGACAAGGACGAAATGATTTGCCTTCATATGCTATGCCAGGATCTTCCCTCTACATGATGGAGTTGAATGCTGATAGTGTGACACAAGCCAAAGAAAAGATAAACCAAACCATGGAAGGAAATAACAATGATTGATATTCATTCACACATTGTCTTTGATGTGGATGATGGACCAAAGACGATTGAGGATAGCAAACTCCTCATCGAGGAAAGCTACCGTCAAGGGGTTCGTACCATCGTTTCGACATCCCATCGTCGAAAAGGGATGTTTGAAACACCAGAAGAGAAAATCTATCAAAATTACTTAGCAGTAAAAGAGATGGTCGAGACCTATCTGCCTGAAATGACCTTGCATTTCGGAGCAGAAATCTACTATACGCAAGATATCCTAGAAAAGTTAGAAGTTGGGACTATTCCAACGCTTGCCGAGACCAGCTTTGCTTTGATTGAATTTAGTATGGCGACGCCCTACAAGGAGATTCATCAAGCCTTAAGCGCAGTCTTGCGCTTAGGAGTGACTCCGGTGGTTGCCCATATTGAACGCTACCACTGTTTGGAAAAGAATGAAAAACGGGTGCGGGAATTGATCCGAATGGGATGCTATACCCAGATCAATAGTTCTAGTGTCCTCAAGCCTAAATTATTTGGTGATCGCTACAAGTTCATGAAACAACGTGCCCAGTATTTCTTGGACAAGGACTTGGTCCATTTTGTTGCAAGCGATATGCACAATGTTGATCAGCGCCCTCCATACATGGAAAAAGCTTACCAGTTGATAGAAAAACGCTACGGCAGTGATCGAGCACGTGCCCTCTTTGTTGAAAATCAACAAACATTATTGAATAACGAATTATTTTAACAATCAAGTTCCATCATGGGGATTGAAAAGGAGAAAGTGAATATGAAAAACCAAGAGAGCCAAGAGATCGAATTGGATGTGGTCTCCCTCTTTAAAACCTTATGGCGTCGTAAATTCTCTATTCTAATTACGGCCTTAATGTTTGCGATTGGAGCCCTAGGGTACAGCGCTTTTGTAGCGAAGAAAATTTACCAAAGTACCAGCCGTATCTACGTGGTAAGTCGTCAGAACCAAGAAAACAATGCCTTGACCAACCAAGATCTTCAAGCAGGATCCTACTTGGTTAAAGACTATCGTGAGATTATCCTTTCTCAAAATGTCTTAAACCAAGCTATCGAAGAGTTGAAGTTGGAAATGACTCCTGCAGAGCTTGCTAAGAAAGTCTCAGTGGCAGTGCCAGCGGATACTCGGATTTTGTCCATCACAGCATCAGACCCAGACCCCCAAGAAGCAGCTCGTATCGCGAATGGCTTGAAAGATGTTGCGGCAGAAAAAATTATTGCTGTAACCAAGGTATCTGACGTGACAACATTGGATGAGGCAGTTGTTCCGCAAAATCCTTCTTCACCAAATATCAAACGAAATGTTGTCATTGGTTTTGTCCTTGGCGGTGTATTGATTTCCATTCTGGTGATCTTGTCAGAAGTATTGGATGACCGTGTGAAGAAACCAGAAGACATCGAAGAAGTGATGGGCATCACTCTATTAGGCGTGATCCCTAGTGTGAAGAAACTGTAAGAGGGAGAATTCATGGCAACCTTAGAAATTGTAAAAAGCAAATTAGCAGCGATGACTCAGGCCGAAGAGTATTTTAATGCCTTGAGTACCAATATTCAGTTGAGTGGGACGAATATTAAGGTCGTTGCCATTTCATCTGTGCAACCTAACGAAGGAAAATCAACTATTTCTACGAATTTGGCGACAGCCTTTGCGCGTGCGGGCTATCGCACCTTATTGGTCGATGCGGATATCCGTAACTCGGTCATGACAGGTGTCTTTAAAAGCCAGGGACGTGTTTCTGGCTTGACAGAAGTGCTTTCTGGCAAGAGTGAAATTTCCCAAGCGATTGCGACAACTGACTATCCAAAATTGGACGTTCTCTTGTCGGGGCAAATTTCTCCTAACCCTACAGGCCTCTTACAAAGTAAAAATTTTGAAGTTATCATTGAGGCACTTCGCAATCATTATGACTATATTATTGTTGATACACCTCCGATTGGGATGGTCATTGATGCGGCTATTATCGCTCAACGTTGTGATGGAAGCTTGGTCGTGACGGCATCAGGAGCTGTGAGTCGCAAGGCTGTACAAAAAGCTAAAGAGCAACTGGAACAGACAGGAACACCATTCCTAGGAGTGGTCCTCAATAAATTTGATGTTCAATTAGAAAAATATGGTTCCTACGGTAATTACGGGAACTATGGCAATTATGGGAAAAAAAGATAAGGAATAGGATAGAGATATTATGACAGAAGGAAGGGGATTTCACAAATTTGCTTTGGCATTTTTCCAAAGCTTACCAGTCTTAGTTGTGGCTTATTTGTTTAGTTTTGTAACAGAGACAGAAATCCACTCTAATACAATTTTCTATCTGTATTTATTGCATTTCGTAGCCTTCTACGTCAGTGATTACAACCAAGATTATTTCAAACGTGGACATCTCGTTGAATTCTTACAAACCTTGAAATATAGTTTGTGTTTTGCGCTTGCAATTAGTTTTTCGAGCTTTTTTTTGGAGGAGAAGTTTTCCCTTTCCCGTCGGGGGATGATTTATTTTCTATTTCTTCTAACACTTGTCCTTTATTTGATGAACTACCTCATCAAACGCTATTGGCGTCGCTTCTATTACAGCCTCAAAGGAAGTCACAAGATTCTCTTGATTACGGCCAATTCTCGTCTAGATAAAGTTCTTGATCGGCTTCTTTCGTCAAATGATAGCGGTGGTGAAGTGGTTGCAGTGACGGTATTGGACCGCCCAAATTTTCAACACCCAACTGTTCGGGTTGTTCCGAAGGAAGACCTGTTGGCTTATGCGACCTATGAAGTGGTAGACGAAGTCTTTCTAAATCTTCCAAGTGAAGAGTATGACATTGGTGAATATGTCTCGCAATTTGAAACTATGGGGATCGACGTTACAGTTAACCTCAATGCTTTTGATTTAAACTTTGCAGGGAATAAACGAATTCGAGAAATGGCTGGACTCAATGTCGTTACCTTCTCGACTAATTTCTACAAACCTAGCCATGTGACTGCGAAACGTGTGATCGATATCTGTGGATCCTTGGTGGGTTTGCTCATCTGTGGCTTGGTAGCGATTGTATTGGTACCTTTGATTCGCAAGGATGGAGGACCTGCTATTTTTGCCCAGAAACGGGTCGGGAAAAATGGGCGCTATTTCAAATTTTATAAATTCCGTTCCATGTATGTTGATGCAGAGGAGCGGAAAAAAGAATTGATGGATCAAAACACCATGACCGGTGGCATGTTCAAAATGGACAATGACCCTCGGATTACGCCGATCGGGCGCTTTATCCGGAAGACCAGTCTGGATGAGTTACCACAATTCTTTAATGTCCTAAAAGGAGATATGAGTCTAGTTGGAACCCGTCCGCCAACAGTGGATGAGTATGAGAAATACACTCCAGAACAAAAACGACGCTTGAGCTTTAAGCCCGGTATTACAGGGCTCTGGCAGGTGAGTGGCCGTAGCGAGATTACAGACTTTGACGAAGTGGTTCGCTTAGATGTATCTTATATTGATGATTGGACCATTTGGTCAGATATTAAAATCTTGCTGAAAACGATCAAAGTGGTATTTAAACGAGATGGAGCGAAGTAGGAAATTCCTGCTTCGTCCTTTCCATGTAAGGAGAAAAATGAAACAGTCAGTTTATATCGTGGGTTCTAAGGGAATTCCAGCGAAATATGGTGGTTTTGAAACCTTTGTCGAAAAGCTGACAGAGTGCCAACAAGACCGAGAGATTCAATACTATGTAGCTTGTATGCGGGAGAATTCTGCAAAATCAGGGATTACTGCAGATGCTTTCGAGCATAATGGAGCAATCTGTTATAACATTGATGTCCCTAATATCGGTCCTGCGCGTGCCATTGCTTATGATATTGCGGCTCTTAATAAGGCCATTGAAATGGCTAAAGAAAACAAGGATCAAGCTCCAATCTTTTATGTTTTGGCTTGTCGGATTGGTCCCTTTATTTCAAGAATAAAAAAGAAAATCAAGGCGATTGGAGGGACTCTGATGGTCAATCCGGATGGCCATGAATGGCTTCGTGCAAAATGGAGTCTTCCAGTCCGTAAGTACTGGAAATTTTCTGAACAACTCATGGTTAAACACGCCGATCTTTTGATTTGTGATAGCAAGAATATCGAAGCCTATATTCAAAAGGACTACGCTAAATATCAGCCTAAGACGACCTATATTGCCTATGGAACGGATACAAGCAAATCTATCCTGAGTAAAGAAGACGAGAAAGTA
Organism: Streptococcus australis; assembly: GCF_003943615.1. Classification (GTDB taxonomy): domain Bacteria; phylum Bacillota; class Bacilli; order Lactobacillales; family Streptococcaceae; genus Streptococcus; species Streptococcus australis_C. The sequence continues at coordinate 238,010 of NZ_RJPZ01000003.1, read as the reverse complement.
CGGACTTGGTTTGCAGACAAGCAAGTCTCAGAAGGAAACTACTACCTTGTTGTTGGACGTTTTGTACCTGAAAATAACTACGAGGCCATGATTCGTGGTTTTATGCGGTCAAACTCTCAGAAAGATTTTGTCCTTATTACCAATGTGGAACAAAACAAGTTCTATGAACAGTTGCGTAAAGATACTGGATTTGATCAGGATCCTCGAGTGAAGTTTGTAGGGACTGTCTATGATCAAGAATTGCTCAAATACATTCGTGAGAATGCCTTTGCTTACTTCCATGGTCATGAGGTAGGAGGGACTAATCCGTCCCTTCTTGAGGCGCTCGAGTCTACTAAACTCAACCTCTTGTTAGATGTTGGCTTTAACCGTGAAGTCGGTGAAGAGGGAGCTCTCTATTGGAAGAAAGACCAATTGGCAAGCGTTATTGATCAGGCTGAACAATTGGGTGATCGAGCAATCGAAGACCTCAATCAAAAATCAAGTAAACGTATCTCTGAAGCCTTTACTTGGGAAAAGATTGTTACAGACTACGAGAAAGTATTTAAAGGATAGAAATGCAGAAAATTTTATATCTCCATGCTGGTGCCGAAATGTATGGTGCTGACAAAGTTTTGTTGGAGCTTATTAAAGGATTGGATCAAGATGCTTTTGAGGCACATGTTATCTTACCCAATGATGGTGTCTTAGTGGGTGCATTGGAAGAGGTTGGTGCTAAGGTTAAAGTTATTGATTACCCAATCTTGCGCCGTAAATATTTTAATCCTAAGGGAATTCTTGAGTATTTTGCCTCCTATAATCGTTATTCAAAGCAAATTGCTAAATATGCTAAAGAAAATGGGATTACCCTTGTTCACAATAACACCACAGCGGTTCTTGAAGGAATTTACCTAAAGCGGAAGTTAAAACTTCCTTTGATTTGGCATGTGCACGAAATTATCGTCAAACCAAAAGCAATTTCTGATTTTATCAACTTTTTGATGGGGCGCTATGCCGATACGATTGTGACAGTTTCAAATGCTGTAGCAAACCACGTGAAGCAGTCTCGCTATGTGAAAGACGATCAGGTTCAAGTCATCTATAATGGTGTCGATAATGCTGTATATCAGGTGATGGCTGCTAGCGCTGTTCGTGACCAGTTTGGAATTGCGCAGGGTGCTTTGGTGATCGGTATGGTTGGTCGAGTGAATGCCTGGAAAGGGCAAGGGGACTTCCTAGAAGCTGTTACTCCAATCTTACAGACCAATCCAAAAGCAGTAGCTTTTTTAGCAGGTAGTGCATTTGAGGGAGAAGAGTGGCGCGTGGATGAGCTGGAAAAAGCTATTTCAGACTCACCAGTAGCTGGACAAATCAAGCGAATTGACTATTATAGCAAGACGACAGAACTCTATAATATGTTTGATATCTTTGTCTTGCCAAGTACCAATCCAGATCCATTACCAACAGTCGTCCTCGAAGCCATGGCTTGTGGAAAACCTGTAGTAGGTTATCGTCATGGCGGTGTCTGTGAAATGGTCAAGGAAGGTGAAAACGGCCTTCTCGCCACACCAAATCAGCCTGCAGAATTGTCGAAGACTATTCAAGAATTGGCTGACAATACCGAGAAGAGAGAGCAATTTGGTAAGGCATCTGTCCAACGCCAAAAAGAACTCTTCTCCTTACAAAGTTATATTCGGAATTTCTCAGAGTTGTATAAAAAGAATTAAGAATATAAGTTTACTGAAGGAACAAGACTACGGTAGAGCTGGTTTTATAAACCGATTACTTTTAAATGTCGTAAGTTAGTTAGATCTATTCAGAAAGTATTGAACATAAAATAAAGATTTAGGTGGGGTATCTATGAAACCACTTTTAACTGTTGTTATTCCAGTATATAATGTCGAAAAGTATTTAAAACGATGTGTTGAAAGCGTAATTGCCCAAGATTGGAAAAAATATGAAATTCTACTTGTAGATGATGGAAGTACTGATCATTCTCCTCAAATTTGTGATAACTATGTCAAAACGTATGACTTTATTTCAGTTATTCATAAGGAGAATGGCGGACTTTCAGAAGCTAGGAATACGGGTCTTTCTCAGGCCAAGGGAGAATATGTTTATTTTCCTGATTCGGATGATTGGATTGAGCCAGATACCTTTATAGCCTTGTCAGAAGCGCTTGAATCTCAAAAATTTGATATCATTTCTTTTAACCGGGAGTTTGTTAAGAGTGAAGAAGATGCTATAGTTTCGGATTCAGTAGTGACTATAGTCTTTGAGGGGAAAGATGCTTTTGTAGAAATGTTGAAGCATAGTTACATTACAGGTTTTGCTAACGACAAAATCTATAGGAAGTCTCTATTTATGGATCATGATATCCTATTTCCAAAAGGGAAATATTATGAAGATTTGGGAACCAATTACAAGCTTTTTCTTTCAGCAAAGAAGGTTTATGCGACAAATCAAAAGTACTATCACTACTTAATCGATAACCCAGATTCTATTACACAGTCTTGGAATGAGAAGAAGTTTATAGATATGTTTGGGTTTTACAAAGAAGTTTTTTATTCTGATTTTGTTCGTTCTCAATTGAACCAAGAGGAGTTCCACATCTCACAACTTTATTATGTAAATGGTTTAACGCACATACTGGCTAGTTTATATAAAGCTAAACTACATAAAAATTATAGTGATATTACAAGTGAAGTGAAACAGGAATTAGAAAAAAATAAATTGACGTGTAGTGAAATAAAATCTATTCCAAATAGAATCAAATATTTGTTGTACCGTATGCGTTTATTAAAGCTGGCTTTCGCTATACAAGGGATGAAGTGAGAGAAATTTAGGAGATTATGATAAAGTATTCAGTCATTGTACCGGTATATAATGTAGAGAATTATCTCCCTCGTTGTATCGATAGTCTACTTGCTCAAAATTATGCGGATTTGGAAATTTTGTTGATTGATAATGGCTCCAAAGATCAGAGTGGTCAAATCTGTGAGGATTATGCGGCTCAGTTTGCAAATATTACAGCCTATCATATTCCAAATAAGGGTGTCGGTTCAGCCCGTAATTTTGGTTTAGCCAAAGCAAAAGGCGAGTTCATTTGTTTTGTGGATGCGGATGACTATCTTGTGGGAAATCTATTTTCAGATGTAGAAAGTCAATTAGATTCACAATTAGACTTAGTAGTGTTTAGTTACTATAATTCGATTGAAAAGAACTTATCAGAAATAAATCGATCGGAAAAAATACTCCCTACTGAAGGAAAAAAAGACAAAAGTGATTTTATTGGGCTTTTTCAAGAATTATGGTTAACAGACATGATGTATACTGTTTGGAATAAAATTTACCGTAGAGAATTTCTGGAGGAACATCAAATTGTTTTTGAATCCTATGAATTAGGAGAAGATGTTCGTTTCAATCTGAATGTTTACCAGCATGTTAATGCGGTTTTCTTGCTGAAATCTGGTTATTATGTCTATATTTCAGGAAGAGTAGATTCTGCGATGGGACAGTATAATCCTAATCGTATGATCTACCAATTGGAAGAACTAGGAAAAGTTGATCAGTTGATGACAAGCTGGAATATTCATGATGATCAATTTATAGATCAAATAAAGGCACGCATCCTGATGAGTAATATTCAGAACATATCAGAGCAAAAGATGTCTCTTTCTAAAAAACGACACTATGTTGAGGTCTTGTGTAGAAATCAAGAGATGATTGCCTTGCTAAAAAAAACTACTTCTCCGCTTCATCCTCTAATTAGGCGGTTATTACATCTCAGAATGTATCTGACAGTAATTTTTTTAAAAAAACTACAAACCTTGATAAAATAGGGGGATTCACTATTTAGTTGTGAGAGGTTTTTTATAGATACCAGTAATAAGACTTTATTATTATGATTGAAAGGTTTGGATGACTATTGTGATGAACAATCGTTTTATCTCAGAAAAAATATACTTATCTACACTGTTTGTGTGGGTAGTTGTTGCTTCATTAGCCACAACTACTTATTTCATTCGATTAGATGGTTTTCTATCCCTGTATAGGATGCTTCTCTATTTTACTATTATCATGATTTTTATAAAAGAGTTTATCACTCTTCCGAAGACCTTGTATTACTTTAGATTTCACTGGAAATCGTTGTTGATAGCACTGGCCTTCCTCTTTTCAATGTTGATAGTTTCAAAAAATCGTGATGGTTTACTTGACATAAACGTTTTATTACTAGTTTTTTCTGCCAGAGATATAGATTATAGAAAGCTACTAGGAACTTTTTCTTTTGCTACATTTCTAGTCCTTATTTTGACGATTTTTGCTAGCAATAAGGGCGTGATTTCGAATATGTTTATGAGAGCGGATGGTGGCTATCGTTTTAGTTTAGGTTTTAACTATGTATCATTTGCTTCACAGAGAATGTTTTTTGCCTTGTGTAGCTATCTGATGTTTCGTGGTAAAAAAATATCTTACATGGAATTGCTGGTCTTACTTTCGGCTACGATATATATGCACCAACAAACTTCGACATCTAGTCCATTTTACTTAAGTATTTTGATACTCACATATGCTTTATTTAGTATCAAAATATTTAAAAAAGGTTTTATTATTGAGAATTTTTGGATTTCTCGAGTAACGAATTATGGTTTTATTCTAGCCTTAGTTGTTATCTTATATTTCTGTTTTTATTCATCTGGTAATCTTTTTCACTTAGTCGATCAATTTACGCATAATCGTTTGCGTCTCAGTGTGGATGGTTTCCGAAATTTTGGTGTATCTTGGTTAGGGCAACCAATTTCCTTTACAACTCTTGATATGTTTGGAAATTTCACTAGTAATTACAATTATATTGATAGCTCTTTTGTTCAATTATTGGTTATTGATGGCTTGATTGTCAGTGCCTTCATGTTGTTTGCTCTTACTAAAGTTATGAAATATTTCATATCCATTCAAAAAGATATCGTACTGGCTTGCCTAGGAATTATGATTATCCATGGAATGTTCGATCCTCAGATGTTGGTTCTTCGCTACTCTCCATTAATTTTGTTCATCAGTCGATTGTTTATTATGAATCCAGATAATAAAATTGAATAAAAAGAGTTAAGTCCAGTTAAAAAGAAAGATTAAGACGAGTTACATCCTTATGAAAGTTCTTAAAAATTACGCCTATAATCTCTCCTACCAGTTGCTAGTGATTATTCTACCGATTATCACCACACCTTATGTGACACGGGTTTTTAGTTCAGATGACTTAGGGACTTACGGCTATTTCAACTCCATTGTCACCTACTTTATCCTTTTAGCGACCCTAGGAGTAGCCAATTATGGAACCAAGGAGATCTCAGGACACCGCAAGGACATCCAAAAGAATTTCTGGGGGATTTATACTCTCCAGTTAGGCGCGACCTTTGTCTCCATTTTACTCTATCTCTTGCTTTTCTTGGCCCTTCCTTCCATGCAAAATCCTGTTGCCTATATCTTGGGCCTTTGCTTAGTATCAAAAGGGCTCGATATTTCCTGGCTCTTTCAGGGCTTAGAGGACTTTCGCAAGATTACGATTCGAAATATCACGGTCAAACTGGTTGGAGTCATCTCCATCTTCTTGTTTGTTAAGTCTGCTAATGATCTTTATCTCTATGTATTCTTACTAACGATCTTTGAATTATTAGGTCAGCTCAGTATGTGGTTGCCCGCCCGTGAATTTATTGGGAAAGCCCATTTTGATATGGCTTATGCACGGGTGCATTTAAAACCGGTCATTCTGCTTTTTTTACCGCAGATTGCTATTTCCCTCTATGTCACCCTTGACCGGACCATGCTGGGGGCTCTCGCCTCTACAAAGGATGTGGGGATCTATGATCAGGCCTTGAAATTGGTCAATATTTTGCTGACCCTAGTGACCTCACTGGGAAGTGTCATGTTGCCTCGGGTATCGAGCCTCTTATCCTCAGGGTACCACAAGGCTGTCAACAAGATGCACCAAATGTCCTTTTTGATTTATAATTTGGTCATTTTCCCCATCATTGCCGGCATGCTGATTGTCAATGATGACTTTGTTCAATTCTTCCTAGGGAGGGATTTCCAGGATGCGCGTTATGCCATAGCCATCATGATTTTTAGAATGTTCTTTATCGGCTGGACCAATATCATGGGGATTCAAATCCTCATCCCGCATGATAAAAACAAAGAATTTATGATTTCGACCACTGTTCCTGCCATTGTCAGTGTCGGGTTGAATTTGCTCTTCTTGCCTCACTTTGGTTTTATCGGTGCAGCCATTGTTTCGGTTTTAACAGAATCCTTGGTCTGGGGAATTCAATTGTACTATACCCGTCATTACCTCAAGGAAGTACCGATTCTTGGGGCTATGGCAAAAATTATTCTCGCTTCTGCTATAATGTATGGCTTGTTGCTAAGTGCAAAACCATTCTTGCATTTTTCACCTACTTTAAATGTTCTTGTGTATGCAGTGCTTGGTGTCCTCATTTACCTGCTTGCTATTCTAGTTCTGAAAGTGGTAGATGTGAAAGAGTTAAAACAAATAATAGGAAAACAATCGAAATGAAGAAAGTACGGAATACAAACCTAGATTTGCTTAAAATTATGGCTTGTATAGGAGTTGTTTTACTCCATACCACAATGCCAGGATTTAAAGAAACTGGATCTTGGAATTACTTAACATACTTATATTACTTAGGTACCTATTCAATTCCGCTATTTTTTATGGTAAATGGCTATTTGTTATTGGGAAAAAATGAAATAAGCTATTCATACATCCTGCAAAAAATAAAATGGATTCTTGTAACCGTATCTATATGGACTTTAATCATTTGGATTTATAAGAGGGATTTTTCAGAAAACCCAATTAAAAAAGTTTTGGGTTCTTTGTTACAAAGAGGTTATTTTTTCCAGTTTTGGTTTTTTGGTGCTTTAATTCTTATTTACTTGTGTCTACCAATTTTGAAAAAATTTCTAAAATCAAAAAAACGGTATTTGTTGGTTCTTTCTGTACTGGTAATTATCGGTTTGGTAGTTGAGCTGACAAATATTTTACTTCAAATGCCAGTGCAAGTTTATGTTATACAGACATTTAGATTATGGACCTGGTTTTTCTATTATATTTTAGGTGGATTTCTAGCACAATTTAGCTTGGATACTCTTAAAAAGTGTTTTAGGAGTTGGATGAAAGAAATAACCGTAGTTTTACTATTTGCTTCACCGTTAATCTTATTTATGCTAGCGAAGTATATTCACCATAATCTTTTTGCTGAATATTTTTATGATAGTATTTTTGTGAAAGTTGTAAGTTTAGGGACTTTTTTGACGGTACTGACGTTTGATTTAAATACAGATAAAAACAGATGGATAATCTATCTTTCTAATCAAACTATGGGAATTTTTGTTATACATACATATGTTATGAAAGTGTGGGAGAAATCAGTTGGATTTAGTTTTGCAGGAGCACATTTGTTTTTTCTCATCTTCACATTGAGTGTAAGTTTTATTGTGGTTGGAATATTAATGAAAATCCCTTATTTCAATCGAATCGTTAAATTATAAATTATAAATAGGAGACAACTATGTACGATTATCTGATTGTTGGTGCTGGTTTATCGGGGGCAATTTTTGCTCATGAGGCAACCAAGCGTGGCAAAAAAGTAAGAGTCATTGATAAACGGGACCACATTGGTGGCAATATCTACTGCGAAGAAGTTGAAGGAGTCAATGTTCACAAGTATGGTGCCCACATTTTCCATACGTCCAACAAAAAAGTTTGGGACTATGTCAACCAGTTTGCTGAGTTTAATAACTATATCAACTCACCGGTGGCTAATTACAAGGGGGGGCTCTACAATCTTCCCTTCAACATGAATACCTTCTACGCTATGTGGGGCACTAAGACTCCACAAGAAGTTAAGGACAAGATTGCGGAACAAACGGCGGATATGAAAGATGTTGAGCCAAAAAACTTGGAAGAACAAGCCATCAAGTTGATTGGTCCAGATATCTATGAAAAGTTGATCAAAGGATACACGGAAAAACAATGGGGACGTTCTGCAACAGACCTTCCACCATTTATCATCAAGCGCCTCCCAGTGCGTTTGACTTTTGATAATAACTACTTTAATGACCGTTTCCAAGGTATTCCAATCGGTGGTTACAATGTCATCATTGAAAACATGTTGGGCGATGTAGAAGTAGAGCTTGGGGTTGATTTCTTTGCCAATCGTGAAGAGCTGGAAGCATCAGCGGAAAAAGTAGTCTTTACAGGGATGATTGACCAGTACTTTGACTACAAGCACGGGGAGTTGGAGTACCGTAGCCTGCGTTTTGAACACGAAATTTTGGATGAGGAAAATTATCAAGGTAATGCTGTAGTCAACTACACCGAGCGAGAAATTCCTTATACTCGGATCATTGAGCACAAGCACTTCGAGTATGGAACCCAACCGAAGACAGTCATCACCCGTGAATACCCAGCTGACTGGAAACGTGGGGATGAACCCTACTATCCAATCAACGATGAAAAGAACAACGCTATGTTTGCCAAGTACCAAGAAGAAGCAGTTAAAAATGACAAGGTTATCTTCTGTGGGCGCCTAGCAGACTATAAATACTATGACATGCACGTGGTCATTGAGCGTGCTCTAGAGGTCGTTGAGAAAGAATTTACTAAATGACGCAAGATAAAATTGATATCGTGGTTCTTTGGGTTGACGGAAGTGACCTGGAGTTTATCCGCGAGAAACAAGTCGTGACAGATCAAATAGCAGAAATAGACCAAGAAATCGATGGTGAGCAACGCTATCGTGATTACGGCATTTTTAATTATTGGTTTCGAATGATTGAAAAGCATGCTTCTTGGGTAAATCATGTTTACTTAGTCACCAATGGCCAAAAACCGGAATGGTTAAACTTAGAGCATCCAAAACTCAAGTTGGTTACTCATAAAGAATTTATCCCTAAAGAGTATTTACCTACTTATAATTCAGCGGCTATTGAGCTTAACCTCCATCGGATTGAAGGCTTGTCGGAAAACTATCTCTATTTCAATGATGATATGTACTTAATCAGAGATAGTCAACCTTCGGATTTTTATAAGAATGGGCAACCGAAGCTTTTAGCGGTTTATGATGCTTTGGTTCCTTGGTCACCATTTACCAATACTTATCACAATAATGTTGAATTGATTTATCGCCATTTTCCTAATAAAAAAGCCTTAAAATCTTCACCTTGGAAATTCTTTAATTATCGTTATGGGTCTTTAGTTTTGAAAAACTTGTTACTTTTGCCATGGGGACCAACAGGCTATGTGAACCAGCATGTACCTGTTCCAATGAAAAAGAGTACCTTGGCACATTTATGGGAAATTGAGGGTGAAACCTTAGATAAAACGTCACGAAATCAATTGAGAGACTATGGAGTAGATGTTAATCAATACATCTGTCAGCATTGGCAAATTGAAAGTAATCAGTTTTATCCTATGTCAAAGAATGTTGGAGAGTCGATAGACCTGAATCAAGTGGATCGATTAGAGAGTATCTTTAAAGATAAACATAAAAAACTTCTTTGTGTGAATGATGATGTTGACTTTAAAGAGGAGAATATCATTCATTTTAAGGAAATCTTGAAAGAACGCTATCCTGAAAAATCAGCTTTTGAAAAATGAGAAATAAGAGATGAAATACTATTTAAAAGAAGAATTTTTACACGATAACAATGTTAAAAATGCCGGTAATAAGGCACGTAATGATGTTGAAGAAATTGTAAAGAGAGAAGGTTATCAAGCCTTGGTTCTTTCAGTTGATAATTGGTACGAGATGAGTACACTTAAAGCACAGCTTCATAAATCCAAGGCTATTGGTCAGGCCTTGAATCAACTAAAGCAAGGTGATGAGTTATTGATTCAGTTCCCAATGCTTCATCATAGTTTTTTCACAACACATCATGTAAAGAAAGCGCAGAAAAAAGGCGTAAAAGTTCATTTTATTATTCACGATTTAGAAGCTCTTCGTTATGTCAATGTTGAGAATTTCCCTTTGAAGCATAAGATTCGCATTCAAATTCAAGAATCAGGTCTTCTTGGTGCAGCTGATGGTATTATTGCCCACAATCCAATCATGAAATCTGTTTTGGTGGATAAAGGGGTTGAGGCGGATAAGATTGTTAGCCTTGGTATTTTCGACTATTTGATTCCAAATTTCCAAGAGAAGACGGGTCTTACTAAGAATCAGCCAATTATTGTGGCTGGTAATTTAGCTCAGGAAAAAGCTGGTTATCTTTACTCTCTTCCTGAAGAACCTGCTTATAACCTTTATGGTGTTGGCTTCGACGAGAGCAGAGCTCTTGCGAATGAGGCTTACTTTGGGTCATTCCTACCTGACGAGTTACCAGCAGCTCTTGAGGGTGGTTTTGGGCTTGTCTGGGATGGTGATAGCGCTGAGACCTGTAGTGGCGTCTTTGGTGAGTACCTTCGCTATAACAACTCTCACAAGGCTTCACTTTATCTGGCATCAGGCTTCCCGCTTGTGGTGTGGAAACAGTCAGCTCTTTCACATTTTGTCTTAGAGAATGGTTGTGGGATTGCAGTGGAATCGTTGTATGATCTCTCTCAAGCGCTTGAACAGTTAGACGATCAGGACTACCAAGACTTGCTTGTCAATGCAAAAAGGATTGGCCAAAAGATTCGTAATGGAAGTTATTTAACAAACGCCTTGAATAAAATTGTAAAATAGAAGCCTAAAAAGGCTTCTTTTTTATATTCTTTAGAAAAAACGCCTAGAAACCTTTTCGAATCCCTCTCGGTATGCTAAAATAGGAGGGATAAAATATGATTAAAGGAATGAAAATGAGAAAAAAGGATTTCATTTATTTTGCCAGTGCAGCTGTATTGCTAGCTGCCTCAGTTCAAGTTGCCCATGCCGATGAAGTGGGAGTGAAAGAATCGGCAATCACTGAAAGTGAAGCAGTAACGACACAAGCTAGTTCAGCACCAGTTGTCGAGGAAAAGCAAGAAGAAGGGACTCATCAATATGTGGCGCCAGCCCCAGTAACAGAGCTTCCAGTTACTAGCTCAGAAGTTACGAAGGTAGACGAACCAGTAGAAACAAAGCCTATTTCAGCAGAACAATCTGCCCCATCCTCTGAGTCAACTTCAAAACCAGTAACGGGGACCACTACTTTCTATAGTGCTGGTTCCAAGGCTCCGTCTGGCCGTACAGTTAGTACTCTAAGTCGTCCTCAAGGGGATTTAAGTATAGAAAATAACAACGAAGTCACAGGAACCTTTGATGCAGTTGTTCGCAATGTAGTGTCCCCAACTGGCTTAAAGGAAGTCTTGATTCCGACCTGGTCAAATCAAAACTGGCAAGATGACCTNATCTGGCATAAGGCAACTAAGCAAGCTGATGGTAGCTATCGTGCAACCATTAAGGCATCTGAACATAAGAATGACACCGGTAAGTATAATGTCCATGTCTACTATGTGGACAATGGCAACCAACGAAACTACATCACCGAAACCACGACGGAAGTGCGTCAATCCTATCCAAGTGGTACAGTAACGATTGAAAATAATAATGCTTCGACTGGCACGTTTGACGCTGTGGTTCGTAATGTTGTAGCGCCAAACGGCTTGAAGGAAGTCTTGATTCCGACCTGGTCAAATCAAAACTGGCAAGATGACCTCATCTGGCATAAGGCAACTAAGCAAGCTGATGGTAGCTATCGTGCAACCATTAAGGCATCTGAACATAAGAATGACACCGGTAAGTATAATGTCCATGTCTACTATGTGGACAATGGCAACCAACGAAACTACATCACCGAAACCACGACGGAAGTGCGTCAATCCTATCCAAGTGGCAACCTTATTATTCAAAACAACAACAAGGATACGGGAACCTTTGACGTCGTCATTAAGGATGTTTACAGCCCTAAAGGCGTGCGGACTGTTCAAGTTCCAACTTGGTCTGATAAGGATGGTCAAGATGATATCCGTTGGTACGAAGCGACTCGTCAAGCAAACGGAGACTACAAGATTTCTGTGAAGGCTAGTGACCATAAAAATTCCACTGGGAAGTACTTTGTTCACCTATACTACATTCAGAATGATGGCACACGAGTCGGTGTTGGTGGGACAACTACAGACGTTGAATTCCGTAATGCTAAGACCAAAACACAGACCTACATCAAGGATGTGAACTCGAATAACGGTACTTATACGGTAGCGGTGGATCAGGCATCTCAAGGGCGTCAGATTAAGTACATCCGTGTTGCTGTTTGGTCTCAAGTTCATCAAGAAAATCTCTACTGGTATTCTACAGCACCTTCTGGTATGCATACCGAAGTACAGGTCTCTGCAGTGAATCACCAATACCAGAAAGGGAACTATACAACGCACGTCTATGTGGACTATGTGGATGGTGGAGTGGAAGGTTTTAACCTGGGTCAAACAGCTCTTTCACCTCGTGATACAGTTGATCAAACAGCATACAATCCTCATGTTTCTAATGGTCAACGAGATCGTATTTTACGAGCTGCAGCAAGTCTTGTCGGTGTTCGTAGCGGAAGCGCAGCCCATCTTCAATTGGTCAAGGATTATAATAGCGTACATCCCCTACCAGTTGGATACGCTGTAAAAAATTCTGATGATTGGTGCGATGTTTTTGTCACAACAGTCTTCCAACGCGAAGGACTTAGTCATTTGATTGGTCGTGAGTGTGGCGTAGAGCGCCATATCCAAATTTTTAAACGTTTGGGTATTTGGAATGAAAATGGGGCCTCTACACCAAAGTCAGGGGACATCATTACCTTTAACTGGGATGAATATTCTCAGTCGAATGACGGTTTTGCAGACCATATTGGAATTGTAGAACGTGTCGAAAATGGATTTATTCACACAATCGAAGGAAATTCAGGTGATGTTGGAACCGTAAAACGCAATGTTTACCGTATCGGACACGGGAATATCCGAGGATTTGCTACACCACGTTATAAATAACAAATAAGGATTTCAGCATTTTTGCCTAAGGACTTTTCTATAATAGAAAGACAACCAGCTCTATGAAGGGGCTGGTTTTTTAGATTCTTTGCGGACTTAGACAAAATTGTCAAGGGTAAAGCTACCACCTACACGGTCGAAGAGTAGATGTTTCAACAGGTTACCAAGTGACGGATATAGATGATGGTCAAGGTAATGTTGTTCTAACCAATAAACATGAACCTACAAAACCAGTTACACCAGGGTCTAAGAAACCAGGTAAGAAGATTGGTTTCTTTCCAAGCACTGGTACCACCATCTCCTTGATTAGCTTGGTATTAGCCTTTGTAGTAGCAAGCGGTGCAGCTTATCTTTTTAAAAAGAAGAAAAAATAAGCGCATTTCTTGATCAACAATTATTTAACTAATCGAGAGAATTGACGAAGCCCTCAGGGGCCTCTTTTTTCTGTGTGATCAAAAATACAAAAAAATCTTGACAAACTAAAAAATAAGCGTTATTATTAACTAGTTAATTAACTGTTTAATAAACCGATTAAGAAAAAGAAAGGGATTATACATGTTTGGGAGAAAACTAAGAGTCTTAGGAATTGGATTCATCTGCCTCTTGTTGTTGGTGGCTTGTGGAAGCCAGAGAAGTTCTGGAGCTGGCCCAACGAAAAAGGGACTCAAAATTGTGACGAGTTTCTATCCTGTCTATTCCCTGGTTAAGGAAATTTCAGGCGATCGAAACGAGGTCTGGATGGTTCAGTCAGGTGCTGGGATTCATGATTACGAACCTTCGGCCAAGGAGACAGCCCAGATCTATGACGCGGATGTCTTTGTCTACCATTCTCACACACTCGAATCTTGGGCCGGGCGTCTAGACCCTAGCTTGCAAGACTCGAAACTGCGAGTTATCGAAGCCAGCAAAGGAATGGAATTGGATAAGGTTGCTGGATTAGAGGATATTGAGGATACGGAAGGAAAGGATGCAAAAAACTTGTATGACCCTCATACTTGGATGGATCCACTGAAAATCGCTGAAGAAGGGAAGATCATCGCCCAAGAATTGGGAAATATTGATCCAGAGAACAGAAGTTATTATGAGGCCAATGCCCAAAAACTTGAAAAACGCTGTGAGGCTTTGGTGGCTAAATACCAGCCTCTCTTTGAAAAAGCGGCACAAAAGACCTTTGTGACCCAACATACAGCCTTCTCTTATCTAGCCAAGCGTTTTGGTCTGAAACAATTAGGAATCGCAGGGATCTCGCCTGAGCAGGAACCAACAGCCCGTCAATTGGCTGAGATTCAGCAGTTTGTCAAGGATTATCAAGTTCAGACGATCTTTGTGGAGAAGCATACCTCGTCCAAGGTGGCCGATAGCATTGCCAAAGCGACAGGGGCAAAAGTGAAGGTGTTAGATCCTCTCGAAGCGGATCCGGAAAATAATAAAGATCTCTTAGAAAACTTAGAAGAAAATATGGCTAGTCTAGCGAAAGAATTACAGGAGTGAGTAAAAAGAAATGAAGAAAAAAGCAACAATTGGATTAGTAGCAACCTTAGGTTTGGGTTTGTGCGCCTATGCCTTAAGTCAGCAAGCACCAGTCAAGGAAGACAAAAAGAATCAGAATCAGGTGCAGTATTTACAAGGAGACAAGAAAAAGTCAGATAGCCGCTCAAACAAGCAGGAAGAAAGCATTGAAACCGTCAATTCGAAGGAAAAGATCCAGGCAGAGCAGATTGTGGTTAAAATTACGGATGAGGGCTTTGTGACTTCCCATGGAGATCATTTCCATTACTACAACGGCAAAGTCCCTTACGATGCGATTTTTAGTGAGGAGCTGATTTTACGTGATCCCACTTACCAACTGCAACAATCGGATATTGTCACACAGGTGCGAGATGGCTATATTATCAAGAAGGATGGGACCTACTACCTCTACCTAACCGATCCGAAACATACGCTGAATGTCCGTTCGGTGGAGGAAATTGCCCAACAGAAAAATGGGGAGTTTGTGTCAGCTGCGACAGAACCCTCTCAAAAAGCTGGAAAAACTCGAGACTTTAGTCAGCCGAGTCAAGCTTTACAAGAAGGAAAAACGGTGGCTAGTCTGACAGCAGGAGTCAAGCCTGGCCAAGGTGGTTATCGGACAGATGACGGCTATGTCTTCCATCCTGGGGATGTGATTTCTGATACAGGAGATGGCTTTATCGTGCCTCATGGGGGACATTACCACTTTATTCCGAAGAGCGCTTTATCAGCTGGAGAATTAGCTGCTGCCTTATCTATCTTAAATGGTAGAGGGGGGAAAAATGAGGTAAAACCTGTATTGCCCCCTTCTATCCAGTTAACTGCACCGGTTAATCCGAATCAACCGATTCCAGCACCTGTCACTCCAGCGCTCTCCACTCCTCTTCCCCATCCAACAGTGACGACAGAAGGGCGAAGTCTGGAAAGCCTACAGAAAGAGTTGCAGCATACCCCGCTTTCAGAGCGCCATGTTGAGTCGGATGGTTCTGTTTTTGATCCAAGTAAGATTACCAAATGGACAGATCAAGGGGTAGTTTATCCTCATGGGGATCATTTCCATTTCATCCCTTATAGTCTCCTTTCGCCTTTAGAGCGGGAGTTGGCACGACAGTTCCAACTATCCCGTACACAAGGTGGAAGTATCACAAAAGAAGAGAGTCCAACTCAACCTTCAAGCCCAGACACAAAACCAGTCAATCAGGACCACGACCATGAGAAGGAAGATCCTCATCACAAGCATGACCATGAGGACCATGAAGCCGATCATGATCATCATCATGAAGGCGAACAGGCCCATGAGCACGATCATGGATTCCATGCAGACCATGTCATCAGCAAGGATGACGAGGGCTATATGGTCGCTCACGGAGACCATGCCCATTACTTCTACAAGAAGGATCTCTCTCCTCAAGAGATCGCAGCTGCAGAGGCAGTGTTAGCTGGTAAGAAGGAAGAAGACAAGGGACAACCACTGACAGATGATGTAGCGACCTATTCGCGAGATGCTTCGGATGAAGAAAAAATTCAGTACATTAGCCAGACTTACGGCGTCCCTCGGGAAGCTATCAAGATTTCCAATGGTTTCTTTGTCTTTAACAATCCAGACCAAGAATACGATCCAACCCATATCCACCCTTATGCAGTTCGGAAGGAACATGTCCGGATTCCACTTGAAACAGGAAATCCTGAGCTAGACTTTATCAACGAGCTCTATGCAACAGCACTTCGCTCTGGTATTTCCCCTTATACGATGCAAATCGAGAATGGTCAGTTTGTCATTCCGCATGGGGACCATAACCACTATATCAAGGTGCGCTCAGCAGGCTTGGCGGACTACTTGGCTCACCGTCTGCCGACCATCCAAGCAGCTTACCAGAAAGGTGACTTGGATCAGAAAGCTGTAGAGGACAAAGTCAACCAACTCCTAGCAGAAAGTCGGACTTTGTACGCTTCAGACCCTCTGCAACAAAGACGGATTGAGTTGAACTTGGGTCAATTCTTAGAAACTGTTAAAAACTTCCCAAGCAATTCAACAGCAGGGTACTTGGCGAGTCTTGAGCAAGTTGACAAGGAATATATTCATGCGACCCAGGAAGTCAAACCGAAAGAAGAGACGGCCTTGGACCGTCGCTACCAGGAATTGTTGGAGCAGGTTCGATTGCTAGATACCGAAGCCTTCCAACTCAAGAAAGAAAGCCTGGTTTCTCAGTTGCAGGAAGCCTATACAGCTAAAGATAGCCAACGATTGGAGCAAGAAGGAAAATTGTTGCAAGCTATTCAGGAGATGCAAGATCGGACTGGTGTGACTTCGGTGGACTACCTCAAGTATTTCTACCAAAGTTTAAGTGATGCGCGTTTGACACCGGAATTACGGGCGACAGCATCAGACCTTGCTTTGAAGCTTTACCGGGCTCAAGCCTTTGAAGAAGCTTGGGACTCAAAAGCCCATTTCATGGAACTTTACCAAGCTAAGCAAGCGATTGACCAGCTACTGTCCCAGGAAAATGCTCCAACCTATCCAATCGAAAAAACAGTTCTAGATCAAAAGGGAGGAGATGCTCCGTCCTATAACCTAGCTGTTTACGACTTCCTCAAAGGGGTCTATGGTGACTTGGATGAAAAGACAGAGTCCCGTCAACGCTCTAGTCTCTTGACAACCCTTTTGGAACAAATCAGCTCTCTTTTGCCACAAGTAGAAGAAAGCAAGCGTCCTGCCTTTGAAGAACGTTTGGAACAGGTACAGCAAGAGCCCGATGCTGACAAGGCCTTGACTGCAGGAAAAAGTCTTTTGCGTGAAGTTGGTGAAACGATTGAACAACAAAAGCAAAAGAAAACAGAGGAACCTCAACTTGGAGATGTGGCCCTCTATCAAGAGATTTATAACCAGTTGATCGCTCTCCACCAACAATTGGCCGAAAAAGGAGCCAGTGATGCTCAGTTTGAACGCTTAGAAGCTCTCTTTGATCAACTAGCTGATCCAAGGAGCGACAAGAAAGCCTTGCTACAAGCGATTCAAGTTCTTCGAGATGAATTGCTAGCAGCTCCATCGACAGTAGTGGCGGAAGCAGACAAAGCAGACCCAGCCCCTCAAAGTCCTGCTACAAGCGATCCTAGCCAAAATAAGGAAGAGGCTTCAGATCCTGTTCAGACCCCATCACCAGAGTCAGAAAAAACAGAAGCCAGTCCAGTCGCAAGTGAAGAAACGACGGAATAGGACTGATGTAGAAATAACAGAAAGAGAGTGGGACAGAAATCGGTAATTCGTTAGAATTCGATTTCGTCGTCCCACCTCCGCACAGTTGAGTAGGGCTGTAAAAGCTGATGAAATCAGCGTAGTAGAGCCCACTCAACCACTGCGTCTTGCTCGACAATCCAAAGACAATTGAGAGGCTAGGACAAAAGTCCTAGCCTCTTTTAGATGTAGACAAACTTTCTTTTTACATAAAACAGCTAGATGATTTTCAAAAAATGACTTTTATTTTTAGTCATTTAGGAAGATTCTTCTAGTCCACTAGAATAGAAACATCAGGAGTTTTGCTCTATGGAGACGTTTGCTCTTTTAAGCCTTTCTCAAAACTTGGAGACGTGGCCTCAACTTGAATTTTCTCTAAGGTGAAGGGATGGGTAAGCCGCAAGCGGTGGGCATGGAGCATGAGACGAGGAGCTCTCTCGGGGTTATAGAGAGGGTCTCCCACGATTGGATGGCCATGGTGAGAGAGGTGGACGCGGATCTGGTGGGTGCGACCTGTCTGGAGCTGACAGTTGACTAAGCTGGTGCGCTTGAAAGTCTTTAAGCTAGTCACATGGGTTTCCGCATAGAGGCCCTTTCGAGGATCGACAATACGCTTGCGTCGATCATGGCGATCACGGCCTAATTTGTCCTTATAAATCAGTTGCTTTTTGGGTAAGGTGCCTAAGATTAGAGCCCAATAGTCTCGTTGAATTTTCTTATCTTCTAGCAGCCGATTCAGGACGGGTAAAACAAAGGGATTCTTGGCAAAGACAAGAGCTCCACTGGTTTCCTTGTCCAAGCGATGAACGACATAACAGGTCTTCCCAACATAAGTGGAGACATGATTAAGAAGGGCGATTTCATCTGGTTGATTGGCGTGTGTTTTCATGCCTTCCGGCTTGTTTACGATGATGAGGTGCTCATCTTCATAGAGGGTTTCGACCAGGCTAGCATCCCCTGTCAAGAGATCCTTTTCTTCATAATCTTCCGGATCAAAGGTGAGGGTGAGTTGGTCACCCGCTTCAAGCATCGATTGCCAGTGGACGGTCTCCCCATTGACTTGGACATGTTTTTTGGTTCGCAAAAAATGACGAATCTTTCGTGGGATGAGAAAATAATCTTCAAGGGCCTCTTTGACCGTCATAGCGGGCAAGGCACTTGGTATCGTTATAGTATACTGCATAGTGTTATTGTATCAGAAAGCAAGGGAAAAGAAAAGATGAGAAGGAGGAAAAGGAGAGGAGGAAGAAGTTGCTAAAACCCGCTCTAGAGTATACTTGATGGCAACCTTAAAGAAAACTAAAAGCATCCGTTTCTGCGAAGGTCTTTCTTGTCTAGACGTTAGGAAGGTGATAAAATAGGGACTATGAATAAATTAAAAGAATTAATGGAGGGAATGATTCGTCATTTCCAACGAGAGAAAAAACCAAGGAAGATTGCGGAAGAGGTTGAATTATCAACGGACGGGGAAGAGCAAGCTCCAACCTATAGCCGGTCGGAGAATTCACGGAGAAAATCTCACTCCCAACATCCGATCAGACGCTTTTGGCGCAGGTATCACTTGACCAAGATCTTCCTACTGATTGGGCTGACCTTTAGTCTCGTCGTCGGAGGTTATCTTTTCTACATAGCCAAGACGACCAATGTAGCAGATCTGCAAAACGCCCTCAAGGCGACCACAATCATCTATGATAAGGATGGGAACCAAGCAGGTAGCTTAACGGGGCAAAAAGGGACCTATGTTGAGTTAGATGCGATTAGCGAAAACTTACAAAATGCGGTTGTTGCTACGGAAGACCGAAGTTTCTACAAAAATAGTGGGATTAACTACGGTCGCTTCTTCCTAGCGATTTTGACTGCCGGTCGTTCAGGTGGGGGTTCGACAATCACCCAGCAGTTGGCCAAAAATGCCTATCTTTCTCAGGATCAGACGGTTGAGCGGAAGGCCAAGGAGTTCTTCCTGGCCCTCGAGATTAACAAAAAATATAGTAAGAAAGAAATCCTGACCATGTACCTCAACAATGCCTATTTTGGGAATGGGGTTTGGGGAATTGAAGACGCTTCTAAGAAGTATTTTGGTGTCTCTGCTAGTGAGTTGACTTTGGATCAGTCAGCTGTCCTTGCTGGTATGCTCAAGGGGCCAGAAATTTATAATCCCCTTTATTCAGTCGAGAACGCAACCAATCGTCGTAATACGGTCCTACAAAATATGGTTGCAGCTGGTTATATCGACCAAGCCACAGCAGATCAATCCGCTGCAGTCGACATTCATGGACAGTTGGTGGATGCCTATGAAGGCAAGTCAAAAGATTATCGATACCCGTCCTATTTCGATGCGGTTATCAACGAGGCTGTCAACGAATATGGTCTAACAGAAGAAGATATTATCAAGAATGGTTACCGGATCTACACAGAGATGGACCAGAATTACCAAGCCAGCATGCAGGTCATCTATGACAATGTAGATCTCTTCCCAGTTGCTGAAGATGGCACGCGGGCAGAATCTGGTAGCGTAGCTCTGGATCCTAAGACCGGAGGAGTGCGGGCGATCGTCGGACGCGTGGCCAGTGACCAAGATGCTGGCTTTAGAAGCTATAACTATGCGACTCAATCTGCGAGAAGTCCTGGTTCTACCATTAAGCCTCTCGTCGTTTATAGTCCAGCTGTTGCCAAGGGCTGGTCGACCAACAAAGAATTGGACAATACGACCAAGGTCTACGGTAGTTATACAGTCGATAACTACGGTGGCATTCAAGGTAGCCCGACCGTTCCCATGTACCAAGCCTTGGCAGAATCTCTCAACCTTCCAGCTGTAGCGACAGCCAATGAGTTGGGGCTCAATACTGTCTTTGATTACGGGACAAAATTTGGTCTCAATATGGACAAGGTGGACAGATCTCTCGGAGTAGCCCTCGGATCTGGAGTGACGACCAATCCGCTTCAGATGGCTCAGGCCTATGGAACCTTTGCCAACGATGGAGTGATGAATGATGCCCATCTCATTACGAAGATTGAAAATGCTAGCGGTCAGGTCGTGAAAAGTCATAGTCAAAAATCGAAACGAGTGCTCAGCAGCTCCGCCAATAGGAAAATGACCAATATGATGTTGGGAACCTTTACCAACGGAACGGGTGTCAACGCAGCACCATATGGCTATACCATGGCTGGTAAAACAGGAACGACTGAAACGGACTTCAACCCTGATCTTTCCGGAGACCAGTGGGTCATTGGTTACACGCCAGATGTGGTCATTAGCCAGTGGCTAGGATTCCCTAAGACGGATGAAACCCACTATTTGACAGGAACCAGTGCAGAGACTGCTTCAGTGATCTTCCGAAATGTAGCCAATAGCGTCCTTCCTTATACAGATGGAACCAGCTTTGACAATGAGGAAAATTCTTACGAGGAAAATGGAATTGCTCCTGTCGGTCAAGAAACAGAAACGGAGAGTCCAAAAGAGGACAAGGGATTCTTTGATACGGTCAAAGAACGCGCTGCAGGGATCGTAGACGATGCCAAAAAAGCAATCGATGAAGCAGATATTCCTGGAAAAGCGCAAAATGCTTGGGATACCTTCAAAGGTTGGTTTGGATTCTAAAAAATAGACGTTAAGAGGCTGGGACAAAAGTCCTAGCCTCTCAATTGTCTTTGGATTGTCGAGAAACAGTGGTTGAGTGGGCTCTACTACGCTGATTGCATCAGCTTTTACAGCCCTACTCAACTGTTCGGAGGTGGGACGACGAAATCGAATTCTAACGAATGACCAATTTCTGTCCCACTCTCTTTAAATTGTAGAGAAACTATATTTACATAAAATAACTGGGAGACCCTTCAATAAAAAAGATGATTTTGAATGGAAAGGATTTTTTAAATATTTTTCGTTGCTTAGCTAGCTGTCGATAGGGTGCTAAAAAAGCCTTCAGATGATCTGAAAGGCTTCTATTTTTAGGTTTGTTACAAATCTTTATCAGAGACGCTAAAGGTATCTCCATGTTCAAAGTCGCCGTATTGGTAACCACGTTTGAACCAGCGCATCCGTTGTTCAGAAGTCCCGTGGGTGAAGCTATCAGGAACGGAGTAGCCGTAGGCTTGTTCTTGAAGGGTGTCATCTCCCACGGCGTGGGCAGCATTGAGCGCTTCTTCGATATCTCCCGTCTCCATGAGGCCTTGCTCTTCAATGTAACGAGCCCACATGCCCGCATAATAGTCAGCTTGAAGTTCCAAACGGACATTTAAGGCATTTTTTTCTGTCTCACTTTTTCCTCGGATGGCTTTCTGGTAACTCTGAAGAGTCCCTAATTCGTTTTGGATGTGGTGGCCGACTTCGTGAGCGATGACATAAGCCATGGCAAAATCTCCGCTAGCCTTGTATTTGGTGGTTAGCTCTTTGTAGAAGCTGATATCCAAATAGATCTTTTGGTCTGTCGGACAGTAGAAGGGACCGGCAGATGCTTGGCCTACCCCACAGCCAGTTCGCGTTTGACCTGTATAGAAAACCAAGGTTGGCTTGTGATAGGTCCGCCCTTCATTTTGGAAGGTTTGTCCCCAGAAGTCCTCAGTAGTTCCAAGGACTTGACTGACGAATTTGCTATCTCCGTCACTCACCTGGGTATTGCTTTGGCGCGTGACTTGTCCTGAGTTATAGTTCTGCGTGGCTTGGCCTTGATCAAATAGCCCGCTCAATCCAGCTCCACCACTCAAAAAGATGAGGACCAGGATCAAGATTAGTTTGCTCTTGAAGCTTCCAGGTGAGAGGAGGATTTGTAAAATACCACCCCCTAAATTCCCACCAGAGCGGCCAGATGAGTAGCTTCCACCACTTTGCCCGCGACGGTCTTCAATGTTTTTACTTTCTTTCAGATGATCGCTTTTCATAATTTCTCCTTTATCCTCTATATTGTACCAAATCGTAGAGAAAAGCCAAACAAAATACGCTTCCAGAGAGCAGAAGAGCTTGTCAAATAGTGGAAAACTTGCTATAATGGTGTGAATGGAGGCGTTATGGCATTAAAAAAAGCAAGTCTAGCGTGTACGGTTTGTGGATCACGCAACTACTCAATCAAGTTGAGTGCGACGCCAAAACCAAAACGTCTAGAAGTTAACAAATTTTGTAAACATTGTAGCAAATATACAATTCATAAAGAAACCAGATAGGAGAATGTTGTGAAATTTTTTAAAGATATTTTTGTCTTGCTGAAAAACACGACTTGGCCAAATCGCAAGGAAAGATGGAAAAATTTTATCTCAGTAATTGAGTACACCGCTTTTTTTGTAGCTTTGATTTATTTGTTTGACCAAGTAGTGGCTAAAGGTATTTTGAAGCTAATCGATATGTTCTAAAAAAGAAATAAATCTGCGTCCCATGTGGATGCTTTTTTTCTTGTCTTGCTGAAGAAAAACAAGAGAAACTTCTTTGCTTTCTCCGGTTTTATGTTATAATGGAGCTAGGAAAACAAGAGCCAGAAGGCTTTTTTTAGTATCGTGATGAAACGAACTCCTTCTGGTAGATAAGAAAGGAAATAAAAATGGATAGTTTTGACAAAGGCTGGTTTGTCCTACAGACCTACTCAGGATATGAAAACAAAGTGAAGGAAAACCTTCTTCAACGCGCACAAACATATAACATGTTGGAAAACATCTTGCGTGTAGAAATCCCTACTCAAACTGTGCAAATCGAGAAGAACGGGAAAACAAAAGAAATCGAAGAAAATCGCTTCCCTGGTTATGTCTTGGTAGAAATGGTCATGACGGATGAAGCTTGGTTTGTCGTTCGGAATACACCAAACGTAACTGGATTTGTTGGATCACACGGGAACCGTTCAAAACCAACTCCCCTTTTGGAAGACGAAATCCGTAACATCTTGATTTCGATGGGACAAACAGTTCAAGATTTCAACATTGATGTGAAGGTAGGAGATACTGTACGCATCATCGATGGAGCTTTTGCAGATTACACTGGTAAGATCACAGAAATCGATAACAACAAGGTGAAAATGATTATCACCATGTTTGGAAATGACACTGTGGCAGAAGTCAACCTCAATCAAATTGCAGAATTGTAAGGAATGAAAGAGAGTGGGACAGAAATCGGTCATTCGTTAGAATTCGATTTCGTCGTCCCACCTCCGCACAGTTGAGTAGTGCTGTAAAAGCTGATGAAATCAGCGTAGTAGAGCCCATTCAACCACTGCGTCTTGCTCGACAATTCAAAGACAATTGAGAGGCTAGGACTTTTGTCCCCGCCTCTTATTCAAAGAAACCCTCCAAGACCAATGTCTTGGAGGGTTTGTGTGTTATGAGAAGGGCTTCTATCCCATCGGTGAGAAAAGCAACTGAGGGCTCTTGAATAGGATCAGAAAAGAAATCCGAAGAAAGGGAATTTTTATGCAGGCTCAGAAACTTGGAAGACTGTTTCTTTGTCAAAACCGACAGAGTAGTCCTTCCCGTCTTCACCTTTCCAAGTAAAGATCGTCGCGTAGCCAAAGACGAAAACAGTTTCTGGACGGCCGTGTTTTTCAATGACTTCTTTAGCCTTCATTCCAGGTTGAATATCCTTGAGATTCGTCACCTTTTTAGAGTTAGGCAAGGTTGCAATTTTGTTAGTAGCTTGGCCTTTTTCATTAAAATCAATCAAGATAGCATAGCCATCTCCATTCCAGTAACCATTATCACCATAAGTGGAATCAATAGGACCTAACTTATTGATGGCTTCTTCCTTTGAAGTAGGAGCAAGAGCTTCATTTCCAACAAGGATTTCCACTTTAATTTCTTTGAAGGCAGCCCATTTTGGCATTTCAGGGATATCCCCGATAGCTTCTAGTGATTCTCCTTGGTCCATCAAGCTCATCGTATAGTTAGGATCCTCGCGCGTGTTAGAATCTGAAGAGCTATGAGAATCATCGTCCTTGAAGCCTGATGAAAAATCCTTTTTGCTGGTTGACTTTTTAGAGGATGAACTTCTAGAACTCTTAGAGCTTTTAGAAGTTTTTTTAGAGCTGCTAACAAGAGGTTTTCTTTGTTGAGTCTCTTTCTGTGCTGGCTGGCAAGCAGTGAGCATGGCCAAAGAGAGGGCGCTGAGAGCATATAAGGTAACTTTTTTCATCATATCTTTTCCTTTCATGATTGAAAAACACGATCACTTCCAAAGAGGCGAAAGTGAGGTTCAATCCAGCTGAAGTATCAAAAAAGCCCATTGCTGGGCTCATTGATATTTGTTTGTGAAGGCGGTAGACGGATTTGAACCGACGATCAAGCTTTTGCAGAGCCGTGCCTTACCACTTGGCTATACCGCCACGACATATTCTATTTTATCTTAAAAATCAGATAAGGTCAAGAAAAATTTTCTGACAAAGAACCTATGAAAGGGAAAGAATGAGAATCGTGGTGAAAAATAAAGGAAGGAGGGAGGCTCTGAAGAAAAGCAGGAAAGTCTAGGAATTTCTCTCAAATGACTTGCAAAAAGCTTCTAAATCTGCTATACTTATAAAGTTGCGTAAAGCAATAAATACTCATCCCGGAACCATTGTGGCACCGTTGCCCTTGTGGTCGTGTTGCAAGCTGACGTCTGGGAGAGGAGAAAAAAACAAAAAGGAGAATTTACTCATGGCAGTAATTTCAATGAAACAACTTCTTGAGGCTGGTGTACACTTCGGTCACCAAACTCGTCGCTGGAACCCTAAGATGGCTAAGTACATCTTCACTGAGCGTAACGGAATCCACGTTATCGACTTGCAACAAACTGTAAAATACGCTGACCAAGCATATGACTTCATGCGTGAAGCTGCTGCAAACGATGCAGTTGTATTGTTTGTTGGTACTAAGAAACAAGCTGCTGAAGCTGTTGCTGAAGAAGCTGTTCGTTCAGGTCAATACTACATCAACCACCGTTGGTTGGGTGGTACCCTTACTAACTGGGGAACAATCCAAAAACGTATCGCTCGTTTGAAAGAAATCAAACGTATGGAAGAAGAAGGAATCTTCGACGTTCTTCCTAAGAAAGAAGTTGCACTTCTTAACAAACAACGCGCTCGTCTTGAAAAATTCTTGGGTGGTATCGAAGATATGCCTCGTATCCCAGACGTAATGTACGTTGTTGACCCACACAAAGAGCAAATCGCTGTTAAAGAAGCTAAGAAATTGGGTATCCCAGTTGTAGCGATGGTCGACACAAACACTGACCCAGACGATATCGATGTAATCATCCCAGCTAACGATGATGCTATCCGCGCTGTTAAATTGATCACTGCGAAAATGGCTGACGCTGTTATCGAAGGACGTCAAGGTGAAGATGCAGTTGCATCAGTTGAAGCTGAATTGGCAGCAACTGAAACTCAAGCAGATTCAATCGAAGAAATCGTTGAAGTTGTTGAAGGCGACAACGCTTAATTCGTATAAATAGTAATTACCTAGGAGGGCGGGGCTTAGCCCGGCTCTCCTATTTTTAAAAAAATATAGGAGAAACAAAATGGCAGAAATTACAGCTAAACTTGTTAAAGAGTTGCGTGAAAAATCTGGTGCTGGTGTCATGGACGCTAAAAAAGCATTGGTTGAAGTTGAAGGTGATATCGAAAAAGCGATCGAATTGCTTCGCGAAAAAGGTATGGCTAAAGCAGCTAAAAAAGCTGACCGTGTTGCCGCTGAAGGTTTGACTGGTGTTTATGTGAACGGTAACGTTGCAGCAGTAGTTGAAGTAAATGCTGAAACTGACTTCGTTGCGAAAAACGCTCAATTCGTTGAATTGGTAAACGCAACAGCGAAAGTAATCGCTGAAGGTAAACCAGCTAACAACGAAGAAGCTCTTGCTTTGACAATGCCTTCAGGTGAAACTCTTGAAGCAGCATACGTATCTGCAACTGCTACAATCGGAGAAAAAATCTCATTCCGTCGTTTTGCTTTGCTTGAAAAAACAGATGCACAACACTTTGGTGCTTACCAACACAACGGTGGACGTATTGGTGTTATCTCTGTTATCGAAGGTGGAGACGAAGCACTTGCTAAACAAATTTCAATGCACATCGCTGCAATGAAACCAACTGTTCTTTCATACAAAGAATTGGATGAGCAATTCGTGAAAGATGAGTTGGCACAATTGAACCACGTGATCGACCAAGATAACGAAAGCCGTGCAATGGTTGGTAAACCAGCTCTTCCACACTTGAAGTATGGATCTAAAGCTCAATTGACTGACGAAGTTGTCGCTCAAGCTGAAGCTGACATTAAAGCTGAATTGGCAGCAGAAGGTAAACCAGAAAAAATCTGGGATAAAATCATCCCAGGTAAAATGGACCGCTTCATGCTCGACAATACTAAAGTTGACCAAGCATACACACTTCTTGCACAAGTCTACATCATGGACGACAGCAAGACAGTGGAAGCTTACCTTGAATCAGTAAATGCTTCAGTTGTTGAATTCGTTCGCTTTGAAGTTGGTGAAGGTATTGAAAAAGCTTCAAATGACTTTGAAGCAGAAGTTGCAGCTACAATGGCAGCAGCTCTTAATAACTAAGAATAAAAAGATAAGAGGTTTCTATGGAAACCTCTTTTTTTGCAAGACGAAAAGAGAGTGGGACAGAAATCGGCAATTCGTTAGAATTCGATTTCGTCGTCCCACCTCCGCACAGTTGAGTAGGGCTGTAAAAGCTGATGAAATCAGCCTAGTAGAGCCTACTCAACCACTGCGTCTTGCTCGACAATCCAAAGACAATTGAGAGGCTAGGACTTTTGTCCCAACCTCTTTTATGATTAATGCGCAAAGGTATCTAATCCAAAGAGGAGCGAGAGGATTCCCATGATGAGACCTGCTAGAATGACTCCCAACATGACCGCTAGGACGCTCCGTTTGAAGTCCCAGTCTAGAATAGAGGCGGCAAGGGTTCCAGTCCAAGCTCCAGTTCCTGGTAAAGGAATGCCGACGAATAGGAGCAGGGCCCAAAAGATTCCCTTATCTCCTGCGGCCTCTTCTAATTTTTGTCCTCCACGATGTCCCTTGTTGAGACACCAAGTAAAGAAATTCCCGATAAGAGGTTTCTCTTTTCCCCATTCCAGGATATGGCGAGCGAAAAAGAAGATAATAGGGACGGGAAGCATATTGCCAATGACCCCGATCAGGAGGGCTTGCCAAAGAGGAATTCCGGTAGAGATAGCGTAGGGAACAGCTCCACGAAGCTCCACCAGTGGAATCATGGAGATCAAAAAAGTAATAATGTAGTTCATGTGTTATCCTTTCAATTCATCCTTTTCATTCTACCTTATCTTATATAAATTCACAACTATTCAAGATAAAAATCTAGTATTTCAGAATTAAAAAAACGATGCACTGACTAACTTTCAATTAATGATTTCGAAGAATTCAAAATACAAAAATGTAAAGTTAATTTATATTGGCTTATGAGAATCTATATAAAAAACGAAGAATCTTTTCTATTCTCTACAAATTATAGTTCTTTTTGATCAAACTAAAGACTGTAAACTACATCCCTTGTCTAACCTTTATTATTTGGTATAGTTATAATGTGGGATTCGGTACATTTTTGAGTACTTTGAAGATATTTACTGTATCAATTATTAAATTATAGGTATTGTTGACTAAGTTGTTTTTTAAGAAGTGTAGTGTATGTAGTATTCGAAAACTAACGGTTTGAGCTTTTACGGTCCTCATCGGTGTTTCTTTTTTCAGAGTACAGGGAGCCCTGGCTCAAGTGAATAAAAAAGCAGGGATGGCAGAAGAGGAAGGTGATGAGATTGCTGAAAAAGTAGTAGTCACCCAGTAGAATTTTGTTGTTGGTATTCCTGTGCAGGAGTATAAAGAAGTAGAACAGCCATCAAACAAGTGAACGTTCTGCTGGGGCTACTGAAGAGGCTACGAAGGACCAAAAACAAGTAGCGGAGGATATGGTGCAAGATCGCGAACGAGACTTTAACAAGGACTGGTATTTCAAATTAAATGCAGCTCCTGGTGCAGAAGGTCGCCAGGTGGATATTAAAAACTGGAAAAAATTAGATTTGCCTCACGATTGGTCGATCTTCTTTGACTTTGATCACAAGTCTCCCGCTCAAAATGAAGGCGGACAATTAAACGGTGGGGATGCTTGGTATCGTAAGACCTTCCGTTTGGACGACAAGGACCTCGATAAGAAGGTGCGCTTGGAATTTGGTGGAGTATACATGGATTCCAAAGTCTATGTAAACGGGCAATTGGTTGGTCATTATCCAAATGGTTACAATGCCTTTTCTTATGATATTACCCCTTATTTAAATGCGGATGGAAGTGAAAATACCATCACGGTTCATGTGGTCAACCAACAACCAAGTAGTCGTTGGTATTCAGGAAGTGGGATCTATCGTGATGTCAAACTCAGTGTGACAGATAAGGTTCATGTGGCCAAGTATGGGACCACCATCACTAGTCCAAAATTAGAAGAACAAAAGAATGGGGCAGTCGATACTCTAGTGAAGAGTCGTATTGTCAACCAAGATGATCAAGCCCATAGTATTTATGCAGAATACGAAATCGTTGATCAAAGTGGTCAAGTGGTCAGTGAAAAGGTGCGTAGTGAGGTGCAATCCGTTTTGGCTGGTCAAGAGATCAACCTGTCTCATACCCTTCATGTTGAAAAACCGACCCTCTGGGATGTCAAAACCAATAACCCAGCCCTCTATACTCTGTATACTCGGGTCTATCGCGATTCGCAGTTGGTCGATGTGCAAAAAGAACGTTTTGGCTACCGTTATCTGAACTGGACGCCAGAAGGTGGCTTCTTCCTCAATGGAGTGGCTACGAAATTCTACGGTGTTTCCCTTCACCATGACCACGGGGCACTTGGAGCCGAAGAAAATTACAAGGCTGAATATCGTCGTCTCAAACAGATGAAGGACATGGGAGTTAATGCTATCCGGACGACCCACAACCCTGCGAGTGAACAAACTCTGCAAATTGCAGCGGAATTGGGCTTGATGGTCCAAGAAGAAGCTTTTGATACTTGGTATGGTGGCAAGAAGCAATACGATTACGGTCGTTTCTTCGAAAAGGATGCGACCCATCCAGAAGCTCGTAAAGGGGATAAATGGTCTGACTATGACCTTCGGACCATGGTAGAGCGAGGGAAGAACAATCCTTCTATTGTGATGTGGTCCATCGGTAACGAAATCGGTGAAGCAGATGGATCTGATAAGTCTGTCGCAACTGTTTGTCGGTTGGTCAAGACCATCAAGGAAGTGGATGCAACTCGCTATGTCACCATGGGGGCTGATAAATTCCGCTTTGGCGATGGTTCAGGAGACCATGAAAAGGTAGCAGCAGAGCTCGATGCGGTTGGATTTAACTATTCAGAGGCCAACTACGAAAGCCTACGAGCTAAACATCCCAATTGGCTCATTTACGGTTCTGAAACCTCCTCTGCAACGCGGACACGGGGCTCTTATTACCACCCTGAAAGAGAATGGGTAGGAAGCAACCAAGAAGACCGCCATTATGAACAATCAGACTACGGCAATGACCGGGTTGGTTGGGGTCGGACAGCGACAGCCTCTTGGACCTTTGACCGCGATCATGCCGGCTATGCAGGTCAATTTATTTGGACAGGTACAGACTATATCGGTGAACCAACACCATGGCACAACCAGAATGACACACCTGTGAAAAGTTCTTATTTCGGGATCGTGGATACTGCTGGCCTTCCAAAGAATGATTTTTATCTTTACCAAAGTCAATGGTTGTCAGCTGAGAAACATCCAATGGTTCATCTCTTGCCACATTGGAACTGGGACAATCAAGAATTGGCCAATCGTGTCATGGATGAAGAAGGACGGATTCCTGTCCGTACCTTCTCCAATGCTCATAGTGTGGAATTGATTGTCAATGGGGAATCAAAAGGGGTGAAGACCTTTACTAAGAAAACCACAGCTGATGGCCGGACCTATCAGGAAGGGGCAAATCCGGATGAACTCTATCTAGAGTGGTTGGTTTCTTATGTACCAGGTAAAGTGGAAGCCATTGCCCGCAACGAAGCAGGGGAAGTAATTGCCCGCGATCAGATCGAAACAGCTGGGAAGCCAGCAGGTGTTCGTCTGCTAAAAGAAGAGCACGCCATTGCGGCAGACGGTAAAGATTTAACTTATATTACCTATGAAATCGTTGATGAAGCAGGCCGTGTCGTGCCAACTGCCAATAATTTGGTGCATTTCCATCTGCATGGACAAGGCCAAATTGTCGGCGTCGACAACGGGGAACAAGCCAGCCGTGAACGCTACAAAGCACAGGAAGATGGCTCATGGCAACGTCGGGCCTTTAACGGCAAAGGGGTGGTCATTGTCAAATCAACTGAGCAAGCAGGATCCTTTACTCTTTATGCTGATTCAGACCGCTTGCAATCAGACCAAGTCAGTCTCTTTACAGGTAAGAAGGAGCAGGAAGAACGCTTTATCTTGGGAGTAGAACCGGTTCGGACACAAGTTTACTTAGGTGAAGTACCTGAGCTTCCAAGTCACGTATCTGTCGTCTATAACGATGGCATGGCCCAAGAAGAAGCCGTTGAATGGGATGAGGCAGACTTTAGTCGTGCTGGGCAAGTTCGTGTGACAGGTCATGTTCAAGGCCGGACGGTAGAGGCTCTGGTTGATGTAATCGGTGTGGAACAAGTCCTTCCAGTCATCAAACAAATCCCTCAGGGAGCGGATCTAGCAACTGTGGATAAGGCTGTGCAATTGGTCTTTACAGATGGTCGAACAGCTAGTTATGACGTTGATCAATGGACCTTGGAAGCCGGTCAAGAGGAGCAATTGTCTACACCAGGTGCTCGCTTGAAGGCGACAGGACTATTAAGTAATGGGGGAACAGTCCAAGCGACACTAGTGGTTGTAGGTGGAACAGTCAGCAAGGCTAAGAAACCAACAGTGCAACTAGATGGAGTAGCGCTTCCAAAATTTGGTAGTGGCAACCATACGATTTTCCGTCCGCTGGCTTATGGTCAAGAGCCTGGTCAGGTCACAGCGAGTACAGAAAATGCCCAAGTGACGGTCCTACAAGCCAATCGAGAAAATGGTTTGAAAGCTCAAATTTTTGTCACTGCTAAGGATACGGGAGCTGTACAGACCTATGCTGTGCAATTCCAGGAAGAAAGTCCACAGATCCAGCGTTTAGAATTGCGTCTGCCAGAAGGCCAAGAGCTCAAGGAAGACCAAACAGTCACGCTTGATGTCCTAGCTCATTACCAAGATGGCAGTGTAGCTAGTCTCCAAGCGGATCAAATCGATGTGGTAACAGCAGCCGGTAGTCAAGGAAAAGCAGTCGCAAGCAAGAAAGGTTTGGAACTACGGGAAGCAGGATTGGTTCATTTACAAGCTAGCTTCCAAGGACAAACAGGAGAATTAACCTTTACCATCACGCCAAATCCAGAAGAAAAGACAGTTGTCAAGGTACGTCCTGTACGGATCAGCACCGATCGAAACGTTTTGCCAGCTCTTCCAGAGACAGTGTTGGTTGAGTATGACAAGGGATTCCCGAAAGAAAAACGCGTGACCTGGGATGCCGTAATAGCAGATCAAGTCAAGGATTACCATAGCTTTACTGTCACAGGTCAGGTAGAGGGTGTGGAAAAAGAAGCCCAAGCCCAAGTCACAGTTGAAGGCATTATCGCTGTAGAAGAAGTCAGCACCACAACTCCAGTCGGTGAAAAACCAGCACTTCCAGAAAGCGTGCGAACTTATCACTCCAATGGTAAGACCTATGCTGCCAAGGTAGCCTGGGATACGGTAGATCCGCAACTCTTGGCCCAAGAAGGAGAAGTTGTTGTCTCCGGTCGTGTAGAAGGAACCAACCTTTCAACCCGTCTCCATATTCGTGTTTCCGCAAACACAGTCAAAGGGGCCAATGTAGCAGAACAATGGACAGGCTCCGTCTTGCCACTCGCTTTTGCAAGTGATTCTAACGATGCGGATCCAGTTGCTAAGGTCAACGACAAGGTCATTTCCTTTACCGATGCTCCAGCCAACCGTTGGACCAACTGGGGCCGTGACAATGCGGAAGATTCTGTTGGTATCTTGTTTGGGGACTCTGGTATATTGACCAAGCGTGCAGTGGATAACCTCCATGTTGGTTTCCACGAAGACCACGGCGTTGGGGCTCCGAGTGAATATGTGATCGAGTACTATGCGGGTGAGCAAATCCCAACAGTACCAAGCAATCCAAATCGCGTCAAAGACGAAACAGATCATCCATTTAACAACCCAGCTAACTGGAAAGAAGTCAGCAACCTCACCGTTCAAGAACCGGTAGCAGCTGGCAAGATGAATCATTTTAGTTTTGATAAAGTCGACACTTATGCGGTTCGGATCCGCATGAAGACACCAGAAGGCAAACGTGGAAGCTCTATTTCAGAGATTCAAGTATTTGCCAATAAGGTTGTGGCAGAAGAAAAGAGCCAAGTGACCATTCGTGTCAATGGTGAGGTTTTGCCAGGGGTCAACCCAAGTGTGACAGATTACTACATCGATGCGCGTGATCGAGCTTATCCTCAGGTGGAAGCGACAGCTAGCCATCATGGTCTTGCAACGGTTGTGCTAAGCGTCCATGAAGGTGAGCCAATCCGTGTCATCCACAAAGCGGAAGATGGCACCATCTTACGAGAATACCGCCTCCATCTCACAAACGATGTCAAACTGTGGGAACAGTCTAGGATATTTGAAGATAAAAGCAACAATCACTTTTGTTCAACTAACCAAATATGAGCAAGCATAGAATGGTGAAAGTCACCGGCCATCAAAATGAGGTTTGTTAAAGAGTAAGGAAAGGAGGAGAGCACTGTGAAAGACCATCAGGAAGAATCAGAACATTCCTCACCTGTAACGAGTGAGAAAGAAAACCGAGCAGTCAGCCAAGGGACAGAAGCAACCCAACCAGTAGCTACTGCAGATGAGGAGCCTGAAATTGCAGATTACGGACCACTTCCTAGCAAGGCTCAAATGCAATACCACCGCGAAGAACTGGCAGCCTTCATCCACTTTGGGATGAATACCTACTACGATCGTGAGTGGGGGGATGGGCAAGAAGATCCTTATTATTTCTATCCAGAGCATCTGGATACCGATCAGTGGATCAAAACCCTGAAAGATGCTGGCTTCAAACGGACCATCATGGTCGTCAAGCACCACGATGGTTTCCTCTTGTACCCTTCTAAATACACCGACCATACAATTGCCAAAAGTGGTTGGAAGGAAGGAAAAGGTGATATCCTAGCCGAAGTTTCGGCTTCTGCTAGCAAGTATGACATGGATATGGGAGTCTACCTCTCCCCTTGGGATGCCCACAGCCCGCTCTACCATGTGGATACAGAGGAGCAATACAACGAATACTATCTCAACCAGCTCAAAGAAATCCTTGAAGATCCTAAATATGGAAACAAAGGCAAATTTGTTGAAGTCTGGATGGATGGAGCGCGTGGCGATGGGGCTCAAAAAGTAACCTATACCTTCGATAAGTGGTTTGACGCCATCCGTAAGGCCCAAGGGGATATTGCTATCTTCTCAGCTGAGCCCACCAATGTTCGTTGGATAGGAAATGAAAAGGGGATTGCTGGAGATCCAGTTTGGCATAAGGTCAATCCGGATAAGATTCGCAACAATCCATCCAATAGCTATCTCAACCATGGAGATCCGGAAGGGAAACAATACTCAGTGGGAGAAGCGGATGTTTCCATTCGCTCTGGCTGGTTCTACCATGACAATCAAGAGCCTAAGTCCCTGCGTGAATTGATGGACATTTACTTCAAATCTGTCGGTCGTGGAACGCCACTCTTGCTCAATATTCCACCCAATCAAGATGGAAAATTTGTGGATGCCGATGTGGCCCGTTTGAAAGAATTCCGCCAGACTTTGGACCAACTCTACAGCGTGGACTATGCGGAGGGCGCTTTGGTAGAAGCTGACTCGACACGGCGCAATTCGCATTACGCAGCTAGCCATTTGACAGATGGCGATGAAAAGACCAGTTGGGCCCCTGCCGATGATGCCAAGACCGGCTCTTTTGTCCTCGATCTTGGAAAAGAGCAACATTTTGATGTGGTAGAGCTCAAAGAAACCATCGAAAAAGGCCAACGGATTTCCGGTTTCACCATCGATGTAGCGGTGAATGGCCAATGGGTTCCTTTTGGAGCTGGGTCAACCGTTGGATATCGCCGTTTGATCAAAGGGCAACCAGTTGATAGTCGCTACCTCCGAGTGTCAATTACTGATGCCCAAGCCACTCCAATCTTGAACGGTGTCTCGGTCTATAAGACGCCAGCTAGCATCGAAGAAACCGATGGCTATCCGCTTGGTTTGACCTATCATTCTGACCGGACTGCTGACCGGGGCAATAGCCAATGGAATGAAGAGGGAGAAGGCGTTCGAGGCACCTCTATGTGGACCAAGGAAGCGGGAGCTTCTGCAACCTACCACTTCGAAGGAACCAAGGCCTATGTGGTCGCAACTGTAGACTCAGGTCATGGGGAAATGGATGTCTATGTCGATGGGCAAAAACTAGCGACGGTTAATACCCAAAGTCCAACTCGCAAACGCAGCCAAAAGGTTTATGAAACACCAGATTTGAAAGCAGGTTCCCATACCTTGACCTTGGTCAATAGCAAGGGAGATGCTATCGCAACGGAAGGGATTTATGCCCTCAATAATCAAGAAAAAGGCCTCTTTGAGTTTGCTCAGCCAACCTTAGCTGTTAAAAAAGGAGACCCAGCGCGAATCGTCGTCAAGAGAAAAGGTGGCTCTAAAGGAAGTACCAGTCTTAAATTCATCACAGAACCGGGAACAGGGGTTCATGGCAAGGTCTACAAAGATACCAATGTCACCCTTGAGTTCGCAGATGGAGAGACAGAAAAAACAGTCCAAGTCCCAACCCTTGATTTTGCAGGAAAAGCGACCGATGTCTATGACTTTCAGGTCAAATTGTTGTATCCGGATCAAGGAAGCCTAGTCGGCTTCATTCCAGAACTGACAGTCCAAGTGATGAACGAGGACCTGCTTCCAGAAAATCGCAAAGAAGTGGATGATCAAGATCCAAAACTGCACTACAGCCAAGGCTGGCATCATGAGACGGATAACCAAGAATGTTCAAATGGGACCGAATCATAGTCTAGCTTTAACCAAGTGATAGATAAGGCAGGAAAACTGCCACAGACAGGATCAGAGAAGGCAAGCTTCTTAGCCTGGATCGGACTTTTTGGTTTAGGACTCTTAGGCGGAAGAGTAAAATTAGCTCGTCGGAAATCCTAAAGTCCCTTCTACAAGAGGTTAGCAATAGCTAGCCTCTTTTTTGGCTCCTTCTGCCTACCAGTAAGGGGGCTTCAGATTCTATCTCGACGTAGTCTTTGCTTTATTTACAGGCGTAAAAATTGTATAATAGTCAGATAAGGTCAATAATGACATCATGGATGATGAGACCATTTTTGATCCTCTGAAAAGCAGAGGGCTCATCTAGAATGAAAAGGTTAGAAAGGAGCATCATGGCAAGTAAAAATACATCAGATAGCATTGAGGCCTATATCAAGTCGCTACTGGCCCAAGCAGGCATCGCAGAGCTCAAGAGAAGCGAATTAGCGGATGTTTTCCAAGTTGTTCCTAGTCAAATCAATTATGTGATCAAGACCCGCTTCACCGAAAGTCGAGGCTACATCGTAGAGAGCAAGCGTGGAGGTGGAGGATATATCCGGATTGGCAAGATTCAATTTTCAGACCAACACCAGATGCTAAAAGAGCTTGGCGCAAGCATTGGAGAACAGATCAGTCAGACTGTTTTTGACGATATCCTCCAGATGCTATTTGAAGAAAAACTCCTTACAAAGAGAGAGGCAGAGCTCTTGTTAGTGGTGACAACAGACGATGTTCTGGGAAGCGAAGCCCATCGCTTACGAGCCAATATCCTACGAAAAATTATCCAACAAGTCGATAGAAAGGGAATGTAATCTCCTTATGAACTATTCAAAAGCCCTATTAGAAACGATTGAAGCCGCTCAAATCTTGGCGGGTCATTTTGATTCCCAAACACTAGATACCTGGCATATCCTAGTAGCCCTAGCCAATAATCCTTATAGTGTAGCTGGTTCCGTCTTAACTGACTATCCTATGCAGATTGATGATTTTCAAGATGCGGCTGAGCACATTACGGGTCAAGTCTACCAAAGGGATGGCCGCTACGAGGTATTTCCTTTTTCTTTCCGTGTAGAAGAAATCATGAACCGGTCCCAAGAGATTGCTCAGGCAGTCCATGCCAAAAGCCTTGGAACGGAGCATGTCCTCTTGGCGCTCTTACTAGAGCGGGGAACCTTGGCTTCTCAAGTATTGGAGTATGTTGGCTTCCGCTATGATGATCAGGAAGAGGGTATTAAAATCGTCGAGCTTCGTAAGAGCTTGGAACAACGAGCAGGTTGGGATAAGGAAGCTGTCAAGGCTATCCGTTCTCTCTATCGGGCCCAGCAACCAAATCGTCAAACCATGGGAAATATGATGGGCATGCCGGCCTCTACTAGTGGTGGTTTGGAAGATTATACCCGAGATCTGACAGAAATGGCTCGCAATGGCAGTTTGGAACCAGTGATTGGCCGGGGTCAAGAAATCTCGCGGATGATTCAGATTTTGAGCCGCAAAACAAAAAACAATCCGGTCCTCGTTGGTGATGCGGGTGTCGGAAAGACTGCTCTGGCTTTGGGCTTGGCCCAACGGATTGCCAGTGGAGATGTCCCAACTGAACTTGCCAAGATGCGCGTCTTAGAGTTGGACTTGATGAATGTTGTCGCAGGGACCCGTTTCCGTGGGGATTTTGAAGAGCGGATGAACAACATCATCAATGATATTGAAGAAGATGGTCATGTCATTCTCTTCATTGATGAGCTCCATACCATTATGGGATCTGGCTCTGGGATTGACTCCACCTTGGATGCGGCCAATATCTTGAAGCCGGCCTTGGCTCGTGGAACTCTACGGACCGTAGGAGCCACTACGCAAGAAGAATACCAAAAACACATTGAAAAAGACGCTGCTCTTTCACGCCGCTTTGCTAAGGTCTTGATTGAGCAACCATCTGTTGCAGATAGCATCGCTATTTTGCAAGGGCTCAAGAAGACCTATGAGCGTCACCACCGCGTCCATATTACGGATCCAGCCATTGAGACAGCTGTTGTCTATGCTCATCGGTATTTGACCAGTCGCCTCTTGCCAGACTCAGCTATTGATCTTTTGGATGAGGCGGCAGCGACCGTGCAAAACGAGGGACCTCAAGCGGGTCTTCAGTCCGATTTGACAGCTGCCGATCAAGCCTTGCTCAAGGGACAGTGGAAAAAAGTTGCTCAGCTACTAAAAGAAGACGCCAGTCCGAAAGGTTACCAGCTAGAAGTCAAGGAAGAGGATATCCTGAAGACGCTCAGTCAGCTTTCTGGTATCCCTGTTGAAAAACTAACCCAAACAGCGGCTAAGAAATACCTTGAATTAGAAGCGGAACTTCATAAGCGCGTGATCGGTCAGGATCAGGCCGTCTCAAGTATCAGCCGAGCGATTCGCCGCAATCAATCTGGAATCCGGTCTCACAAGCGACCAATCGGTTCCTTCCTCTTCCTCGGTCCGACAGGAGTCGGGAAAACCGAGCTAGCCAAGGCGCTTGCTGAGGTCCTCTTTGATGACGAGTCCGCTTTGATTCGCTTTGATATGAGTGAATACATGGAGAAATTTGCGGCTAGTCGTCTCAACGGAGCTCCTCCGGGTTACGTTGGCTATGAAGAAGGTGGTGAGTTGACGGAAAAAGTCCGCAACAAACCTTATTCAGTCCTCTTGTTTGATGAGGTGGAAAAAGCCCATCCAGATATCTTTAACGTTCTCTTGCAAGTCTTGGATGACGGTGTCTTGACCGACAGCAAGGGACGCAAGGTAGATTTCTCCAATACCATTATTATCATGACGTCAAACTTGGGAGCTACTGCTTTACGAGATGATAAGACAGTCGGTTTTGGAGCCAAGGATATTCGCTTTGACCAAGCCAATATGGAAAAACGCATCTTCGAAGAGTTGAAGAAGACCTATCGACCGGAGTTCATTAACCGGATTGATGAAAAGGTCGTCTTCCATAGCCTGACCAGTGACCAAATGCACGAGATTGTCAAGATTATGGTGAAACCGTTGGTTCAATCTCTAGCAGAGAAGGGAATTACTCTGAAATTCCAAGCGTCTGCCCTTAAATGGCTGGCAACTCACGGATATGATCCAGAGATGGGAGCGCGTCCTTTGCGTCGGACCATCCAGACCCAGGTGGAAGACTACTTGGCAGAGATCCTCTTGAGAGGAGAAGTTGCAGAAGGTCAAACCCTCAAGGTAGGTGTCAAGTCTGGTCAGCTGAACTTCACGATTGACTAGGAGGATCTGCAGTGCCTCTCAAACGCTTGACCCGAATCACCCTCTTAGCAGCCCTCTGTGTGGTGCTGAGACAAGCTTTTGCCTTTCTACCCAATATCCAACCCATTAGTGCCATTTTCTTTTTATTGGTGTTATTCGAAGACTGGGCATTCGCCTGTTTGGTGATGGCTGTCACCATGTTCACCTCGGCTTTTCTCTTGGGGATGAGTCCAGTGGTAGTCGCTCAGATTCTAGTCTTTGCCCTCCTCTTGACTCTTTGGCGGGGGCTTTACCGCCACTTGTCTTTGGAAGTCCAAACCCTAGTGGTCGGCATCTTATCTTTTCTCTACGGGATGTTGATTGACAGTCTTTATGCTGTCCTTTATCACATGCCTTGGTGGACCTATGCCCTGATCAATGGCTTCAGCTTTAACCTAGCCCACGCCCTTTCCACCGCTTGTTTTTATCCTTTACTTTATGTCATATTTAGGAGATTGTATCATGAAAAAAACACTTTATAGCTTGTTTGCTGTCCTAGCAGCTCTTGTATTGGTCAGTTGCGGACAAAGCACACCATCGACTACGAAAAACTCAGCTTCTAGCTCACAAGTAGCCAAAGAAAAAGAAATCACCATTACTGTAAGTATCGCCCCTGAAGGGCAGGAAGTTCAAAGCAAGACCCTAAAGGTTGCAGAGAAAGCCAACCTGATGGAAGTCCTTAAAGCCAACTACAAAATTGAGGAAAAGAGTGGCCTCATCACCTCGATTGATGGAGTAGCCCAAGACGAAAGCAAGGGGCTCTATTGGATGTACAAGATCAATGGAGAGATGGCACCAAAAGGGGCAGCAGAGACCACTGTTCAAGATGGAGACACTATCGAATTTTATCAAGAAGTATATCAATAAGAAAAAGAGTGAATGCTTGGAGTAGGACTCCACGGGTTCACTCTTTTTTTGAAACTAGTTTCTATTTTTTATAAGAATTGGAAATCCTCTTGACTTCCCCATAAATGAATGTTACAATTATATTACAAAATGTAACAAATGTTACAAAAGAGAGGTATTGCCATGAAAATGAAAGGAACCTTATTTAGTCTATCCACCCTTGCTCTAACAGCTGCTCTTCTCTTAAGCGGCTGTGGATCAGAAAAGAAAAAGGAAACCAGTCCATCTTCAACTAGTAAAATTGCACAAGTAAAAGAAAGTTCTACTAGTAAGAAAGAAGAGAAAAAGGCGACAAGCAAAACCACACAAAACCAACAAAACGGAGAGCTAGCATCATCTTCTGCTAGCGCTTCGAGCGAAACACAAGCCAGCCAAGAAAGTCCGTCAACTCCGGTGACACCAAGAGTTCCAAAAGTCCATCAAGGCCTGGCTCCAACCCCTTCTCAAAAAACGAATCCAGCAGTGACGCCGGCGCCTGAAAAACCAAAACTACCTAGCTTGGAGGAAGGTCGCACAAGTGCCAAAGAGCAAGCCTCTAAGACAGAGAACCCACGCTATAAAGGTGTATTAGCTTATGCCTCAGGGGATTATTCTACAGTAGCAGGTAGTTGGACCGATGGTCGTGATACCAGCGTAACGATCGGGCAAGGAGGCCAAGTGACCATTCAAACTCCAGGGGGCGATGCAGTGAGCTATACGATTGGAAGCTATGAATACAACTTGGATCATGGTCATTATCATGCTGGCTTGATTTCCACTCAAGATGGATCTACAGCTAGCTTGGATATAGTCATCGGTCAAGATGGCCAAGTGGCAAGTGTTCAAGTGGCTGAAAATGGACATACGCACGCCTTGATTCGGGAATAATGGCTCGCCACTAAGAAATATTAAAAAAATGATTGAAATCAAAGGTTCAATTCTGTATAATAACATACAGAGTTGGACCTTTTTAATTTTTATTTTATAAAAATATATTTTTTTATAAAAAAGTATTGACACTGGCTAATTATAGTTTATAATAAAAGTATAAGCAAAGCATGTTTTGAAATAATAATAAAAAGGAGCCAGTAAGATGAAAGAAAAAGTGGCAGTGGTTTTTGGAACATTTGCCCCCCTTCATCAAGGGCATATTGATTTAATTCAACGGGCAAAACGCCAATGTGACCGCGTTCGTGTAATTGTTTCTGGGTACAAAGGAGACCGTGGAGAAGAAGTTGGCCTTCCTTTGCAGAAACGTTTTCGCTATATCCGAGAAGGTTTTTCAAATGATGAACTCACTCAAATTTATAAACTTGACGAGACAGATCTTCCCCGCTATCCCTTGGGATGGGAGCCTTGGTTGAAAACAGCCTTAGAGACCATTCAATATCATGCAGAAAGAGAAGAACTGATCTTCTTTGTTGGAGAGAAGACTTATCAAGAAGAACTCGAAGCGCGAGGCTTTGAAGCCCGCCTGCAGGAGCGTCAGTTTGGCATCTCAGGAACCCTCATCAGAGAGAACCCGAGCAAGTATTGGAAATACATCGCCCAACCCTTCCGTCGTCAGTTTACGAAAAAGGTTCTTATTATGGGGAGTGCTAGTAACGGGAAGACGACTTTGGCAAAGGATTTGGCCCGTTTCTATGATGCGCCAGTGAGCTTAGAATATGCTCGGGAGTACCAAATTAGAAATAATGTACGGGATGATGAATTAACACCAAAAGATTACTATTACCTCTTGCTAGGACAATACGATCAAACCTCAAAATTAATCGACAGTAATGCCAATCGTGGCTTAGTCATTGCAGATACCAACTCTTTGGTGACAAAGGGCTATTACGACTACTATATGGAGGTAGAAGGCCAAGAGACCAGTATGACGGATACCTTTGACAACCTCTTCGTCAGTATCCTAGCTAAGGAAAAATGGGATCTGATCTTATTTGTCCAACCCATTGGATCCTATGTCAATGATGGTTTCCGTGATATGACCATGGCAGATGATGAAATTCGCAACAGTTTTTCAAATCACCTGGATCAACTCCGCCATCAATACCTCTCGAATATCCCTACAGCCTATCTCGGGCAAGACTACTTAGGAAATTATGAAGAAGCGAAACGTGTCATCGATACGATTTATCAAGCTGATTAAAGGAGAAGCAGCATGAAACGACTACAAGAAAAAATTCAAACATTTGGGGAACATTTAAAAAATGTCCATCGAGAAGCTGGTAAACGTGGCTTTATAGGAATTATGAAACTCCTTTGGAAAGACCTATTCGCTGGCCGCACGTTGACACAATGGCTCTATTTGCTTGCTTTATCCAGCGTGCCCTTTGTCCTAGAGTTTACCAATCAGGAAGCAAGTCACGATTGGTTGGGGCTCTTTGCATCCTGGACAGGAATAGTTTGTGTTATACTAGTAGCAGAGGGTCGGGCTAGTAACTATCTCTTTGGGGCAGTAAACTCTGCTATTTATTTAATCCTAGCCTTGAACAAAAACTTCTATGGAGAAGTTTTAACGACCTTGTATTTCTTCGTTATGCAGCCAATTGGTCTCTATGTCTGGTTATCGAATCGGATCAATGACCAGGGAGGGGCAGAAAAGTCTCACTTTGAGTCTAAGAAATTAACTTTAGTGGAATGGATCAAGTACTTGGTCCTAACAGCTCTGATTTGGATTGGGATGGGCTACGCCTATAAAAGCATCCACAGTGCTCGGCCTTTCCGTGATAGTGTAACAGATGCGACCAATGGTGTCGGACAGCTTCTGATGACCGGTCTCTATCGCGAACAATGGATTTTCTGGATTGCGACCAACCTCTTCAGTATTTACCTCTGGTGGGGAGAGAGCATCCATATTCAAGGTATGTACTGGGTTTATACGCTTAACAGTCTTGTCGGTTGGTATCAGTGGAGTAAAGCAGTGAAAAAGGAGGTTGCTTAAATGACAGCAACAAGCATTCCGGAAGGAATGAACGAAAAGGAATACTACGAAACGGTCGTCAGCGAGGAAGAATTTCTCCGTTGGTATAAGGAACAGGACCACCCTACCTATGAAAATCCGAGCGTAACTGCCGATATGGTGGCCTACTGCTTTGTGGAGGGGCGCTTGAAACTCCTGGTGATTCGCCGGAAAACCCACCCTTGTCAGCATCGGGTAGCCTTGGTTGGAGGATTCTTACAAAAGCATGAAGATGCTATCCAGGCTTGTATCCGTGAGGTCCAGGAAGAAGTTGGACTAGAGTTGACCCCTCAAAAGGTCGAGCAGTTAATGACAGTTTCGACTCCTGGACGGGATCCACGGGGCTGGGTCATAACCATTGCCCACCTGGTCTACTTGCCTGCGGAGGCCGTCAATCTGGTCCGAGCTGGGGATGATGCCAAAGAGGTCCTTTTCCTCGATGTGGACTTCAAACAAGGGGAGTGTTCCCTAGATGGTCGTGTCTTGACGGCTGAAGATTTTGCCTTTGACCACTATGAGATTGTCCAAGAATCCATCAAGCGGATCCAAGGGCGCTTGGCTTGGAATCCAACCTTCCTCCATCTCCTAGAAGAACCTTTCACTGTTTACGAAGCAACTGAGTTGGTGAATCTGATCCATCCAGATAAAGAAATTTTGACCAATAATTTCCTTGTCACCTACGGTTCCTATGTTGAAGAGGTGGGAGTCAAGCGAGTACCTAAGAAAAAACCGCGTAAGACCTATCGCTGGAAAGAAAGTGAAAGCCAAAAGGACCAATAACATACAAAAGAGAGTGGGACAGAAATCGGCAATTCGTTAGAATTCGATTTCGTCGTCCCACCTCCGCACAGTTGAGTAGGGCTGTAAAAGCTGATGGAATCAGCGTAGTAGAGCCCACTCAACCACTGCGTCTTGCTCGACAATCCAAAGACAATTGAGAGGCTAGGACTTTTGTCCCAGCCTCTTTTTTGTTCTTAAGCTTTTTCCAATTGAAGAAGTTCTTCAATCTCAGCTAGGGTGCTAGCTTGGGAGATTGCTCCGCGAAGTTTGGCAGCGCCAGATGTTCCACGGAGGTAGTGAGGGGCTAAGCCACGGAATTCGCGGACGGCAATGTGCTCGCCCTTGAGATTGATCAAGCGCTTCAAGTGCTCATAAGCAATCTTCATCTTGTCTTCGAAGGTCAAATCAGGCAGGATTTCTCCTGTTTCAAAGTAGTGATTGATTTGGTTGAAGAGGTAAGGATTGCCCATAGCGGCACGGCCAATCATGACTGCATCAGCACCGACTTCTTCGATGCGTTGTTTGGCGTCTTGAACCGTCCGGATGTCTCCGTTTGCGATAAATGGAATCTTGGTCAGAGCTTGCGCAACCTTGTGAAGGGTCTCAAGGTCAGCGTGACCAGTGTACATTTGCTCCCGGGTCCGTCCGTGCATAGCAAGGGCAGAGACACCTGCAGCTTCAGCTGCGAGGGCATTCTCCACTGCTAGAGAAGGATCTGACCAACCTGTCCGCATTTTGACAGTGAGAGGGATATCAAGGACGGATTGGACCTTGTTGATAATGGAGTAGATCTTATCAGGGTCCTTGAGCCACATAGCACCCGCCTCGTTTTTCACGATTTTATTCACTGGGCAGCCCATGTTGATATCCACGATATCGG
Source organism: Streptococcus australis (assembly GCF_003943615.1). Classification (GTDB taxonomy): domain Bacteria; phylum Bacillota; class Bacilli; order Lactobacillales; family Streptococcaceae; genus Streptococcus; species Streptococcus australis_C. Next base: position 193,372 of record NZ_RJPZ01000003.1, on the reverse strand, counting down.
TCTTGGTATTTTCTTGGATAAATTCTGCTGCGCGTGCGAGACTATCTTCGTCGCTCCCGAAAAGTTGGATTGATACAGGATTTTCTCCTTCATCGATATGGAGCATATGCAGGGTCTTTTCGTTATTGTATTGGATTCCTTTATCAGAGACCATTTCCATGACTACAAGCCCTGCTCCCAGTTCCTTAGCAATCGTCCGGAAAGCGGAGTTGGTCACACCGGCCATAGGTGCTAGGACCGTCCGGTTTGGGATCTCGACGTTCCCAATCATAAAAGGCGTATTAAGATTTGTCACGAATGAGTTCCTCCAAGTCGTTTTCGTCAAAGTGATAAGCTGTCTGACAGAATTGGCAAATAATTTCTGCTCCCTGGTCCTCGTCCTTCATTTCTTGAAGGTCTTTGGCTGGCAAGCTAGCCAAGGCATCCATGAAGCGTTCCTTGCTACAGTCGCATTGGAAACGAAGTTCTTCTTCAGAGAGACGTTTGTAAGGCTCTTCGCCATAGATGGCAGCAAGAAGGGCTTCAATATGGTCGTCAGAGGCTAAAAGGGTAGAAATGGCAGGCATTTCTTGGATACGTTTTTCAAAGCGGGCAATTTCTTCTTCCTTGGCATTTGGCAAGACCTGTACCAAGAAACCACCAGCGACCTTGACTTTGTCGTTTTCGTCTAAAAGCACATTGAGCCCAACCGCAGATGGCGTTTGTTGGCTTTCAGTCAAATAATAAGCCAGGTCTTCACCGATTTCGCCAGTGACCAGGGGTGTCATGGAGTGGTAAGGATTGCCTGTGCCATAGTCGGTGATGACTAAGAATTCCCCATTTCCGACAAATGGTCCGACCACGACTTCACCGGTCGCGGTTTTCTTGATATCCACACCAGGATTTTGCACGTAGCCTTTAACGTTTCCTTGAGTATCTGCCACAGTGATAATAGCACCCAGTGAGCTGGTACCGAGGATTTTCACCGTAATCTTGGTGTCCCCTTTTTCGTTGGCTGCGAGAATTTGACTAGCGATGAGGGTCCGACCGAGGGCCACTGTTGAACTTGCTTGAGTTTGATGTTTTTCTTGGGCTGCTCGCACGGTCTCTGTACTGTCTAGTACAAAGGCACGGAAAGAGCCACTTTCTGAGATAGTTTTAATAATTTTGTCCATAGCTTCTATTTTAGCATAAAAAAAGAAAAGAGGTGAGGGGAGTAACTTGATTTATTTAGACTGTGAAGGGAGAAAATCTTTCTGAGGAGAATCTTGCTTAGAAACTGAATAGACTAGGATCTATTTTAGGGAGAAAATAAGGTAAAAGACGAACGATCATTGTATAAGCTGGGATATGAAGGTCAAAAGATGGATGTTTAGAAAATGAGAGTCAACTTTTAAGGGTAAAAAACCAAGCAAAGAAATAGCCAACCTTGAAAAAAACGAGGAAATTTCTTATAATAGGGTGTAAGACAAACTTGCAGGTGAGACTCCTGCCCCTAGTTTGAAGAAAGGCATAGATAGGCAACTATCTATGGTATATGAAAAAGAATTATGACATCAGTTGTTGTAGTAGGAACCCAATGGGGTGATGAAGGAAAAGGGAAGATTACAGACTTCCTGTCAGCCAATGCAGAAGTCATTGCTCGTTACCAAGGTGGGGACAATGCCGGTCACACCATCGTGATCGACGGCAAAAAGTTCAAGTTGCACTTGATTCCTTCGGGTATCTTCTTCCCTGAAAAGATTTCTGTGATCGGAAACGGAGTAGTGGTCAATCCTAAATCATTGGTCAAAGAGTTGGCTTATCTCCATGAAGAAGGGGTATCAACGGATAGCCTTCGCATTTCTGACCGTGCCCATGTCATCCTTCCTTACCATATTGAATTGGACCGTCTCCAAGAAGAGTCTAAAGGCGAAAACAAAATCGGAACCACCATCAAAGGGATTGGACCAGCCTATATGGACAAGGCTGCGCGTGTGGGAATCCGGATCGCGGATCTCTTGGATCGAGAGGTCTTTGCGGAACGCCTGCGCATCAACTTGGAAGAAAAGAACCGTCAATTTACCAAGCTCTATGATGCAGAAGCTCTTTCTTTTGACGATATCTTTGAAGAATACTACGAATATGGTCAACAAATCAAACAATATGTCACCGATACTTCCGTGATCTTGAACGATGCTTTGGATAACGGCAAGCGCGTGCTCTTTGAAGGGGCCCAAGGGGTGATGTTGGATATCGACCAAGGAACCTATCCATTTGTAACCTCTTCAAACCCAGTCGCTGGTGGGGTGACGATCGGATCAGGTGTCGGCCCAAGCAAGATCGATAAGGTTGTTGGTGTATGTAAAGCCTATACCAGCCGTGTCGGTGATGGACCATTCCCTACAGAGCTCTTTGATGAAGTAGGTGATCGGATTCGTGAAGTCGGCCATGAGTATGGGACAACAACGGGTCGTCCTCGTCGTGTGGGTTGGTTTGACTCTGTTGTCATGCGCCATAGCCGTCGTGTGTCAGGAATTACCAACCTTAGCTTGAACTCAATCGACGTTTTGTCAGGATTGGATACAGTGAAAACCTGTGTAGCCTACGACTTGGATGGAGAACGCATCGACTACTACCCAGCAAGCTTGGAGCAACTCAAACGTTGCAAACCAATCTATGAAGAATTGCCAGGCTGGTCAGAAGACATCACAGGTGTCCGCCACTTGGATGAGCTTCCAGAAAATGCCCGCAACTATGTTCGCCGTGTCGGTGAATTGGTTGGTGTGCGCATTTCAACCTTCTCGGTCGGACCAGATCGTGACCAAACCAATATCCTTGAAAGTGTCTGGTCAAGTAAATAATCAAATAAAAGTTGGGAGTTCTCTCTCAACTTTTTTCTTCTTAAGATTACTTTAAGACACGCGGTCTATACTAAGACCATAAACAAAGACCTCCCAACTTTGTTTAGAATCCAAACTTTTTTTCATAATATCTCCCTATAAGAAGTCACCCATTGGTGGCTTTTTTTGTGGCTTCATCATATAATAGAACATGAAACGTGGAGATGAGAGGAGATATGGTGAGAGATTACACGACGGAAGAGAAAGAAGCCTTTATGCGAGAGGCCTTAAAAGAAGCAGAAATCGCCTTGGCCCATGAGGAAATCCCCATTGGTTGTGTCATCGTCAAAGATGGTGAGATCATTGGACGGGGCCACAATGCACGGGAAGAATTGCAGCGAGCTGTCATGCATGCAGAGGTAATGGCGATCGAAGAAGCCAATCAGTACGAAGAGAGCTGGCGCTTGCTAGATACCACCCTATTTGTGACCATTGAGCCTTGTGTCATGTGCAGTGGCGCCATTGGTCTGGCCCGGATTCCTCAGGTGGTTTATGGTGCGACCAATCAGAAGTTTGGCGGGGCAGGGAGCCTTTACGATATTTTGACAGATGAACGCCTCAATCACCGGGTAGAAGTAGAAACAGGGATTTTGGAAGCGGAATGTGCAGCCATCATGCAAACCTTCTTCCGCCAAGGCCGGGAAAGAAAAAAACAAGCCAAGCTCGCAGCCAAGGCCGAAACACAAGAATAAAAACCGGACCTTTGCAAAATCCACAAATTATGATATAATACCTATCGGAGCAACAGTTCTGCGTGAAGCGGGTCAGGGGAGGAATCCAGCAGCCCTAAGCGAAGTGAACTGTGTGCTCTTTTCTATTGCTCTTGATGAATCAAGTCCAAGGGACGCAGATGAATCCTAGAGCAATGGATGCAGTTTTTCCCGCTAGGGAAAAAGCTGTAAACCGATAAAAGCTCTTAACGAAACAAGCCTGCAAATCGCAGATGAGTTTAGAGATATTGATCCTGAGGAGCTTTGCGACGTGAGGGCTATAATTCACTAGCATTATCTCGAAATTCATTAGTGGATTCAAAGAATAATAGCGTAAAAATAGAGCTTCGGAAGAGGCTCCTTTTTTTGTCTGTTCCGTTCAAAATAAGGCTCTATATGCAAACTATTGCTATTGCGTCGTTGCTTGATTTGTGAAAATAAAAAAATTAGCAAATGAAAACGTTTTACAGGATGGTTTCCCTTGATTAAATCCCAGTAAAGCGATATCATAGAGAAGAAGAAATTTTGGAGGAATAACATGTCTCATATTAAATTTGACTACTCAAAAGTTTTGGGTAAATTTGTTGCCCCACATGAAGTGGACTACATGCAAGCACAAGTTACAGCAGCAGACGAATTGATCCGTAAAGGAACTGGTGCTGGTAGCGACTTCTTGGGTTGGTTGGACCTTCCTGAAAACTACGACCGCGAAGAATTTGCTCGTATTCAAAAGGCTGCTGCTAAAATCCAATCTGATAGTGAGGTATTGATCGTAATCGGTATTGGTGGTTCCTATTTAGGAGCTCGTGCAGCTATTGATTTCTTGAATAATTCATTTGTAAACTTGCAAAGAAAGGAAGAACGCAAGGCACCTCAGATCCTCTATGCTGGAAACTCTATCTCTTCAAGCTATTTGGCTGATTTGGTAGACTATGTATCAGACAAAGATTTCTCAGTAAACGTGATTTCTAAATCAGGTACAACAACTGAACCGGCTATTGCTTTCCGTGTCTTCAAAGAACTCTTGGTTAAGAAGTACGGTCAAGAAGAAGCTAACCAACGTATCTACGCAACTACAGACCGCGCTAAAGGTGCAGTTAAGGTTGAAGCAGATGCTAATGGCTGGGATACTTTTGTAGTGCCTGATAGTGTAGGTGGTCGTTTTACAGTATTGACAGCAGTGGGGCTCTTGCCAATCGCAGCTGCAGGAGCTGATATCAGCAAGTTAATGGAAGGAGCAAATGCTGCTCGCAAGGCTTATGCTTCTGATAAGTTGGCTGAAAATGAAGCATATCAATATGCAGTTGTGCGCAATATCTTGTACCGTAAAGGTTATCTGACAGAAGTTCTAGCTAACTATGAACCATCTCTGCAATACTTCTCTGAGTGGTGGAAGCAACTGGCTGGTGAGTCAGAAGGGAAAGATCAAAAAGGGATTTATCCAACTTCAGCTAACTTCTCAACAGACTTGCACTCTCTGGGACAATTTATCCAGGAAGGTACCCGTATCCTCTTTGAAACAGTTATCCGTGTAGATAAACCTCGCAAAAATGTGCTGATTCCTGAATTGGCAGAAGACTTGGACGGTCTTGGCTACTTGCAAGGAAAAGATGTTGACTTTGTCAATAAAAAAGCTACAGATGGAGTGCTGTTAGCACACACTGATGGTGGAGTTCCAAATATGTTTGTGACACTGCCTGAGCAAGATGAGTTCACTTTGGGCTACACTATTTACTTCTTTGAGTTGGCTATTGCTCTTTCTGGCTACCTGAATGGTATCAATCCATTTGACCAGCCTGGAGTTGAAGCTTATAAGAAAAACATGTTTGCTCTTCTTGGGAAACCAGGCTTTGAAGAGCTGGGTGCTGAGTTGAATGCACGCCTTTGATTCTCATATGCTTTGAGTTCATTTAGAATATAAAAAGATCCACAAGTTCATTTCTTGTGGATTTTTAGTACAAGCCTCTTAATTAGTTTATTATTTTTTTTAAAAGTGTAAAAAAGAGTGTCTTAATTCTTTTATGAAAGCGCTGTATAATTGCCTTGTAAATAAAATTTGAGAGGTATCAAAATGAATGATTGGTTAAACATAAAAGGCAAAACAGTTCTTGTGACTGGCGCGTCATCTGGGATCGGTAAGGCAATCGTTGAAGAATTGCTGGAATTAGGAGTCAATGTAGCGAATTTTGATCTTAGCGACAACGATTTGCGTCACCCGAATCTATTATTTGTAAAAGTTGATGTAACTTCTCGCTCTGAAGTAGAAGAGGGTGTTGCCAAAATAGTTGAAAGATTTGGCAATATTGATGCGGTAGTCAATAATGCAGGGATTAATGTTCCCAGATTATTAATTGATGCAGAAAATCCTAAAGGTCCTTACGAGTTAGACGATGAAACGTTTGAAAAAGTAACAATGATTAATCAAAAAGGTTTGTATTTGGTTAGTCAGGCAGTAGGACGTATTTTAGTGAAAAATAGAAAAGGTGTAATTGTGAACATGGCTTCAGAAGCAGGTTTGGAAGGTTCTGAAGGACAAAGTGCCTATGCTGCAACAAAAGCAGCAGTCTATAGTTACACTCGTTCATGGGCGAAAGAGCTGGGTAAGCATGGTGTACGTGTGGTTGGAATTGCTCCAGGAATTATGGAAGCTACGGGACTTCGAACTCTTTCTTATGAGGAAGCTCTTGCTTATACCCGTGGAAAGACGGTAGAAGATATTCGAGCTGGTTATGCTTCAACTTCAACAACTCCTTTGGGACGAAGTGGTAAACTACGGGAAGTAGCTGACCTTGTAGCATTCTATATTTCAGACCGTTCTAGCTATATAACTGGAGTCACTACAAATATTGCCGGGGGGAAAACTCGCGGTTAAAAAAATGAAGGTGAGGAAGAGAGTTGACCATAGTAAATCGATGGTATAACATTTTAGAAAAAATGGTCTCACAGCCAACTTATTCCTTGGTAGATATGCGCTCAGAGCTGGATATTAGTATGCAAACCTTGCAAAAGAGTATCCAACAATTAAATGATGTTTTGGCTCCGAGTATCCAGATTATCTCACAAGATGATAAGTTAATGTTAGAGGTGTATGACTATACTGAGTTGGAAAGGATTTTATCTGGTAGTTTAAAACGGGAGAGTGACTTCAATTCTTCCAGTAAAAGAATTGCCTATTTACTAAAACGTTTAATTAAGTCAACCTCCCCTCTTCTTATTGACGACTTGGCTGAGGAGGCAGGTGTTAGTAGAAGTACCCTTAATAAGGATTTAAAACAAGTAAAATCTTTGGCAGAGAGTTACTCTATCACTATTTCAGGAAAGCCCAACCGTGGGCTGGAGGTCTTGGGGTCCGAGCTGAATTTGCGCTTGCTCTATATTCACCAAGTGGCCCCTTACTTTGAAGGAAAGACACTCACCGAGGCAACATCTTCTTTTCTGGAGACGCTACTCCAGGAGTATAAAATCCCGAAAGAAACAAAGGAACTCCTTCGAAAGACAATTTCAATTATGGTGGAGCGTATTTATGCATCTAGGGTGTTGAGTTGCCCTATTCCTTACTATAGGAATGATTTAACAGAGACACCTTTGGTTGAAAAATTAATCTATCATATTGAGATGACTTATAAGATTTCCCTCAGTCAGTTTGAAATAGACTTTTTGTGTTTTCCGTTTAATATCCGTTTTATTGACACTTTAAGCAAGCCGTCTTATCAATCTGAACAGCTTGCAAACATTTTTCAAGGGATTGTCAAGAAAGTCAAAGAAACAATGTTGGTTAACTTTGATGATGAAGAATTATTTGAAGAAATCAAGTCTCATCTAGGCCCCTTAATCAATCGACTGATTTTCCATGTGCAAGCTAATGATATATTCCATGGCGAGGTTCAAACTCAATATCCTTTTGCTTTTGAAATGGCGAAAATTGCTGGAGAAGAACTGTCTGCAATTTTTGGTTCTGAATTGGAATTATCTGAAATCGGATATCTGGCTTTGTATTTTGAAATGATTTTAAGAAAGCAAAACTCTGTTGTAAATGGTTCTCGCAAGCAGATAGCAGTAGTTTGCACAACAGGAAGAGGAACTGCTGCGATGATTATTCAGCAACTCAGACGAATCCTTGGAAATGATGTAGACATTACTCAGTATTCTGAAGAGGATTTTAATCTGGATTTGAATCAGGACTATTTCGCGATTTTTACGACAGTTCCTCTAAAATATAAAGATTCTAAATCTCCAGTCATTCAAGTTAATCATCTTTTTGATGATCAATGGCTGCGGGAAGAATGGCAGAGGGCCAATGCTTTTCATCAAAAAAATCTAGAAACAGTCAGCTTACGTTTTCTTCGGTTGAGTCCCCAAAAAACCTATCAGCAATACTTGCTAAATATGGTTGCAGAGTTAGAGAAACTTCAGATGATTGATGAAGGTTTTAGAAATCGGATAATTGATAGGGAGAAAAAACAATCAACCATTTTTGGTGGAGGAATTGCCTTCCCCCATACAATTAACCAGGGTTATGCAAAGACTATTTTAATGTTTGGAAAGCTAGAAGAGCCTTATCAAAAAGGAGATGATTGGATTGAATTTATCTTTCTAGTCGCCATTCCCTCAGAAATTGAAAGCAAAATGGAGAGTGAATTGCTGGAATTGTATGACGACATTTTTCGAATTGCAGGAGAGCCTTCTCTAAAAGAAGCTTTGAGGGCTGTAGAAACAGAGACAGAGTTTCTATCATTTTCTAAGAGCAAAGGAGTATTTTAATGAATTCGCTAATAATTTTCGCTGTATTTGTCATGGCAGCTTATATATTTCAAATGTTCCTCGGCTGGCAGCAACTCAAAGACTTCAATAAGACCTATACGATGCTCCGAAGACTGGGGCGCGTAGCGATTGGCAGGAAGTCCGGAAGAATCAAATCCGGTACGATTGTCATGTTCGCGGTTGATGAAAACGGTCGGGTTCTTAAAGCTAGCAAAATGCAAGGAGTCACAATCTTAGCACGTTTTCAAAATATGGACGATTATGTTGGAGAAGACATCCATTATTTTGACAAGTATAATCCTCTTGTGAGAAAAGAAAATAAGTTGATGCAATCAGCCATAGAAGATGCTAGAAAAGTCTATCTTTGGCATGAGGCAGGTATTGAGAAAGAGACAAGTTCATCTGATTCTTTTCTGGGATTCGGCTTTTATGCGAATTACTTACAATTATCTATTAAACAGTTATTTAAAAAAAATAAGAAAGGGAGTTCCTTATGAATCACATTACAAATTTTGCAGAGAGTTTTATGAAACTCTTCCAATTAGGTGGAGAAACCTTTATTAGCTGGATGACAAATATTGTACCGCTTGTCTTAATGCTATTGATTGCAATGAATACCCTTATCGCTTTCTTGGGAGAAGAGAAGGTCAATTCCCTGGCTAAGATTTCTGCCAAAAATCCTGTTAGCCGGTATATGATTTTACCTTTCATTTCAGCCTTTATGCTGGGGAATCCGATGGCAATCAGTATGGGACGTTTCTTACCAGAATATTATAAACCTAGTTTTGTAGCAGCTCAGATGCAGTTCTGCCATACTTCAAATGGTGTATTTCCGCATATCAATCCTGGGGAATTGTTTGTATGGATGGGAATTGCAACAGGAATTCAAACTTTAGGTTTAAGTCAAATGGACTTAGCCATTCGTTACATGCTTGTTGGGCTTGTCATGAACTTTGTAGGCGGTTGGGTGACCGATTTTACAACTGCTTATGTAGCAAAACAGCAAGGTGTTACCTTGAGTAAAACATTTGATTGATAGAAAGAGTGAAATTATGTCATATAAGAGTATAAAAGTTGTTAAAGGAAATGGCGGTTTCGGAGGACCTTTGGTCATTACACCTAGTGAAGCTAAGCATAAATTCATCTATATCACTGGCGGAGGAGAAAAGCCAGATATTGTAGATAAAATTGCTGATTTGACCGGTATGGAAGCTGTTAATGGGTTTAAAACTTCTATCCCAGATGAGGAAATTGCTTTAGCAATCGTGGATTGTGGCGGTACTCTTCGCTGTGGTATTTATCCTAAAAAGGGGATCCCTACAATAAATATTGTCGCTACAGGGAAAAGTGGGCCTCTAGCTCAATATATAACCGAGGAAATCTATGTGTCAGCAGTTGGTCTTAATCAAATTTCTGCTGCTAATGAAGACGAAAAAGCGACAACTGTGGTAACAGAAAAGCCAACTTACGATACTAGTAAAAAAATTACAGAGCAAAAAGCTGAAACAAGTATTGTAGCAAGAATTGGGATGGGTGCTGGGAAGGTCGTTGCGACTTTCAACCAGGCTGCTCGTGAAGCCATACAAACAATGCTCAATACGATCATTCCTTTCATGGCCTTTGTTTCCTTGCTGATTGGGGTTATTCAAGGTTCAGGTGTTGGAAATTGGCTGGCAAAATTAATGGTTCCCCTAGCTGGGAACATCTGGGGACTCATTTTGATTGGCTTTATCTGTTCCTTGCCATTCCTATCTCCTTTGTTAGGCCCCGGAGCTGTTATCAGTCAGATTATTGGAACCTTAATTGGAGTTGAAATCGGCAAAGGGAATATTCCGCCCCAAATGGCTCTGCCAGCTATATTTGCTATCAACACTCAAAACGGTTGTGATTTCATTCCTGTAGCACTCGGTCTATCTGAAGCCAAGGCTGAAACAGTTGAGGTTGGTGTCCCTTCTGTGCTTTATTCACGCTTTCTCAATGGTGTTCCGCGGGTGCTAGTAGCTTGGATAGCTAGTATTGGCCTTTATCAGTAGACCTTTGATAGATGCACGTAAATATAGCAACTATTATGTTAAACTTATCTACAAACATAAGTTTATGACAGATTTGAGAAAGGATGAATAGGAATTAGATGAAGAAAATTTTTGAAGCTAAAGTAATTCAAGTGGGGCCTGAAGCTCAGAATATGATTCAAGACGCTAATATGCTCATTTTATTTGGAGAAGAAGCTCCAGAAGACTTAGCAGAGTATTGTTTTAAAATCGATAACAAAAATCTTCTAGGTGCAATACTAGAAGGTGGAAAGCTGGTCGTAGATAGTCAGGAATATTCGATTACTGCAGTAGGAAATGTAGTAGAAAAAAATTTAACTGGACTGGGCCATATCACTATTTCTTTTGATGGTTCAAAAGAGGGCAGCCTGCCGGGCACTCTCCATGTTGCAGCAGACCAAGCAGTAGTAATTGAAAAGGACTCTACCATTCAGATTTTCGAAACTGCTTGACCATAACAAAATTTAAAATCAAGCAATTTAGAAAAATAAAAGTCTAAAAAATTGATTCAGAGCTTGGACAAAAAGTCCAGGCTTCTGGGTCTAAATTAGAAAAAATAGATGACGCAGTGGTTGATTGGCATCTTCCTTCGCTTTTTAAGCCCCAAAGATTGCCTGATCAACTGTGCGGGGGTGGGAAGATGAACTTTTTAACTTGTTTGAAGTTCTTTCCCACTCCCTTTTTGATAGGGAAAATAATTTATGTTTTAATATTGTAAAATTTGTCATTGTTTTTCAATGTTTTCGCAATATGACAAATCAACAAAATTTATAAGGATAAAAACATGCCAGAAAAAGACGGTCAGGGTCAAGCGCAAAGAGCTTGAAGTCAATCAAACTAGCCAGCCAGTGCAAGGGAATTTCCAGCAGATGCATCCATAAGGGGTGCCTGAACAGAAGGGAAAGACCAAAAAGGGATTTACCCAACTTCAGCTAACTTCTCAACAGACTTGCACTCATTGGGTCAATTTATCCAAGAAGGAACTCGTATCATGTTTGAAACAGTTGTCCGTGTGGATAAACCACGTAAGAACGTGATCATCCCTACATTGGAAGAAGATCTTGATGGACTTGGATACCTTCAAGGAAAAGACGTTGACTTCGTTAACAAAAAAGCAACTGACGGTGTTCTTCTTGCCCACACAGACGGTGACGTGCCAAACATGTACGTGACTCTTCCTGAGCAAGACGCCTTCACTCTTGGTTACACTATCTACTTCTTCGAATTAGCCATTGCCCTTTCAGGTTACTTGAACGCGATCAACCCATTTGACCAACCAGGTGTTGAAGCATACAAACGCAACATGTTTGCCCTTCTTGGTAAACCAGGATTTGAAGAATTGAGTAAAGAACTCAACGCTCGCCTTTAATCGACAGACAAAACGATCTCGAAAGGGGTCGTTTTTTAATTGCTTTCCCAATCTCAGAATGAGGTGGAAAAAAGGATTGTTTTATGATATAGTAGAACTACTATATTTATACTTTGCACGTCAAACTATGGCCACAAAAAGTGGGGAGGATGATGGGCGAAGGTTCTTAGTAAAGGAGAGATTATGACAACAGAAGACAAGACACCTTTTGGAACACAAGAGGGACAAACTGTTCAAGAACCTTTCGGAGCACAATCCGAACAAACCGTTCAACCACCTCTTGAAGCCCAAACTGGTCAAAGCGTTCAAGAACCTTTTGGATCACAAGTAGGGCAGACTGTTCAAGAACCTTTTGGGGCACAAAATGGTCAAACAGCTTATGAGCCATTTGGCGCACCAGGAGCGCAAGCCTTTCAACAGTCTTCTCCAGTAGAAGGACCACAAGCTGGAGGGCAGGGACAATTTTTCCAAAACCAAGCTCCTCAGGTAGAAAACAATCCTTTCTACCAACAAGGGACCCCTCAAGCCTTCCAATCGCAATGGAATGTTCAGCCAAATCCGAAGCGTGTATGGACGAAATTTGTTGTCTTTTCTATTCTTGCACTCCTTCTTGGTGGCTTGATTGGTGGCGGAGCTGGTTATTTCTGGGGACATTCATCTAAACCTCAAGCAGATGCCAAACGTACCAAACGATTAGATCGTGCCAGCGAAGAAGCAAAGAAGACAAAGAAGGGCTTCACCACAGAAAAGGATGAGGTTGTCTTTACTTGGACCCTTAAAGACCTTGCAGCATTAAGTTACAGCAACAAGGACGGTTATGGCTTGACTGCTGATCAGATTGTTGATACGTATGGATTGGCTACTAGTGTCGAATATGAAAAGAAAGGCATGACCCTTACTTGGGATCGTGCAAAGAACGCCTCTCACCAAAATATTTATTTCCGATTTGAAAAAGTGGATGGTAACTATTATTTGAAATCTGTAGAAGCCTTTAACTTGGAAGAAGTCTATGCTAGTGAAGACGATGAAGATGAAGATACTTCAAACGAACGTGAGATGAGCACGAAAGAATTCAAAGATCTGAAAAAAGGAGATAAGAAAACTGGTAAAGGTGGAACCTCCTTATTAGAAGTTTTGAAAAAACATAAACAAAATGTTCAAATTGGTACAGAGACAAAAATCACTGCTGATGGAGAAGAGTATGACTCTACTCGAGTGGTTGCAAAGATCAACCTTAAAGTGGGAGACGATTATAAGACATTACGCTTCTTAGCACAACCAGATGGGGACTTCTTATACATTGGTCCAGAACGTTTTTAATATAGAGGAGATAGATGAAAGATGAATACGAATCAATCACAGGCACCATTTGGTGTGCCAGAAACTGGTGATCAGAAGAAGCCAGGGAAAGGTCTGTTAATTGCTTGTATTAGTGGTTTTGCCGTCTTAGGAGTCATTATCGGTCTCTTCGTCGGCCATTCTATGGGTGCAGCAAATAGTGCTAAAAGTTCCTATCCTGCCCTTCATCCGAAAGCTGATGCAGGGGAATCAAAACGCGATCAGTCTGGAAAGTATATTGATCCAGAAGATACTGATTTCACATGGAACATTACTGATTTGGCTGACCTCGAGCTTGGTACTTACTCAACTTCAAATTTGGGAACATCCATTGAAGATGTTGTGGATAAGCACGGAAAAGCTTTACAAGGTTCATTTAGAAGAGATCTCATTGATTTAGAGTGGGGCGAGTTAAAAGAAGATCAGGATGATACCTATTCTCAATACCATACCGTTCGTGATATGAGATTGACCTTTAAGAAAGAGGGAGATACCTATTATTTACAGGACCTCTATTATTCAGGGGATTATAACGAAGCTGAGGACAATTTCATGACTTCTTCTTACTATGACAAGCTTAAAGTCGGGGATTCCAAAACTGGTAAGGATGGGGTTTCTTACAAGGAAGTCTTGAAAGATAATACTATTTATTCTCTCTCTTTGTCTGCAGATGAAGACTATAAAACTCACGATATTGTTACTACCATGACAATCCGTTTTAAATCCTCAACGACAGACCAATATAAGTTGACTTTTGTGAAACAATCAGATGGAGATTTCCTTCTTGCTAAAAAAGGCGATGACTAAGATCGGTCACTTTTCTGCCTCACAATGGTAGGGGAAGAGAAAAAATCAACTTTCCTAATGCTAGAAAAAGAGAGTGGGACAGAAATCGGTAATTGGTTAGAATTCGATTTCGTCGTCCCACCTCCGCACAGTTGAGTAGGACTGTAAAAGCTGATGAAATCAGCGTAGTAGAGCCCACTCAACCACTGCGTCTTGCTCGACAATCCAAAGACAATTGAGAGGCTAGGACTTTTGTCCCAGCCTCTTCTCTATTCTAGCGAGGACGGGCTATTTATGGTATAGTAGGATATGTTACCATAGGAAACAGGGGTAAACAGTTGGAAGGAAAGGGATACAGATACGATTGCAGAATGGATAATGTAAAGGAAATAACAAGAAAACATCTGAAGACCCTCTTAGCTTTCATCCAAAAAAGAGGGATTATTATAGGGATTCTCGGAATGCTGGGAGTAGGCTATGGACTCGCTGCTTCTGGGAGACCACAAGACCAGCTAAGTCCAGACCGGCAAGTGACCTTTAGTAAGGAAGAAGTCTATCTGAAGGACTTCCTAGCGAAATCAGATCGCCCAGAAGTTGGGGTGAATTTGGAGAAATTGCTGGAGTTTAAAATAGGAGATGCGACTCTTGTGCCAAGCACCAAGGGGACGACCCCAGAGACCCTGGTCGAAAAATTAGGGGGAGCCAAGCAGGCTCGGCTTGAATCAAAAGCTAGAACGCAACTCCTTCGGCTCAGCTATGGGACGACACAAGATGGTCGAGATAGATACCAATTTGAATTTACCCATATGAGGGATGGTTACTATCTGACCGCTATTCAGGGCTATCAACCAAGCTCTAAGCACAATTTAGAAAGTAAACAGCTGAAAAAGGCGGTCCTGACCAGTCTTGCTAGTGGGAAAGAGAAAACAGGCATGAAACTAGAAGACATTTTACAAAAGGTCGGCTTGCCACAATCATTGCTTTTGAATCATAAGGATGGAAAGACAGTTTTGGTTTTGACCTACCGTGCACAAGAGGGTCTGGTCTTTCTCACTTTGCAACCCCAAAAAGATGCTCGCTATCATTTAGTCAAGGTCGAATAAGGAGGAGTAAATGGATACAGTCATCAAGAAGCTAAAAATTCCTGGTCTCCTGCTGCTGGCGCTCCTCTTAGGGATGGGTCTAGAGGTCCTTAGTCATCCGCAGAAAAATTCTACAGCCATAAATGAAATAAGGAACTTATCAACTTTTAAAGCGAAAGAATTTCAAGGGGAGCGACTCTTGAAAGAAACGAATGAAAAAAAGGATTCGTCATGGACCTTGGATCAGATCGAACATTTCCCTCTGTCGATAAAGAACCAAAACAGTAGCCTAAAGCAGACTGGAAGTCGCCTGGAGACCCTTCTGAAGGAGATGGGACATCCGCAAGAGAAAGTCCTCATTCAATCTGCAGCAAGTAAACAGCCCAGTCTCTCCCTGCTCTATCGATGGGACGACAGAGGCAAGGGGTCATCCATCCGTTTGCTTTTTAGCAAGGGGGTTGATGGTAGCTATCTGTTAGAAGAGATTGATGCGAGTCTGGCCAATCTCGATCGGGATGGGAAAAAAGTTTTTTCAGAAAGAGTTTATCAGAGCTTAGAACCTGGAGAAAAGATAGATTTGAAGGCACTTCTAGGTAGCTATCAGGGCTTACAATCCCTTGTCCGACGCCAAATCGGCCCTGATCAGGAAGGCTTTCAACTGTCCTATCAGGATGAGAAGGGGGAAACTTATTTATTGGTGCTTGAACAGGTAGAGGATTCCTATTACTTGTTGCGTAAGCGTCAACTAGACCCTAAAAAACAAATGTAAGTAAATAGAAGGGAAAATGGAATGGAAAAAGATAGACAGATTCAAAGAGAATGGTCTAGGTTCCCAAGTAGGAATCGTGAAGTGTCTGAAGTCTTTTCGGATCGTGGACCTGAAGGAGAAGCTTTTGAAAGTCCCAGTCTTCGGAGCTATCAAAAAGGAGTGAAGAGAAGTGTCCGTGAGGACGCTTTTCGTGGATCAGGCTTGCCTCGTTTCGGTTCGCTTCTAGTAGCTGGCGTGGGGGTGATTCTTCTCTTTACTTTTATAATTGGGGTAATTGGCTATGTGAGTCAATCTTCCCAAAAGACAGAGCAGGATACCCCAGTAAGTAAGAAACAGGACCGCCATTCTTTCAGTTCGAGATCCTCTAAACAATCATCTGCCTCCTCTAGCCAAACATCAGAATCTTCTAGCTCAACAAAGGAAGAGAAGAGTGAGTCAGATATGAAATCGGGACAATTGACTGCCGAAAATTCCCCTTATATAGATGGAGATAATGGGATTCGTGACTTTAATTTTGACGAGTTATTAGTTCTCAGTCAAAAAAATAAATTATCCAATGTGACCGCAGAAGAACTTGTGAATCAGTATGGAAAAGCCAAAAGAGGTTTTTTTTCTAATGTAAGTGCAGACAATCGGGGAATTACCTTACAATATGAACTACCGGATAATCGTGGAAATGTCAGTTTTAATCTATTGGGACATGACAATGAGTATAGGGTCACTAATATCTATATGGGATATTACGGTAATTCTTTAGGAGAGCCGACCAAAACAACAGAAGAATTTAGAGCTCTCTTTTCTCAAGATGGACAGGAAATTCATGACGTTATTTCTCAAATGGGAACTCCTGAAGTCACACATTTTTCCATCTCATCTTCTCAGAAAGTATACTCCTGCACCCTCTCCTATTCAACAGTAGACAATGAACTAGTTTCCCTAAATTTCGAGGAAAATTCCGAGCAGTGGTATCTAAAAGGAATAGCTGTTAAAAAGAAACCATAGCGTGATTTAATGTGTCCGTTAAATTATGCTATAATAGTAAAATCAAAGAGTTCAAAAGGAGCCTATCTTCCTAGAGGACTGACTACATAGAACAAGAGGTATTGCCATGACTGCACAAAAAATGACTGCACAAGAGATTATCGCCTTTATCGGCAATGCAGAAAAGAAAACCAATGTTAAAGTAACTTTTGAAGGGGAACTGGCAGGAGATCTTCCAGCATCCGTTGTGAAACTAGGCAATGTCCTATTTGGAGACTGGAAAGAGATTGAGCCCCTTCTTGTTAACTTAACAGAAAATAAAGATTACATCGTAGAGCAAGATGGTCGCAATTCAGCGGTACCTTTGCTGGACAAGCGTTATTTGAATGCTCGGATTGAACCGGGTGCGATCATTCGAGATCAGGTGACTATTGAAGACAATGCGGTGATCATGATGGGAGCCGTCATCAATATCGGTGCTGAAATTGGTGCAGGGACCATGATCGACATGGGAGCCATTCTTGGTGGCCGTGCAACAGTTGGTAAAAACAGCCACATCGGAGCAGGAGCGGTCCTAGCTGGGGTCATTGAGCCAGCCTCTGCAGAACCAGTCCGAATCGGGGATAACGTCTTGGTGGGAGCCAATGCTGTCGTCATCGAAGGAGTTCAAGTTGGTAATGGCTCTGTCGTAGCGGCGGGTGCGATTGTTACCCAGGATGTCCCTGAAAATGTGGTAGTAGCTGGTGTACCTGCGCGCGTGATCAAGATCATTGACGAGCAGACGCAACAAAAAACAGCACTTGAGGATGCCTTGCGTAACCTTTAATAGATGAATAAGAAAAGGAAGCTGGGGGATACCTCGGCTTCTTCTCAAAAGAGGAAGACGGATATGACACTTGATTTAGTAAAGATTCGACGGGACCTGCATCAAATCCCAGAAATTGGACTAGAAGAATTTAAAACACAAGCCTATCTTTTGGAGCGCATCGCAGAAATCACCGAGGGAAAAGAGTTCGTCGAGCAACGGACCTGGCGGACGGGCATCCTGGTTTTTCTGAAGGGATCCAATCCCGAAAAGACTATTGGCTGGCGGACGGATATTGATGGACTGCCTATTGTTGAGCAGACTGGTCTTGACTTTGCGTCCCGCCACGAAGGTCGGATGCATGCCTGTGGCCATGATATCCACATGACCTTAGCCTTGGGCTTGTTGGAGCAACTGGTCCAAGTACAACCTAAGAACAATCTCTTGTTCCTCTTTCAACCGGCTGAGGAAAATGAAGCTGGAGGCATGCTCATGTATGAGGATGGAGCCTTTGGAGACTGGTTGCCTGACCAATTCTACGGCCTTCATGTCCGTCCAGACTTAAAGGTAGGTGAGATTGCGACCAATCGGGGGACCCTCTTTGCAGGGACCTGTGAAGTGAAGCTGACCTTTAAAGGAAAAGGAGGACACGCTGCTTTTCCGCATGAAGCCAAGGATGCCTTGGTTGCTGCCAGCTATTTTGTCACCCAGGTTCAAACCATTGTTAGTCGCAATGTTGATCCTATCGAGGGAGCAGTTGTGACCTTCGGTTCTATGCATGCGGGGACGACCAATAATGTCATTGCGGAGACGGCCTTTCTGCATGGGACGATTCGGACCCTGACCATGGAAATGAACCTCTTGACCCAGAAGCGACTCGAGACGATTGCGAGAGGAGTTGCAGCTGCTTTTGATATGGACTTAGAACTGGAACTCAAGCAGGGGGGCTATTTGCCGGTAGAAAATAATCCAGACTTGGCAGATGAGTTGATGACCTTCTTTGATCAAGAAGAAGATGTCACCTTGATTGATATCCTTCCTGCGATGACCGGAGAGGATTTCGCTTACCTCTTATCAAAAGTGGATGGGGTCATGTTCTGGTTGGGAGTGGACAGCCCTTATGCCCTCCACCACCCCCAGATGAGTCCCAAGGAAGAAGCCCTGTCCTTCGGTGTAAAGGCTATTAGTCCTTTCTTACAAATGAAAGCTAACCAATAAAGAAAGATGGAAATGAAAGCAAGTATTCGAAAAAGTGTGTTGAAGAAGATGAGAGGTTTGGAGTCGGAGACCAAGCGAAGGGCCGATCAAGCCTTGATCCAGCGTTTACGCTCTTTGTCAGCTTACCAAGAAGCAAGTGTTATAGCGACCTATTTGTCCTTCCCGCATGAGGTGAATACGAGTATTCTGATTGCTGCAGTTCAAGCAGATGGCAAGCAGGTCGTCATTCCAAAAACCTATCCAAAAGGACGCATGGAATTTGTGGCCTATGATTCGCAGAAGTTGAAACAAACATCTTTTGGCCTCTTGGAACCAGAGGATGGGAGCCAAGCAATCGATAAGTCGGAGATTGATTTGATCCATGTTCCTGGAGTAGCCTTTCAAAAGGATGGCTATCGGCTGGGTTATGGAGGAGGCTATTACGATCGCTATTTGGCAGATTATGACGGGGCGACCGTCAGCACCATCTATGCTTGCCAAGAAGTAGACTTTACACCTGCTCCCCATGATGTCCCTGTTAAGGAGGTTCTTGTGGATGAATCAACTATTTGATAAGAAATACCCAGTGACCAGTAGCTTGCTTCTATTAACAACTGGCGTTTTTCTATCCATGTTGCTACTTCGTGGTTTTGACTATGAATCTGTCCAAACTGTTTATGATTTTGGGGGTGTCTTAGGAGATGAAATCCAAGTAGACCCGATTCAGAGCTGGCGTTTGCTTGCTGCCATGTTTGTTCATATTGGCTTGCAGCATTTTGTTTTAAACATGGTTACCCTCTATTTCCTCGGAAGGATCGCTGAAGATTTATTTGGCTCAAAGGCCTTCTTAGCCCTCTATCTGCTATCTGGCTTGATGGGGAATCTCTTTGTCTTGGCCTTTTCTCCAGAAGTCGTCGCAGCTGGGGCTTCTACCGCTTTGTTCGGTATCTTTGGGGCTATTGCCAGTTTGCGCTTCATTGCTCGGAGTCCCTACATTCAGTATCTGAGCCAAAGTTATACTTCATTGATCTTGGTCAATATCCTCTTTAGCTTTATGCCCGGGATTAGTCTAGCAGGTCACCTAGGAGGCTTGGTAGGAGGAGGGATTCTATCCTTTGTCTTTCCCGTCTATGGTGAGCGAGATAGCGTGAAAAAAAGCTGGCGCTTGGGAGCTCTGCTCCTTTATACAGCTGTTGCAGGTCTTCTATATGCTTGGGCTCTTATATCTTAGTCTTTCCAAGGATTTGTAGCACATTTGTAAATTATCTGAAAACTGAGTGAAGTCTCAGTTTTTTTGTATATATCTCTTAAAAATGATATAGAAAGCTAGAAATATCACAAATAAATGAATAAAAACGTAAAAAAGAAAGCGCTTGCAATGTTGATTGGAAAGGAGTAGACTGGTGGTATATAAAACCTTCTTGTGTCCAAAAAACGCTTGAGGACATAAAATAAGCAAAAAGGAGATTTGCGATGAAGAAATGGTTGTTTAAACTAGCTTTGGTAGCGATGACGTTCTTACTCCTACCAATTCAAGCCGTTCAGGCCTGCTGTGGGTTTATTATTGGTCGCCAGTTAACCAAGGATGGTACCACCCTTTTTGGTCGGACTGAGGACTATCCTTATTATCCAAATGGCGGAAAACACAACAAAAACTATGTTGTTGTCGATGCCAAGAACTATAATGAGGGAGATAAAATCGAGGATGAATCCAACGGATTCACCTACCCGCATGCTGCCAACGAAATGAAATACACAGCTGCTTATGACTCTGCTCGTGGTGACGGTAGCAATGGTGCTTTCGGGGAACACGGTTTTAATGAGGCCGGAGTATCCATGACTGCGACAGTGACAGCTATCCCAAATAAGAAGGTCTTGACAACGGATCCTTTGAAAGCTGACGGACTTCCAGAATCAGCTATGCTAGATGTTATCTTACCACGTGTTAAAACTGCCCGTGAAGGGGTTGAATTACTGGCTAAAGTTATCGAAGAAAAAGGTTCAGCTGAAGGAAACGTGGTGGTCTTTGCAGACCAAAATGAAACTTGGTATATGGAAATTCTTTCTGGTCACCAATATGTAGCGGTGAAGGTGCCAGAAGATAAGTACGCAGTCTTTGCAAATACCTACTACCTAGGTCATGTTGATTTGAATGATACTGAAAATGTCATTGCCTCTAAAGATGTTGAAAAAGTAGCCAAGGAATCTGGCAACTACAAAACTGATAAAGATGGAAACTTCCATATTGCTAAATCTTATGGCCCAGAGAAATATGCTGAAGGAGACCGCTCACGGACCTATGCAGGAATCACCTTGCTAGATCCAGACTCTAAAGTTACTTATGAGGATGATGAGTATGAGCTCTTCCGTTCACCAACCGATCCAAACAAAAAATACACCTTAGAAGATGCTTTTGCATTGCAACGAAATCGTTTTGAACACTTGAATGGACGCTTTGTACCAGATGATCAAATTGGTGTTAAGAAGCAAGGTGATGATGGTAGCAACGATACTGTTCGTAAAGACCAATATAAATATGCTTTAGGAAACGAAAATGTTATCGATGCCCATGTCTATCAAATCAATCCAAACCTTCCAAAATCATTTGGTGGTACAGTTTGGCTAGGAATGGGTCCTTCACGGAATACCCCTTATGTTCCGTTCTATGGAAACGTAAAAGATACTTACGAAGCCTTTAAACCTCAAACAGCTACTTATGATCCAAATTCATGGTATTGGACAGTTTGGCACATCGACCAAATGGCCATCAATAACCAAGATCTCTTTGGAAAATCTATCCAAAATCACTGGAAAGCACTAGAAGAACAGCTCATTATTGAACAAAAAGTGAGTGATGCAAAATATGCTGCCTTGAAAGCTGATGAAGCAGCTGCAAAAGGGGCAGAGGATCGAGTGACTGCCGAAGCAATAGCGCGTTCTGAACGTCTGTTCAAACAATTTAAACAATACGAATCAGAGCTTTCAGCAACCTTGAAAGAAGCAGGTAGAACGGATGATCCATACCGGGCATCTCTTCCAGATGATTACAAGGATCCAACGGACACAACCACGACAACAGCTCCAAGTACCGAGCTAAGTAAGGATGAAACTACGACAAGTGAGCCAATTACCGATCCAAGTAAGGAAGAAACCACGACAAGTGAGCCAATTACCGATCCAAGTAAGGAAGAAACCACGACAAGTGAGCCAATTACCGATCCAAGTANGGATGAAACCACGACAACAGNTCCAAGTACCGAGCTAAGTAAGGATGAAACCACGACAAGTGAGCCAATTACTGATCCAAGTAAGGAAGAAACCACGACAAGTGAGCCAATTACCGATCCAAGTAAGGAAGAAACCACGACAAGTGAGCCAATTACCGATCCAAGTAAGGAAGAAACTACGACAAGTGAGCCAATTACCGATNCAAGTAAGGAAGAAACTACGACAAGTGAGCCAATTACCGATCCAAGTAAGGATGAAACCACGACAACAACTACAACTACTAAACCAAGCAAGGACGAAACCAAGCCAACTCAACCAAGTACCGATCCAAACAAGAATGTAAACACATCAACTAAGATTGTCCCTGCTCCAACAACAAACAATCGTCCAGTTCTTCCGACGAATTCCTATATTTTAGTAGATCCTGTTACTGGAATCACCCTGCAAAACCCAGATTTTGCCCAAGGTGGCTTTAATTTGGCAGTTGCTGTTTTGAAGGATGTCCAAGCTCTTAAAGGTAAAGATTATAAGATTTATGACATTCAGTTGTCAAATCAAAATGGAGCCGTTCATCAATTCAGCCCAACTGTGGTGACCATGCCAGTTGATCCTACTAAAGAAGTAGAATCTGTTGTAGGCATTGGAGAAGATGGCAAGGTTGAGACTTACCAGTTCAGCTTGAATGAAGACAAGAGCAAGGTAACCTTCACAACCAATCACTTCTCATCTTATGGAGTTGTTTACAAAACAGCAGCCAAGGTAGAAGAAAAGACAGAAAGCAAGAAATTGCCATCTACTGGACAAACCATTTCAATGGTTGGTATCATCGGAGGTGTCTTAATTAGTGCACTTGGATTTGCCTTCTATGTAGAAAAACGAAAACAGAACAAAGCCTAAAAAGCAACTTTTTAAGAAATAAAAGGAGAGAGTGGGACAGAAATCGGTCATTCGTTAGACTTCGATTTCGTCGTCCCACCTCCGCACAGTTGAGTAGGGCTGTAAAAGCTGATGAAATCATTGTAGTAGAGCCCACTCAACCACTGCATCTTTCACGACAATCCAAAGACAATTGAGAGGCTAGGACTTTTGTCCCAGCCTCTTCAGATTGAATATAAAGTGATCTTAGAAACTTTCCTTAGGTGAGTACGGACGTCAGCGAACTTCGAAGAAATTCCATGACTTAGTTTTGGATCTAAGGTTCCAAAACTCCCGAGTACTTGAAACACCAATGGTTCAAGTACTTTTCTCACTGCGGAAAGTTCCAGTTCCTTCTTCAATGACTCAAAAAATAGTAAATTATTTTTTTTAAGAAGTAGCTGAGCTTTTTATGCACTACTAAAAAGAGGCCGGACGTTTAGTCCGGTCTCTTTACTTCATAGTCGAAAATTCGAGGGGAGCATTTTTTACTCCTCGGTCACTTTTCCTGTTTCTTCTAATTTTTTTCCAAGATCAATGATGTATTGTTTGAGATCATCTTTAACCTGTGGGTGTTTCAAGGCATAATCAATAGATGTTTTCATGAAACCAAACTTGTCCCCCACATCGTAACGTCTGCCCTTAAATTCACGGGCAAATACTCGTTGGGTCTTGTTCAAGGTGTCGATGGCATCAGTTAATTGGATTTCATTTCCAGCGCCTGGTTTTTGGTTTTCCAAAATCTGGAAGATTTCAGGAGTCAGTAAGTAGCGACCGATAATGGCAAGGTCGCTCGGTGCTTCCTCTGGTGTCGGTTTTTCGACAAAGGTTTCAACGCTATAGAGTCCGTTGATGCCTTCCCCTTGAGGAGCAATGACTCCGTAAGCAGAAACTTCTTCATGAGGAACTTTCATGACGGCAATGGTTGAAGCATGTGTCTCGTCGTAGTCATTCATCAATTGCTTGGTGAGAGTAGTGGCTGTATCATCTGTGATATCCATCAGGTCATCACCCAGCATCACGACGAAAGGCTCACTTCCGACGAAGGCCTTGGCCTGAAGGACAGCATCTCCAAGACCGCGCGGATGTTTTTGACGAATGAAGTGGAGGCGCATCCCAGTAGTTTCATCGACCAGTTTCAACAGGTCATTTTTCCCTTTTTCCTTGAGGTTGTACTCAAGTTCGAAGTTTGAGTCGAAGTGGTCTTCGATCGAACGTTTTGATTTACCAGTGACAACGAGAATATCCTCGATGCCAGCCTTAAGGGCTTCCTCAACGATGAATTGGATGGTCGGCTTATCTACGATTGGCAACATTTCTTTGGCCAGGGCTTTGGTGGCAGGTAGGAAACGAGTTCCAAGTCCGGCCGCAGGAATGACTGCTTTTCTAACTTTTGTCATAATAATTCCTTTCTAACTAAAGAATGATTAGTTGTTAAATCTGATTGGCAAGGAAGAATCCCTTAGTTCCACTCATTTTCTTCTTTAAATTCATTGTTCATCATGAAGTTGATGGCTTCACGAATATCTTGTCCTTCATAAATTACTTGGTAGATGGCTTGTGTGATCGGCATATAGACGTCTAGCTCTTGGGCCAGTTCGTAGGCAGCCTTAGTGGTTGAAATCCCTTCAATGATCATACCCATGTTGGCTTCGATATCTTCTAGTTTTTCACCGCGACCGAGGGCATCCCCAGCTCGCCAGTTCCGAGAGTGGATAGAAGTCCCTGTCACGATCAGGTCCCCAACTCCGGATAACCCACTATAGGTCAATGGGCTGGCGCCAAGTTTAACACCTAAACGGGTAATTTCAGCTAGTCCACGTGTGATGATGGCAGCCTTGGCATTGTCCCCAAAGCCGAGTCCATGGAGGGCTCCAGCACCAACAGCGATAATATTTTTCAGGGCACCGGCTGTCTCAACTCCGATCACATCTGTATTGGTATAGAGGCGGAAGTAGTGGTTGCTGAAGAGTTCCTGAACATAGCGAGCTGTTTCTAAATCTTTAGAAGCCGCTGTAATCAAAGTAATATCACGAACGATGGTTTCTTCGGCGTGACTTGGCCCAGACACGACCACAATCTCGCTACGGAGAGAAGCGGGGATTTCCTCTTCTAAGATCTGAGAAATCCGTTTGTGACTGTTTGGTTCTAAACCTTTGGAAGCGTGCATGACCTTGACAGGATGGTCCAAGAGTTCAGCAACTTGCTTGGCAACGAGTCGTGTTACCTTGGTTGGAACGACAAAGAGGACTGCATCCACACCAGAAAGGGCTTCGTCCAAGTTATGGTAGGCCTTGATTCCTGGATCTAGAAGGACATCCTTAAAGTAGCGTTTGTTGGTATGTTCTTGATTGATTTCGTCGATTTGTTCTGGGACATTTCCCCAGATCCGTACTTCATGGTCATTATCGTGGAGGACTTGAGAAAGAGCAGTTCCCCAAGAACCAGGACCGATGACCGCAACGATTTGTTTATCCATAGCATTCTCCTTCGTGAAGATTTCATTTCTATTTTACCATACAAAAAGGAAAAAAACTCACTTGACATAGGAAGATTTTAAGGGAAAACATCTATGCTTTAGGTGATAAAAAATATTTATCAGGCCCTTAAAAAATACATATTAGACGCTCTAAGGGTGGGATGATAAAATAGGGAATAGAAATATCAAAGGAGGGAAGGCCATGTGTAGAACGATTGTTGGAGTCTCTGCCAATCTATGTGCAGTGGATCCAGATGGGAAAAATATCCATTCGTCTGTATCTTGTAAATTTGCGGAAACCATTAAGCAAGTAGGTGGCCTTCCTATGGTCATCCCAGTGGGAGACCCATCTTTTGCCAAAGATTATATCGAAACAGTGGACAAGCTTATCCTCAGTGGGGGGCAAAATGTCCATCCTAGCTTTTATGGAGAAGAGATCGCCATCGAGAGTGACGACTACAATCTCGAGCGCGATCAGTTTGAATTGGCCTTGTTAAAAGAAGCGGTCCGTCAAAACAAGCCAGTTCTAGCTATCTGCCGAGGGGTTCAGTTGGTTAATGTCGCCTTCGGTGGGACTCTCCATCAAGAAGTGGAAGGGCACTGGCAGGGCCTCCCTTTTGGCACTTCTCATTCAATTGAGACCAAAAAAGGCAGTGTGGTGGAGCGTCTCTTTGGGCAAGCTAGCCAGATCAATTCTGTTCATCGCCAAAGCATCAAGGATTTGGCGCCTAACTTTCGAGTGACAGCCATTGACCCACGAGATCAGACCATTGAAGCTATCGAAGCAGTGGACGGTCATCGCATCATCGGCTTGCAATGGCATCCAGAGTTTCTGGTCAAAGAAGAAAAAGGCAATCTCGAACTCTTCCGCTATCTTTTACAAGAATTGTAAGCTCTTTAGGTTTTTTTAAGGAGAAAGAGGTAAACTAGTCTCATCAACAAAGACCTCCTAACTTTGTTTGATACAGTTTACTTTTTTTCATATAATCTCCTGCAAAAGTCTCCTCCTTTGAGGGGGCTTTTGTGTCTTTGTCAGAAAAAATACGAATAGTAGTATAGGGGAGACGCTAGGCCAAAGTGATGGTATAATAGAAGAGATGGAAACTATTTAGAATGAAAGAGGAATTATGATGACAAAAATTCGTGGATTTGAACTTGTATCAACCTATACAAATCAGGACTTGCTACCAAAACGGGAGACGGCCCATGCAGCTGGCTACGACTTGAAGGTTGCAGAACGCACGGTGATTGCGCCAGGAGAGATTGTCCTCGTGCCAACAGGAGTCAAGGCTTATATGCAACCGACAGAGGTTCTCTACCTCTATGACCGTTCCTCTAATCCTCGCAAAAAAGGTCTAGTCTTGATTAACTCTGTTGGTGTCATTGATGGTGACTACTATGGAAACCCTGGAAATGAAGGCCATATCTTTGCTCAGATGAAAAACATTACCGACCAGGAAGTGGTTCTTGAAGTCGGCGAACGTGTGGTTCAGGCTGTTTTTGCACCGTTTTTAATCGCAGATGGAGATGAGGCAGACGGAGTTCGTACTGGCGGATTTGGATCGACAGGGCACTAAGATGAAGATTATCTTTGTACGTCATGGAGAGCCAGATTACCGTGAGTTAGAGGAGCGTTCTTATACGGGATTTGGGATAGACTTGGCTCCTTTATCGGTGAAAGGAAGACAACAAGCTCAGGAACTTTGCAAAAATCCTTTGTTTGGCTCAGCTGATATACTGGTGTCTTCTGCAGTGACGCGAGCATTAGAAACGGCTTCTTATGTATCTTGTGCTACTGGGCTTCCTTTGAGAGTGGAGCCATTATTGCATGAATGGCAGGTCTATGAAAGTGGCATAGATAGATTTGAAGAAGCTAGAAGACTATTTTTAGAAAATAATGGGGAGTTGATCCCAAATTCTCCTGTTCAATATGAGACAGCTGTAGAGATGAAGTCTCGTTTTCTAGATTGCATGGCTAAGTATCGGGAACATCAAACTGTGGTAGTTGTAGCCCATCGAATGCTGATACGGCAGTTTGTAGCAAATGAGAAGATTGATTTTTGCCAAGTGATTGAGTGTGAGCTTGATTTATAGAAAGAAGTAGAAAGTAATGAGTTATAAAGATTTTCAATCATTTACTCCGGAGAATTGTCAAGGCTATAAGAAAGTTGTAGGGGAACGTGTGGTTCAGGCTGTTTTTGCACCGTTTTTAATCGCAGATGGAGATGAGGCAAACGGTGTGCGGACTGGCGGATTTGGAAGTACAGGGCACTAGGATGAAGATTATCTTTGTGCGTCATGGAGAGCCAGATTATAGTATGCTTGATAAACTTGAAAATCCACAACTCTATAGTGGTTTTGGTCGTGATTTAGCACCATTGACAGGAAAAGGTCGCTGTCTGGCAAAAGAAGTTGCTAAAACTGCATGTTTTGGAAAGGCAGAGATTATTATTTCATCGTCTGTGACGAGGGCTTTAGAAACAGCCCATTATATAGCAGTTGAAACAGGATTGGACTTATTTGTGGAGCCATTTTTTCATGAGTGGCGTCCAGACTTAGACGGTACTAACTTTGATTTAACTAGTGTATTGGTAGCTCATGAATATTATCTAAAACATCAAGGAAGTTTATCTGAAGATTCTCCTTGTCGCTATGAAACAGCTCTGGAGATGCGTCGTCGTTTTTTAAGAACTTTGGAAAAATATAAAAATTATAAAACTATTATCATTGTAACTCACGGAATGCTGATGCGCCAGTTTGTGCCAAATGAGAAGATTGATTTTTGCCAAGTGATTGAGTGTGAAATAGAGATTTAGAAAGAGGTATCGTATCGCTAAGAAAAAAACGACATTTATTTGTCAAAATTGTGCTTATAATTCACCCAAATATCTAGGGCGCTGTCCCAACTGTGGCTCTTGGTCTTCCTTTGTCGAGGAGGTCGAGGTCGCAGAGGTCAAGAATGCACGAGTGTCCTTGACAGGTGAAAAGACCAAACCCATGAAACTGGCGGATGTGACCTCCATCAATGTACATCGTACCAAGACGGAGATGGAAGAATTCAACCGCGTCCTTGGAGGCGGTGTCGTCCCAGGAAGTTTGGTCCTCATCGGTGGTGATCCAGGGATTGGGAAATCGACCCTGCTCCTTCAAGTATCGACCCAGCTGTCTCAAGTGGGAACGGTTCTCTACGTCAGTGGCGAGGAATCGGCCCAGCAGATCAAACTTCGGGCAGAGCGCTTGGGGGATATTGACAGTGAGTTTTACCTCTATGCTGAGACCAATATGCAGAGCGTGCGAGCAGAAGTGGAGCGCATCCAGCCTAACTTCCTTATCATCGACTCTATCCAGACTATTATTTCTCCTGAGATTTCAGGAGTTCAAGGGTCAGTTTCTCAGGTGCGGGAAGTAACGGCTGAGCTCATGCAGCTGGCTAAGACCAATAACATTGCCATCTTTATCGTGGGCCATGTGACCAAGGAAGGAACCTTGGCGGGCCCGCGTATGTTGGAGCACATGGTGGATACGGTGCTCTACTTTGAAGGGGAACGTCACCATACCTTCCGGATCCTGAGAGCGGTCAAGAACCGCTTTGGCTCGACCAATGAGATCGGGATCTTCGAGATGCAATCAGGTGGGCTAGTAGAGGTCCTCAATCCGAGTCAGGTCTTCCTAGAAGAACGCTTGGATGGGGCGACTGGTTCTGCTATTGTCGTCACCATGGAAGGAAGCAGACCGATCTTGGCGGAGGTTCAAGCCTTGGTGACTCCGACTGTATTTGGAAATGCCAAGCGGACGACGACGGGTCTTGACTTTAATCGGGTCAGCCTCATTATGGCTGTTTTAGAGAAACGTTGCGGTCTTCTTCTCCAAAATCAAGATGCCTATCTCAAGTCAGCTGGTGGTGTCAAACTGGACGAGCCAGCCATTGACCTAGCCGTAGCGGTGGCCATTGCGTCTAGCTACAAGGAGCTTCCAACCAATCCTCAAGAGGCCTTTATCGGTGAGATTGGCTTGACTGGGGAGATTCGACGAGTGACTCGGATTGAGCAACGGATCAACGAAGCGACCAAACTTGGCTTCACTAAGATTTATGCCCCAAAAAATTCTCTCCAAGGCATCACAATCCCAGATGGTATTCAAGTGATAGCGGTCTCCACTGTAGGAGAGGTTCTGAAAAAGGTCTTTTCTTAACCAGAGTTTGAAATCGTTTGCAAAAAGATTTTTCCTGTGCTATACTTTTTCTATACTTACTTAAGGATAGGGGTTAATTATCATGCGATTTTTCACAGATAACAATGTGCAGTTCCCTTTGGTCGAGTTATCTCTCGATCAAGGTGAGACTGTCTATATTCAACGGGGGAGTATGGTCTACCATACACCGAATGTGACCCTCAACACCAAATTAAATGCAAGCGGCTCTGGTGTGGGACGCTTTGTAAAAGCAGTTGGACGGTCAATGGTTTCTGGTGAAAGTACTTTTATCACCCAGGTATTTGCCCAGTCTAATAATGCTTACCTAGCATTGGCGCCCGACTCACCAGGTCAGGTTATACCACTGTATTTGGGTGAAAAACAGTATCGATTGAACGATGGTGCCTTTCTAGCCCTTGATGGTACGGCCTTCTATACAATGGAGTTCCAATCAATCGGTAAGGCTCTTTTTGGTGGTCAGGGAGGATTCTTCGTCATGACGACCCAAGGTCAGGGGACTCTCTTGGCCAATGCTTACGGCTCTATTAAAAAAATTGAGCTAAACAATCAAGAAATCACCATCGATAATGCCCATGTCGTTGCTTGGAGCCAGTCTTTGGATTATCGTATTCATTTGGAAAATGGTTTCTGGCAATCAATCGGAACAGGAGAGGGAGTCGTCAATACCTTTAGAGGGACTGGTGAGATCTATGTTCAAAGTCTCAATCTTCAGACCTTTGCTGGCTTGCTGAATCGCTATTTACCAAGACGATCATAATACATAAAGGAGGCTGGGACAAAAGTCCTAGCCTCTCAATTGTCTTTGGATTATCGAGCAAGACGCAGTGGTTGAGTGGGCTCTACTACGCTGATTTCATCAGCTTTTACAGCCCTACTCAACTGTGCGGAGGTGGGACGACGAAATCGAATTCTAACGAATGACCGATTTCTGTCCCACTCTCTTTTTCATGTAGGCTGACAACTGACAATCTGGGAAAAAGATGGTAAGATAGAGAGTAAATAATTTGGTATTCAAACTATTTTGCCAACCAGAAAGGAAGTTCTTATGTCCTATTTTGAGAATTTTTTAAAAGCCAATCAAGCCTATGTTGAATTGCACGGAGACCTTCATCTCCCGATCAAACCGAAAACGCAAGTGGCCATTGTAACCTGTATGGACTCCCGTCTTCACGTCGCACCGGCACTAGGTCTGGCTCTTGGAGATGCCCATATTTTGCGGAATGCAGGGGGGCGCGTGACAGAGGACATGATTCGCTCTTTGGTCATTTCCCAGCAACAGATGGGCACTCGAGAAATCGTCGTCTTGCACCACACAGACTGTGGGGCGCAAACCTTTGAGAATGAAAGTTTTCGTCAGCATCTGAAGAAGGAACTGGGAGTTGATGTCGGAGACCAAGATTTCTTACCCTTTCAAGATATCTACGAGAGCGTCCGAGAAGATGTCGCTCTATTAAAAGCCTCACCGCTGATTCCAGACGATGTCATTATCTCAGGAGCTGTCTATGATGTTGATACAGGATTGATCACTGAGGTGAATTAAGAATTTTATCTGTATATGGGAGCTTATTTCTCGTGAGAAATAAGTTTTTTTATGAATCGATTTTAAAGAGAAATCTGTAGTCGAAAATTATCTCCTTTAACTATATTTAAATAGGCAAGTTCTTCAGTTTATGGTAAAATATTTTATAATTACGGGAGGTTTAAATGAAAAAAATTAAGAATGTAGCCAACATGAACTACTTGTGGTTGCTGTTAGGGTCCTATTTTATTGTTGTTTTGTTTAATTTGCTTAGATATTCGACTGAAGCGCTCTTTCTAAAATTAGGAGAAGTAGGAATTGTTGGGACAATTATCGGGGTTGTCATCAGTTACCCATTTCTATGGTTTATTGGTGAGTATAAGAAACTCATTGATATCGGTGTTCTCAATACTTTTTTGACAGCTTTGATTCTATTTGTAGCAATTCTTAAAAGTCCAACCTTATTCTTATCTCTGGGCTTGATTATGGTTTCAGTTGCTCTATTTTTATTTTTCTATCTAGACAAAATAAGGTTTGCAATTGTTTTTCCAGTATTAGTGGTGCTGTCCTTTCCCAAGCTTCTCCTTCAAGCAAGTGGTAATTTTCAAGATGAAGCTCTAAAAATTCACTCTTTTAATATCGCTGAATCAAAATTTACTTCTTTAATTTGGCCAATTTTGACTTCAGTTGTTATTGCATTATTAATCGGACTAATTATTAGTAGGTTGGCTGTAGATAAAATCAGTAAAGTATGGGTTAAACGGCTTACCTTGATTACTTTCATTATTGGGGTTTGTTATGTCCTTTACTTATCTGTTGTAGTGTATTATAAAGTCAAGGCAAATTCAGGTTCGACATTTGATATTGGGATTTTCTCTCAAATGTTTGAGAGGATGAAGACAGACTTCACACAGATAACAACGCTTGAGAGAGATAAGGCTTTATCGCACTTTGCTGTCCATATTTCTCCGATTTTTTATGCGATTCTTCCATTCTACATGTTGTTTCCTTATGTAGAAACATTAGAAATTTTACAAATTCTTATTGTGTTTTCTGCTGTAATTCCCCTCGGGCTGGTATTGAAGAAATTACAATTGCCAAAACTGTTAAATCCTTTAGTCATTGCATTGTTTTTTGTTACTCCAGCAATGACAACCAGTGGCAGTTACCACATTCATGAGAACTGCTTTTTACCCCCTTTAATTCTATGGCTCTTTTACGCTATAATCTCTCAATGGCGTTTGCGAACTATCTTGTTTGCCCTCCTCATCCTTTTTGTAAAAGAGGATTCCTTTATTTACGTACTATCACTAGGACTCTATTTTGTCTTTCAGAATCGTTTTTCTATATCTCCGAGATTCAAAAAGTGGTTATATGCTAGTACATTTTTCTTGCCGGTAATCTACTTTGGGTTTGCTATGCTTCTACTGACAAAATATGGTGAAGGTGCAATGGTTTCTCGATACAGTCATTTGTTAATGTCTGGGGAAAATGGATTGTTAATGGTGATGAAAAACACTTTCTTAAATCCACTATATGTTCTGGGAAGTCTGTTTACGGCTAAGAAACTTGGATATATCTTTTTAGTTCTGTTTCCTCTAGGCTTTTTGCCACTTGTCCAACGACGCCTATCAACTTATTTCCTTATGCTTCCTCTGCTAGCGATTAATTTGCTAACAGATTGGCTTTATCAATATGATATTAATTTCCAATATAGCTATGGATCAGTTACTCTTTTATTCATTATGGGAATATTGGCGTTGGATCAATTGAGTAATTATAAAGTAGTAGGGGAGAAGGCCCTTGTTGCTCTCGTTGCTTCGTCTTTAGTGATTTCAGGAGGGATCCTCTATAGCTACACTCATAAATGGAACTTTGAAATGAAATATTACCACAATCGAAAGGATTATTTTGAAGGGATACAATCAGTATTAAAAGATTTGCCAATTGAGTCTTCAGTAGTAACGACGGGGAGTTATACTCCAAGCCTTCGACAGCATGAAAAACTATATGATATCTACTATCATAATGATAAAAAAGTTGACTTCAATATTGATTATGTTGTTGTACCGAGAGAAACAAGGCAAGAAGGCAAAGGATTTTTTGAGGCGGATATCTTGAAAGCATATGAAGCTTCTGGCTATAAAGAAAGCTTATTCTCTACAGAAGACGTTCTTGTGTTAGAGAAGTAATTTGAAGAATTTTTTCTTGATTTTGGAGTAAAATGCAAGTGTCTTGAATGCTGTTACATCACTAATGACATTTGAATAAAGCTGTCGGTTATATGCGGCAGCTTTTTATTATTTAATAGGAGGTTGATACAAGATAAATAGTGAACTTTCTTCCATTTTATAGAGGATAAAAGGAAAATAGAAAAGGAATTCTTTTAGGTAAAAATTTATAGAATAAAATAGTTGACTTTCTATCAAACAATAAGTATCATTAAAGTAAAATCCATTTGTATCCACCTTATAAAATAAATAATTGAATCTTTGTTAAAAGGTTGGTTTAGTTGAAACGTATAGACTGAGAAAAGTGGGAAGAATTAAATAAAAGAGGAGGATTCATGAATATTAAAAAAACAACCAAGTACTCTTTGTTAGCAATTGGGGTGTTAACAACATTTCAATTAGGCCAGGTAAAAGCCAGTGCGGATTCTTTCGAAAATTCAAATGAAAGTCTTATTAAGAATCAGGATGAAAACCAGCCTGCATTGAATACGACAGTTTCTATTCCAGAATCTGAAACTAGAGCGGTTACAGAGCCAAATCCAGAAGAAAAGCCGGCAGTTGATCAGGGAGATAAGAAATATCCAGCTCCAGCTTTAACGGAAAAGGAAACAAAAAGCTCTGAGGAGGATGCTAAGAACCCTTCGACGGAAGCATCTTCTTCTGATAAAGATAGTAAAGCCGAAACAACTCTTAATAAGGATAGTGAAGGCGAAGCAAGTCCTGGTAAAGATAGTAAAACCGATCCAACTCTTAATAGTGTAGAAAAGAAGGAAGATCCAACTCTTGCTCCAGATAAACTTTCCAATGCAAGTACAAACGAAGCTGAAACGGCTGCAACTCCAATTCCTAAAATTCGTCGTAGAAGAGCTGCAGCTAGCAATACAAAAGTATACGATGATGCGGATTATGGTAAATATGTAAAAGCAACAGATTTTGGTCTTGATACGACAGGAAAAGTTGAAGCGAGTGAAGCAATCAAAAAGGCGCTCTCTGCGGCCAACGAGGTTGAGGGAGGCGCTTCTGTTATGCTATCAGGGACAGTTTTGCTGAAGAATACCTTGGTTATTGATGAAAACTATGCCAATGTAAAAGGTTTGATTGGTAGTGGTCCAAGTCGTAACAACACAAAAATCTTATTTAATAAGAAGCAAGACGGAGAACATGATCCTGAAACAAACTTGACGGATAACCGTTACGAGTCTGCAGTGCTCATTCAAAATCAGAATAACTTTACTGTGGGTCGCTTAACTGTTGAGCATGCCTATGATTCATCAGACTACACTAAGGATAATGAGTTCTACCGTAAAGGGAAATCTTACTTTGGACGTTCAAACGGGATCTACGTAAACGATTCTTCAAATGTTACGATCAATGATGTTCGTGCTATGAAATTCAACAGAGCCGGTGTCTTCTTTAGTTCAAGTAAGGCAACAGCGCAAGAGTATGATAGCAATGGAAGACCAATCCGTTATAGCAGTATTTCTGAAAAGGTTTCAAACGAAGTCAAGTCTATCGGAGATCCAGATGTTCCAATCATGGACGGTAATAAGGTAACCAATTCTTTCCTTCATAACAACCGTGTTGCGGGTGTTATGTTTGGTTACCAACGTAATTTTGTTGTAGACAATAATATCTTGTCATACAACGGTCATGTATTGGATGGTGGTACTGGATATGGTGCGGCCTCAATGGCAGGATCTTATAATGATGGTATTACCTATACTGGAAACTATACAAACTACAACTACCGTAAAGGCTTGGATATTCACGACGGGAATAAGATCCTCATCGAAAACAACGTTTCGCTCGGAGACCGTTTGAATGGTATTGAGGTCTATAACCGTGCCAATCCAATGACGGATGTCATTATTCGTAACAACAAGGTAACACAAGATCCAAACTCTAAGCTGGAAAACGATGATGATGATCCAGCTCGTTACCGTGGTTACACAGCCATCTCTATCCTAACAAATGAGAAAAACCATAAATGGACCAAACCTCTTGATAAAGGTCGTTATGTCATTTCAAATAACACCATTGAAGGTTTAACAAAATCATTTGAAAATGGCCAACTTGGAACCTTTGGTATTCTCTTTAGAAATAATGAAAGTTCAAATGATTATAGCCTGAATATCGAAGGTAATACCATCACTGGTGATTCAACAGACTATATCATCTCTGTTAACAATAATACAGCCCAAGCATCTAGAGGTGTTGAGGGTGGTGGTTCAGGTGACATCACTATTTCAAGAAACAAGATTGAAGTAGATGACATCAAGCAGTTACCGATTTACATCAATGATGATACAACTTATGTAGCAAGCGTTATTGACCGTACTACTGGAAAACGTGTAAACAAGGTTACAAAAGTACCATTTACCAAGACTAGAGGAAGCATCAACATTGATAACAATGAGTTGACCGTTTCTAAGATTAAGTCTAGATGGAAAAATGCAGTTGCTATTGAAAGCACTAACGCATCTACTATTGACGTTAATAGCAATACCTTCAAGTATAAAGACAATGAGCCATGGCAACGTTACGATGTCACTCGTAAATCAGATGGAGCAGTTATCAAAGACATCATGCAAGCTTTCTTTGGTATCAACCGTCTCAATGATACTGTTAAAGTAACAGCTACAGACAACAAATTCATTGCAGACACTCCAAACAAAAATGGTTTCTTTAGACTATACAATGGTGAGTGGGTGAACTTGAATGCTAAGAGTAATAATGTCTTCCTTGGACGTAACACTCTAGATGGCAAGCCATTAGCTCCAGTAGATATCGTTGGTGATAAAACGGTTGAAACACTTCGTACAACAACAACGACAGAGTACATCATCGAAACTCGTGAGACAGATGAACTTCCTATCGGATTTAAAGAAACTGTACAAAAAGGTGTACCTGGAAAGAAAGTTAATGTTTATAAGATTACCAAAGTTGGTAATGCAATTGTAGGTCGTCAGATTGAATCTGAGGAAGTAATTCAAGAGCCTACGAGAGAAATCGTTTTGATTGGTACAGCGACAGAAACATTTGAGACTGTTACTGAGAAAGAAACTGTTGCATACGAAACAGAAATCAGAACTGACCCAACAAAACCAAAGACTTATCAATTTGAAAATCAAGCTGGTAAGAATGGTTCGGTTGAAAAGACTTATCAAATCAGAAAACTGAATGGTAAGGAAGCCGGTAAGACATTGACGTCTGAAACAGTGGTTGACCAACCAGTCAAACGCATTATCACAGTTGGTAGTGCAGTCGAAAAAGTAGAATACACTACTGAGGTCAAGGATGTTGACTTTGAAACTGTAGTTGAATACGACTACACGAAACCAAAAGGCTACGAAGAAGTTCGTCAAGAAGGTGAAAAAGGTCGTATTGAAAGTCAGTATAAACTTACCTACCTCAATGATGAACTCGTTGATCGTACCTTGGTCAATGAAAACACCCTCAAAGAGAAGAAAAACAAAGTCATTGTTAAAGGTCTAGGTGTGGTTGTATCGATCAAATCCGTAGTTGTTGTCGAAGAAAAAGACTTCAACAAGGTTATCGAAAAAGATGAAACCCAACCAGAAGGCTACAGCAAAATTACTCAAGTCGGATCTCCTGGTACCATCACAACAACTTATGAGGTTACCTATGAGGACGATGTCGAAGTTTCTCGTAAGGAAATCTCAAAAGTCGAGAATCCAAAAGCTGTTGATGAAATCACAGTAATCGGTACTTCTAAGATGACAGAACGCACAGTGGATGAGCAAGTTGATGTTCCATTCAAGACGGTTTATGTCTCTGACAATACACTTCCACCAGGAGAAAGTGTCGTCGATGAAGAAGGAACTCCAGGACAAATTATCCGTACTTTCTTGGTAAGCTATAGAAATGGTAAAGAAATCGGTCGTACCATCGTTTCTGAACACCAGATTACAGAGGCTGTCAACCGTGTCGTTCGTGTCGGAAATGCGACACCTATTGTTGAAACCACTGAGCTTGTAGATGAGACAGAGTCAATCGATTACAATACTCTCAAAGAGTTTTCAGATCAACTTCCTGCAGGGACAACCAAGGTTATTCAGGCAGGTAAGAAGGGGCAGAAAACAAATCGCTACTCTGTAACGAAAGTGAATGGAGAAGAGACATCTCGTACATTTGTAGAATCTAATATCACTACAGATCCAGTGGATGAGATCATCCAAGTTGGAACTCGTATCAAAGAAATTAGAGAAGCAAGCGAGACAAGTCCAATTCCATTTACGGTCAAGGTTCGTAAAGACACTACGAAGCCAATTGGCTACCGAGTGACTGAGGTAGAAGGTCAAGACGGTGAGAAGTCAGACCTCTATAAAGTAACCTACATCAATGGCACTGAAACAAAACGTGAACATCTTAAGACAACAGTCGTTAAAGAAGCTGTTGACAAGGTGATTGTCGAAGGTGCTGGAGTAGAACGTGCCCTCTTTGAAATTCAAGAAGATAAGATTACAAGCACAACTGAGTATCGAAATGATGACACTCTTCCAGAAGGCGAAACGAAGATTTCTCAAGTTGGTGAAGAAGGACTCCTTCGTAAAACGATCGAAAAACGATACTTCAATGACGAGTTGCGTTCTACGAAATTAGTAGACAGCAAACTAATCAAAGAAGCAACGCCAACGATCATCTTAGTAGGTACAAAACATGTACCAACTATCAAGGTAGAACAGGATACTCAAACTGAGAAGATTGCCTATAAGACTCAAAACATAGAAGATTCAGATCTACCAAAAGGTGAGACTAAGGTGGTCCAAGTAGGACGAACTGGTCTCATTGAAAAAGTTTACCAACTAACCTATAAAGACGGCGTCTTGATCAAGACAGACTTGATCAGTAGCAAGGAAATTCAGAAAGTCCAAGACGAGATTATCCATATTGGTACTCAAGTCACTGAAACCAAAGAAATCAACACGACAAGTCCAATACCTTACAATGTTATTATTCGTAAGGACAAGACCAAGCCAGTTGGTTACAGCCTTGTTGAAGTAGAGGGCCAAGAAGGGATTCAAACAGACTACTATCAAGTAACTTACGTCAATGGTAAGGAAACAAAACGTGAACACCTCAGAACGGTCATTACAGTTCAGCCTGTTAATAAAGTCCTAGTTGAAGGTTCTGGAATCGAGCGTATAATGTTTGAAATTCAGGAAGAGCGAATCACAAGTCCAACGGAATTCCGTAATGACGACACTCTTCCAGAAGGTGAAACGAAGATTATCCAAGAAGGTCAGGATGGATTGATCCGTAAGACGATCGAGAAACAATACTTCAATGACGAAGAACGTTCTTCAAAACTGATCGAAAGTAAAACTGTCAGAGAAGCAGTTCCGACCATCATTTTAGTAGGTACAAAACATGTTCCAAATGTTAAAGTGAAGCAGGAAACGCGAACTGAAGAGACTAACTTTAGAACAGTTACCGTTATTGATGAAAGCCTGCCAAAAGGTGAACGTAAGCTTGTTCAAGAAGGTCGTGCGGGCTTAGTAGAAAAAATTTATCAGCTTACTTATAAAGATGGCATCTTAGTCAAGACGGACTTGATTAGCGTCAAAGAGTTACGTCCAGCACTCGAACAGATTATCCATATCGGTTCTCAAGTTACTGAAACCAAGGAGATCAGCTTCACAAGTGGAATCCCATACAACACCATCGTTCGGGAAGATAAGTCTAAACCTGTGACTTATCGTTTGGTCGAAGTAGAAGGCCAAGAAGGAAGTCAAACTGACTACTACCAAGTAACCTATGTCAATGGTAAAGAAACTCAACGTGAGCATCTAAGAACTGTCATCACGACTCACCCTGTTAACAAAGTCGTTGTAGTGGGTACTGGAGTTGAGCGTACAGTCTTGGTGACTGAGGATGAGGTCATTACTCATCAGACAGAATATCGCAATGACGATACTTTGCAAGAAGGTATGACTAAAGTTTTCCAAGAAGGCCAAGATGGACTCATCCATAAGACTTTTGAAAAATACTACTTTAATGATGAAGAGCGTTCTTCTACATTGGTTGATACCAAGGTTATCAGAAAGGCAGTTACTCGTGTAATCTTAGTTGGAACAAAACAACTTCCTACTATTACAACAGAGGAGCTAATTGAGATAGAAGATGTCGCCTTTGACAAGACTATTGTCGAGAATCCTAATAAAGCAGAAGGGACAGTCGCCCTCTTACAGGAAGGAAAAACAGGTAAGCGTCAATACAAATACCGCTTGACTATTCAAGATGGTCGTGTCATCAAGAAGGAATTAATCCAAGTGACACTGATCGAAGAACCTATTCATGAAATTACTGAACTTGGTACAAAAGTAGTGAAGAAGAGCGAGAAAAACGACCAACCTCAGGCTCAACTTGGTGATAAAGTTGAGGAACTCAATCATGTTTCAACAAATCCAAAAGCGGAAACCAAAGTTGAATCTATAATAAATAGCCAAAAAGATAGTGGGGAAATCCAAGAAAATCGCTTGCCAAATACAGGTGCAGAAGAGAGTTGGATCCTTTCTATCATGGGCTTTATCCTCTCAATTATCACTTTTCGTTTTTTCAATCGACAAAAAAATGAACGATAAGTGAAAAAAGGTAAAAAATACTTTGCAAATTGAAACGATTATGTTACAATGATAAAAAATTAATAAATAAGGAGTTTATTATGCAAACCACAAAAACGAGCGTTAAGCGAGTTTTAGCGCTTTTAAGTATCTTGGTTTTTTCATTAGTGACACTGACGACAGTTTTCGCTAATGAAGTAACTCAATATACTTTGAACACAGAAGTTAAAGTTGATGGTAAGCCATTGACTGCGGATACTAAGATTACGACTGGTCGTGTCTTGGAAGCAACAAATAGCCTTACTTTCCCAGATTCTCAAGCAATCAATGCTGGGGATACCTTGACTTTGGACCTTCCAAAAGAATTGGAACTTGTTACTAAACTTGAGTTCCCAATCCTTCACGCCAATGGTGATAAAGTTGGGGATGCCGTAACGGATCCAAAAACTGGTAAAGTAACTATTACTTTCACGGACTACTTCTCTAAAAACTACAAAGACAAAGTCATGTCTTTGAAATACTCAGTTCGTCCGAACGCAACAAATTTGAAAGAATCTGGTAAGTACACATTTAAGTTTGGTAAAGAAACTTACAATGTAACCTATGAGCAATACGTAGGTACTCCAGGTGACTACGAGTACAAATATGGTTACCAAGACAAAGAAAACCCTAAACGTATCAAATGGCGTATCCTTTTGAACGCTGTTCAAGATAAAATGGATAACATGGTTATCGAAGATGACTTCAGCGATCATGGTCAAGTTCTTGTAGAAGGTACATTGCGTGCAGTTCGTTATCCAAAACAACCAAACAGAATCCAAAATGAAAACGAACTCTTCAAGTTGAACCCAGATGATAACTTCACTAAGACAGCTCAATATACAAGAAATGCAGCAGGTCAAATCACAGGATTCAAATTTGAATTAAAAGAAGTTTGGGGATGGCCAATTTGGATTGAGTACACAACCGAACTTACAGAAGACCTTCCTGCAAAAACTAAAGTAGCTAACACATTGAAGTGGAAAGCAACTAACTTCCCTGATGAACGTACTATCACTAAACAAACTCGTTTAGAGACTGGTTCAGGTGAAGGTAGCGGTGATAAGACTACAACAACAACAACTACAACCACAACGACTACTACAACAACAACTACAACCACTACAACTCCGGAACCAACAACTACAACCACCACAACTCCGGAACCAACAACTACAACCACTACAACTCCGGAACCAACAACTACAACCACCACAACTCCGGAACCAACAACTACCACAACTACAACTCCAGAACCAACAACTACCACAACTACAACTCCNGAACCAACAACTACAACCACCACAACTCCGGAACCAACAACCACAACGACTACAACTCCAGAACCAACAACCACAACGACTACAACTCCAGAACCAACAACAACCACAACGACTACAACTCCAGAACCAACAACCACAACGACTACAACTCCAGAGTCAACAACTCCAGAGTCAACAACTCCAGAGTCAACAACTCCAGAGTCAACAACTCCAGAGTCAACAACTCCAGAGCCAACAACAACTCCAGAGCCAACAACAACTCCAGAGCCAACAACAACTCCAGAGCCAACAACAACTCCAGAGCCAACAACAACTCCAGAGCCAACAACAACTCCAGAGCCAACAACNACTCCAGCGCCAACAACAACTCCAGCGCCAACAACGACTCCAGCGCCAACAACAACTCCAACACCAGGAAACCCTGGCGGAAATGCAGATGGTAACGGTGGTGGACGCAAAGTCCTTCCAAATACTGGTGAAGTCGTAGCAACTGGCCTAGTATTCTCAGGAGTACTTGTCCTATCAGGTGCGATTGTAATGAAACGTAAAATGTCTAAATAATAGAAAAAGAGTTTCCGTATAAAGGAGAGAGCGAAAGCTCTCTCTTTTTTGGAAATAGAGTAGATGGAGAATAGAGATGAAATTATCGATACTCATTACATTATTGAATGAGGAGTTGGTCCTTTCTCAAACGCATGCTGCTATATCTGATCAATTGGAGCAAATGCTTGGGAAGGAACTTACCGACTATGAGATTCTCTATGTCGATGATGGAAGTAGTGATAAAACATTTGAACTCATTACAGCCATTGCAGAAGAGAATCCTCATGTAAAATATATTCGATTTAGTCGTAATTTTGGTCGTGAGAGTGGTATTTTAGCAGGCTTCAAATATGCAAGTGGTGATGCTGTGATGGTAATGGATGGAGATTTACAACATCCACCATATCTGATCCCCCTCTTTTTAGAAGCCTATAATGAGGGCTATGATATCGTCAGTGGCCAACGAACTCGAGAAGGGGAGTCCTTTATCGGAAGCACCTTTGCTCGT
Source organism: Streptococcus australis (assembly GCF_003943615.1). Classification (GTDB taxonomy): domain Bacteria; phylum Bacillota; class Bacilli; order Lactobacillales; family Streptococcaceae; genus Streptococcus; species Streptococcus australis_C. The sequence continues at coordinate 151,121 of NZ_RJPZ01000003.1, read as the reverse complement.
ATGTTCTATTTCTTGTCCAATCGGTCGATGGATGTTAAACTAACGGATGGAAAATCCGAATTGAGACTCCTTAGCCGTAAAGCAATTGATGCGTTTGTTTCTATGCCAGAATACAATCGTTTCAATAAAGGCTTGTATGAATGGATTGGTTTCAAAGAGAAGGTAATTCCTTATAAAAACGAAATCCGTAAAGCTGGTAAGAGTAAGTTTGGTTTTAAAAAATCAATGAACTATGCCATTCAAGGGATTATTTCATTTAATGATCGTCCCCTTCGTGTTTGTATTCAGTTTGGATTTATCTGTTTGGGACTTGCTATTTTGTATCTTGCTTTTGAAATGATGAAGTACATGTTTGCACAAGGGAATTATGTGAGTGGCTATTTTACAACCATAGCTGCGATCATTCTATTTAGTGGTGTTCAGTTAATATTTATCGGTATTCTTGGGGAATACATTGGAAAAATTTATTACGAAGTGAAGCGCCGTCCTCATTTCATCATTGAAGATACCAATATTGATCAAGCCAATGAGAATAAGATAGGTTAAGATGTATAGGAGATAAAAATGTTAGTTTGGTTCATGCGCTTGCAAGAGCTTTGGAAAAAGAATCCCAAGAGATTTCTATATGCTTTTAGCGCTTTACTCCCAATGACAATTATGCTTGTTGTTTGGGCCTTCATGGGATCATATCCTTTTGGAACCAAAAGTTTGATGGCAGTTGACTTTGGTCAACAATACATCAGTTTCTTTGGTTTATTAAAAAATGCGGTACTCACTGGGGATCTTTCAAGTTTGAGTTATTCGTTTACTAAGTCCCTTGGTGGAGATATGATTGGGGTCCTCGGATATTATTTAATGAGTCCCTTCAATATCATTTATATTTTGACACCACTTAAGCATTTCGGTTTTGCAGTATTTTTGACAATTTGGCTCCGTTATGGCGCAATAGGAATGGCCTTCGCCTTTCTTCTTATCAAGCGCTATAAAGGATTAGAGAAAAGAAAATGGTTAGTACCGCTATTTTCGACAGCATATGCCCTTTCAGGGATGTTGGTTTCTTATCAAATGAACGTCATTTTTTATGACGCTATGATCATGCTGCCGATTGTCATTGTTTACTTGGAAGAATTATTAGATGGTGGAGCCCCTTATCGTTACTCTTTTGCATTAGGGCTGACCGTCCTACTTCAATTTTACATGGGGTACATGATTTCGATCTTTGTTGCTCTGTATGCTTGCTTCTATGTATCTCCTAGATTGATGATTGAAGGAGATCTTAAAGCGAAGATCAAAAACTTTATTGAACCTTTGTTACAGGCTGTCATTTATTCTATTATTGGGATCGGGACAGCCGCAATCCTAATTCTTCCTGTATTCTTCAACTTGGTAGAAAGTAAAGCTCAAGTTGGTGGAGGGATGACCTTCTCTTTAGCCTTCCAGATTAATCCATTGGATATTCTTGCTAAGATGGTGATTGGTGGCTTTGATACGACCTCTGGTTGGTCTGCAGGACCAAACTTACCAAATATCTATATTGGAGCGTTTGGTTTTCTTGGCTTTGTTCTCTACTTTCTCTCTAAGAATGTTTCAAAAGTTAAGAAATGGGCTGCTGGGATTGTTACTCTTGTATTCTTGACATCATTCGTCAATGAGTTTGTAAGTAAGATTTGGCATATGGGGCAAAACCCTGCCGGTTTCTTTTTCCGTTTTTCTTGGTTATTCTCATTCTTCATGTTGGTATTGGCTTACCAAGTAATGAAAGAGAAAGTAGTTATCTCTAAGCTAACTAATCTAGTCATTACACTTGGTTTGCTTCTAGCTGTTATCTACATCCATTCAAATAGCTATACCTTTATTTCGAAAATTCAACCAAAAGCAGTAACATCCTATTTCTCAAGATACTCAATTCTTCACATACTAGGTCTTCTGGCTGTTGCTTGCTTTGGTTTCTATACCTACTGGGAAAAATCAAAGAGCAATCAAAGAGAGAAAATCCTTCGAATTGGAGCTACTACTCTTTTCTTAGTGATCGCAGGATTCTTGTTGAAACAAGGCTATCTATTCTCACAATTAAGTCTAACAGCAATAATCTATCTGCTTTTATTGCTCCTATTAAATTCTAAACTATCACGTCTTTCAGTTGTCATCGTGTCAGCTTTGAGTATCTTTGAATTTGGATATAATGCATACCTTTCTCAGGTTACTCTAGGTTATGACGACGTCAATAAATTTTCAGACGCAGCTGTTTCAGTGAAACGCGTGACAGATAATATTCAAGAAAATGCAGATGAAGAATTTTATCGGATTGCAACGACTTTTGCATATTCACGGACGGTACCTTCTCTAGTATCTTATCCTGGCTTAAGTACCTTTAGTTCGAGTTTAGAAAGAAGCACCCTGGATCACTTTGCTTTAATGGGAGACCTTGGTGTTAATGCTGCTACCGAATATACAAACGGGACACCTCTAACAGATGCCTTGTACGGGATTCGTTATTATATGACGGTGAAAGATTTTGACCCAGAAGAAATGGAAGCAAATCCAGAAAAGATGTACTTCCATCGCTTTACAAATCGTTTTGATCTAGAGCGCTATTATACAGAAAAAGTATATGAAGACAAGCGATTTGTTGTCTATAAGAACCCAAATTCTTTCCCTCTTGGATATGGAACAAATGCTCTGGTTAAAAATATAAAATTTGGGGTGAACAATGCTATCGCAAACCAAAATATTATTTTGAACTCAATGGAAGGGCATCAAAAGAAAACGAGTGATTATTATGACTACTTTAAGCCGTTAGCTTTTAGTGCCATTGAAACGGAGAATGTCATTGAAGAAAAAGTAGATAAGAACACTGGGGAGGCAATCTATAAAAGAGCAGATTCTTCTAAAGAGGCCATCATTCGATATAAGGTAGTGCCACGTTCAAACTATACTTATTACTTTTTCACACCAGTGGGGTTGATTCCAAAACAAGATTACTCAGTTTTAGTGAGAGGGAAATGGTTGCCAAATAATAAAACATTTACTCAAAGACAACTTTGGCAATTAACTGATAATACTGAAAATCAAGAAACTGTGATTGAGTTTCGATTCAGAACAGATAAAATTGATATGAGCCATGCAGGAGTATATCGTGCAGATCTTGATCAAATTCAAAAAGTTTTAGATAATCGTAAGAAACAAGGTTTAGAAGTAACCAAGTTTTCTAATACCCATATTGTCGGTAATGTAAACATTACGGATGATAGTAAATTTATGATGACTTCAATCCCATATAGCGATGGATGGAAGGTCAAAGTAGATGGGAAATTTGTCCAAACTGAAAAATCTTGGAATGCCTTCTTATCCTTCCCAATCACAAAAGGGAAGCATAAGATTGAGTTCGTCTTTAAGAAAAAAGGAATTATCCTTGGTAGCTTATTATCAATCGTTTCAATTACTTCCTTAGTGATTATCATGAAGCGTTCGAAAGAAACTGTCTAAGCATGTAGGTCTACTATCTTTTAAAAAGAGAGTGGGACAGAAATCGGTAATTCGTTAGAATTCGATTTCGTCGTCCCACCTCCGCACAGTTGAGTAGGGCTGTAAAAACTGATGAAATCAGCGTAGTAGAGCCCACTAAACCACTGCGTCTTGCTCGACAATCCAAAGACAATTGAGAGGCTAGGACTTTTGTCCCAGTCTCTTTTTATTTTCTTTTGCGTGAAATGTACTTGTCAAAAAGGAAAGGAAAATGAAGTGATGTAGAAGATTACTGAAAAGGGCTAGGTGACGTATCTTGATAGCCGAATGCTCCATCATCTATAAAAGAAGATCCACCAAATTAGAAGATAGTAAAAAATCGTACCAAGTGGGAAATAAAGTGACAATTTTGTGAAAACAATTGCAATATGACTAAGATTATGTAAAAAAAATAGTTAAAATAACCAAAATTCTATAATTTGTTGACGAAACACTACTTCTTTGTTACCATTCAATGTGTATCAAAGAAAAAAATAATATGAAAAAGGAGATACAACAAATGAAGGAATTGTTTAATAGGCGCCAGCGCTTTTCTTTAAGAAAATATAGCATTGGTGTTTGTTCTGTGTTACTAGGGACAGCACTTTTTGCTGTCGGAGCGCCGTCAGTAGCTGCGGATGAAGCTGTTTCTGCTTCTCAGCCAAGCGAAGTGGTTGCAGTCTCAAGTCCCCAAGCTGAAGAATCTCAGTCGGCTAAAGAAGTGGCCCCTGAAAACACCAACGCTGAAGGAGCAGAGGCCCCTAAGAGCGCTCCAGTTGCTGAAGAAAAAGCCGCTGAAGCTACACCAGCAGCAACTGAAACTCCAGTAGCAACTGCAGAAAAAGCTGAGGTAGCAAAACCATCTACAGATGAAGTTGCTAAACCAGAGGCTACTAAGGAAGAAGCAAAACCAGAAGTTGCTGAAGGAGAAACTAAAAAAGAAGAAAAAGCAACTGAAGCTACAACAGCAGCTGAAGCAAAACCAGCAACAGACGAATCAAACAAACCAAAAGTACGTAGTCGTCGTGCTACTACTAACGAAGCTGTATCTGGAGACCACAACTCTAACCCAGTAGCAGTAAGCACTTACTTAAAAGATGGGGAAAAAGTAACTCCAGAAATTAAAGATGCTAACGGTGCAACTGTAAGCTCTCAACCTGTACCAGCTGGTTACTCTGCTAAAGAAGGCGATTACTATACATACGCTATTTGGGATCTTACTAGATTCAATGAACGTTATGGTACAAAATACTATGCTCGTGCTTATAAGAGATTTGATGAATCTACAGATACAACTGTTGAATTAATCGATAAAACGACTGGTAATGTGGTAGAAACAAGAACGGTTACTTCATCAAGTGGCGTTCAAAAATTCACTACTACCACAGCTGCGTCTAATAGTGAATTAACCTTCCAAGTAGATTATAAAGCTGGACTTGCTCAAGAAAAAGGTAAAACAATTCAACCATTCATTCAAAATGGGTATGAAGTTGGAAAGAGTATAACAGATTTAGTGGCTGCTGGACACCAATTGACACCTGCAGAGCAAGCACTTCATACTGCGGTTTATAACGCTCGTACAACAACAGATATTCTAAACGTTGTTGAACCAGCTTATAACGGTCGTACAATTACTGATTCAAATGCTAAAATACCAGAGGCAATTAATAAAACAACTTACTATAAAGTAGTTGATAAAAACAATCCTACATTCAATGCAAATAAAACAGATAAAACTGTTCAAGATTACAAAGAAAATGGTAATGAAGTAGATTTAGCTAGATATGCTACTAAAGCTATGGAAGGTCAAAGCTTCACAGCATCTGGTGAACGTCAATTTGATGGATATAAATTGTATCAAACAGCTGATGCAAACGATAAATCTGGTTATGTCAGTCGTCCTTATACTGTTGGGACGAAATTTATGGATGCAGACCGTTATGGTATTAAACGGATTAAAGAAGTTGTTGGAGAAGATGGTTCGGTAGTTATTCGTGTTTACTTACTAGATCCAAAACAACAAAGTAAACGTTCTGATGGTTCATTAAGTACTGATGGCTACATGTTGATAGCAGAAACGAAACCGATTAAACCAGGTGAAGCTAATACGCAAGAACTAGTTGTTAAAAAATCACCTCTTAATACGATTGCACATACTGTAACAGATCCAAAAACAGGAGCGCAAACTCAATATCCAAATGGTAAAGAAGTTGCATTCGATTTCCAAAGTTCAGCAGGATATACACCTAAGAAAACAGTATTCGTACCATTCTTGGGAGATGGAATTGGACACGGTTCAGCTAACGCACAATTAGAACGTGGAGTTGGTGGTATCGGTACAAACGTTGACTTGCTTAACACTTTGACGCCACATAAACAACCGGTCTACTACTATGTCAAACAAGAGCCAGTTGAAGTCACTCCAGAAGTTGAAAAACAATTGGAAGGACGTGTATTAGCAAACGGTGAGTTCACATTCAAGCTAAAAGAAGTACAACCAAATAAGTCACTTCCTTCATATGAAGAAACTGTTACGAACAAAGCAGATGGAAAAGCTACATTCAGCAAATTAACATTTAACAAAGCGGGTACTTACACTTACACCATCACTGAAACACCAGGTTCAGATGCAAATGTTGATTATGATGCAATGACAGTTACTATGACTGTTACTGTTACGGAGAATGCTCAAGGTGATTTACAAGCTGCAGTTAAATACAGTGCTGAAGGTGGATTCAAGTCAAGTGCTGATGATAAAATCTTCAACAATTACGTTGTAGCACCAGTTAAAACTAAATTCGACTTCACTAAGAAATTAGCTGGACGTGAACTGAAAGACGGAGAATTCAAATTCGTTCTTAAAGATGCAAACGGACAAGAAGTTGAAACTGTAACCAACAAAGCAGACGGGACTGTAACATTTACAGAATTATCATTCGACAACTCTAAAGTGGGTATTCACACGTATACAGTAGAAGAAGTGATCCCTGCAGCGAAAGAAGCTGGAATGGTATATGATACTATGAAAGCAACTATCACTGTTGAAGTTGCTAAGAACGGTCATACTCTGACAACTGTAACAAATGTATCATCAACAGGTGGGGTAGATGCGAACGGTAACGCTACTGATGGAACTGAGGATAAAGAGTTCAATAACAAAATAACTCCTCCAGAAACGCCTGTATTCCAACCAGAAAAGTTCGTCCTTAACAAAGAAAAATTTGATATTACTGGTTCAAAACTCGTTGACGATGATCATGAGTTGACAGATGAGTATACAGAAACAAATGCTAACCCATATGTTGATGATACAAACAATAATGAAGCAGAAAACATCAATACGAAAACTGTTGAACGCGGTGATAAATTAGTTTACCAAGTATGGTTGGACACTAAGAATTTCACTGACAAGAATAACATCCAATCTTTAGGTATCTCTGATACATACGAAGCAAATAAATTGACTGTTAACGCTACTGACATCAAGGCTTATGACAGCATAACTGGTGAAGATGTAACAGCTAAATTTGATATTACAGTAGCTAACGGAGTCATTACAGCTACATCTAAAGCTTCTATGAACAAATCTTTAGGTGATGCAGAAAATACTCAAGTTATCGACACAACTAAATTTGCATTTGGTCGCTACTACAAATTCGATATTCCAGCAACTGTTAAAGCAGACGTTGCAGGTGGAGTAGACATCGAAAACAAAGCCAATCAGATTGTTCACGTTTACAACCCAGTAAGCAAATCTGTAGAAACTCCAGAAAAACCAACTCAAAAACGTGTGAACAGTGTGCCAATCACTGTAGAATTCAACTTCACGAAACGTTTGGAAGGTCGTGAGCTTAAAGCGAACGAATTTAGCTTCGTACTGAAAGATTCAACTGGTAAAGAAATTCAAACGGTTAAGAATGATGCGGCAGGAAACGTTAAGTTCTCAGCATTGAAATTCAAAAAAGGTGAAGAAGGAGCTCACAAATATACTGTTGAAGAGGTTAAAGGTGCAGACGTAACTGTCACTTACGATACAATGAAGGCAGAAGTGACTGTAACAGTATCTCACGACGGTACAGCTAAAGCATTGGTTGCTAACGTAACTGAACCAGCTGATAAAGAGTTCAACAATACAGTAACTCCTCCAACAGAACCTAAGTTCCAACCAGAGAAGTATGTGTTGAATGAAGAGAAATACTCAATCACTGAAAACAAACTTCTTGATGATGATGCTGAGTTGACTGATAAATATGGTGAAACAAATACAAACCCATATGTAGATGGAACTTCAAACAACGAAGCAGAAAACATCAATACCAAGACTGTGAAACGCGGTGATAAATTAGTTTACCAAGTATGGTTGGATACAACTAAATTCTCAGAAACTAACAAAGAAAATGTTCAATCAGTAGGAATCTCAGATGACTACGATGAAGCGAAGTTGGATCTTGATGCTACTAAGATCAAAGCTTACGACTCAGTAACAGGCGATGATGTAACAGCTAAATTCGATATCGCTGTGAACAATGGTGTGATCACTGCAACTCTTAAAGCTGGCTTCACTAAGTCACTTGGAGACGCAGAAAACACTCAAATCATCGATACAACTAAGTTTGCATTCGGGCGATATTACAAGTTCGACATCCCAACAACAGTTAAACAATCAGTTGCAGCTGGTGTAGATATCGAAAATACTGCGGCTCAAGTAGTCAACTACTACAACCCAACAACTAAGAAAGTTGAAAAACCAGAAAAACCAACTCAAAAACGTGTCAACAACGTACCACTTTCAGTAGAATTCAACTTTACGAAGAAGTTGGAAGGACGTGAGTTGAAAGATCAAGAATTCAGCTTCGTGCTTAAAGATTCGACAGGTAAAGAACTTCAAACTGTGAAGAATGATGCTGACGGAAAAGTTAAATTCTCAGCTCTTACATTTAAGAAGGGTGATGAAGGAACTTACAACTATACTGTTGAAGAAGTTGTTGGAACAGACGCAACTGTTACATACGATACAATGGTAGCTACAGTTAAAGTTGTGGTATCTCATGATGGAACAGCTAAAGCATTAGTTACAAACGTGACAGACGCTGAAGACAAAGAGTTCAACAACGTGGTAACTCCACCAGAAGAACCTAAGTTCCAACCAGAGAAATACGTTGTTTCTGAAGAGAAATTCGATATCACAGGCGACAAGCTCGTTGATGATGACAAAGAATTGGCAGACAAGTACGCAGATACAAATACTAACCCATATGCGGACGATGCATCAAACAACGAAAAACAAAACTTGAACACTAAGACTGTTAAACGTGGCGCTAAATTGGTTTACCAAGTATGGTTGGATACAACTCAATTCGACGCAGCTAACAAGGACAATATTCAATCAGTAGGAATCTCTGATGACTATGATGAAGCTAAATTGGACCTTGATGCTACTAAGATTAAAGCTTACGATTCAGTAACTGGCGATGATGTAACAGCTAAATTCGATATCACAGTTGAAGGTGGAGTGATCACTGCAACTCTTAAAGCTGGCTTCACGAAGTCATTGGGTGATGCAGAAAACACTCAAATCATCGATACAACTAAGTTCGCATTTGGACGTTACTACAAGTTCGACATCCCAACAAAAGTTAAAGCTGATGTGGCAGCTGGTGTAGACATCGAAAATACTGCGGCTCAAGTAGTCAACTACTACAACCCAACAACTAAGAAAGTTGAAAAACCAAGCAAACCAACTGAAAAACGTGTAAATAGCGTTCCAGTTCCACTTGATCTTAAATTCACGAAATCTCTTGAAGGTCGTCAATTGCAAGATCAAGAATTCACATTCGTTCTTAAGAAAGATGGCAATGTTGTCGAAACAGTGAAGAATGACGCTGCTGGTAAAATTACCTTCAAGACTCTTGAATTTGGTAAAGACGATCTTGGTAAGACTTATAACTATACTGTAGAGGAAGTAGCTGGAACAGACGCAACAGTCAAATACGACACAATGGTTGCGACTGTTAAAGTTGTGGTATCTCACGATGGAACAGCGAAAGCTCTCATCACTAACGTAACAGATCCAGCAGATAAAGAGTTCAACAACAAGGTGACTCCGCCAGAAACTCCAGAATTCAATCCAGAGAAGTATATCCTGAATGAATCTAAATTCGATATTACAGGTGACAAACTCGTTGATGATGATAAAGAGTTAGCAAACAAGGTAGCGGATACTAATAAAGATCCATATGCCGATAAGGTTGATAACAACGAAGCTCAAAATATCAATACGAAGACACTTAAGAAGGGTGATAAAGTATACTACCAAGTATGGTTGGATACAACTAAGTTCACTGAAGCGCACAATATTCAATCTGTAGGTGTAACAGATAAATATGACAGCGAAAACTTAGACGTCAACGTAGCAGAAATTAAAGCATACGACTCTGTAACAGGAGAAGATGTGACAGCTAAATTTGATATCAAGGTTGAAAATGGTGTGATCACTGCAACTTCTAAGACAGACTTGACTAAGTCACTTGGAGATGCAGAAAACACTCCAGTAATCGACACTGCTAAATTGGCATTCGGACGTTACTACAAGTTTGAGATCCCTGCAACTATCAAAGCGACAGCTAAAGATGGTGTAGATATCGAAAACACTGCTTCACAAACTGTTCACCAATACGATCCAACTAAGAAATCTGTTGAAAAACCAGAAAAACCAACAGAAAAACGTGTTGTTAACATCCCAACTAAAGTTGAATTTAACTTCACTAAGAAACTTGAAGGACGTGAGCTAAAAGAAGGTGAATTTAGCTTCGTACTTAAAGATAAAGATGGAAAAGTTATTGAAACAGTTAAGAACGATGCATCAGGAAACATCAAGTTCTCTGCATTAGAGTTCAAACGTGGTGAAGAAGGAACTCACACTTACACAGTGGAAGAAGTCAAAGGTACTGAAGCAGGAGTTGAATACGATAAGATGGTAGCTACAGTAACAGTAACAGTTACTAAAGATGGCAAAGTCTTAACAGCAACTTCTCAATTACCGGAAGATGCTGAGTTCAACAACAAGGTAATTCCACCAAAACCACCAGTAACACCACCAACACCACCGGTAACGCCGCCAACACCACCGGTGACACCACCAACACCACCGGTAACACCGCCAACACCACCGGTAACACCGCCAGCACCAGAACTTCCTTCTACTGGTGAAGAACAATCAGCTTCTGTTGCATTGTTAGGCGCTGCTCTTGGTTTGGTTGGATTGGCTGGCCTTGCAAGACGCAAGAAAAACGAAGACTAAACAAGTAGTTGAAACTACTGATTCGAACTAGTGTCGTGATTAGTTTAGTTTTCCACAAGGAGGCCTCGCTCTAAGGAGTGGGGCCTTTTTGTTATTTCTTGAAAGCATTGAAATCACGTCTTGCAATATGATACAATAGAGGATATTTACAATAGTTAGGACAAAGGTATGCTTATTTCGATTATTTCACAAGGCTTGATCTGGGCTATTTTAGGGCTAGGGATCTTTATGACCTTCCGTATCTTGGATTTCCCAGATATGACCACAGAGGGCTCCTTTCCACTAGGGGGAGCAGTCGCAGTAACCTTGATCACCAAAGGGGTTCATCCTTTATTAGCCACTCTAGTGGCCGTAGGCGCGGGGTGTTTGGCTGGATTGGCTACAGGTCTACTTTATACCAAAGGGAAGATTCCGACGCTCTTATCGGGGATTTTGGTGATGACTTCCTGTAACTCAGTCATTCTCTTTGTGATGCAACGGGCCAACCTAGGCTTATTAGGATACTCAAAAATCCAAGATATGATTCCTATCGCCAGTGGCGTAAACGAGATTATCATTGGGATCATCTTTGTGACCTTAGTGATTGCTGCCATGCTTTTCTTTTTAGATACTAAACTGGGGCAGGCTTATATTGCGACAGGGGATAATCCTGAGATGGCTAAGAGCTTTGGGATTCATACCAGCCGGATGGAGTTGATGGGGCTAGTGGTTTCTAATGGGATTATTGCCTTGTCGGGTGCCTTGATGGCCCAGCAAGAAGGCTATGCAGATGCATCTCGAGGAATCGGGGTTATCGTCGTTGGCTTGGCTAGCTTGATTATCGGAGAGGTCCTTTTCTCAAAACTGACCTTAGCAGAACGTTTACTTAGTATCGTTATTGGATCGATCATTTATCAATTCTTGATTTGGGCTGTGATTGCTATTGGGGTCAATACCAGCTACATCCGTATCTTTAGTGCTATCATCTTGGCTATCTGTCTCATGATTCCAACCTTTAAAGAGAAACTGCTGAAAGGAGTCAAACTCAGCAAATGACCGCAATTGTAGAATTAAAAAATGCCACCATAGTGGTGAACAATGGCTTGAATGAAGAAAAAGTCATTTTGGATAATGTCTCTTTGGAGATTCATGAGCATGACTTTATCACCATTCTTGGGGGCAATGGTGCTGGGAAGTCAACTCTCTTCAACACCTTGGCTGGGACCCTTCCGCTGACGAGTGGTCAAGTCTTGATCAAGGGAGAGGATGTGACTCACTATGGTCCAGAAAAACGGGCAAAATACCTATCCCGTGTCTTCCAAGATCCAAAGATGGGGACAGCCCCTCGTATGACAGTGGCTGAAAATCTCCTGATTGCAAAATTCCGAGGAGAAAAGCGGGGTTTGGTTCCTCGTCGCCTTGCCCACTACAAAGACGAATTTAAAGAGGTTTTGAGCCAGATTGGCAATGGTTTAGAGAGGCATGTCGATACGGCGGTAGAATTCTTATCTGGCGGACAACGTCAAGCCTTGAGCCTTTTGATGGCTACCCTGAAACGCCCTGAACTCTTACTCTTGGACGAACATACAGCTGCGCTCGATCCCAAGACGAGTCAAGCCTTGATGGAGCTGACGGATCGTTTTGTCAAAACAGATCGACTGACTGCCTTGATGATTACCCACCATATGGAGGATGCGCTCAAGTACGGAAATCGCTTGATTGTTATGCAGGATGGAAAGATTATCCAGGACTTGAATCAAGAGGAAAAGGCTAAGATGGCCTTGTCTGATTACTACCGTTTCTTTGAGTAAATTTAGAAACTAGTTTCAGTGTGTAATCGCTTGCAATACCGATATTAAAGGAGTATACTATAGGTGAAGATAAGGGAGAAGGGGTTGATACCAATGCCTTATAGATTCATACATTAGGTTACTTCGCTTTAGGTCTGTCTTCGCTGACACTTGATTGTGCTTTTTATAAAAAAGCTAGAACGTCGGAAATGTTAAATCGGTTGAGCCGTCAAGTAAGTCTGCTTAACTTACTAAATGACATTGAAATACGTGGAAATAGTAGTGGAAGCTTTAGATGGTTTTCGAACTTCGGTATGCTCAACTGAGTGCTTTGTAACAAAACTGAAAGAGAAATTGCAAAGAAAACCACTGGTATGTAAAAACGTACCATGAATAGAAATGAAAATCATAACTGTTGTTTTCGTTAGCCTAAATGGTTAATCGCCTCTTGTCAGTGAAGCAGACCAGACCTCTAGTCCCGTAAGACTGGAGGTCTTTTTGTCTGTCATGGTAGAAAGTCGAGGTGAGGGCAGTGGGATTGCCGTATGCACATGAATATAGCTGTCGAGCTCACTTTAAAGAAAGAGCAATGGAACGATTTGGAGTCGATGAAGATCAGTTGAGACGCTGGGTCAATCAACACGTGCCCTCGCTTCATCATTTTGATAGCAGTTTTGATCAACGGCCCGATACGGAAGCCTATGTAGCAGAGGACGGTGTCGTCTTTGTGTGTGATCTGAAGAATCGGGAATTTATTACCTGCTTCCAAGCTGTCAATTTGACGGTGGATGAAGAGCAGAAGGAGGTTTGTCAAGATATTCATCGTGAGAATGTGCTAGCCTATAAACATAGTCAAAGCAAGCTCCTGAATCGCTATCGCTTGAAAGAAGCCAAAGAGTTACTAGCCAATATTGAAGAGCATCTGGATCGATTTTATAGCTTGTCTCAAACCCTTAAGAAGGGGGCTCTCAGCGATCGGAATTACCAGCATTTGGAAGAACTGCTAAATGAGTTTCACGTGATCAAGGCGGCGATACGGGTGATTGAGAATAAGAAAAATGATTATCATACGGACTAGTGTTTCTTTACCAAGCTGACAATCTAGGCTCTTGATCTTCGTCTTAATAAAGGGTCCTCTATCAGATGATGGAGGGCTTTTGTTTGATCTGATTTTTGAAAAAATCGTGAAAAAATAGTATAATGTTCTAGATATGCAAGAAATTTGCAAAACTGTAATTCGACTTGGTGAGCCAAGGACCGTAAGTATGAACCATCACATAAAGGAGAAAACATGAGTAACATTAAGTTGATTACTTTAGGTGGAGTCCGTGAAAACGGGAAAAACCTCTACATAGCTGAAGTAAATGACTCTATTTTTGTTTTGGATGCTGGACTCAAGTATCCAGAAAATGAGCAACTAGGGGTCGATGTTGTTATTCCCAACATGGACTACCTCTTTGAGAATAGCGATCGTATCGCAGGAGTCTTTTTAACGCACGGGCATGCGGATGCCATCGGAGCTCTTCCCTATCTTTTAGCGGAAGCTAAAGTTCCCGTATTTGGGTCGGAGTTGACCGTCGAGTTGGCCAAGCTCTTTGTCAAGAGCAATGACAGTGTCAAGAAGTTCAATGACTTCCATGTGATCGATGCCAATTCAGAAATTGATTTTGGAGGAACCGTTGTTTCCTTCTTCCAGACCACCCACTCCATTCCAGAAAGTTTAGGAATTGTCATCAAGACTCCTGAGGGAAATATCGTCTATACAGGAGACTTCAAGTTTGACCAAACAGCGAGTGAGTCTTATGCGACAGATTTTGGTCGTTTAGCAGAGATTGGTCGTGAAGGGGTGTTGGCGCTCCTGAGTGATTCTGCAAATGCAGATAGCAAGATTCAAGTTGCTAGTGAGCAAGAAGTTGGAGATGAAATCCTGGATACCATTGGGGACTGGGATGGCCGTGTCATTGTTGCTGCTGTTGCTAGTAACCTATCACGAATCCAGCAGGTCTTTGACGCAGCTGCAGAGACAGGGCGTCGGGTTGTTTTGACTGGATTTGACGTAGAAAATATCGTCCGGACAGGGATTCGTTTAAATAAGCTTTCTTTGGCCAACGAAAAATTATTGATTAAGCCAAAAGAAATGTCTCGTTTTGAGGATCATGAATTGATTATTCTTGAAACTGGACGTATGGGTGAGCCGATTAACGGACTTCGTAAGATGTCCATTGGCCGTCACCGTTATGTCGAAATCAAGGATGGTGACTTGGTCTATATCGTAACGACTCCATCTATCGCCAAAGAAGCGGTTATGGCACGTGTAGAAAACATGGTCTACCAAGCAGGCGGAGTCGTCAAACAAATTACTCAAAGCTTGCGTGTATCAGGACATGGAAATGCGCGTGATTTGCAGTTGATGATCAACCTCCTTCGTCCGAACTATCTGTTCCCAATCCAAGGGGAATACCGCGAATTGGATGCCCATGCACGGCTTGCTATGGAAGTGGGGATTTTGCCTGAAAATATCTTCATTCCGAAGAAAGGCGCCATCATGGAATATGACAATGGTGACTTCGTTCCTGCTGGCAGTGTCTCTGCTGGAGATGTCCTCATTGATGGGAATGCCATTGGAGATGTTGGGAATGTCGTTCTCCGTGACCGGAAAGTCCTTTCAGAAGATGGGATCTTTATTGTGGCTATTACGGTTAACCGTCGTGAGAAACGCATTATCTCGAAGGCAAAAGTTCACACCCGTGGCTTTATCTATGTGAAGAAGAGTCGCGACATCTTGCGCGAAAGTGCAGAGATTGTCAACCAAAGTGTGGAAGAATACTTGGCTCAGGATAGCTTCGACTGGGGTGAGCTCAAGGGTGCTGTTCGTGATAGTTTGGCTAAGTACCTCTTTGACCAGACCAAACGTCGACCAGCTATCTTGCCAGTAATCATGGAAGTACGCTAGGATGAACATAAGAGGAAAAGTCGATCGTCGGCTTTTTCTTGTCAAGGAAGAAAGAAATGGTGAGGAAAGATAGATGGCAGTAATGCAGATTGAATACTATTCAGAAGCGCTCGCAATGGAGTGGGGGATCAACGTCCTCTATCCAGATGCGTCTCGAGTGAAAAATCCGGATGATCAAGATATCCCGGTCCTCTATCTCCTTCATGGGATGAATGGTAATCAGTACTCCTGGTTGAAACGGACCAATGTAGAACGAATCCTACGTTCGACCAATTTGATTGTCGTCTTGCCTAATACCAATAATGGTTGGTACACGGATACTCAGTATGGTTATCCCTACTACACAGCCATTGCAGAGGAATTGCCTAAGACCTTGGCGCGTTTCTTCCCCAATATGACCAAGAAACGGGAGAAGACCTTTATCGCTGGTCTATCGATGGGGGGCTATGGATCTTTCAAACTGGCCCTTCAAACCAATCGCTTCTCCCATGCCGCTAGCTTTTCTGGTGCTCTTAGCTTTGAGGGGCGTCAACTGGCAGACACCAACCTTGGAAGTGCAGCTTACTGGAAAGGGGTCTTTGGAGAGCTAGAAGATTGGACGACGAGTCCTTACTCCTTGGAAAGTATTGCGGACAAGTATTCAGATAAAAAGACGGTCTTATGGGCTTGGTGTGGAGAGCAAGATGCTCTGTATGAGGCCAACAATACAGCTGTGGATCATCTGAAG
The DNA here is from genome assembly GCF_003943615.1 of Streptococcus australis. Taxonomy (GTDB): domain Bacteria; phylum Bacillota; class Bacilli; order Lactobacillales; family Streptococcaceae; genus Streptococcus; species Streptococcus australis_C. The sequence continues at coordinate 134,868 of NZ_RJPZ01000003.1, read as the reverse complement.
GACCTCGGATTTGATATCACCTATAGCCATGGGCCAGGAAAACATGAATGGTTTTATTGGGAGCGGGAGTTGGAGCATTTCTTAGCAACCCTGCCGATCGATTTTGAACTAGAAGAACGACTCGATTAGGAAGCTACTCCTTCGGAGATGTGCTATAATAGAGTGAAAAGTGCTGGGCCAGTTAGATGAGAAGCCCAGAATCAATGAACAATTAGGAGAAATATACGTGACTAAAGATATTCGTGTGCGTTATGCACCAAGTCCAACAGGACTACTACACATCGGTAATGCCCGTACTGCATTGTTTAACTACTTATATGCGCGCCACCATGGTGGAACCTTTATCATCCGTATTGAAGATACGGACCGCAAGCGACATGTGGAAGACGGCGAACGTTCCCAACTTGAAAACCTTCGTTGGTTGGGCATGGACTGGGATGAAAGTCCTGAGACGCATGAGAACTACCGCCAGTCTGAGCGTTTGGAACTCTATCAAAAATACATCGACCAACTCTTGGCTGAAGGAAAAGCCTACAAATCTTACGTTACAGAAGAAGAATTAGCAGCGGAACGTGAACGTCAAGAAGCTGCTGGTGAAACACCTCGTTACATTAACGAATACCTTGGTATGAGCGAAGAAGAAAAAGCAGCTTATATCGCTGAACGTGAAGCGGCGGGTATTGTTCCTACAGTTCGTTTAGCTGTTAATGAGTCAGGTATCTACAAGTGGCATGATATGGTCAAAGGCGATATCGAGTTTGAAGGTGGCAATATTGGTGGTGACTGGGTTATCCAAAAGAAAGATGGCTACCCAACTTACAACTTTGCCGTTGTCATCGATGACCACGATATGCAAATCTCTCACGTTATCCGTGGAGATGACCACATTGCCAATACACCAAAACAGCTCATGGTTTATGAAGCGCTTGGATGGGAAGCACCCGAGTTTGGTCACATGACTTTGATCATCAACTCTGAAACGGGTAAGAAATTGTCTAAACGTGACACCAATACCCTTCAATTTATCGAAGATTACCGCAAGAAAGGTTATCTTCCAGAAGCAGTCTTTAACTTTATTGCCCTTCTAGGTTGGAACCCTGGTGGCGAGGACGAGATTTTCTCTCGCGAAGAACTGATCAAACTCTTTGATGAAAACCGCCTTAGTAAGTCTCCAGCAGCCTTTGATCAGAAGAAACTAGACTGGATGAGCAACGACTACATTAAGAGAGCTGACTTGGCAACTATCTTTGAAATGGCCAAACCATTCCTTGAAGAAGCTGGTCGTTTGACGGATAAGGCTGAAAAATTGGTGGAACTCTACAAACCACAAATGAAGTCAGTTGACGAAATCGTTCCATTGACAGACCTTTTCTTCTCAGACTTCCCAGAATTGACAGAAGCGGAACGAGAAGTCATGGCGGGTGAAACGGTGCCAACTGTACTTGAAGCCTTTAAGGCAAAACTTGAGGCTATGTCAGACGAAGAGTTTGTGGTAGAAAACATCTTCCCACAAATCAAAGCGGTCCAAAAGGAAACAGGTATCAAAGGGAAGAACCTCTTCATGCCGATCCGTATCGCTGTTTCAGGGGAAATGCATGGTCCAGAATTGCCAGATACTATCTACTTGCTAGGCCGTGAAAAATCTATCCAACACATTGAAAAAATGTTGGAAGAAATTGCAAAATAGGAATCAGCTTTTGAAAATATGCTGTTCATTTCTAAAAAGCCATCGATTCGATGGCTTTTTTGCTGAGATAGAGCATTGATATAGCCAAAATGATTGAAAATAGGATTCAATCATGTATAATCAAGAGAGAATAATTTTTGAGGAGAGAGGGGCATCCTTACCTTGCTGAAAAAAACATGGAATAGAGTGACAAGATTTAAATTAGTGAAATCAGGGAAACATTGGATTCGAGTAGCCTGTTCGAATGCTTCTTTTTTGCGCCCTAAAAAAGAAAGAGATGTTTCCAATTATTCTAGTATGGATGCTCCAAGATCTATAGCCTTAAAAGGTTTGATTGCTACTGGTTCTATTATGGGTGCTACGTCAATCGTGCATCCGACGGATGCTGATGAGCTAGCAGGTCCAACTTTACAGTCAGAAATAGCTTCGGAAGTGGGCGTAGTAGGCAAAGATAGCTTAGTGCTGAGCAGTGTGGGACAGTCGTCAACGACGAGTCTGTCTACGAGCGAGTGGTCTCCATTAGACTCACAGAGTGGCTCTCTTTCTACTACTTTGTCCATGACGCATTCAGAAGTACGCTCTACTTCAATGACGGAAGCTAGCGTCCTTTCAAATGGGAATCAAAAGGCTGTAGCCGTCTCAGATCCTGCTCGGGAAAAACAGCTTCAAAGTATTGCCCGAGATCTTTATTCGTATATAGAACAAGCGAAAGAATTGAAGGATGGAGAAGGACTTGTGTTGGAAGCGGAAGGGGCTCTGGAAGCGATCCGTAACCAATTAGCCGATCCGAATCAAGATGGAGAGGCGACTCTTCTTCAGGTCAAGTCTACCCGGAATCGCTTGGTCAATGCTGTGTTAAGAGAGCAATCAGGGAAGAGAGATCTGCGTACAGGTGGTGCCTTAGAAGCGGACAGTGCATTTCGTGCTCCTTTTGTCATGAGTGGTCCTGCAAATAATCATCTCATTACAGCTTATAATTCTGATCCGATTAGGTTGCAGTACATTGTGAGAGAGCAAAATGGTGGCGTCATTCTCACCTATATGGGCTATGCTCCCAATAGTGAACGGGTTGAGGGGGTTCTCGTTCCCAATGCAACCTTGAAATCGCCTTTTGCGCCCATGTTGATCGAAGGAAAAGTGGGAGGTACAGAGGTTGTCGAACCTGGGAAAACTTATACAATCACGGTTCGTTTTACCAATTCTAGAAATCAGTTTCTTGACCGTTCTTTCCGTATTAAAGTCTTGCCTCAAAATGATGGCATCCGAAATCCGATTGCTCCAGTGACTTCTAATACTCAAGTGACTGATTTGACCAATCTGACAGAGTCTGAAAAAGCGCAGATTTGGGAAAAGTTCAAGGAGGCAAATCCACGTCTACTGGCGTCCAAAGATTTTAAGAGTTATTCAGTCTCTGCAACTGGAGAAATTACGGTTGTCTTCAAGGATGATACGTCCAATACTGTGAAGGTGCCTTTGACAGAGGATCCTCGAACGCAGTCGCTCTCGGTGAGTTATTCACAGAGCGTATCTGAAGCGCAAAGTACTTCTCAAATGCGGTCGCAATCGGCTAAGTTATCAGAGTCTTTGTCTGACAACTATTCAGAATCGGAGAGTGCTTCAACATCAATCGTCGCTTCTCAAAGCACCTCGCTTTCTACAAGTCTCTCGGTATCAAAAGCGACATCTCAATCTTTGAGTGTTTTAGAATCAGAAAGACGTTCAGAATCTGCTTTGGCCTCAGAGAGTGAGTCTACATCAGTCAGTTTGGTGGTATCGGAGAGTCAGTCAAAATCTGTAAGTGGTTCAGAGTCTTTGAGTACCTCTGTTTTAGCAAGTGAGTCTCTTTCGACTTCAGAATCCGAGTCGATTAGTCAGTCGGTATCGGCAAGTGTATCAGAGTCGATCTCAGAATCGTTAAGTATCTCGGTTTCTACAAGTGAGTCAGTTTCAATCTCTCAATCCGAGTCGATCAGCCAGTCTGCATCGGCAAGTGTTTCAGAAACAATCTCCGAATCCTTGAGCGCTTCGGTTTCGGCCAGTGAGTCTCTTTCGACTTCTCAGTCAGAGTCGTTAAGTCAGTCAGTATCGGTAAGTGTCTCCGAATCCTTGAGTACCTCTGTTTTCACGAGTGCTTCAGTTTCGACCTCAGAATCCGAGTCGATCAGTCAGTCGGTAAGCCAGTCTGCGTCGGCAAGTATTTCAGAGTCAGTCTCTGACTCCATGAGTACCTCGGTTTTCACAAGTGAGTCAGCTTCGACCTCAGAATCCGAGTCGATCAGTCAGTCGGTATCGGCAAGTGTTTCCGAGTCAGTCTCAGGCTCTTTGGGTACCTCTGTTTCCACAAGTGAATCAATTTCGACTTCTCAATCCGAGTTGGTCAGTCAGTCGCTATCGGCAATTGTTTCCGAATCAGTCTCGAAATCAGCCTCAGACTCGTTGAGTACTTTGATTTCTACAAGCAATTCTGTTTCGACCTTTGAGTCAGGGTCGATCAGTCAGTCGATGTCAGCAAGTAGCTCAAAATCAATTTCAGAATCGGAGAGTGCTTCAGTTTCCGAAAGCGAGTCAGGGTCGTTAAGTCAGTCAGTCTCGGCAAGTGTTTCCGAATCAGCCTCAGACTCGTTGAGTACTTTGATTTCTACAAGCAATTCTATTTCGACCTCTGAGTCGGAGTCGATCAGCCAGTCTGCGTCGGCAAGTGTCTCAGAAATAGTCTCGGACTCGTTGAGCACCTCGATTTCCGCCAGTGAGTCTATTTCGAAATCTGAGTCAGGGTCGTTAAGTCAGTCAGTCTCGGCAAGTGTTTCCGAATCAGCCTCAGACTCGTTGAGTACTTTGGCTTCTACAAGCAATTCTATTTCGACCTCTGAGTCGGAGTCGATCAGCCAGTCTGCGTCGGCAAGTGTCTCAGAAATAGTCTCGGACTCGTTGAGCACCTCTGTTTCCACAAGTGATTCTATCTCGACTTCTCAATCCGAGTCGGTCAGCCAGTCTGCGTCGGCAAGTATCTTAGAATCCCTTTCAGACTCTCAAAGTGTTTCAGCTTCTCAAGTTGTCTTTGATAGTCAATTGCATAGTAGTTCTGAATCAGAATCCATTTCTTTGAGTACCTTGGATTCTACAAGAGAGTCGGTTTCAACTTCCCAGTTCGAGTCGACAAGCCAGCTGACATCAGCCATGTTATCAGAGTCAGTCTCTAAATTCATGAGTACCTCAATTTTCGCCAGTGAATCTATGTCGGCTTCTCAATCCGAGTTTGTAAGGAGTTCAGAATCTATTTCGAGTTCTTCGAGTCAATCTGCTCCATCAAGTGAGTCTGTTTCGACACCGGAGTCTAGGTCTAACAGTCAGTCTGATTCACTCAGTCTAACCGAGTCGTCATCAGAATCCTTGAGTGGTTCGATCTCAAGAAGCGAAACCCTTTTAGAGTCCTCATTTAACTCGCATAGACAATCAGAGTCAATCAGTCATTCTCAGTCCGTTTCAATGCTAGATTCAGCAAGTGAAGCTCATTCTGGTGGGACTTCGGGAGTGCTCATTCAGTCCCTATCCTCTTCTACTCCAGTGATCCTATCCAATAAAGAAAGCTCATCGAAAGCCGTTCTTCTAGCAACTGGTGAAAAGAAATCTGCGACATCAACCTTATTTGCTACTCTTGCATCTTTCATTGGACTAACTCTATTGGGACGCCGTAAAAAAGAAGAGGAAGAATAACGGTATTTTTTTATAGGGAAACACCCATCTAGTATTCAAAGTGTCTACAAAAGAATCTCATTTTGAGGTTCTTTTTTTCTATTTTACCCTAGTAGATTTCACGGATTTTAGTAAAAGAAAACGGAATTACTTTTGGGAAGGAAATTTTTTGAAAATTGAATGGTTATCTACCTCAAATTACTTGAATATGTATAGTAATGATGTATAATATTAATGACTATAATGTTTAGGGGATATTCATGTTATTTAAACGTTTGAATGGAAAAGTTAGGGAGCTGGATCGAACGACTCGTTTCAAGTTAATCAAGTCTGGGAAGCATTGGGTTCGATCTGAAAATTCTACCTTAGGTTTATTTAAAATTGTTCGTGGAGAAGTGAAAACAACAGTCGGAACGAAGTCAGATAAGGAGCGGTATGGGATCCGTTCTACAAGTCAATTCGTACTGAAAGGCTTATTGGCGACGGGAGCAACTGTTGGTGCCACCGCCATTATCAATACGGCTTATGCGGATGAAGCAGGTGTTGATGTGGCTACAACTTCTGAATTACAGAAAGAAACCTTAGCAGAAGCGAATAGCTTGGTGATTGGTTCTGTATCTGATGCTAGATCAATGTCAGAAGAAAGTCTAGAATCGACAAGTTCTTCTGCCTCTTTAGGCGAGCAAACATCTGAGAGTCTTTCTGTGTCTCAGAGTGAATCTACTTCAGAAACATTGACGACATCAGAGTCAAACGAGGAAACGACCGAAACGGTTCTAGGAGCAACGGATAAGGCTATCTTGGAACAGAATATGTCAGAGGCTACCTTATTGACCCAGATGGCTGAAAATCATGCCTCAAACCTTGCAGATGCGGATCAGAAAACAGCTCTCTCAGTTGCGATTGCTAAGGTACAAACAGAATTGTCAACTGGTACTCAGTTGCTTAATGAACATGTGGCGATGCAAGCCTATGTGGATCAACGTCAACGATTAAATAAGTCTGTTGATGAAATGATGCTTGTACTGAAAGCGACAGGTTTTGTGGGGAATAGCAGTGTAAACGGCAAACCTGCTATTGTAGCTCAGTTGGCACCGATTTATGAAATCGTAACAGACTCTAAAGAGTTGTCCAATATCACTCCTAATTTGGATGATCGAAACGGGGCTAGCATAGAAGACGTTGCTTTGAAATATGAAGACATAGAAAAGGATCCGAATTTAGATAAATCGGTAATAAATCTCGATCCTGTGACTCTTAAGTCTCTGTCTGAGAAACATGATGTGACGCGCTATACCTTTGCTATTTGGGATTTCGTTAATCGAGTGAAGCCGGACCCTCTGGATTATTATGCAACCTTATCCGTCGACCGTAGCTCGATTGGTTCAACTACTCCTAAAGGTCTCGATGTATACTTCCGTCTGGTTAAAAAATCTAGTGGTACGGAGGTTTTTGCTCAAACAGTTAAAGCAAATAGTGTGGTTGAATTTGATTTACCAAAGGAATTAACAGGTTCAGATACAAACCGCCAATATAGGGTTTCTTACTCAATTTATGATGATGGGAAACCTGGAGTTATACGGATGCAAAGTGTGGATTACCAGACTCCTAAGTTTATGATCCATCAGCTTTATGATGTGGTAGAACCTAAGAATGTAGGTATTTATGCACCATCGACCGTAGCATCAATTGTCCCATCACGAAGTGCTGAACACGTCACTTATTACAAGCTCGTTGACGACAAGGGAGAATTCCGGCAAGGAGCTTACGTTCCGAATGGTAGAGAAACTGTTTTGGCCTCTTATGCCCAGGTTGGTATTGAAGGTCAGGAGTACACAGCTTCAGCTGCTCGACAATTGGACGGATTTGTGCAAGTTCCACTGGTAGACTATCATCAGAATAAGATGTCTGGTGTCTTTGATCTTAGTGAAGTCGGGAAACAGACTGTCGAAACCTATCGAGGAGGGGCAAGAGACCACTATATTAAGCTTGTCCGAGAAGTAACGAGTCCAAATGGTGATTATACCTTAAAATACTATGTCTTGGATCCTTCTAAACTATGGAATTACCGCAAAGGAGATAACGGTACAGTATTTGATCTTGCAAATTATACCTTAGTGTATGAAAAGGCCTTTAGAAACGATCATTGGAATGAAACCTTTGAACATCTTGAGACGCGAGAGGTAAAAAGCAAGAAAGAAGATTATTCTCTTACAGTTACTCCTGATTTTTCAGATGGAAAAAACTTTAAGTTAAAAATCTCAGGTTGGTTCTCCTTGACAGAGAAGGTAAGCTATACGGATGAAAAAACGGGTAAGGAATATTCTTTTCGTAAACCATATACTTCCGCTCCAGAAAAGCAGGCACAGCTGAGTGGTAGCCATATTGTGGGTGATGATGCATCACTGCAAGGCGCTGACGGATTTTCTAAGTTTTATCATACAGTTTCGACCGGGGTGAGTTACTCGCCATCGAAGAGTGTGAATTACTATTACCGAAGAATGACTCCTTCTGAATTGCGATCTCAATCACTCAGTTATTCAGCTTCTCATTCGATGTCAGCACAAGATAGTCTTTCCTACTCAGAAAGCAGCTCACAAGTAGTTGCTTCAGAGTCTCAATCTCTATCTGCAGCTGTTTCTCTGTCGGCTCGTCAATCAACCTCCTTATCTGAGTCGGTGTCAAGTAGTGACTCAGTATCAGATAGTCTATCCATTTCACAGGTACTTGAATCTCAATCGCTATCTTCTTCTCAGTCTGATTTGCAGAATGATTCAGAGGTCTCTGCCTCAGCATCGGTAAGTAGCTCCTTGTCAGCCTCAGAGAAGTTAGTTTCTGAATCAGAGAGTGGATCGTTGTCTGTATCGGAGTCCATCACTTCAGCATCGGCAAGTGCTTCTCTATCAGCATCAGAGGTAGACGTTTCTGAATCATTAAGTAGCTCTCTATCAGCCTCAGAGAAGTCAGCTTCTGAATCATTAAGTGGTTCCTTATCTGTATCAGAGTCAATCGCTTCAGCATCGGCAAGTAGCTCTTTATCAGCTTCAGAGAAAACCGCTTCTGAATCAGTGAGTGGCTCCCTGTCTGTATCGGAGTCAGTTGCATCAGCCTCAACGAGTACTTCGATGTCAGCTTCAGAGAAGTCTGCATCCGAATCAGAGAGCGGATCGCTGTCTGTATCGGAGTCGATCTCTTCAGCATCGACAAGCGCTTCGGTATCAGCCTCAGAGGCAACCGTTTCGGAATCAGTAAGCAGCTCTCTATCAACTTCAGAGAAAACAGTTTCTGAATCATTAAGTGGATCTGTGTCTGTATCGGAGTCGATCTCTTCAGCATCAATAAGTGCTTCGGTATCGGCTTCAGAGGCATTAGCTTCCGAATCGGTAAGTAGCTCCTTGTCAGGCTCAGAGAAGTTAGTTTCTGAATCAGAGAGTGGATCTCTGTCTGTATCGGAGTCGATCTCTTCAGCATCGGCAAGTGCTTCTCTATCAGCATCAGAGGTAGCCGTTTCTGAATCATTAAGTAGCTCTCTATCAACTTCAGAGAAAACAGTTTCTGAATCATTAAGTGGATCTGTGTCTGTATCGGAGTCGATCTCTTCAGCATCAACAAGTGCTTCGGTATCGGCATCAGAGGTCTCTGTATCGGAATCGGTAAGTAGCTCTTTATCAGCTTCAGAGAAGTCCGCTTCTGAATCAGTGAGTGGATCCATGTCTGTATCGGAGTCGATCTCTTCAGCATCGACAAGCGCTTCGGTATCAGCCTCAGAGGCAACCGTTTCGGAATCAGTAAGCAGCTCTCTATCAACTTCAGAGAAAACCGCTTCTGAGTCATTAAGTAGTTCCCTGTCTGTGTCAGAATCGATTGCATCAGTCTCAACAAGTACTTCAGAATCTGTAGCTCAAATGGAATCTTCTGAACTTCAATCAGCCTCAGTCTCTGAGTTGACTTCGGTATCAACCAGCGTTTCCGTTTCAGCATCAACAAGTGCGTCGATTTCAGCAAGTGCATCTGATTCAGTCTTGAATTCCGAGTCTGTTTCAATCAGTACATCAGAATCAACCTCACGCAAGCAAGCCTCTGAATTGGTATCCGCTTCGGCATCTGATTCAGTGTCAACTAGTGAGTCAGTATCAGTAAGTAGCTCCGAGTCTGTTTTGAATTCTACATCGGTTTCAGCAAGCTCCTCAGAATCAACCTCACGCAAACAAGCTTCAGAGTTGGAATCTGTTTCAGCATCTGATTCAGTTTCAACCAGCACATCAGCGTCTGTAGCTCAAATGGAATCTTCTGAACTTCAATCAGCCTCAGTTTCTGAGTTGACTTCGAAATCAACCAGCGTTTCCGTTTCAGCATCAACAAGTGCGTCGATTTCGGCAAGTGCATCTAATTCAGTCTTGAGTTCCGAGTCTGTTTCAATCAGTAGTTCTGAATCAACTTCATACAAGCAAGCATCTGAGTTGACGTCCGCTTCAGCCTCGGAGTCAGTGTCAACCAGTGAGTCTGAATCGGTAAGTAACTCAGAGTCTGTTTTGAATTCTACATCGGTTTCAGCAAGCGCATCCGAATCAGTCTTAAATTCCGAGTCTGTTTCAATCAGTAGCTCTGAATCCACTTCACGCACGCAAGCCTCTGAATTGGCATCCGCTTCATCCTCAGAGTCAGTTTCAACTAGTGAGTCAGTATCAGTAAGTATCTCAGAGTCTGTTTTGAATTCTACATCGGTTTCAACAAGTACCTCTGAATCAACCTCAAGCAAACAAAGCTCAGAATTGGAATCTGTTTCAGCCTCAGAGTCAGCCTCAACAAGTAGCTCTGAATCTGTCTTGAATTCTGAATCAGTTTCAGCAAGTGGCTCAGAATCTACCTCAAGTAAGCAAACATCAGAGTTGACTTCGAAATCACTAAGCGATTCTGTTTCAGCGTCAACAAGTGCTTCAGAATCTAGAGAGTCAATTTCAGCAAGTGCCTCAGAATCAGTCTTGAGTTCAGAGTCTGTTTCAATCAGTAGCTCTGAATCAACTTCACGCAAGCAAGCATCTGAGTTGGCGTCGGCGTCGGCATCTGCTTCAGTGTCCACTATTGAGTCATTATCAGTAAGTAGCTCCGAGTCTGTTTTGAATTCTACATCAGTTTCAGCAAGCGCATCCGAATCAATCTTGAGTTCAGAATCTGTTTCGACCAGTACCTCTGAATCAACCTCAAGCAAACATAGTTCAGAGTTGGAATCAGTTTCAGCCTCAGAGTCAGTTTCAACCAGCACTTCAGCATCCGTAGCTCAAATGGAATCTTCTGAACTTCAGTCTGCATCCGTATCTGAGTTGGCTTCGGAATCAACGAGCGTTTCCGTTTCAGCGTCAACAAGTGCTTCAGAATCTAGAGAGTCAGTTTCGGCAAGCGCATCCGAATCAGTCTTAAATTCCGAGTCTGTTTCAATCAGTAGCTCTGAATCCACTTCACGCACGCAAGCCTCTGAATTGGCATCCGCTTCATCCTCAGAGTCAGTTTCAACTAGTGAGTCAGTATCAGTAAGTATCTCAGAGTCTGTTTTGAATTCTACATCGGTTTCAGCAAGCGCCTCAGAATCAACCTCACGCAAACAAGCTTCAGAGTTGGAATCTGTTTCAGCATCTGATTCAGTTTCAACCAGCACATCAGCATCTGTAGCTCAAGTGGAGTCGTCTGAACTTCAGTCTGCCTCAGTATCTGGGTTGACTTCAGAATCCACTAGCGTGTCAACTTCAGCATCGATAAGTGTGTCAGAAGCAAGTGCGTCGATTTCAGCAAGTGCCTCAGAATCAGTCTTGAGTTCAGAGTCTGTTTCAATCAGTAGCTCTGAATCCACTTCACGCACGCAAGCATCTGAGTTGGCGTCAGCTTCGGCATCTGCTTCAGTGTCCACTATTGAGTCATTATCAGTAAGTAGCTCCGAGTCTGTTTTGAATTCTACATCGGTTTCAGCAAGTGCCTCAGAATCTGCCTCAACTAAGCAAGTCTCTGAATTGACTTCGGCATCCACTAGCGTGCCAACTTCAAGTAACCAAGCTTCTGCCTTAGAGTCAGCCTCAACATCTGGGTCTATCTCAACATTGGCATCAGCATCGCTCCAAGTGAGTGCATCCAACCAGCCTTCGACAGATAGATCGACTTCGTCTAGTTATTCGATGTCACTGACATCAAGTTGGTCATCCGTTTCCGCCTTGGCTTCAAACGCGGTAAACGAATCTACAGTGGTGTACGAGTCTGCTTCGGCGAGCCCTCAGGAACCAAGGAGCACACTTGTTTCATCAAAAGCAAGCCAGCTCTTATCGGAATCGACTTCTCTTTCAACGAGTAGGTCTACTTCTAGCTCGGCAAGCCAATCTCATTCAGAAAGTCAAGCGACTCCTCAGATGAGCTCCTCTGGAGAGAAATCGGCTGCTTCTGTATCCGAAGCAAAATCGACGTCGGACTCTCTCGGAGTGACTTCACGTGAGCTGTTCATCACGCTTGTAGTAGCTTTCTTTGCAGGCTTGGCCTCATTTTTCCATCGTAAAAAGTAAATACAATTATCTTTCTTAAAATTGAAAATTTGCTTATTTCGATTCTACTGATATACCGGCAGATCCATGAGAGGATTTGTCGGTTTTCTTTGAGAATGTCGGGGTGAAAAGCCTCGTGAAATATGGTATAATGAATGGAGAAAAGCTAGATGAATAGTGGTTCTTCAGATCATCTTCTGAAGAACTTTTTTCTCTTATAGATAAGAGATTGTTTAGGTGAAATGGTTCAGTCTTATGCGAGTGTTTGATGAGCGGATTTAGGTAGGATAACCATTTGAGAGAAGGGGGAGTAGAAGAGTAGGATATGATGAAACAATCTGGAGTTAGGAATCGATTATGTTGGACGATCCTATTCATCTTTGTTTATGTTTTAGGAAGTAAAATCACCTTACCCTTTGTGGACCTAGCAAAGGTTTTAAATGTGAACGAAGGTACTGCAAGGGGTCTGGAGTTGACGAGTGCTATCATGGGTGGAAACCTTCGTGGCTTGTCCATTTTTGCCCTCGGGCTTTCGCCTTGGATGTCTTCAATGATCTTGTGGCGGTTGTTTACAGTATCTAAACGTCATAACCTGGAGAGAACCAGTTCGGACCTTGTGGAGCGACGGAAGATGTATCTGACACTTGCTTTGGCTCTTGTGCAATCTTTGGCAGTTTCCCTCTATCTCCCGTTAGAAACAGACCTGAGCCCTCTTCTAGTGGTCTCGCTTAATGCCTTGATTATGATAGCAGGTACTTTTTTCTTAGTCTGGTTAGCTGATTTAAATACCGCACTAGGCTTGGGGAATTCTATTGTGATCATGATGGCGGGGATGCTTCTGTACTTACCAGAGGATGTCCTTGGGACCTTATCAAAGAGTGGGCTTCCAGCATACAGCCTTCTGTTTCTATTTCTCCTCTTGTTAGCATTTATGTATATGGTCGTATGCATCGAGTATGCTCGCTATCGGATCCCTGTGAATAAGCTGGGGATTCACAACAGTTTGAAAGCTCACACGTTTTTAGATGTAAAGCTCAATCCAGCTGGAGGCATGCCCTTTATGTATGCCATGACCTTGGTTTCTATCCCGCAATACATCTTTTTGCTGGTCCAAGCCATTAATCCCCGTGCTTCATGGGCTGGCACTATTGCTAAGGAGTTGGTAATAGGAGAGCCAGCGTGGATATTTCTCTACGGTCTGATGATGGTCCTTCTGTCCTTTGCTTTTGCCTTTGTAACGGTCAATGGGGAAGAAATTGCAGACAAAATGATGAAAAACTCAGAGTATATTGATTTCGTTTATCCTGGAGAAGAGACGCGTAGGTACATCAATCGAATTGTCTTTCGTTTAACGGTTTTTGGGACGCTGTATTTAATCCTGTTTACCGTGCTGCCCTTCCTTCTTCTGCTTTGGGATAGAGGACTCTTGCGTTTGGTCATGATTCCCGGAAGTTTTCTCATGTTTGTGGGGATGATCTCGACGATCCGGGAGGAAGTTCGAGCTCTTCGCGTGAACCAACGCTATACAAGATTGTTTTAGGAGTTGCTATGTATTACTTTATACCAGCCTGGTATGGCAGCGAGCGTATTTGGCACAGTACGACGACGCCTTGGTATTGGTCGAAAGATATGATTGAATTTGATGAGACCATTCATCAAATTCTAGTCTTCCAGGAAGCGGGAGTGGAGCGGAAATTAGTGCTTCCACATTATTGCCCACAACTGCGTTACTACCTCCATCGGCAAGATTTGTTGGAAACAGACTATCTGTCAATTTTTGATCACATTCAGGGGATTTCCCCTCGCCAAGAGATGATACCGGTCCAGGTCGAGGATTTGGAATGGCCAGCTCAAACAAGCTTTGCCTATACTCCTTTTCAAATAGTGGCTTTCTGTCGCGGTCAGGTCATCGCTAGTATCGATTTGGGGACAGATGGGAATCTTCTTTCAGTTAATCGGCTAAAGGATAAAGAAACGGTTTATGTGCAGTATCTAGATGATCGAGGCTTTATTTCCAGTGTCTTATACTACAAAGAGGGAAGTCCGTATTTCCAAGACTATCTAACCCCCGAAGGGGACTGGGTTTTGAGAGAGTTATTGATGGATGCTAGCCACATGGTCTTTGTTAATGAAGCCTTTCAGAAGCAGTTTAAACGAGAAACTTACTCGGACATGGGCGAAGTGGTTGCTGAAAAAATGAAAGCTATACTAGAAGACCTAGTTCCCGGTCACGATCGTATGGTGATTGCGGCCCATCCAGCTAACCTACCCTTTATCCAACAAGTGGAGCGGGGCATTTCAAAGGTTCTCTCTTTTTATGGGCAACGCCAGCCACTATCACAAGAAGATTCCTTGCTTCATTTTTCTTTAAAAGAGGTTGACTTGGTGCTAACTGATAGTGAAAAAACGAAACAAGATTTGCTTCGTCTTGCTCCAAGTATTGCTTCTAAGGTCCATCGCCTGACGTCCTTTGATTCGCGGCTGAGATTGGGAAGCAGTCAGGAGAGGAAAGAGTCGAAAATCTTTTTCTATCTGGATGAAAAGAACCTCCCCTCTCCATCCGCTTTAGAGAAAGTGTTCGAAATCTTAGCGAAAAACCCTTTATTTGAAGTCGTTTTCGCGATCTACAATGCTTCTGATGAAGCAGTAGCGACACTGGATCAGCAGTTAGAAGACTTAGCTGGCGAGATGGGGATGGCTGCTAGAGGTGTTCAGGTTGATTCTCGCGAGCTGGGAGAAAACCACATCCTCGAAGATGCTTCTCTCTTTGAAAAGAAGCTAGATCGTTATAAGGTTCAAAATTTCTTTCATGAGAACGACATCATCAAAGAATTAGAACAGACTCGCTTAATAGTAGATATGAGTGAGGAACCCAATCTGTATACACAGATTGCAGGTATTTCGGCAGGGATTCCTCAGATCAATCGCACCCAAACAGAGTATGTAGACCATTTAAAAAATGGATATGTCCTGGGGGAGCTGGAGGAAGAGCTAGAAAAAGCGATGGACTATTTCCTTAGAGATCTTAAACCATGGAATGAATCGCTGATTTATTCCGTCGAAAAGATTCAAGAATACACAGGCCAGCGCTTGATCGCCAAATGGGAAGGATGGATGGAAAACTAGGATGGACAGAAAGTTGGAAACAGGCCATATTCTTCAAATTGGACCTACAAATTGGCAAGGAGAAGTGACGATCCCAGAAGGTCTGAACTGGCATTATTTTTCTATCCAAACACCTCTACAGATAGAGGATTACATGGCGGAGCAAGGCATCAAGCAGTTTAAGGCCTTGGTGCTGGATCATCCTGAAAGGCTATTGAACTTCAAAGAAGAACTGGCTCTATTTCAGCCCTACACTGTTTTCTATGATCAAACATATGATCAAGAGTCATTTACAGAAGAACTGGCTCGTTTGATGCAACTGGTTCAGGCTAAGGCTTGGGATTTTTCTGATAAGGCTCACTTTCTCTATCAACTTCATCGTTTCCTTTATGACGGTCAGTACGGAGATGCTTTTAGCGTCAGAGATTTACGAATTAGAGCAGACTTTGAAGGGATGCAAACGGTCAGAGGGAAACACTTTTTGGAATTAGATGGTTCATATGGAGAGGAGTTTACTCCTATAGCCCAGTGGGTCAACACCTATTCTTATAATGGGACCATTCCTGCGGATTTATGGTTAGAGTATGAGAAAACGGCAGGCTGTCGAATCCGTTTGCGGGTCCAATTTTTCCAGAGTGGTAGTCTGGGATCGTTAGAGAAGGAACTCGTCTATTCGGAAGTAGACTTGGAAAGGCCGGTTCTAATTGACGAGACTAGTCCTTATTACCTATCCTTTTTACTGGAAGCGAGGGGGCAGGGACAACTCATTATCGGTGCTTTGCACAAGCGCTTCTCTCACGGTCCCTTTGGAGAAATTTCTCTTGGGTCCCAGGTTCTCAGAGACAGCAAGCGTCAGGAAATTTTTGCTTATTTCCATCCAGGAGACCTGAAGCCACCGCTGAATATCTATTTCTCTGGCTATCGTCCTGCGGAGGGTTTTGAAGGCTTTTCCATGATGAAAAATATGGGAGCTCCCTTCATTCTCTTTTCGGATCCGCGTCTAGAGGGAGGATGCTTCTATCTAGGCTCTCCAGAGTTAGAAAAGAAGATTCAGGATTTTATCGATTACCATCTCCAAGCCTTAGGATTTGGTCCAAAAGAATTGAACTTTTCAGGTCTATCAATGGGCACTTATGGAGCCCTCTACTATGGAGCTTCATATTCACCCCATGCAATCTTGGTTGGAAAACCTATTGTCAATCTTGGGGATGTAGCGGCCAATCTGAAGTTTAAACGGCCAGATGAATTTGGGACATCACTCGATATGATGCAGTTGCTAGTCGGTCAAGTGACGAGTGAAGGGATTGAGGCCTTGAACAAGCGTTTTTGGGATCGATTTGGTCAAGCAGCGTTAAAGGATACTCTATTAGCCTTGGCTTACATGAGAGATGATGACTACGACCAGAAGGCTTATTCGGATATTTTAGAAGCTCTTTATCACCAACCTGTTCGGATCATTAGTTCGAGTCGGCCGGGTCGCCACAATGATGCAACGGAATCCATCATCGAGTGGTTCTTGACCCAATACAAAGAAATCATGGAAAGAGATTTTGGTAGAAGCGGATGATTAGGATGAGAAAACAAAAAGGTCGCCAGATTTATTGGGGGTCAACCTCTTCGGCAGACTATTTATGGGGGTCTGTTATTCAGAGATTGGCAGTCGATCAGATTCGGTTTACGAATCCTTTAATGCCTTCTGGCCAAGTCTTAAAAACCTGGAAATCCCTCACAAGCTATGGGGAGGATCGGATGGCACCCAGTCTGCCACTTTTGCAGAGAGGACAAACGTACTTACTTGAGGTTCATATGACTTCTAGGCCTGCTCATACGGTAATGTTGGAAATTGTTTGCCAAGACCGTTTTGGTAAGATGGTGGACCGGCAGGTCAGTACAGAGGGGCAGGTCAGGTTTGTTTATCCAGAGCAAGCTTATTCTTACCAAGTGCGTCTCCTCAGTGCTGGGATGCAAGAGTTTACCTTTCACCATATCACGATTTCTCCGATTTCGTCTGAACAAGGAGCTATTCTGATACAGACTAAATAGATTGCAGTAAATGAGGACCTAGTGGATTTTATTCAATTGAAAAAAATAAAAAAGATTTTAAAAAAGGTTAATGGCTGGAAAGATAGAATGTCTCAATTGACAGACCAGCAGTTACAAGAAAAGACAGAGGAATTCCGCCGTCGTTTCCGAAAAGGGGAGTCACTGGACGATTTGCTAGCAGAAGCTTATGCAGTCGTGAGAGAAGTCTCTCAGCGAGTCTTGGGGATGTTTCCTTACGATGTTCAAGTCATGGGAGCTATCGTTCTCCACCAAGGAAATATTGCAGAGATGGAAACTGGGGAAGGAAAGACCCTAACGGCAACCATGCCAGCTTACCTGAATGCTATAGAAGGGAAGGGGGTTATGGTGATTACCCCCAATACTTATCTGGCAACTCGTGATGCGGAAGAAATGGGTAAGATTTATCGTTTCCTAGGTTTAACGGTCGGGGTTCCACTCCAAGATAGGGAGGGCGAACTCTCCCCAGCTAGGAAGCGGACGCTCTACCAAGCTGACATTGTCTACACTACTAATAGTAGCTTGGGCTTCGACTATCTTTCAGAAAATTTAACAGCCTCTGTCGAAGGTCAATTCCTAGCAAAGTTTAACTATGCTATTGTGGATGAAATTGATTCTATCTTGTTGGATAGTGCTCAGACGCCCTTGATTATCTCAGGTTCTCCTCGAGTTCAATCCAATCTATATGGGATTGTAGATACCTTGGTCCGAACCTTTCAAAAAGGAGAAGAATACAAGATTGACGGAGACAAGAAACAAGTTTGGTTGACCCCTAAAGGGGTGAAGGCAGCCGAGGCTTTTTTATCCATTCAACATTTGTATAATCCTCAACATCGTGATCTCGTCCGCCATATCAATTTGGCATTACAAGCGCATCAAAACTATACAAAAGATAAGGATTATGTCGTCCGTGTTAATGAAAAAGGGGAGAAGGAGATTGTCCTTCTAGATCAGGCAACGGGGCGTCTCATGGAATTGACTCGCCTTCAAGGGGGACTTCATCAGGCACTTGAAGCCAAAGAAGGACTTCCTTTGACACCAGAGACACGGGCCATGGCTTCGATCACTTACCAAAACTTGTTCAAGATGTTTCGGAAACTCGGCGGTATGACGGGAACTGGGAAGGTTGCAGAAGCTGAATTTCTGGAGACCTATGCCATGTCAGTGGTTCAGATCCCAACCAATCGAAAACGCATTCGCCAGGATCTTCCAGATGAGATATACCAGACCTTGCCAGAAAAAGTCTATGCCTCTGTGGCCTACATCAAAGAAGTCCATGCAAAGGGAAATCCGATTTTGATTTTTGCTGGATCGGTTGAGACGTCTATCTTGTACTCAAACCTTCTGCTTCGTGAAGGAATTCCCCATAATCTCTTGAATGCCAACAAGGCTTCTCGTGAAGCACAGATGATTGCTGAATCTGGTCAAAAAGGAGCGGTAACAGTTGCCACCTCGATGGCAGGTCGGGGGACAGATATCAAATTAGGGCACGGTGTAGCTGCCTTAGGCGGATTAGTGGTCGTCGGGACGGAGAGGATGATGAATCGCCGGATAGATCTCCAGATTCGAGGACGATCAGGACGTCAAGGAGATCCTGGAAAAACCAAGTTTTTTGTCTCTCTGGAGGATGACTTGATCAAAAACTGGGGACCAAATTGGATCCAAGATAGGTACCAAGATTATGACGTAGAGGATCGACTTCAAGAAGCCAAACCTCTATCTCGGAGAAAATACCAACGTATAATCGCTCAAGCTCAGGATGCGAGTGAAAGTGCTGCGCAAGCTAGTCGTCGCTTGACCTTAGAGTTTGCAGAGAGTATGAATATTCAACGTGATTTGGTTTATAAGGAACGGGATCGTTTAATCAGGTTAGGTAGACGTTTGGACGGACTAATCGAGAAAATTGCCCGAGAAGTTTTCGCCCAGGTAGCCAAAAACAAGAAGTATCAAGACCCGATTGCCTTCTATCACTATATTCTAGATCATATCAGTTATCAGGTTGTTCCTGCCCAGATCCCTCAAGCCTTTCCTTCCAAACAGGCAAAAGAGGATTTTCTCTGGGAGCTAGCCCGCTCTGAGTTACTTGCTAAATATCAAACGCTTGAATCCGATGAGGTAGTTGCTCAATTTCAACGGATGGTACTTTTAAAGGCTATTGATGAAAATTGGGTGGAACAAGTGGATTATTTGCAACAATTACGTGTGGCCTTATCTGGCCAGTACACCAGTCAAAAGAATCCGCTGGTCGAATTTTACCAAGAAGCCTACTTGTCTTTCGATCGGATGAAGGCTTTGGCAAAAGAGCAGATGGTTCGCAATCTTTTACTCAGTCGAGTAGAAATCAATACAAAAGGGGAAATTGTCCTGTATTTCCCATAAAAGAGGATTTATGACAGTATACAATATCAATCTTGGGATTGGATGGGCCAGTAGTGGCGTCGAGTATGCACAAGCCTATCGGGCCAAGTTGCTACGACAGATCCAAGAACCCGCAAAGTTTATTTTTATGGATATGATATTAGCAGACAATATTCAACACTTAACAGAGAATATTGGCTTTAAAGACCATGAAATCATATGGCTCTACACCCATTTTACAGATATCAAAATTGCGCCAACGACTTACACGGTGGAGCAAGTCCTGGCTGGGTTCGCTGGGAGCCCAACGCGAGAAGAGACCACGGGGAAGGTGAAACGCTATTTCTACGAAGACCAGGACAGTTTTTTGACCTGCTATTTTCGGGACGAAAAGAGTCCCTATGTAGAGCGTTGTGAGTATGT
This sequence comes from Streptococcus australis, assembly GCF_003943615.1. Taxonomy (GTDB): domain Bacteria; phylum Bacillota; class Bacilli; order Lactobacillales; family Streptococcaceae; genus Streptococcus; species Streptococcus australis_C. The sequence continues at coordinate 115,020 of NZ_RJPZ01000003.1, read as the reverse complement.
TTCCGGAGGGATCCTAGTCAGAAAGGATTATTTTTCCTATACTCGCTACTGTACAGAGTACTTTATCCCAAAAAATAATCAAGCCAATTTGATTGAACGACGTTTCTACAATGAGGACGGAAGTGTGGCCTATCGGATGCAGGTGGCAGATGGTCAGGAGATTTACCGTTTCCCGGATCGTTATCTCCTGGGCCGGCAGGAATTGATTCGCTACTTCATGCAAACCCTCAACTTGACCAAACAAGATCTGGTGATTTTGGATCGGGAGACGGACATCGGCCAACCCATTTTTGAAGAGGCCCAAAAAGCTCGTCTAGGAGTCGTGGTCCATGCGGAGCACTATAGTGTCAACAGTACTGATAATCAATATATTTTGTGGAACAATTATTACGATTACCAATTTACTAATGCGGATAAGGTGGACTTCTTTATTGTCGCGACAGATCGCCAAAAGGAAGTTTTGGCAGCGCAATTTGAAAAATATACCCAGCATTCTCCTGCTATTTATACCATTCCGGTAGGAAGTCTTGAAAGTCTACCGCAAAAGGACTCTCGTAAACCTTTTTCTTTGATAACTGCTTCGCGTCTGGCGACAGAAAAACACATCGACTGGTTAATTCGAGCAGTTGTCGAAGCAAAAAAAGAGCTACCTGCTCTCTCTTTTGATATTTATGGAAAAGGCGGAGAGGAAGAGAAACTGCGGTCTCTAATTGAAGAGTTAGGAGCGATGGACTATATCCAGCTCAAAGGGCATATGGATTTGACCGCTATTTACAAAGATTATGAAGTCTACCTATCGGCTTCAACCAGTGAAGGCTTTGGTCTCACCTTGATGGAGGCAATTGGTTCTGGTCTTCCAATCATTGGCTTTGATGTACCCTACGGCAATCAGAACTTTGTTAGAGATGGGGAGAATGGCTACTTGCTTCCGACTGAACCAGACCAGATTGTGGACAGGATAGCGAGGTCCTTCGCTGAAAAGATCCGCTTGCTATACCAGAGTCAAAATGTGGCATCCATGCGTCAAGCATCTTATGCGCGTGCAGAAGATTTTCTAACCAGTAAGGTTGAAAAAGCTTGGTTTCAATTGATTGAGGAGGTGACCCATGCTTAATGTGTTTGATCGGTTTTCGCGCGAAAGCCAAGATCTGCTCTATTCTTTACAAAGAGCAGATTACACGCATCCAACAATTGTCTTGGAACCAAATGGTTTTTTACCCGATGGAGTGGAGTCGCCCTTTCTTTACTTTTTAGGTCGACCGACAGGTGAAAAGCGGGGGCGCTTCTTTAACGAAATTTTAGTTCCTGATTTTTGGGAAATCACTGGAGATGCGTCCGGTGGCCGGATTTCCTATTACGGCCAAGAAAAAGCGCGTATCTATTACCAAGGAGCGACTCATAAGCGAATTGTTGAGCGGGTAGAGTGGTTCAATCAAGAGGGACAAGTAAGGACAGTGGATCGCTATGATCAGTATGGTCGCAAAATAGCGGTAACCAGTTGTGATGGTCAGGGCAATCCTTTGTTAACCACCTACTTTGAAGAAGAAGTTGAACGCCTGACAGAAAATCATCAAACAGGTGATCTGCTCTTGACACTGGATCATGAGCCTATGCGTATCTTCAAAAATCGACTAGATTTCTGCGTCTTTTATGTCCAATACCGAGGATTTGCTTTAGATCAGGTGCTTTTCAATACGCTGGCTCAGTCTTTTGCTTTGAGTTTGCAACTCGGCAAAATGGGGCTGGTAGGCCGGGATGTCTTGGTTTGGCAAGAGCCACTACGGGATAGTCTGCCAGGCAATATGCAACTCATCCTAAACAGTCCAGAGATACGGACGAAGAAGATCTTCATCCCTCAAAGGGAGACTTATCTCCGTGCTCTACAGTTGGTATCACCAGAGCAGCAGGGCTTTTTTGCCCCTCTTGGCTATATCTATGATTTTGTAATCAAAGATGATGTTCGTAAGGATGCTTTTGTATTAACAAATTCAGATCAAATTGAAGCCTTACCTTATTTGTTAGAGCAATTACCGGATGTGACCTTCCGAGTTGCTGCAGTGACAGAAATGTCTCCAGAGCTCATGTCTCTAGTCCGCTACCCCAATTTGGTCCTGTATCAGAATATTAGCCAGGAGCGGATCAAGGAGCTCCTCCACCAATCTAGTATCTATCTAGACATCAATCATTTTGGGGAGGTACAAGGGATTGTTCGCAAGGCCTTTGAGCACCAACAGCTAATCCTTGGCTTTGAACAGACCTTACATGACCCGCCTTATCTTGCTCAAGAAAATGTCTTTAGGCAAGGAGAAAAAGACAAACTCGTAGCACGTATTAAAGAAATTTATCAATCAATAGAGAACTATCGACACGCAGTTTCAAATCAAATTGCACAGTCTAATGCGATCGAACAGGAAGTATTCCGTTCGAGATTCCAAGAAGGGATAGGTGATAGAAATGCCTGATCAGAAGAAGGACTTGTTCTATAAAGAAGTAGAAGGACGAATGAATGCTCTGAAGCGCCGATCCGAGGAAAAAGAAAAAGCAACCCGCTCGGAAAAAGTCAACCTGACTTTAAATGTTGTTATCGGTCTCGTTATCTTGTTGGGGGTACTGCTCACCCTTTTCCGAGTTTTTGGAGGATAAGATGGAAATGCTATTTGTTGTGCTGATGTTCCTTCTATCGATCAGTTTAATTTTGTTGGTGATGTTTCAACCTCGTCAACAACAATCGCTGTCAACAGATGCGACCAGTAACTTAGGGAAGCCAAATTATTGGCTAGCCCGTCGAGGGATGAAGCTAGCGACCTTGATCGTTAGTGTCCTCTTTTTCTTAGTCTTGTTAATCTATCTGCTACTTGCTCGGGCTTAGAAGGATAGGAAAATAAGAAGAAGGACCTTTCTCTTGAAACAGCTACTTTAAACGGGAGCAGAAGTGGGGTCGATACGTCTGAATCTTTTCTTCTTGGTGATAACTATTTTTTATGGAAGGTATATGAAATATATATTTTTCAAGCTTTCTATTCTATGATAGACTAAGTGTCACCAAGAGAAAAAGAGGTAGATTTATGACAACATTTCAGATTCATACAGTTGAGACAGCGCCAGAAGAGGTAAAAGAGGTTCTTGAAACTGTTCAAAAAGATAATAACGGCTATATTCCAAATCTCATCGGTCTTTTAGCAAATGCGCCGACAGCTCTAGAAGCCTATCGTACAGTCGGTGCGATTAACCGTCGCAACAGTTTGACACCAGTTGAACGTGAAGTTGTCCAAATCACTGCTGCGGTGACCAACGGTTGTGCCTTCTGTGTGGCAGGGCATACAGCTTTTTCGATCAAACAGATCCAAATGAATGACGACCTTCTTCAAGCTCTGCGCAATCGTACTCCGATTGAAACAGATCCGAAATTGGATACCTTGGCTAAATTCACCCTAGCAGTGATCAATACCAAGGGACGCGTTGGAGATGAGGCCTTAGCTGAATTTTTAGAAGCAGGTTATAGTCACCAAAATGCTTTGGATGTGGTCCTAGGTGTGAGTCTGGCTAGTCTCTGTAACTATGCCAATAACTTGGCCAATACACCTATCAATCCAGAATTGCAGCCCTACGCGTAAAAGAACCAAGCTTGTGCATGAAATGATGGAGCAAAGCTTAAAAATAAGAAAATGAGAAGGAGATTTTATATCTACTTCTTTTTTTGATGATGCCTCCTGATATTTTATGTTATACTGAAAGCGATAAAATAATTGGAGATCAAGATGAAAAAGATTCCTTTAGCATTTTCAGGTTGTCTATTAGGTTTAGCAGGAGCGGGAAACCTTCTGTCTGATACCTTCCCAGTTCTGGCCCATTTCTTCAGTCTGACGGGTTTGATCCTATGGGTTTTCTTTTTGTTTCACCATCTGATCTACTGGCAAGAAACCAAGATAGAACTTCAAGAACCAGCCCTTCTATCTGGAATGGCGACCTTTCCCATGGCTGGGATGATTCTATCGACTTATCTCCTCCGACTGTTTCCTACATTTGGAGGACTTGCCCAGACAGTTTGGTGGTCTGCTTTCCTTTTAGATTGTAGCTTAATTTTCTACTTTACCAAGACCCATATATTGGCAAAACCAAGAGCCAATGCCACCCCTAGTTGGACCGTCCTTTATGTGGGGATTGCAGTGGCAGCCTTGACCTATCCAGTGGTAGGAGTGGTTGAGTTGGCCTATCTGGCTCTCGGGTTTGGTTTTGTCTTAACCTTGATTCTTTACCCACTGATCTATCAGGGATTGAAAATCACCCCTTTACCGAGCCACTTATTGGGGCAAGAAGGCATTTATTGTGCGCCCTTTTCTCTTCTGTTAGCAGCCCTTGTCCGTCTTGGTGGAGCCAGTCTACCGGTTTGGCTCTTATACCTCATGATCGGTCTCTCTCAAGGTTTTTATTTCTTCGTTTTAACGCGTCTGCCCAGAATGATAAAAGAGGGCTTCCAACCAGCCTTTTCAGCCTTAACCTTCCCCACGGTCATCACAGCTACATCCCTGAAAATGGCCCAAGGCCTATTGCAAAATTCTCTTTTAAGGCCCCTTGTTTGGTTAGAGACCATTCTTTGCCTAGCCATTCTTGTGTCCGTGCTAGTGGGTTTTATGATTTACAGAAAAGGGTAGAAGGAAGCGGACGCCCCCTACAATAAGCTTGTATTCTAATAGAAACTAGAGGTTAGAGACGGCTGTCTCGACCTCTTTTTTGTCCACTTTCTAATTGAATCCTAGGAATGATTATGGTAAGATGAATAAATCATTTTTAATCCCTTGAAAGGAATGTATGAAATTTTTAAAGACAAAGGCCAAGCTCTTTTATCCACTTTTACTGCTGGTCTTTTACATCTTGGTGCGGCCGCAATTCCGCGAGTTAGCCCAGCTAGTCAGCAACCAAGTCGGCCAAGCCCTTAGCTATTTTTGGACCCTTCTCTTTTTAGAGGCAGGTTATCTGATGCTGGTTTTTTCATTCGTAAAGAAGTACAGTCCACGTACTGTTTTTCAGTGGGCAAAGAAGAAACAATTTCTCCCCGCTGTCTATGCCACTATATTCACTAGCTGTGCAATCTATTGGCTGGACTATTTTCTCAGTGGTTTTACCAAAGGACGTCTAGCTATTTATCACTCCTTTCCCGTGACCTTGGAAGCCTTAGGATCTCTCATCCTCTTTGTCCTAGTGGTCATCATTCGACCGATGACAGTGGAATTGATCTTCCGTGGAGCGCTTGTCCAAGCCTACTTTAAAAAATGGCCCCTCTATGCGAGTGTATGGGCGCCTGCCCTCATCTATAGCGGATTTCAATTCCTCCACCATCCCTTTACTGTCTTGAGTTTTTTAATCTATACGATCCCTTCTCTCCTGTTTGGATTACTGAATGAAAAGACGGGTTCCTTGTATTATCCTATCCTTGCTCATATCGGACTGAACTTCATTTATAGCTTACCCATCATCTTGGCAACTATCCAGCAACTCTTCTCCTAGTCGTTTTAACAGTAATGGAGGAGGCTTCAAACCAAGGGCCAGAAGGTCGTTGGTTTTTTTTGAAATTATGGTATAATAGAATAAATTTAAAAGAGGGAGTGGGAGTTTGAGAAAAAGCTATCGTGTCAAGCGAGAAAAAGATTTCAATGCCATTTTTAAAAGTGGTGTGAATTGTGCGAATAGAAAATTTGTGATCTACCGTTTGCCACAAGAGCAGCCCCATTTCCGTGTCGGCTTATCTGTTAGTAAAAAACTAGGAAATGCTGTGACACGCAACCGAATCAAGCGCTTGATTCGTCATGTTTTGATGAAGCACCAGGATCATCTTGTGGCAGATGATTTTGTTGTGATTGCTCGAAAGGGTGTTGAAGAGCTGGATTTTGACCAAGTTGAAAAAAATCTAGTCCATGTATTAAAATTAGCGCAAGTCTATCGTCAGGAAAGGTAATTACGTGAAAAAGAAACTAAAAGTAGCTAGCTTATTAGGAGGAGCCCTCCTTTTATTAACTGCCTGTGGAACGTCTGAAGTGACTTCCCAATCATCAGGAGTTTGGGAAAAATTCGTTTACTTCTTTGCAGAAGTTATCCGTTTTCTTTCAATCGGAGGAAACATCGGAGTTGGGATTATCCTCTTCACTCTCTTGATTCGGACAATTCTTTTGCCAGTTTTCCAATATCAAATGACCTCCTCGCGCAAAATGCAGGAGATTCAGCCACTAGTGAAAGAAATCCAGGCTAAATACCCTGGGAAGGATTTGGAAAGTCGCACTCGTATGTCAGAGGAAATGCGGGCCCTCTATAAAGAAAAAGGAGTCAAGACTTCCTCGGCCTTCTTGCCATTGTTTATTCAAATGCCAGTCTTGATGGCCTTGTTCCAAGCTTTGAGTCGGGTAGAATTCCTAAAAGTCGGTCATTTCCTTTGGTTGGATATGAGCGCAACAGACCCAACCTTTATTTTGCCAGTTTTGGCAGCCGTCTTCACTTTCTTTAGTACCTGGTTGAGCAACAAAGCCATGCCAGAAAAAAATGGTGGAATGACAGCCATGATGTATGCAATGCCAGTCATGATTTTCTTCTTCGCCATGTACTCAGCCAGCGGGGTTGCTCTCTACTGGGTAGTTTCCAATGCCTACCAAGTTGGGCAAACTTACCTGTTGAACAATCCATTTAAGATCATTGCGGCGCGTGAAGCAGAGCAACAGGCAATCAAAGATTTAGAAAAACAAAAACGACGTGCATTTAATAAAGCACTGAAAAAGAAAAACTAAGAAGGAGTTCGACAGATGGTCCAATATACAGGAGTCAATGTTGAAGAAGCCATTCAAAATGGTTTGAAAGAATTAGATATCCCGCGCATGAAAGCACATATTACTGTCGTTTCTCGCGAAAAGAAAGGGTTCCTCGGTCTCTTTGGTAAGAAGCCAGCTGTGGTAGACATCGAACCGATTGCAGAAACTACAGTATCAAAAGCCAATCAACAAGCTGTTAAGGGAGTTCCTGAGGAAATTAATGCTCAAAACGAACCAGTCAAGAGTGTCAGTGAAGAGACTGTTGATTTGGGTCGCGTGGTAGCTGCGATTAAAAAAGTTGAAGAAGAAGGTCAAGAAGTTTCGGAAGAAGTGAAGGCTGAGATTCTCAAACATGAAAAGGCTCCTGAAACCATTCTTGAAGAACAAGGTCATGGGGAGATTCTCGATTCAAGTCTTAAAGATACTGAGTCACGCCAAACGTCTGATTTTGCTGACTTGGGCATTGAAGTAGAAGAAAGCTATGACATTGAAAAGGTTGTTTCTGATGTCACTTCCTATGTTCAAACAGTTATTGACGAAATGGATGTAGAAGCTAGCATTTCAAGTAGCTACAACCGTCGAACCATCAATATGCAGATTGATACCAATGAGCCGGGTCGTGTGATTGGCTACCACGGGAAAGTTCTCAAGGCCCTTCAATTGTTGGCGCAGAACTACCTATACAATCAGTATTCTAAGAATTTCTACATTGCTATCAACGTCAATGATTATGTTGAACACCGTGCAGAAGTCCTTCAAAGTTATGCGCAAAAATTGGCAAGTCGTGCTCTAGAAGAAGGTCAAGCACAACATACAGATCCAATGTCTAATAGCGAACGCAAGATCATCCACCGTATCGTATCGAAAATGGATGGAGTAACGAGCTATTCAGAAGGGGAAGAACCAAATCGTTACGTTGTCGTTGATATTGAAGGCTAATCTACCGTCTAAAAAGGGAGAGAGGAGTGTAAGCTTGGTCTCTCCTTTTCTGTTTGAGAAAGGAAAATTGGAATGTATGGTAAGATGAGAGACTTTTTGCATTGTCAGGGAATCAAGTACCTAGCCCCTGCTAAAGCGGGAGAGGATGCGGAGCGAATGTTGACCTATCGCGAGTTAGGACAAGAAGCTCGCAAGGAGTTCACTGATTTGGTCAGTGATTTTCAGAAGATTTTTCCGCATTTAAAACAAGACCGGACTAGTCAGTGGATGAATCAAGCTCAAATCCTTCGCCCTCATTTTTGGGCCTACCTTCAAGGAGAGGGAGAAATCACAGATCCGATGTTTGCCTTGCGACTTTATGGGGATGCTGAAAATTTTGGTGTATCCTTGGAAGTGAGTTTTATTGAACGCAAGAAGGATGAGGAGAGTCTACAAAAACAGAACCAAGTTATAACTCTTCCGGTTTCTTGGCCAGTCTATTACTTCGCCCAAATAGAAGGTGTCAGCCAACGATTTCAAGGGACAGAAGCCAATCGTCTGAGACTTCTCAAAGGTGTGGAAGCTGGCCAGGTCCGAAAGGTCTTGGTAAAAGTCGATGTAAATCTATCACAAGCGCCTAGCCGAGATGCTATTCTTGAGGAATTAAAAAAAGGAATGGCCTACTTGCTTCCTTACTATGAAGCAACTCGTCAAAGGATAGAAGGAGATGCCCAATAAATACGGTATCATTGAACTTGATCCAACAAATTTTTCATAGCTATTGACAAACAGCCTTGAATCAGATAGAATAGTAAAGTATGTTTAGTAACTGATCACATTATAGCCGGCTAAACGAATACAAAATCTATGAGGAGGTATTCATCGTGAAACGTACTTATCAACCAAGTAAACTTCGTCGTGCGCGCAAACATGGTTTCCGTCACCGTATGGCAACTAAAAACGGTCGTCGCGTATTGGCAGCTCGTCGTCGTAAAGGACGCAAAGTTTTGGCTGCGTAATTCAGATAAAAACCTAAAAACCAGTAGAAACTCGAGACTACTGGTTTTTGTTTTGCCAAAAGTGTATTCAGCTATGCTTTCTGTTATAATAGAGTGAGAAAAATCGTAGAAAAGGATTCATATGCAGATTTTTGATACCCATACTCACCTCAACGTTGAAGAGTTTGCAGGAAGAGAACAAGAGGAATTAGAATTAGCAAAAGAGCTGGGAGTCATTGCCCATAATGTTGTTGGCTTTGACAAACCAACCATTGAACGAGCAATAGAATTGGCAGACCAGTACCCAGAAGTTTATCTCACCCTTGGTTGGCATCCTACTGAGGCAGGCGATTATAGTCCTGAGGTAGAGGCCTATCTACTGGAACGGCTGAAACATCCCAAAGTCGTCGCCTTAGGGGAAATCGGTCTGGACTACCACTGGATGACAGCACCAAAGGACGTTCAAGAAAAGGTCTTTCGCCGTCAGATTCAGCTATCTAAGGAACTAGACTTACCATTTGTGGTTCACACGCGTGATGCGCTAGAAGATACCTATGCTATTATCAAGAGTGAAGGAGTTGGCCCACGCGGTGGGATCATGCATTCTTTCTCAGGAAGCCTAGAAGATGCCAAACGCTTTATGGATTTAGGCATGATGATCTCTTTCTCGGGAGTGGTGACCTTCAAAAAAGCGACAGACATTCAGGAGGCAGCCAAAGAATTACCTTTGGACAAAATCTTGGTTGAAACAGATGCACCATATCTGGCACCAGTTCCTAAGCGTGGCCGAGAAAATAAAACAGCTTATACCCGTTATGTAGTAGACTTTATCGCAGAGCTTCGTGGAATGACTAGTGAAGAGGTGGCACAAGCCACCTATGACAATGCGAGAAAGGTATTTGGCCTTGACTGAGAAAAGAAAAATACCAGAAGTGATTGTTGTTGAAGGCAAGGACGATACGGCCAATCTGAAACGCTATTATGAGGTGGATACCTATGAGACACGTGGATCGGCTATTAATCAGGATGATTTAGAACGCATTGCTACATTGCAAGAGTTGCGTGGGGTCATTGTCTTTACGGATCCAGATTACAATGGGGAGCGGATTCGTAAGATCATCATGCAAGAAATTCCGCAGGCCAAGCATGCCTTTTTAAATCGTGGTGAGGCAGTGCCCAACTCCAAAACCAAGGGCCGTTCCTTGGGAGTGGAGCATGCCAGCTTTGAAGACTTAGAAAAGGCCTTATCTGGACTGGTTGGCTCCTATGAAGATGAGCATTTCTTTGATATTACCAAGTCAGATCTGATGCGTCTCGGTCTCTTGATGGGCAGTGACAGTCGCAAACGACGGGAATATCTAGGCGAAGCCTTGCGCATCGGCTACTGCAATGGCAAACAACTGCTCAAACGTTTGGAGTTGTTTGGGGTTTGTCTGTCTCGAGTAGAAGATGCCTTGGCTTCTTATAAAAAATAGTGATGGAGGTGGAAGATGGGATTGTTCAATCTGTTTACAGATAAGAAAAAAGGGATCGGCTATTCTTTAGAGGATGTTCAAGCAAAGCATCAAAAGAATCCACGGCAATTTTTGATTCCGAGTCGAGAAGAAATCAACCAATTGAAGCCTGGGGACCAGGTTCGCCTCATCTTTGTGCTGGATACAGTCTTGGAGAATGGGTGTCGAGCAGAGCGTATGTGGGTCGAACTCACTGAAATCCGCGATGGAAAGTTCAAAGGACGTTTAACCAATCAACCCGCTTATATTACCTCCATCCAGCTTGGAGATGAGCTGGATTTTGCGCGGGAACATATTGCGAGCCTGATGGTCCCCCAGTTGAATCTTGATATACAAAAAGGGGCGATAATTACCAAGGATTGCTTCCTACGACGTGAGATAAATTGGGCAGTTCACGATGTACCTCATCACCCGCAAGACAGCGGTTGGCAATTCTTTACAGGCTATGAGTCTCAAGAAGACTTGGACGATCCATCTAAGATTACCCTCATTAGCCTTGAAGCGGCCTTGGATATCGAACCCTTATTGGAGACGGTCCTAGACAAGGATGGGGAAGCTTATGTCTACCAAGCGGAGAAGAACGCATTCGTAGAAGACTGTTAGACCAGCTTGTGGAGAAAAAAGTGAGATAGAGATTATTTCTCCTCCTAAACTGATTAGAAAAGAGAAGATATGAGAATTGCAGATTATAGCGTGACCAAGGCAGTGCTGGAGCGTCACGGCTTTACCTTTAAAAAATCCTTTGGTCAAAACTTCTTGACCGACACCAACATCCTTCAAAAGATTGTGGACACTGCTGAGATTGATAAACAGGTCAATGTGATCGAAATCGGTCCCGGAATCGGAGCGTTGACTGAGTTTTTGGCGGAAAATGCCGCAGAAGTGATGGCCTTTGAAATTGATGACCGCTTGGTTCCCATCTTAGCGGATACCTTGCGGGATTTTGACAATGTAACGGTTGTCAATCAAGACATCCTCAAGGTGGACCTCAACCAGTACATCGCAGAGTTTAAAAATCCAGACCTTCCGATCAAGGTAGTGGCCAACCTTCCTTACTATATTACGACTCCGATCCTCATGCACTTGATCGAATCCAAAATCCCTTTCCAAGAATTTGTGGTGATGATGCAAAAAGAGGTGGCAGACCGCATCTCAGCTGAACCGAATACCAAGGCTTATGGATCTCTGTCCATTGCGGTCCAATACTATATGACGGCTAAGGTAGCCTTTATCGTGCCACGCACCGTCTTTGTGCCAGCACCAAACGTCGACTCTGCCATCCTCAAGATGGTGCGTCGTGAAGAGCCAGCTGTGGCAGTCAAGGATGAAGATTTTCTCTTCTCCGTCAGCAAGGCTAGCTTTGTCCACCGCCGCAAAACTCTTTGGAACAACTTGACCAGTCGCTTTGGCAAGACCGAAGACGTGAAGGCAAAATTGGAAGCCGGGATCCAAGCAGCCGGTTTGAAACCTTCTGTACGAGGAGAAGCTCTTAGTTTAGAAGACTTCGCCCGTCTAGCTGACAGTCTTCTAGAAGCAGGAATTAAATAATGGAAAAGACATGGGCTTCAAAGCCCATGTCTTTTTGAGTAATAAAAGGAAAGGACGGGATTTGAACCCGCGCGTGAAGAAAATCCACTTGCCGGATTTCGAGTCCGGTGCCGTACCAAACTGGGCCACCTTTCCAAGATGCGGAGAAAGGGATTTGAACCCTCACGCCCGAAGGGGCACATGCGCCTGAAGCATGCGTGTCTGCCGTTCCACCACCTCCGCATAGTTCTATTATACTCTTTTTGACAGAAATGCCAAGAAAAAATAGCATCCTTTCTATCGAATGTATGGAGCTAGCAGAAAAGAGAGTGGGACAAAAGTCCTAGCCTCTCAATTGTCTTTGGATAGTCGAGCAAGACGCAGTGGTTGAGTGGGATCTACTAGGCTGATTTCATCAGCTTTTACAGCCCTACTCAACTGTGCGGAGGTGGGACGACGAAATCGAATTCTAACGAATTACCGATTTCTGTCCCACTCTCTTCTTTCTTTTACTTATTCATAACTCAGTTGAGGATAAAGTTCTTCTTGTTCTGCAGAGGTATCTTTGAGAAGAAAGATAACCCATAAGAGAGCAAGAAGAAAGACGATTGAGACTGGGGGCCCACCTTCAGGTTCAAGCTCATCGTCTGGGATAAAGGACCTCCTTATAACTGGCAGGGATTAGTAAGAAAGTCAGAAATACTCCCACCAAAATCGGCTTCTTTCATTACTAATCAGATAGCTTCGTCAATAACTGTATCAGTCTCCGTCACTTACTATCTGTAAAATGGTTTGTACTTCCCATAAGAAACATATATATCATCCCCTTTTCTCTATTACAAATCTATCCCAAAACGTTTACAACCTCTTATGTGAATTCTATTCAAAAAAATTGAGATACCTTCGTTTTTTTCATACTCAAGTAAGCAAGCGCTATATTATATTTTTTGATATAATAGTAGTATTAACTTTAAAGGAGTGCTAGTTGCAAGGAACGATTGTTAAAGCCTTGGCCGGTTTTTATTATGTGGAGTGCGAAGGGGAAATTTACCAAACACGCGCTCGAGGAAATTTCCGGAAAAAAGGACAAACTCCCTATGTTGGAGATAAGGTAGAATTTTCAGCAGAAGAAAATTCGGAAGGCTATATTTTAAAAATATTCCCGCGAAAGAATAGCTTAGTCCGTCCACCGATTGTTAATATTGATCAGGCTGTCGTCATCATGTCTGCCAAAGAGCCCGATTTTAATGTTAATTTATTGGATCGTTTTTTGGTCCTCTTGGAGCAAAAAGTGATCCATCCGATTGTCTATATTTCAAAAATGGACCTACTAGAAGATCCGGCTGTCATGCTTCCTTTCCAAGAAGTCTATCGCCAAATGGGGTATGACTTTGTCACTGACAAGGAAGAGCTCTTGCCTCTCTTGAAGGATCAGGTGACGGTCTTTATGGGCCAAACAGGAGTGGGGAAATCAACCCTCTTGAATACCTTGGCCCCGGAGTTGGAACTAGAGACAGGAGAGATCTCCGACAGCCTCGGACGAGGCCGCCATACGACGCGAGCCGTCAGCTTTTATGATCTCAATGGTGGCAAGATTGCGGATACCCCTGGCTTCTCCTCTTTAGATTATGAAGTCGACAATGCAGAAGATCTTAATCATGCTTTTCCAGACATCGCCAAGGTAAGCCAGGATTGCAAGTTCCGTACTTGTACCCACACACATGAACCATCTTGTGCCGTCAAGCCTGCTGTCGAGGAAGGGATCATTGCTTCCTTCCGCTTTGAGAATTACTTACAGTTCTTGAGTGAGATCGAAAATAGACGAGAAACCTATAAAAAAGTATCGAAAAAATTACCCAAATAAGGAGACCTGAATAATATGAAAACAAACAAATTATCCCCTTCTATTTTAAGTGCAGATTATGCAAATTTTGAAAGTGAATTGAAGAAATTGGAAGCGTCTGGTGCGGAGTACGCTCACATCGATGTAATGGACGGTCACTTTGTGCCTAATATCAGCTTTGGTGCTGGTGTAGTTGCTAGTATGCGTCCTCACAGCAAGCTAGTTTTTGACTGCCACTTGATGGTGACCAATCCTGAGAAACATATCGAAGAGTTTGCGCGTGCTGGGGCAGATATCATCAGCATTCACGTCGAAGCGACTCCACACATCCATGGCGCCCTTCAAAAAATTCGTTTGGCAGGGGTGAAACCAAGTGTGGTCATCAATCCAGGAACCCCTGTTGAAAGTATCCAACATATCTTAAACTTGGTAGACCAAGTACTTGTCATGACTGTCAACCCAGGATTTGGTGGGCAAGCCTTCCTGCCAGAAACCATGGATAAGATTCGTCAATTGGTTCAATTGCGTGAAGAAAAAGGCTTGGATTTCGATATTGAAGTCGATGGGGGAATTGATGATAAGACGATTCACGCCGCGAAAGAAGCAGGGGCAAACGTCTTTGTAGCAGGTTCCTATGTGTTTAATGGAGATGTGAATGAACGAGTTCAAACCCTTCGAGCAGCCATCCAAGACTAAGGTTGCGATTGTAGCTGGTGGCCGAGTGGAAACCATTCCGCTAGACTTGGATGTTTATGTCGGGGTGGATGCAGGCTGCCTTTTCCTATTAGAGCAAGGATTGGAACTTTCTTTAGCAGTTGGAGATTTTGACTCTGTTGAGCCAGAAGAATTTCAGAGGATTCAATCTACGGCTCACAAATTACGGACTTCGGCAGCAGAAAAAAATGATACTGACCTGGAATTGGCGATTAAGGAAGTACTAGAACGTTGGCCTCAAGCGGAAATTTTAATCTTTGGAGCCTTTGGTGGTCGCCTGGATCACCACTTGGCCAGCGTTTTTTTGCCCACTGATCCAGAGATTGGTCCCTTTATGACGCAACTTTGCTTGATGGACCGACAAAATTATCTCTGCTATCGTCCAGCAGGTCGCCACACTATTCAGCCCATAGCAGGCTATACGTATGTTGCTTTTATGCCGGTTGAGGGAGCTTCCATCCAGATTGAAGGAGCCAAGTATCCCTTAAATCCGATCAATTATTTTAAAAAGGCTATTTATGGTTCCAACGAATTTAGCAATCAGCCGATAACCTTAAGCGTTGATCGAGGCTATGCTGTTATCATTTATAGCAAGGATGGGAAATAAGATGGAATTAATCCTTTTTGTATTAGGAGTGGGAAATCTTGTCTTGCTCTTCTTGCTGTACCAACAACGGACAGCTGATAACAAACGGATCCGTGACTTACTAGAAGACCAAGAAGATCATCTTTCGGATCAGCTGGATTACCGATTTGAGAGAGAGCGACAAGCTCAGCAAATCACTGGTCAGCAGATAGAGATGGCGATCAGTGACCGTCTAATGGAATTACGGACAGAAATGCATCAGCAAACGACTGCTTTACGAGCAGAACTTGCTGAGAATTTTACTAAAAACCGAGACAAAACGGACGAACGGATGCAACAGATTCAAGCCTCCAATGATTTGCGGTTGGAGCAGATGCGTCAAACGGTCGAAGAAAAGTTGGAAAAAACCTTGCATAGTCGTCTCCAAACCTCTTTTGAGACTGTCTCCAAACAATTGGAGTCGGTTAATAAAGGCCTTGGGGAAATGCAGACGGTCGCTAGAGATGTGGGGAGTCTCAATAAGGTCCTCTCTAATACCAAAACCCGTGGGATTATGGGAGAACTTCAACTGGGCCAGATCATTGAAGATATCCTAACTCCCGCTCAATACGAGAGAGAGTTTGTAACAGTTCCTCATTCCAGCGAACGCGTCGAGTATGCAATCAAGATGCCTGGTCAGGTAAGAGGGGAATACGTCTATCTGCCAATCGACTCTAAGTTTCCTCTGGAGGGTTATTACCGACTGGAAGAAGCCTATGAAAGTGGAGAGAAAGAGGAGATTGAACGGTGTCGCAAGCTCCTTCAGACTAGTATTAAACAATTTGCCAAGGACATTCATCAAAAATACCTATATCCGCCTGCCACTACTAATTTTGGGATTCTCTTTTTACCGACGGAAGGCCTCTATTCAGAAGTGGTCCGCGACCCAGCCTTCTTTGATCGCCTCCGAAGAGAGGAACAGATCGTCGTCGCGGGGCCAAGTACTCTTTCAGCCTTGTTAAATTCCCTATCGGTCGGATTTAAGACTCTGAATATTCAACGAAGTGCAGATGATATTAGCAAGGTCCTTGCTTCAGTCAAGACAGAGTTCCAAAAATTTGGAGGCGTTTTAGAAAAGACCCAACGGCAGTTGAAACATGCTTCTGGAAACATCGATGAGCTCTTAAACCGAAGAACAAATGCTATCGAGCGTACTCTTCGAAGTATAGAAACGTCAGAAAATCTAGATATGGCAAGCCTATTGAATTTAGAAGATGGAGAAGATGATGGTCAAAATTAATCAAATGAAAAAAGACGAATTGTTTGAAGGCTTCTACCTCATTAAGTCAGCAGATGTTCGTCAGACACGGGCTGGAAAGAATTATCTTGCCTTTGTCTTCCAAGATGAGACAGGCACGATTGAAGGAAAATTGTGGGATGCTCAGCCGCATAATGTGGAGCAGTTCCAAGCTGGTCGCGTAGTTCATATGAGCGGACGCCGGGAGGTCTACAACAATACGCCCCAGGTCAATCAATTGACCTTGCGTTTGCCTCAAAGCGGGGAACCGTCTAATCCAGCAGACTTTAAAGAAAAACCTCCGGTGAATCCAGTTGATTTGAAAGATTACCTGTCGGGGATGATTTTCAAAATAGAAAATCCAGTTTGGCAACGTGTGGTGAGGGCGCTCTACAACAAGTACGACAAGGAGTTTTACTCTTATCCTGCGGCCAAAACCAACCACCATGCTTTTGAGACTGGCTTGGCCTATCATACAGCAACCATGGTTCGATTGGCCGAGAGCATTTCTCAGGTTTATCCTCAATTAAATCAAAGTCTCCTCTATGCAGGGATCATGCTCCATGATCTTGCCAAGGTACTGGAGCTTTCAGGTCCTGAAAATACGGAATATACGGTCAGGGGAAATCTCATCGGACACATTGCTCTGATTGATGAAGAAATTACCAAGGTCTTACAAGAGCTGAAGATTGATGATCAAAAAGAAGATGTGATTGTGTTACGACATGTCATTTTAAGTCACCATGGTCTATTAGAGTATGGTAGTCCAGTTCGTCCGAAAATTATGGAAGCAGAGATCATTCATATGATTGATAATCTAGATGCCGAAATGATGATGATGACTTCAGCCTTGGCTTTAGTGGGTCCTGGTGAAATGACCAATAAGATTTTTGCCTTGGATAACCGCTCCTTCTATAAGCCAAATTTAAAAGATTCCTAATAAACTAGAGCAAAAAAGCCTTCTCTTAGTTTGTTAGTAAAAAAACGAGAAACGAATGTTGTAAGACTAACAATGTTCGTTTTTTGGTATAATATGGTATAATACAATAAAAAAACTATGTGGAGAGATAATGAAGCTAAGAAGAAGTGAGCGGATGGTTGTGATCTCGAACTACTTGATTAATCATCCCTACGAATTGACAAGTTTAAATATATTTGCGGAGAAATATGAATCTGCCAAATCCTCTATTTCTGAGGACATTGTTATTATTAAACGGGCCTTTGAAGAAATGGAAATTGGACACATTGAAACTCTCACTGGGGCAGGTGGAGGGGTCATCTTTACACCATCGATTTCGGATGCAGATTCAAGAGAAATTGTCCAAAACTTGTGCAATCAATTGTCAGAAAGCAATCGGATTTTACCAGGTGGTTATATCTACCTTTCAGACCTGTTGAGCAATCCAAAAATCCTAAATAATATTGGGCGCATTATTGCCAAGGCTTTTCGAGATCAAAAAATCGATGCTGTTATGACGGTGGCAACCAAGGGAGTTCCATTAGCAAACGCGGTAGCCAATGTCTTAAATGTTCCCTTTGTCATTGTGCGACGAGATCTAAAAATTACAGAAGGATCAACGGTCAGTGTGAACTATGTATCAGGTTCCAGTGGCGATCGGATTGAGAAAATGTTTTTGTCCAAACGCAGTTTGAAAGCGGGCAGCCGTGTCTTGATTGTCGATGACTTCCTTAAAGGGGGGGGGACTATCAGTGGGATGGTTAGCCTCTTAGCTGAGTTTGAATCAGAGTTAGCAGGAGTCGCTATTTTTGCGGACAATGCTTCGGCTAGAAGTAAAGATTTATTTGATCACAAGTCACTTCTACGTGTAACCAACATTGATGTAGCAGAAAATAAAATTGATGTAGAAATCGGAAATATTTTCGATAAGGATTAAGTCTGGAGAGGGAGATAGGAAAATGAAAACAATTTTAGACCGTTTTGATCGTAGCCCCCTATGGCTTCGATTGGCAACGATATTCATCTTGACAGGAGTTCTTGTCGGTGGGCTTTATACGGTTCGAAAAAATTCTGCAGACCAAGTTACAGTGGTGAAACAAGAAGCCAAAAAGACAGGTTCTCTTCCTATTAAAAAGAAAGACCCTAAAAAAGCAAAAGAAGAAGAGGAAGCGAAAATCGCTGAAGATGCAGAAAAGGCAGTCGCTCATTTTGAAACGACTGCAACCCAAGAAACCTTAACAGCTGCCCGAGAAGCCGTGGAAAAAGTGAAGGACGAAACAAAGAAACAGGCCTTCCAAGCTCGAATTCAGTACATTGTAGACTACTATGGAATGCAAACCAACCAGAATACTCAATCAACTGATACGAATCAAGCTAGTCAAACAGGGCAACCTCAACAAGTGGTTCCGGCAGAAGTTCCTCAATATCAGTCCAATGAAGTTCCTCAAGTTTCGAATGCTACAATTCCAGCTGTAACGCAACAATATGAACAATAATTTAGCACGGTTTTAAGAAGAAGCAATCGTGCAAAAAAGAGAAAAAAATCTTGACAGTGAAAGTACCGCTATGTTACAATAATAGACGGTACTTTTTACTTTTGGTCTCTCAAGAGTGTACAGGGACGTGCTGACAAATGTTGCAAAAGTACACACAGATGATAGCTGTCACCAAGTGTATCATCACCAAAAATAAAAAAAAACACAGGAGAATGTAGATGCCTACAATTAACCAATTGGTTCGCAAACCGCGTAAATCAAAAGTAGAAAAATCTAAATCACCAGCTTTGAACGTTGGTTACAACAGTCATAAAAAAGTTCAAACAAACGTTTCTTCACCACAAAAACGTGGTGTAGCAACTCGTGTTGGAACTATGACACCTAAAAAACCTAACTCTGCCCTTCGTAAATTTGCTCGTGTACGTTTGAGCAACTTGATCGAAGTTACTGCCTACATCCCAGGTATCGGACACAACTTGCAAGAGCACAGCGTGGTGCTTCTTCGTGGTGGACGTGTAAAAGACCTTCCAGGGGTACGTTACCATATCGTTCGTGGTGCACTTGATACTGCAGGTGTTAACGATCGTAAACAAGGCCGTTCTAAATACGGTACTAAACGTCCGAAAAAAGCATAAGGAAAGGGGATAAAGAGAAATGAGTCGTAAAAATAGAGCTCCAAAACGTGACGTATTGCCAGATCCGCTTTACAATTCACAACTAGTTACTCGTCTTATCAACCGCGTTATGCTTGATGGTAAACGTGGTACAGCAGCTTCAATCGTTTACGGTGCTTTTGAGCAAATCAAAGAAGCTACTGGAAATGACGCACTTGAAGTATTTGAAACAGCTATGGAAAACATCATGCCTGTACTTGAAGTACGTGCACGTCGTGTTGGTGGATCAAACTACCAAGTCCCAGTTGAAGTTCGTCCAGAACGCCGTACAACACTTGGACTTCGTTGGTTGGTAACAATCGCTCGTCAACGTGGTGAGCACACAATGGTTGACCGCCTTGCTAAAGAAATCTTGGATGCTGCAAACAACACTGGTGCAGCTGTTAAGAAACGTGAAGACACTCACCGTATGGCTGAAGCTAACCGTGCCTTCGCACACTTCCGCTGGTAAGAATAAGATACTGAGGGCGTTAAAAAAGCGACTGAAAATTAGGAAGTTTGACGCAGAATCAAAGATTCTAGGAAAGCTTATCTATTTTCCGAGCTTTTAGCCCGGGTTCAATTGAGCTCGGTCCGCTCTTTAGTTCAATTCAACTTATTTGTAAGTTGAAACCAACACATACATGAGAACACTGAGAACGGGTAGGTCCTGCCTATCCGTTTTTGTTAAATCATGTTATAATAGTATAGAAATAAAAAATATAGGAGAACAAAACCTCATGGCACGCGAATTTTCACTTGAAAAAACTCGTAATATCGGTATCATGGCCCACGTCGATGCTGGTAAGACAACTACAACTGAGCGTATCCTTTACTACACTGGTAAGATTCACAAAATTGGTGAAACTCACGAAGGTGCGTCACAAATGGACTGGATGGAGCAAGAGCAAGAACGTGGTATCACTATCACTTCTGCGGCTACAACAGCTCAATGGAAAGACACTCGTGTAAACATCATCGACACACCAGGACACGTGGACTTCACAATCGAAGTTCAACGTTCACTCCGCGTTTTGGACGGTGCTGTAACCGTTCTTGACTCACAATCAGGTGTTGAGCCTCAAACAGAAACTGTTTGGCGCCAAGCAACTGAATACAGAGTTCCTCGTATCGTATTTGCGAACAAGATGGATAAAATCGGTGCTGACTTCCTTTACTCAGTAAGCACTCTTCACGACCGTCTTCAAGCAAATGCTCACCCAATCCAATTGCCAATCGGTTCAGAAGATGACTTCCGTGGAATCATCGACTTGATCAAGATGAAAGCTGAAATCTACACCAACGACCTTGGTACAGATATTCTTGAAGAAGATATCCCAGCTGAATACCTTGAACAAGCTCAAGAATACCGTGAAAAATTAGTTGAAGCAGTTGCTGAAACTGACGAAGACTTGATGATGAAATACCTTGAAGGTGAAGAAATCACTAACGAAGAATTGAAAGCTGGTATCCGTAAAGCGACTATCAATGTTGAATTCTTCCCAGTATTGTGTGGTTCAGCCTTCAAGAACAAAGGGGTTCAATTGATGTTGGATGCGGTCCTTGACTACCTTCCAAGCCCGCTTGATATCCCAGCAATCAAAGGTATCGACCCAGATACAGACGAACAAGTAGAACGTCCAGCCTCTGACGAAGAGCCATTTGCAGCGCTTGCCTTCAAGATCATGACTGACCCATTCGTAGGTCGTTTGACGTTCTTCCGTGTTTACTCAGGTGTCTTGAACTCAGGTTCTTACGTATTGAACACTACTAAAGGTAAACGTGAACGTATCGGACGTATCCTTCAAATGCACGCCAACACTCGTATGGAAATCGAAACAGTTTACTCTGGAGATATCGCAGCTGCTGTTGGTTTGAAAGATACAACAACTGGTGACTCATTGACAGATGAAAAAGCAAAAGTTATCCTTGAGTCAATCGAAGTTCCAGAACCAGTTATCCAATTGATGGTTGAGCCTAAATCTAAAGCAGACCAAGACAAGATGGGTATTGCCCTTCAAAAATTGGCTGAAGAAGATCCAACATTCCGAGTTGAAACAAACCCTGAAACTGGTGAAACAGTTATCTCTGGTATGGGTGAGTTGCACTTGGATGTCCTTGTTGACCGTATGAAACGTGAATTCAAGGTTGAAGCAAACGTTGGTGCTCCTCAAGTATCTTACCGTGAAACATTCCGCGCTTCTACACAAGCACGTGGATTCTTCAAACGTCAATCTGGTGGTAAAGGTCAGTTTGGTGATGTTTGGATCGAATTTACTCCAAACGAAGAAGGAAAAGGATTCGAGTTCGAAAATGCAATCGTCGGTGGTGTGGTTCCACGTGAATTCATCCCTGCAGTAGAAAAAGGACTTCAAGAATCTATGGCGAACGGTGTTCTTGCTGGCTACCCAATGGTTGACGTGAAAGCGAAGCTTTACGATGGTTCATACCACGATGTTGACTCATCTGAAACTGCCTTCAAAATCGCTGCATCTCTTGCCCTTAAAGAAGCAGCTAAATCAGCACAACCAGCTATCCTTGAACCAATGATGCTTGTAACCATCACAGTTCCTGAAGAAAATCTTGGGGATGTTATGGGTCACGTAACTGCTCGTCGTGGACGTGTAGATGGTATGGAAGCACACGGTGCAAGCCAAATCGTTCGTGCTTATGTACCACTTGCTGAAATGTTCGGTTACGCTACTGTCCTTCGTTCTGCAACTCAAGGACGTGGTACCTTCATGATGGTATTTGACCACTACGAAGATGTACCGAAATCAGTACAAGAAGAAATCATTAAAAAAGCTAAAGGTGAAGCATAATTTTGCCGTCTAGCTAAAAGCTTTCCTCTTAGAAGGAAGGCTTTTTTGATTCGAAAGAGTTCAACTCCTCTTCCTCATAAGAGATAGTGAAAATGAATATGAAAGTTTGTGTAATATTTCTAATCCTACTGAAATCAGTTGCATTTTAGGGGAAGAAAGTATATAATAATATTGTTGAAAGATGATTTGTAACCTATCAAGTTACTCTTTTCACATAAAAAATTTTTTGATTTTCATAAGGAGGAAATCACGAATGGTAGTTAAAGTTGGTATTAACGGTTTCGGTCGTATCGGTCGTCTTGCTTTCCGTCGTATCCAAAACGTAGAAGGTGTTGAAGTTACTCGCATCAACGACCTTACAGATCCAGTTATGCTTGCACATTTGTTGAAATATGACACAACTCAAGGTCGTTTCGACGGTACTGTGGAAGTTAAAGAAGGTGGATTCGAAGTTAACGGTAAATTCGTTAAAGTTTCTGCTGAACGTGATCCAGAACAAATCGACTGGGCTAACGACGGTGTAGAAATCGTTCTTGAAGCAACTGGTTTCTTTGCTAAGAAAGAAGCTGCTGAAAAACACTTGCACCCAGGTGGAGCTAAGAAAGTTGTTATCACTGCTCCTGGTGGAAACGACGTTAAAACAGTTGTATTTAACACTAACCACGACATTCTTGATGGTACTGAAACAGTTATCTCAGGTGCTTCATGTACTACAAACTGCTTGGCACCAATGGCTAAAGCTCTTCAAGATAACTTTGGTGTTGTAGAAGGATTGATGACTACTATCCACGCTTACACTGGTGACCAAATGATCCTTGACGGACCACACCGTGGTGGTGACCTTCGTCGTGCTCGCGCTGGTGCAGCTAACATCGTTCCTAACTCAACTGGTGCTGCTAAAGCTATCGGTCTTGTAATCCCAGAATTGAACGGTAAATTGGACGGATCTGCACAACGCGTTCCAACTCCAACTGGATCAGTTACTGAATTGGTTGCAGTTCTTGAAAAGAACGTTACTGTTGATGAAGTGAACGCAGCTATGAAAGCAGCAGCTAACGAATCATACGGTTACACAGAAGATCCAATCGTATCTTCAGATATCGTAGGTATGGCTTACGGTTCATTGTTTGACGCAACTCAAACTAAAGTTCTTGACGTTGATGGTAAACAATTGGTTAAAGTTGTTTCATGGTATGACAACGAAATGTCTTACACTGCACAACTTGTACGTACTCTTGAATACTTCGCAAAAATTGCTAAATAATTCATGTGTATGAAAAGAGGAGGGTTCCCTCCTCTTTTTTTCTTTTTAAAGTTATGGTCTAATACTATATGTAATGAAGTGATGAATCGATGAGATTATCGTATTCTTGACTAAGGGCAGATGTTACATAAGCAGTTTTAGCAAGGACAAATCCAGAGCATGCTCCTGAAAGGGGAGATTAAATTCTTCTAACATCGCTCTGAAGTCCCTCTAAGCTGGGAAGAAGTACAACCCTATCTTTCTAGCGATGATCTTCTGGCCTGACTGGCTAAAAGATTCAGACCCCTCGTACCTGTCAAAGGAGGTTGGATTCTGTTGAAAAGAGCTTAAAAGACATTACAAAGGAAGGTGAAAAGTTTTAGGATATTTAAATCTTTATCAACTTCTTTTTGTTGAGTGGATAATTCTTGTTTCATCTTGTTCTCCATTTTTTATCCTATTATAGGTTCTTTGGATAGGACTGTCAATTAGAGGGAAAAGCATTGGATTTTTCTACCTCTTTTACAGCTTTTGTGATATAATTATCATGTATTAAAAATAGAAGGAGTCATATCCAATGGCAAAATTGACTGTTAAAGACGTTGACTTGAAAGGGAAAAAAGTTCTCGTTCGTGTTGACTTCAACGTTCCTGTAAAAGATGGCGTGATCACAAACGACAACCGTATCACTGCTGCTCTTCCAACAATCAAGTACATTCTTGAGCAAGGCGGACGTGCAATCCTCTTCTCTCACCTTGGACGTGTAAAAGAAGAAGCTGATAAAGAAGGGAAATCCCTTGCTCCTGTAGCTGCTGACTTGGCTGCTAAATTGGGTCAAGATGTTGCTTTCCTTCCAGGTGTTACTCGTGGTGCTGAATTGGAAGCAGCGATCAACGCTCTTGAAGATGGACAAGTTCTTTTGGTTGAAAACACTCGTTTCGAAGATGTTGACGGCAAGAAAGAATCTAAAAACGATCCTGAACTTGGTAAATACTGGGCATCACTTGGAGATGGTATCTTCGTAAACGATGCATTCGGTACAGCTCACCGTGCACACGCATCTAACGTTGGTATCTCAGCAAACGTTGAAAAAGCTGTTGCTGGATTCCTTCTTGAAAACGAAATTGCCTACATCCAAGAAGCAGTTGAAGCTCCAGAACGTCCATTTGTGGCTATCCTTGGTGGTTCAAAAGTTTCAGACAAGATTGGTGTTATCGAAAACTTGCTTGAAAAAGCTGATAAAGTTCTTATCGGTGGTGGGATGACTTACACATTCTACAAAGCACAAGGTATCGAAATCGGTAACTCACTTGTAGAAGAAGATAAATTGGATGTTGCTAAAGCTCTTCTTGAAAAAGCAAACGGCAAATTGATCTTGCCAGTTGACTCAAAAGAAGCGAACGCATTTGCTGACTACACTGAAGTAAAAGACACTGAAGGTGAAGCAGTTGATCCAGGATTCCTTGGTTTGGATATCGGTCCTAAATCTATCGCTAAATTTGACGAAGCTTTGACTGGTGCTAAAACAGTTGTATGGAACGGACCTATGGGTGTATTTGAAAATCCTGACTTCCAAGCTGGTACAATCGGTGTCATGGATGCTATCGTTAAACAACCAGGCGTTAAATCAATCATCGGTGGTGGTGACTCAGCTGCTGCAGCGATCAACCTTGGTCGTGCAGACAAGTTCTCATGGATCTCTACTGGTGGTGGAGCATCAATGGAACTCCTTGAAGGTAAAGTTCTTCCAGGACTTGCAGCTTTGACTGAAAAATAAGACGGTTCCTCATAAACCATAGAAAAAGTACCGAAAGGTGCTTTTTCTATTGGACGAGAGTAGAAGGGAGCCAGATATTCCTCATTTCCCTGCTTGAACCTTTCTGGAAATATGTTAGAATAAAAGAGATAGAAAGATAGGGGACAATGGATTACTTTAAACGACATAAATTTGACCGTTCCAAATTTCGATTGGGAATGCGGACCTTCAAAACAGGGATAGCCGTTTTTCTGGTTCTATTGATTTTTGGTATCTTTGGTTGGCGGGGCTTGCAGATTGGGGCACTGACAGCTGTCTTTAGCTTGAGAGAAGATTTTGATAAGAGTGTTCACTTCGGTGCTTCGCGTGTGATGGGCAACAGCATCGGTGGTTTTTATGCTCTACTTTTCTTTATGATCAAGATCCTCTTCCACGATGCTTTTTGGGTCACACTGATTTTTGTGCCCATTGCGACCATGCTAACCATTATGACAAATGTCGCCATGAACAACAAAGCTGGAATCATCGGTGGTGTTTCAGCCATGTTGATCATCACCCTCTCCATTCCTACGGGAGAAACCTTCTTATATGTTTTTGCACGCATCTTTGAAACCTTTATCGGAGTCTTTATTGCGATTTTAGTCAATTCAGATGTGGATCGCATTCGGGATTTTATAAATGAAAGAAAAAAAACCATGTGAGATTATATAACATTTTAATCTTGACATCGGTTTTTTTTGCGTTATAATAGAATAGAAAGGGGGTCTTGTATGAAAGAAAAGGAATTAAGACGAACGTTAGCGGTCTTTCCGATTGGTAGTGTTATGAAATTGACAGATTTAACAGCTCGTCAGATTCGCTACTACGAAGACCAACAACTCATTACTCCAGATCGTACAGAGGGCAATCGTCGGATGTTTTCTCTCAACGATATGGACCGCCTGTTGGAGATTAAGGATTACTTATCTGAAGGCCTTAATATTGCAGGAATTAAAAAACGGATTGCTGAGAAAGAAGCTAAACGCCAAGCTGCCAAGGTAGTTAGCGAGAAGGAAGTTCGCAAGGCCCTTCATCGCGACATTCTTCAGCAAAGTCGCTTTCATACGACCTCATCGCCATATGGTCAGTTACGCTGATCATTCTTTTTACTTATTGCTTTATTCATAAGGAGACACACATGTCAATTACTGTTGAAGATATTCGTCGCGAAGTCAAAGAAAAAAACGTAACCTTTATTCGGTTGATGTTCTCAGATATCTTAGGGACCATGAAAAACGTTGAAATTCCAGCAACAGATGAACAGTTGGAAAAGGTTCTTTCAAATAAGGCCATGTTTGATGGATCTTCTATCGAAGGGTTTGTTCGGATTAATGAGTCTGATATGTATCTCTATCCTGACTTGGACTCTTGGACTGTTTTCCCTTGGGGAGATGAGAACGGTAGTGTCGCAGGCTTGATTTGTGATGTCTATACAACAGAAGGGGAACCATTTGCAGGAGATCCACGTGGAAACCTCAAACGTGCCCTTCGTCACATGGAAGAAGTTGGCTTCAAATCGTTCAACCTTGGACCAGAGCCAGAGTTCTTCCTCTTTAAACTGGATGAAAATGGAGACCCAACTCTTGAAGTGAATGACAAGGGTGGCTATTTTGATTTGGCGCCTACAGACCTTGCGGATAACACTCGTCGTGAAATCGTCAATGTCTTAACTCAAATGGGATTTGAGGTAGAAGCCAGTCACCATGAAGTCGCTGTAGGTCAGCATGAAATTGACTTTAAGTACGATGAAGTTCTTCGCGCTTGTGACAAGATTCAAATCTTTAAACTCGTTGTAAAAACCATTGCTCGCAAACATGGTTTGTATGCTACCTTTATGGCTAAACCAAAATTTGGGATCGCTGGTTCCGGTATGCACTGCAATATGTCCTTGTTTGATGCCGAAGGGAACAACGCCTTCTTTGATCCAAATGATCCAAAAGGAATGCAGTTGTCAGAAACAGCTTATCACTTCCTTGGCGGTTTGATCAAGCACGCTTACAACTACACAGCCATCATGAACCCGACTGTCAACTCCTACAAACGTTTGGTTCCAGGCTATGAAGCACCCGTCTATATTGCTTGGGCTGGCCGCAACCGTTCCCCATTGGTTCGTGTACCAGCTACTCGTGGGATGGGAACACGTTTGGAATTGCGCTCAGTAGATCCGATGGCTAACCCATATATTGCGATGGCTGTTCTTTTGGAAGTTGGTTTGCATGGGATTGAGAATAAAATCGAAGCACCTGCTCCTATCGAAGAAAATATTTACATCATGACAGCTGAAGAGCGTAAAGAAGCTGGAATCACTGACCTTCCATCTACTCTTCACAATGCTTTGAAAGCTTTGACAGAAGATGAAGTCGTTAAGGATGCTCTTGGTGAACACATCTACACGAGCTTCTTAGAAGCCAAACGCATCGAGTGGGCAAGCTATGCAACCTTCGTTTCACAATGGGAAATTGATAACTACTTGGACTTGTATTAAGCAAATCCATACAAAAATGAGCTAGGTTTGATTACCTGGCTCATTTTTCATAGATAGAAAATGAGAGTGGAACAGAAATCGGTCATTCGTTAGAATTCGATTTCGTCATCCTATCTCCGCACAGTTGAGTAAGGCTGTAAAAGCTGATGAAATCAGCGTAGTAGAGCCCACTCAACCACTGCGCCTTGCCGACAATCCAAAGACAATTGAGAGGCTAGGACTTTTGTCCCAGCCTCATTCTTTTTACTTAATTTTCTTCATCTGGTGTCAAAATCATCGGGATGATGATGGGTTCACGTTCCGTACTTTCGTAAAGGAAAGGACGGAGGGCATTGACAATAGCACCGTGTACGGTTTGAATGTTGGCATCTTTGTTCTTCAAGGCGATTCGGATAGCGTTGAAGAGGATACGTTGACTTTCACGGATCAGATCACCGGACTCTCTCATATAGATGAAGCCACGGCTGAGAATATCTGGTCCAGCTAAAATCATTTTTGACTTGAAGTCAACTGTCGCAACAGCTAGAACGACACCGTCTTCTGATAAATCTTTGCGGTCACGAAGGACAGCAGCTCCGATTTCTCCGATGCGATTTCCGTCGACATAGATATCTTGGGCATTGAAGCTTCCTGCGATACGAGCCGAGTTGGCTGTGAGGGCAAGGACATCACCGTTGCTCATGATGAAGATGTTATCCTTTTCTACTCCGCAATCACGAGCAAGTCCAGCATGAATCTTCTGCATACGGTACTCACCGTGGACAGGCATGAAGTATTTTGGTTTGATCAAGCGCAACATAAGTTTTTGTTCTTGTTGACCACCGTGTCCTGAGGTATGGATATTGTTAATCTTACCGTGGATGACATCGACTCCTGCTTCAGAGATGATGTTGATCAGGCGGTTGACGCTAGTTGTGTTGCCAGGAATCGGACTAGATGAGAAGATAACGGTATCACCCGGTTGCAATTGCACTTGGCGGTGGGTTCCATTAGCGATACGAGATAGTGCCGCCATTGGCTCCCCTTGGCTCCCTGTACACATAATGAGGATTTCGTTTGCCGGGTAGTCTTTGATCTCACTTGGTTCAATAATTGTTCCAGGTGGTACCTTGATATAGCCCAGCTCAATCCCGTTGACAATGGCTTTTTCCATCGAGCGTCCAAAGACAACAATCTTACGGCCAGTTTTAACAGCGGCATCTGCAGCCTGTTGGAGACGGAAGATGTTTGAGGCGAAGGAAGCAAAGATGATGCGTCCATGAATGCCTTCGATAATCTTCATAATGGATTGGCCAACGACTTTTTCAGAGTTGGTAAAGGTTGGGACTTCCGCATTGGTTGAGTCAGAAAGAAGACAGAGGACGCCTTCCTCTCCTAGAGCGGCCATCCGGTGCAGATCGGCCGGCTCACCAACTGGAGTAAAGTCAAATTTAAAGTCTCCCGTGCAGACAATTTTCCCTTGAGGCGTGTGTAGAACGATCCCCAAAGGTTCTGGAATAGAGTGGGTCGTACGGAAGAAGGTCGCTTTAATATGCTTAAAGGTCAACTCCGTATTTTGGTTGATTTCATAGAGTTTAGCACCACGAAGGAGGCCATGCTCTTCCAATTTTCCACGAATAAGGGCTAGGGCCAAAGGTCCCGCATAGATGGGTACATTGGCTTGCTTCAAGAGGAAGGGAATTCCTCCGATATGGTCTTCGTGTCCGTGAGTAATCAAGACCCCTTTGACACGGTCGATATTTTCAACGATATAGGAATAGTCAGGAATAACGTAATCAATCCCTAACAAATCATCTTCAGGGAACTTGATCCCAGCATCTACAATGATGATTTCGTCTTGGTATTCAATCCCATAGGTATTTTTACCAATTTCCCCGAGACCTCCAATGGCGAAAACACCAACTTCTTCAGGTTTTAAGGTATATGCCATGGATTAGAACTCCGTAATTTCAAATGCGCCAGACTCTTTTTCATATTCTAGGTGTTGGTCTGACAAGAGGGTGATAAATTCGATGTTGTAAGGTGTATTTTCCTCAACAAGGCGACGAGCTTCAATGCGTCCTTCTAATTCATTCTTAGCATCAATATCGAGATAGAGGGCATGAGTCGTTTCACGACGAGGGTTGCGTTCTTTTGTTTCTTGGTAGAAAACTTTGTAAATCATTTCGTTTCGGTTCCTTTCACTTGTTCGGACTGTAGCAGAAAAGAAACAGCTAGTAGCTAGCTGAGACACCTATTCTTGCTTTGTGTTGTCCTGATTCGATATAATTATTATTCATTATACCATAAATAGGCTCTAAGGAAAAGATGCAAGCAGGTTCTGAAAGCAGAAGGAAGCGCTTTTTTAAAAGGAATAGAGAGCGGGTGATTTGACAGTCTGGGGGTGCTTCCTCTACCGTTTGGCGTCTATTTGTAGTATAATATGAGACAGACAACGAGGAGAAAATATGAAAGTATTAGCATTCGACACATCCAGTAAGGCCCTATCCGTTGCCCTTTTGGAGGAAGAAAACCGATTAGCGGAGTTGACGCTTACTATCAAGAAAAACCATAGCATTACCTTAATGCCCACCATTGAATTTTTGATGGCCAGCATTGATTGGAAACCAACTGATTTGGAACGTATTGTAGTAGCAGAGGGACCAGGATCCTATACTGGCTTGCGGATTGCAGTAGCAACGGCTAAAACTCTAGCTCAAACACTAAAGATTGATTTGGTAGGGGTATCTAGTTTACTAGCCTTGGTGCCAGAAGGGATAGAAGGTCTGGCCATTCCAGTAATGGATGCGCGGCGCAACCATGTCTATGCGGGCTTTTACCAAGAGGATGTTCTTCTCTATCCGGAGGCTCACCTCTCTTTTGAGGCTGTGTTAGAAAGAGCCAAGGGCGCTGAGAAGGTGACCTTTCTTGGTGAAGTAGAAGCCTTTGGGGAACAGATTCAAGAAGCCTTGCCACATGCTTTGATAAGAGAAAGTCTACCGGATGCGGTACGGATCGGCCGATTGGGACTTAAAAAAGAACCTGTCTCTGTCCATGGCTTTGTACCCAACTACCTCAAGCGCGTAGAGGCAGAGGAAAACTGGCTCAAGGACCATCAAGAGTCTGGTCAGTCCTACATCAAACGCCTATGATCAGAATCGAGAAGGAAGAGGGGCGATTAGATTTAGCCCCTCAGATGCTAGAAATCTTAGACGATGTCTATGGACAAAGTCCTTGGACCTTGGAGCAAATCCTAGCGGATCTTGGACAAGCTCAAAATTGGTATGCCTTCGCCTATCATGGGGAAGAATTGGTCGGTTTCTTGGCCATACAAGAAAACCTATACGAGTTAGAAGTCGTTCAAATTGCTGTTCGAAAAAAGTGGCAAGGTCAAGGGATTGCTCGTCAGTTGTTCGAAACAGTCCCCTGGGAGAAAGAGGTCTTTTTAGAAGTGAGAGAAGGAAATACTCCAGCTCGGACTCTTTATCAGAAACAAGGATTTAAAGAAATTGGTTGCCGGAAAGGGTATTATCATGCACCTACCGAAGACGCCATTATGATGAAAAGGGAAGCAAATGAAGGATAGATATATTTTGGCATTTGAAACGTCTTGTGATGAGACCAGTGTCGCCGTCTTAAAAAACGATGATGAGCTCTTGTCCAATGTCATTGCCAGTCAAATTGAAAGTCATAAACGCTTCGGGGGAGTGGTTCCAGAAGTGGCCAGTCGGCATCATGTCGAAGTCATTACGGCCTGTATCGAGGAAGCGCTAGAAGAAGCGGGAATTACAGAAGAAGAAGTCACAGCGGTTGCTGTGACCTACGGACCAGGTCTCGTTGGAGCTCTCTTGGTAGGCCTTGCTGCAGCCAAGGCCTTTGCTTGGGCACATGGAATTCCTTTGATTCCTGTGAACCACATGGCCGGTCATTTGATGGCGGCTCAGAGTGTCGAGCCTTTGGAGTTCCCCTTGCTAGCTCTATTGGTTAGTGGTGGACACACTGAGTTAGTTTATGTATCGGAGGCGGGTGATTATAAGATTGTTGGAGAAACACGTGATGATGCGGTTGGTGAGGCCTATGATAAGGTTGGACGCGTCATGGGCTTGACCTACCCAGCCGGTCGCGAGATTGACGAATTGGCCCACCAAGGTCAGGATGTTTATGATTTCCCCCGTGCCATGATCAAGGAAGACAATCTGGAATTCTCCTTCTCAGGGCTTAAGTCTGCCTTTATCAATCTCCACCACAATGCTGAGCAAAAAGGCGAGAGCCTGTCCAAGGAAGACCTATCGGCTTCCTTCCAAGCAGCGGTGATGGATATCTTGATGGCCAAGACCAAAAAAGCCTTAGAAAGATACCCAGTTAAAACCCTGGTGGTGGCGGGAGGAGTCGCGGCTAACCAAGGCTTACGAGAACGTTTAGCAAGAGAAATTACGGATGTCAAGGTGATTATTCCACCTTTACGCCTTTGTGGGGACAATGCTGGGATGATTGCCTATGCCAGCATTAGCGAATGGAATAAGGGAAATTTTGCTAGCTTAGACTTAAATGCCAAACCAAGTCTTGCTTTTGATTCGAGAGAAGAAAACTTAGAATAGTTAACTAACGAACAGAAAGGACGGGAGTACGATTCCCGTCTCTCTTTTGTTATAATAGGTAGCATCATAAAATGGAAAGGAAGAAGGAGTGGAGAAGAATTTTCAGCAGGGGGTTAGGGATGCCCTCCCGACAGCCTTAGGTTACATCAGTATTGGCTTAGCCTGTGGTGTGGTAGCATCGCCTTATCTCTCTCCTTTAGAAATGGGGCTGATGAGTTTCTTGGTATACGCAGGGGCTTCTCAGTTTGCCATGATTTCTTTGATTGCGGTTCATTCGTCCATTATGAATATTGCCTTAACCGTCTTTTTCATTAATTTGCGCAATATGCTCATGAGTCTGCATACCACCCCTGATTTTAAGGAGGCTAGCCTGGTTCATAATATTGGTATTGGTAGTTTGCTGACAGATGAAAGTTACGGGGTTTATTTGAGCGAAAAATTGAAAAATGACCGGATAACGGTTCCCTGGATGCATGGCAATAACGTGGTTGGTTATCTAGCCTGGGGCTCATCAACTATTTTGGGGACCGCCTTGGGTTCACTCTTGCCCAATCCTAGTGCCTTTGGCCTGGACTTTGCCCTAGTTGCTATGTTTATTGGGATTTTTGCTGGTCAATTTCAGGGGATGCGTTTGACGGAAAAGCTGAAAACGATGCTCCTTGTTTTAGGTGCTGTGGCCCTAAGCTTTTTCCTTTTGACCTTCTTTTTGAGCCAATCGTTGGCGGTCTTAGTAGCTACCTTAATAGGTTGTTTAGTGGGGGTGATTTGCGATGCGCGTGAATAGTTGGGTTTTCTTGGTTATTGTAATTTCTGCAGTTGTCACCTGGATTCCACGTATTTTACCTTTTGTGCTAGTCAAATACAGGGGGCTACCAGATCCAGTCCTACGTTTTCTAAAGTACCTTCCCATTGCCATCATTTTTGCCTTGATCCTTTCAAGTTTAGTGAATGGGAAGGTGGGCCAGCTCCCTCAGGTTCGATGGGTGGATCTGCTAGCAACCATCCCGACCATGCTGGTAGCCTTTCGCTACAAAAACCTAATGGGCACTGTTCTATTTGGAATTGTCTTGGTCGCTCTCTTACGATTGCTTGTTGCTTGAATCTCCTGAATTTTTAGATAGATTTCTTTTTATTACGAATATTACAAAAATATTTCAAAAAACACTTGACATTGTGTCATATTGTAATATAATTATTTTCATCAAATGAAGTGAGGGATCATGATGATGAAAAAATGGACAAGTTTAGCAGTTTTAGGATTAACTTCTGCAAGCCTACTCGTAGCCTGTGGTTCAAAAAAAGAGGAGAGCAACTCTTCTGCCAAAGAAGCACAAACGACGGTGAAATCTAGTCAGAAAAAAGCAAAGGCAGCTTCTGGAAAGAAAGAAACAAAAGCTACTGAAGCTGCTTCACAAGAAGGGGCACAAGCTGCTTCACAAGATGCAGCAAACTCAGGTCAAACTGAAGCAGGATCTGCTTCAGCAAGCGCTAATAAGGCCGCAGATTCGTCTCAAATGGTTCCAGAAGAGCTAGTAGGGACTTGGACAGGAACAACTGAAATTGCAAAAGATGTCCAAATGACAGTGGCTGCGGACGGAACAGTTACTACGACAGCGAACTTTTATCAAGCTGATTTGAATCCTGTTCGTACTGCAACGACGAAAGCAAAGGCAGTCCAAGCTTCTGGTAATATCTACTACTGGGAAACAGAC
This sequence comes from Streptococcus australis, assembly GCF_003943615.1. GTDB lineage: Bacteria > Bacillota > Bacilli > Lactobacillales > Streptococcaceae > Streptococcus > Streptococcus australis_C. The sequence goes on along the minus strand of NZ_RJPZ01000003.1, from coordinate 81,109 downwards.
GAACCTGGAGCTTTTGATGCTCTTCTTCCTGGTATTGCTGGACTTGGGGGAGCCAATGCTAAGGTAAAAGCTGGTTTCATTTTGGAAGAGGGCCATTATACACCGATTGTATTTGTAACAGGACTTAATGAAGACTTTGATTATAGCAAATACAATGATTTCCGTGTTTCCCTAACAAAATAAAGAAAAATCCACGAATCCCTATGGACTCGTGGATTTTGTTTTAGATAAATTGTGTAATAAAGACAATGAGGATGACGATTGGAATCACAAAGCGAAGCAAGAAAATCCAGGTCTTGAAGAGGAAGCGTTTGGCTTTCTCTTCTCCAACCTTGAGTTCTTTTTGAGCTAGGACTTGGTCAAAGATATAGCCTGTAAACAGGGAGAGGCAGAGAGCTCCAAAAGGCATAAGGAGATTGGAAACCAAAAAGTCCATGCAATCAAAGAAGGATTTGCCAAAAAGGGTCCATTTAGAGAGGATGCCATAGGATAGGGCTGATGGAATCCCAAAGATAAAGGTCAGAAGGCCAATAATTTGACTCCATTTAGCCCGCTTTTTGTTGTTTTGGTTGGTGACGTTTCCGACATTAATCTCTAACATGACGACGGATGAGGTAATGGTCGCAAAGAGAAAGAGGAGAAGGAAAAGCAGGTAGAAGAGGGTCCCAAAAGGCATCTTGTCAAAGACTTGTGGAAGGACTACAAAGAGGAGTCCCGGTCCACTAGTAGATGGAATTTGAAAGGCTGACATAGCTGGGAAGATCGCCAAGCCCGCCATGATGGAAACGGCGATATTCATGAAGACGACGGAAATCCCGGATTGGACCAGATCAGTATCCTTGTCCAAATAGGAAGCATAGGTCAACATGGCCGTTACCCCTAGAGAGAGGGCGAAGAAAGATTGGCCTAAGGCATAGAGCAGACCTTGGCTAGTCATCTTGGAGAAATCTGGCTTGAGGAAATAGCTGACTCCCTCCCAAGCACCAGCTAAGGTCAAGGAACGACCAATCATGACTAAGAAAATGATGAAGAGAAGAGGCATCATGAATTTTGAGGCCTTTTCAATCCCTTGCTCCACCCCCTTGGAAACAATCAAGACATTGAGGAGGATGAAGATCGCTTGGGCTCCAAGAGCCAACCAGGGATTTGAAATAATTTCACTAAAGAGCTGGGTGTAGTCGTTAACTGAAAGAACTTGGAATAACTCTCCCAAAGCGACTCCTAAATAAATCAGGATCCAGCCACCGATGACACTGTAGAAGGAGAGAAGGATGAAGAGGGCAAAGGCACCAATCCAACCAATTCCATCGTAGAAGCGAAGGCCACCGAGTTTTCCAAAGGTTTTAATGGCGGAGACACCAGCTGCACGGCCTAGCGTAAATTCAGCCAGTAAGAGAGGAAAGCCGATGAGTAGAGTCGCTATCAAAAAAACGAGGAGGAAACTTCCGCCTCCGTTAGCAGCGGTCATATAGGGGAACTTCCAAACAGCCCCAAGCCCAATTGCAGAACCTGCAGAGGCTAGGATGAAGCCAATTTTGGAACCCCATTGCGATTTTTCAGACATTTTTAAGACTCCGATCTATTTTTAAATAAGAAAAGGCTACTTGAATTGTCAAATAGCCTTCATTCAATTGCTCTTTTGAGTTTTTTCTTTGATTGATAGACTTGATTATCCTATCATGATTTTTAAAGACTGTCAAGAAAGCGATTTTCATGTTTTCATAGTTTTCTCAAAAAGTTAAAAAATTTTCTCAAAAATACTTGACTCTGACCTAAGGGGAGGGTTTATACTATCAATGTAATACTCTTCGAAAATCAAATTCAAACCACGTTAGCGTCGCCTTACCGTACTCAAGTACAGCCTGCGGCTAGCTTCCTAGTTTGCTCTTTGATTTTCATTGAGTATAAGGAGGAAATCATGTACCAAATAAAAGAAGCTGCGCAGCTTTCAGGTGTCTCTGTCAAGACCCTGCACCACTATGACAAGATAGGACTCTTGGTCCCCTTAAAGTCGGAAAACGGCTATCGAACATACAGTCAAGAGGATTTGGAACGCCTTCAGGTCATTCTTTACTACAAATATCTAGGCTTTTCTTTAGAAACAATAGCAGAGCTGTTAAAGGAAGAAAGAATAGATTTATTGCCCCATTTGACTAGGCAGTTGGACTATCTAACTCGAGAAAGGCAACATCTGGATACCTTGATTTCCACCTTGCAAAAAACCATTCAAGAACAAAAAGGAGAAAGAAAAATGACCATTGAGGAAAAATTCACTGGATTTAGCTATCAAGATCATCAAAAATATCACCAAGAAGCGGTAGAGAAGTATGGACAAGAAGTCATGGATCAAGCCCTCGAACGCCAAAATGGTCGCGAAGATGAGTCTACGGTCGCCTTTAACCAAGTCTTTCAAACCTTAGCACAAAATCTTCAAGCTGGTTTACCTGCAACAGCAACTGAAAACCAAGAGCAAGCAGGCAAGCTCTTGCAAGCCATCCGTACTTATGGATTTGACTGCTCTATTGAAGTCTTCGGATATATCGGTAAAGGATACGTCTATAACCCTGAGTTCAAGGAGAATATTGATAAATTTGGACCTGGAACAGCCCAGTACACATCAGATGTGATTGCCCACTATGTTGAAAAACAGAGCAAATAAAATAATCGGCGGAGGACTCTCCGCCGATTATTTTCTATTTTAAATCATAAAGCCAGTCGTCACCGTCTTTATAGTAGAAGAATTCACTGAGATCATCTTCCAAAAAAACACGAAGCATATCAGACATATCATTGGTTGCAAGTTTAAGACGAGATAGATTTTCAAACTCTTCCCACCAGACTTTTCCTTCGTCTGAAGATTGGGGCTCACCAGAAAAGTGTTCGGTCTTGTAAAAGAGGACAACATAGCGAAAATCCTCATCATCATACCAATTTTTGATACCACAGAGTTGAGGCTTAGAAATGGTCAGCCCAGTTTCTTCCTTCACTTCACGAATGACGGCATCGACAAAGGATTCCCCACGTTCAACATGCCCACCAGGAAAAGTAATGCCAGGCCAGTCAGGACTAACTCGATCTTGAACTAGGACCTTATCCCCATTTTTAATCATGCACATATTAACAAATTCGACTGATTCTCTTCTGTTCATTTTATTTTTCCTATTTTGTTAGTAATCTTTCTACCACGTTTAACTTTCGCATGGTCAGATCAACACCAAATAGCTTTTCAAGATAGTTGGTATTGAGCTTTTTTCGTTTTGCAGTTCTTGGGAGATAGAGGTAAAGACAATGGTTTCCAATACAAATTTCTTCTTCACCATAGTCAATATCCAATTTTTCTAATGGTAGACTTTGAATAGCATTTTGAAAAAGAATCACATGTATTCGGTCATAAAGATAGTGTTCTCCGAACGGGTTTTCTTGGACAATTTTCGTAAAATCACTTTTGCTCTTGATTACCATTTTTAAGTCAGCACCAATTTTATCCTTTATTAGAGTGTGAACCTGTTCTCGTATTTCTTCCAGGGATAAATCACTTTCAAGAATGATATTCCCACTTTGAATATAAGTTCGAACGTGTTTAAAACCAGCCTCTGTCAAGATATCTACCAGAAATGACATTTTAGGAATAGCATTTTGTCCATTAGGTGTAACACCTCTTAGTAAAATAATATGTTCCAAAATAGCTCCTTTCTTATCTAACATCCTTAGATACTAAATCATTTATAGATTAAGTTTGAGCCTGCCACCCATCCGGTACAGAGGGCAGAAGTGATGTTAAAGCCACCCGTGTGGGCATTGATATCTAGTACCTCGCCAGCAAAGTGAAGGCCAGGAACTAATTTGCTTTCCAGAGTTTTAGGATTAATTTCCTTGAGACTAACACCACCTTTAGTTACAAAAGATTTTGCTAGCGACATCTTTCCAGTCACAGGGATTTTGAGAGATTTGATAGACTGGACAAGTTGCTCACGTTCCTTTTCAGTTAGCTGTTTGACTTTTTCAGGATATCCTTGAACAAAGAATTCTGCCAAGCGTTCAGGGAGCATGATTTTCAAAGCATTTTTCAAGGATTTTTCACGGTTTTCTTCAAGAAATGATAGCAAATCACTTTCAGAAAGTTGTGGCAAGACATCTAGAGAGAGGATTTCACCACCCTTGAAAAAGCTAGACATGCGTAGTGCAGCAGGGCCTGACAAGCCAAAGTGAGTAAAGAGCAGGTCATGGGTGATGACATGCTTGCCATAGCTGAGAGTCACATCGTCCAGTGAAATACCCTGCAAGGCCTTATGCGGAAAATCCGTCAATAAAGGACTCTCGGCAGCTTCAAGCTCGGTAATAGTGTGTTTGAAGTGGCGAGCAATCTCATGGCCGAAACCGGTAGAGCCTGTCGAAGGGTAGGACTTTCCACCAGTTGTCACAATCAAGCGGTCTGCAGTCCAGGTTTCATCTTTGGATTTGATGACGAATTGTCCGTCGATTTTCTTAACAGAGGTTACCTCTACTTGGCAGCGGACTTGACCGCCGAGCTCGGCAATCTTATCTGTCAGAGCTTGAATAATCGTTTGGGAACGGTCTGAAGCTGGAAAGACACGACCATGGTCTTCGACCTTGAGTTTGACCCCGTTTTCTGTGAAAAAGCGGATGATATCATGGTTGTCAAATTGAGAAAAAACACTGTAAAGGAAGCGTCCGTTGCCTGGAATTCCTGCAAGGAGATCGTCCAGGCTTCCATTGTTGGTCACATTGCATCGTCCTCCACCAGTCCCAGCTAGTTTTTTCCCTAGTTTCCGATTTTTTTCAATGAGAAGGGTTTTCTGACCATAAAAGCTACTAGAGATTGTAGCCATCATACCAGCAGGGCCTCCTCCGATGACGATGGTATCGTAGTGGTTCATAAGATCTCCTTTTTCTCGTCTCATTTCATTTCCAGTTCATTGTAACATAAAAAATGGACCCTGTCCCCAGGCTCCACTTTTTATGAGTTAATCGTCTTCGTTTGGATTTTGACGGAGATGGATGGAATAACGCTTAGGTGGGTAAATTCCGATTTCAGGACCCCAGCGTGGGAAGAGCTGATTGGTTTTCTTCCCAGCAGCGTACTTGGCTTCTGCAGCCATTTCCCAGAGCTCTTCGTAGAGATCACCTAGCAAAAAGTCAAGCTCTTGATAATAGAGGTCTGGCTTACCGTAGTCACTAAGGCTTAGTTCCATCAAACCATAGACTTGCAGTTTGTGGTCCATGAGTCTGCGTCCGTCCACCTTGTTAGAGTGAACGATAATGCGTCCGAAAGGATCATTTCTCCGGATGCGTTCGAGCTCTTTGTAGGCGTTGATTCCAGAATTTCCTTGACAGGAGAAGAAGTAGATGTTTTTTAAGTCATAATCAATATAGGAGATATTTCCATTATAGACCAGCTTGACTGGTAGATTACGAACTCGTTTTTTCTCCAGATAGTTGTTAATATGTTCGACCAACATCTTAGAGGGATAATTGTATTCAATGACATAGATCATAGTTTCTTTCCTTTGCTGTTCAATAAATAACTGAGCTATATTTCAGTTACGATTAGTATACAAGCTTTTGAAGCCGGATAGGGGGAAAAATCTATTTGGTTCATTTTTGAAGCTATTCGGTTCAATTTGGAGGAGCAAAGGAGAAAAAATCGCTAAAGGAATACGAAGACAATGGTGAAGTGGGAGTTGGGAAGGGAATCTTTTTTTGAAAATAAAGAGAAAATTTACCGAAATATTTCATTTGTGCTATAATCAAGGGGAAGTAACGTCGTGGAAAGAAGAGTATCATGAGTTTAGAACAGTTAGAGCGGAAATCACTCCAAGAAATCAATCAATCCGTCAGGGTTCCCAAGGGAACTTCTTTTTGGAAGACCTTATTATTGTTTTCAGGTCCGGGGAGTCTAGTAGCAGTGGGTTATATGGATCCTGGGAACTGGATTACCAGCGTTGTTGGAGGGGCTCACTATCGTTACTTGTTATTGTCGGTGGTTCTCTTATCTTCCTTGATTGCCATGCAATTGCAACAGATGGCTGGGAAACTAGGTATTGTCCATCGGAAAGATTTGGCCCAGACAACGGCGACACATTTACCTAAGTGGCTCCGCTATATTCTCTGGATAGTGATTGAATTAGCCTTGATGGCGACAGATTTAGCAGAAGTCATTGGTTCGGGGATTGCGCTCCATTTGCTGTTCGGATGGCCCTTGCTCTTTTCTATTTTGGTTACCATCCTGGATGTCTTCCTCCTCCTTGGACTCATGCACTTGGGTTTTCGTAAGATTGAGGCCATTGTCTCTACCTTGATTTTGACCATTCTGGGGATTTTTATCTATCTTGTGGTCTTATCAAAACCAGATATAGGTGGAATTTTTGCTGGGTTTATTCCCCAAAAGGAAATCGTAGGCATAGGTCTTCCTAAGGGATCGCAAGCCTTGACGCTAGCCTTGGGGATTATTGGTGCAACTGTCATGCCTCATAACCTCTATTTACATTCTTCCATTTCACAAACACGAAAGGTCGATTATGAGGATCCTGCAGATATTCGTCGGGCTGTGCGGTTCATGACCTGGGACTCCAATATTGAATTAACCCTGGCTTTTGTTGTCAACTCTCTCTTGTTGATTCTCGGAGCAGCCCTCTTTTTTGGACACGCAGAAGAAATTGGAGCCTTCTCTAGTATGTATGATGCCTTGCAAAACAATGCCATTGCAGGAGCTATTGCGAGTCCTTTTCTGTCCACTCTGTTTGCCGTTGCCTTGTTAGCAAGTGGTCAGAATTCAACCATTACAGGCACTCTGACGGGACAAATTGTCATGGAAGGTTTTCTTAAATTCCGGCTTCCTCAATGGCTTGTCCGCCTCTTTACTAGGATGTTGGCCCTCACTCCGGTCCTGATTGTCGCCTTTCTATTTAGGGATCAGGAAAGTGTTCTAGATGATTTGTTGGTCTATTCTCAAGTCTTCTTGTCTCTGGCTTTACCATTTTCAATTTTCCCCTTGGTTTACTTTACCTCCAATAAAAAAATCATGGGAGAATTTGTCAATGCAAAATGGAATACCTACCTAGCTTATGGAGTAGCTACTCTTCTGACTCTTTTAAATGTCCAACTCATTGTCACAACGCTGTTTAAATAAAAAATCAGCTTTGTCGGACGGAGAAAACATGCTATAATAGAAGAAAACTGCTCATCTTACTAGAAATTGGGCAGAAATGGGCAATAAGCATTAAACAAAAGGGTCTAAACCCTTGCTAGGAAAGGAATCTAGAAAATCTTATGATGAATATGCAAAATATGATGAAGCAAGCACAAAAGCTTCAGAAACAAATGGAACAAAGTCAGGCAGAATTGGCTGCTTCTCAATTTGTTGGTAAATCCGCTCAGGATTTGGTGGTTGCAACTCTGACAGGTGATAAGAAGGTGGTATCCATCGAATTTAACCCAGCAGTTGTGGACCCCGAAGATACAGAAACTCTTGCTGATATGACCGTTCAAGCTATCAATGCAGCCATCGAAGAAATTGATGCAGCAACCAAGAAAAAATTGGGAGCTTTTGCTGGTAAATTACCATTCTAAGCATACAGAGAAAGAGGCTGGGACAAAAGTCCTAGCCTCTCAATTGTCTTAGGATTGTCGAGCAAGACGCAGTGGTTGAGTGGGCTCTACTACGCTGATTTCATCAGCTTTTACAGCCCTACTCAACTGTGCGGAGGTGGGACGACGAAATCGAATTCTAACGAATGACCGATTTCTGTCCCACTCTCTTTTTAGTCGTTAAAAAAATTGGAGAGGTCTAATCCACCAAAAGGAGAGGTAGAAAAGGATTCTTGCTCGGTTAGGAGTTGCCGTGCCCGATCTGATTCGAGAAAGGCTTCATAAACAAGGGCGGTCATTCGTGCATCTTCTAGACTATCATGCGATTTTCCAGCCACTCCTAAAAACTGAGCAACTGTATGAAGCTGCAAGTTCTTAATCCCATGGAGGTCAGAAGGTCGGCGTTTAGAAGCTTCTTCAAAGACATCGACAGCATATTGGTCCGTGAACTCTAGCCCATTTTCCGCTAGGATAGGGAGGTCACTCTTGATGGCATTGTATCCAATGAGGGGACTATCTGCAACAAAATCTCGGAACTCCGCTAGGACTTGCTCGAGTGGGGGAGCTTGGAGGATTTTATCAGATGTGATCCCGGTGAGGCCATTGATAAAGCTCTTTAGTGGTTTATCCGTATAGGCATAGGAATCATAGTGGGCAACTTCTTGGCCATCTGCAAAGCGGACAGCAGAAACTTGGATAATGTGGTACTTTCCTTCAAATTGATTAAATTCTAAATCAAAGGAGACATAGTGGCTTAATTCTTTCAAGGGAACTCCTTCATCTATTGGGTGTTTTTGGATTTTCTAATTATTGAGGGGAGGCAAAGGCATAGAAAAAACTGACCGAAGTCAGTTTTTAGCGACCAAAGACGCGTCTCCAGAAGCCTTTACTCTCTTGTTCTTGAACCTTTTCATTGGCTTGATCTAATTCTAATTTCAATGTTTCACGGTCATTCATAGCCTGAAGGGTTAGCTGTTGTTGTTGGTCGAGCTGTTTGTCTTTTTCAGCAATCTGAACATCTTTGACACGCAACTGCTCATCCTTTTTAGCTAATTGCTCATCTTTGGATTTTAGCTGGTCGTCTTTTGCTTTTAGTTGTTCGTAGAGACGGACGATTTCGGCATTTTTTTCATCTACCAAAATTTCCATCAATTCACGCTGTTTCACATCATCACTGACAGGCTCGTCTTCAAAGATGGTCTTTTTGTAGATTTCTTCTAGCTTGATCAAGCCACTACGGGTTACGACGGTAACTCCCTTATCATTTTTTTCTGTATCTTCAGGATCTAGGGCCTTAACACGGTTGTTGACCGCTTGGCGACTAACTCCTAGAATTTCAGCAATTTCGCTGACTGTTTTTTCGATAGCCATAATATCCTCTAAACTCTTTTTCTATGAAATACTCTCTTAGATATTATCATAAGTAGGCAAGGCTGTCAAATCAAGCAAGGGAAGGGACGACAAGGAAAAAGCATGAAATTCCTTAATCCATCTTAGGAAGGGTTAATCTGGAGTTAGCCAGATCAATGGTGAGTTGGTAGTCCGTTTGGTCGCGGACAGTGATCTCGAAGTCGGTTGTATAAAGGACAAGACGAAGAGTAGTCCCTTTTTCCAGCTTGTAGATGGTTGGTTGGAGTTCAAAGTCGAATTCCATCCATTCCCCTGGGGTTACAGGTTCGACTTGTAAGAGATCATGACGGTTTTGAAGGTTGAGATAGCCCTTTGTAATCACCCGTTGACCGGCTTCCTTAAATGGCAACTCGGTCAAATTGTCTAGCATATGGTAGCGACCGTTATCAAGGGTGCGGACGGATAGGACAGCTGGATAGGGTTGGAGATATTTCTTGCTTCCTAGCTCCATGAGTTGGGCTGAGAGCAAGCCTTTGTTTGTGCTAGATTGGAGCCGCAGGTGAAGGCGAGCTTTTCCGTTGAGGTGTAAGTCTTCTGCGATCGGAAGATCGATGGTCACCTGTTGGGCCTTATCTTGGTAAAGATCAGTTAGGAAGGTTGGATAGGCTTTGCCATAGCGCTCATAATCTTCTGTCGCATAGCGGTTTTGGATGACTCTCTCACCATCTCCCAGTGGGAAGGTCCGCTGGGCTGTTTGATTGCCAAAGTCTTCCAAGGAAGTCCAACTTTGTTCCCCTGTATTGTCCTGCCAGATGACGGTTGGCAATTCATAGCTTGAATCATAGCCCAGTAATTTTTTAGAGAGGAGGGCATTCATACTCTCACGGAAGTCAATGGACTGCCAGTTGTTGAGATAGACATGGGCTCCATTGTGATAGAAGAGGTGTTTCTTGATGTTGGCTGGAAGGGCTTGGAACATTTGGTATACATGGAGGGGCTTGACATTCCAGTCTTGGGAACCATGGGTGAAGACGACCTCTGCCTTGACTTTGTCTGCCTGAAGGAGATAGTTGCGGTCATGCCAGAATTGGTTGTAGTCCCCTGTTTTGCGATCCAATTGCTTCTTAACCTCTTCCAAATCAGCGACATGGGCTGCATGGTGGCGGAGATAGTCTCCAGCCCGAAGGGCACGTGAATAAGTCAACTCAGCAAGCGAATCAAAATCCTCTCCAGGATAGCCGCCAGGACTCGTCACGAGTCCGTTTTCCCGATAGTAGTTGTACCAAGAAGAGATACCGGCTTCTGCGATGATAACTTCTAGGCCATCGACACCGGTGGTAGCCAGTCCATTGGACATGGTCCCTAGGTAGGACAAGCCCGTCGTAGCAACTTTGCCGTTAGACCAATCGGCCTTGACTTGGCGTTGGCGACTGTGGTCTGTAAAGGCCCGGCAACGGCCGTTGAGCCAGTCGATAACATTTTTATAGGCCTCGATTTGACGGTAATCTCCATTGGTCATCAAGCCTTGAGAGTCCTTGGTCCCTAAACCGGAGACGTAGAGATTGGCAAAACCACGAGCGAGAAGGTAGTCATTGAGGGTATAACTGGAGTTGATATGAGTGAGGGTTTCTTCAGCCTCAGAGACTAGTTGAGCTGAACCGACAGGATCCACCAATTCTAATTGAGGTTCTTCTACTTGGATGGTATGAGGTTCTTTGACCTCGAGGTCCACATTCATATTATAGAGAGCCTTGTCGCTAGCCTTGTCATTGGTTCCTTGGTGATAAGGGCTGGCAGTCATGACGGCTGGGATTTTTCCTTCATAGCGTGGGCGAATAATATTGACCTTGACCAAATCTGGAAGACTATCCTGGTCGCTATCAACTCGACTCTCCACATAGACCACTTCACGGATTACATCATGGCAGTTAAAGGTAGCTAGACTTTTTCCGTTGAAAAAGTGGTAGCGATTGTCCTCGGGGATCAAGCCATCGCTGACCAACTGCTCAATTAGTAAATTCCCTTTGACCGTACGAGTGTTAAGGAGGTGATAGAGGTTCTCTACCAAGTTTCCATACTCAATCGGAATTTGGACTTCTTTTAAGAAGCTGTCCGTATTTTCAAAGTCAATAAAATAGCGGAAACCGAGCAATTGGAGGGCCACTGTGTAGAAAATATTTGGAGACCATTCGCGGTCAGATTGGAAATAGCTCAGGAGATCTGTTTCAGCATCCGCCACTAGGTTAGAGAGAGGATAATCTGTATTTTTGTAGGTGAAATAAACCTTGCGAACAAACCATTCAAACAGTTCTTTCTCTGTAAGATGAAGGGGAAGGTCAAACCCGATTTCTTTCAGTTCCTTTAGAATGTCTGCTTGGTCGACTGGTAGATAGCTATATTGATTGAATTTCATAGGATGCTCCTTTTATCAGCTTCACTGTTTCTTTACTTCTTATATTATACGTGATAAAATAGTATTTGTCTAAAGACCTTTGATCTCTGAAGGAGGGTGTCATGGTGAGAAAATTATCTGTTGAAGAAGTTGCAAGAAGACGGACTTTATTGTTTGGGGTTCTTGCCGTCATTTTTGGGATCCTCATTTTTCGAAACGGTGTTGGTTTCACAAAATTTTCCTTGGATCTATTAGCCATTTACTTTTTAGTTGATGGACTAGGAAGCTTTCTTCTTCGCTTTTTGTTACGTAGCAAGTCTATTTCCTATAGCCACTCTATTTGGTTTATTTTTCTTTCACTTGCGTTGATCTGGTTGAATCGACTGAGTAGTCTGCCCGTAAACTTAGTTGTGATTTGTTTAGGGGCATATCAGTTGGGGAGTGCCATTGTCTATGGGATCACATTTTGGCTTTATAAGGCCAATCGGGTAAAAGGAGGCTGGCTCTATTTATGGGATGCGCTTTTAAACGGTGGGATTGGTCTAGCAACTGTCTTGGAACCTGGTTCAGATGGGCACTTCCAATTTATCCTCTTGGGGGCTTATCTGGTCTTGTTGGGGATTTCTAATATTCGAGATGGTATTTTATTTGACAAAGACCAACAAGGCCAAGAGTTAAAACGTCGCTTTCGTATTAGCCTACCGGTTATCTTTGCAGCCTTTATCCCTGCTAAGGAGTTAAAACGGTTTAACCAGTTTCTTCAAAAAGGGAGCTCGGCGGGACACACAGGCCCTTATCGATTGGTGAAAAAAGAAGAAGAGGCAAGGGAATTAGAAATTTTGGTTCATACTTCTGACAGCAACTTATTTGGAGCGATTGGGCATGTAGATATTTGTTATCAGGGGAAGGTCATTTCTTACGGAAGTTACGATCCCTTTTCAGAGCGTCTATTTGGGACGATTGGGGATGGCGTACTGTTTAAAGTGGATAAGGAACCATACATCGAACTATGTAAAAAAGAGAGTCAAAAGACGCTGTTTGGCTACAGCCTATCCCTTACCGAAGAAGAGAATCAGGCAGTAGAGAAGCGTCTAGCTGAAATTGATCAGTTGTTAGAACCTTGGTATCCACCTAGTAGGTTACTGGAAGACGGTCAGCCGACCTACGCTTACAAATTGAAATATGATTTAGGGGCTGAGCTATATAAATTTACTTCTTCGCGTTTTAAATCTTACTTTGTTCTGTCTACGAATTGCTGCCTGTTAGCAGATTCCATTGTGGGACAGGCGGGAACGGCTGTATTAGATGTGCGTGGAGTGATTGCACCAGGGACCTATCAGGATTACTTAGAATACGAATTTGAAGCTCCAAACGGGCGGGTCCATACACGAACAGTATATTAAGTAAAGAAAGACAGATTCAAAATTTTGAGAAATCTGTCTTTTTTGCACAAGATTTCTTGTAAAAAAAAAGAAAATCTTTTAAAATATAAAAGACTTGGAGGAATTATGTGCATAAATAAGATTAGTAGTATTTCACCCGTATTAAAAACAAACAATCGAAATGTCAATCAAGAATTTTTTGAAAAGGTCTTAGGAATGAAAACCCTGTTGGAAGATGGGGCTTTATTATCCCTTGGAGATCAATCGAAGACAGACCGCCTCTATTTAGAGGAATCCCCTAGTATGAGAACCCGTAAGGTTGAGGGACCAAAACGCTTGGCTTGCTTAAAGATTCGCGTGACCAACCCGCAAGAAATTGAGTGGCTTCTGGCTCGTGGTCATCAAGTTGATCGCCTCTTCAGAGGGGAAAATGGCTATGCCTTTGAAGCTCTTTCGCCAGAAGGAGATCGTATCTTGCTCCATGCGGAAGAGCAAGTGGACAGTTTAACTGAAATTGAGGAAGTTCCAGATTTTCAAGCGAATGAAGAGTTTACAACCTTGACGGAGTTTTTCGTAGAAAAGATAGTTCTTCGTGTACCTAATGTAGAGACTTCTACAGCTTTCTATCAACAACTACCTGGCTTAGAAGAGTATTTAGACTTAGAAGCATCAGATGGTCCGGACCTCACACTAGCTAATGGACAGACTTGGGACCTTTGTCAGGTCAAGGTCATTCTAGAGCCATTTGTAGCAAGTGAAGTGGCCTCTTGCTTTGGAGATCAGGTGACTTTTGTACCGAGAAAAGAGCAATTTGTCTTGGTTGAGGATCCAAGCAAGATTGAATGGTGGTTCGAAGCCTAAGCAAGTCTTTGGCTGATTGAAATGAGTGAAGAAAAATGGAAAAAATCATCCAAAAAATTCAAGAGCAAATAGGAGCAGGCATCTACCCAGGTGCCTCTCTTGCGCTCTATCAGAAAGGAAGCTGGCAGGAGTATTACTTGGGACTAGCTGATCCAGACAAGCAAGAGCCAGTTATTCCTGGCTTGACCTATGATTTAGCCAGTGTGAGTAAGGTCGTCGGAGTTGGAACGGTTCTTGCTTTTCTGGTCCGACAAGGGCAAATTGATATCGATCGTCCCTTAGCTTCTCACTATCCGGATATGGAGCAGGCAGAGGTGACCATCCGTCAGCTTTTAACCCATACTTCTGGGCTGGATCCTTTCATCCCTAGACGAGATGACTTGGATGCTGAGGGCTTAAAAGAAGCCTTGCACCGCTTGAAACTCAAGGACAATCGCCAGTTCCACTATACGGATGTCAATTTTCTTTTATTGGGCTTTCTTCTGGAGAAGTGGTTTGGTCTGGACTTAGACTATATTTTTCAGGAGCAAGTCTTTGAACCTTGGCAAATGAAGGAGACTACTTTTGGCCCGGTTTCTCAAGCTGTTCCAACCATTCGTGGCCTTCCAGGTGGCGTTGTCCATGATCCGAAAGCGCGTGTGCTGGGAGTCCATGCTGGAAGTGCAGGCCTGTTCTCGACTATTAGAGATATGGAAATTTTCCTGGAGCATTATTTACAGGATCCTTTTGCAGGGATTCTATCGCAGAACTATGCCTTAGAAGAAGGGAAGACGCGCTCTCTGGCCTGGAATCTGGAAGGAGACTGGTTGGACCATACAGGTTATACAGGGACCTTCCTTCTCTATAACCGCAAGCTCCAATTGGCGGCTATTTTTCTATCCAATCGGACCTATGAAAAAGATGAGCGGGCCCAATGGATCCTAGATCGAAATCAACTGATGGAGCTCATCAAAACAGAAATGGAAGTGGCCAGTAAAAATCCTTCCTAAGACGGAGAAAGAAGCGTGGTTTAGCCATCGCTTTTTTTCTTTTTTTATATTAAAATGGTAGGAGAGAGGATTGTATCAAGCAATCTATAGCAGAAAGAATGAAGATAACTGAGAGACGTATGACTAGATCGATAGGTGTCGGACAGGCACATAGCAAGATTATTTTAATAGGAGAGCATGCAGTTGTTTATGGCTATCCAGCCATTGCCTTGCCTCTCCTTCACATTCAGGTCACCTGTCAGATTGTACCTGCGGATCGTCCGTGGGTCCTTTTTGAGAATGATAGCTTATCTATGGCTGTTTACGCTTCCTTAGAGTATTTGGGGATTGAGGAGGCGGCCATCGCTTGCCGAATTGACTCCATGATTCCGTCCCAGCGGGGGATGGGGTCCTCGGCTGCTGTCAGTATTGCAGCAATTCGAGCAGTCTTTGATTACTTCAAGCGGGATTTGAGTCAAGAGACTTTGGAAATCTTGGTGAATCGAGCGGAAATGATTGCCCATATGAATCCTAGTGGGCTGGATGCCAAGACCTGTCTAAGTGATAAGCCTATTAAATTCATTCGAAATGTCGGTTTTAGTGAATTAGAGGTTGATTTGGGTGCCAAGCTGGTTATTGCAGATACAGGTATCCGTGGCCATACCAAAGAAGTCATTCAGAAGGTCAAGGATTTGGGAACAGCGGCCCTGGCAAGTTTCCATGAAATTGGACTTCTAACTGAGCAAGCAGAAAAAGCTCTTGCCCAAAAAGATGCTCCCACCTTGGGACGTATCTTAACAGACTGTCATCATTATTTGCAGGCAGTAGGAGTGAGTTGTCCAGAAGCGGATCAACTGGTAGAACTAGCATTAGCGAATGGAGCTTTGGGAGCCAAAATGAGCGGTGGCGGGCTCGGTGGCTGTATCATTGCCCTTGCTACAGACCAAGAACAAGCAGAAATGATCGCAAAAGAACTAAGAAATAAAGGAGTGGAGGAGTTATGGATCGAAAGCCTGTAAGTGTGAAATCGTATGCCAATATCGCCATTATTAAGTATTGGGGTAAGGAAAACAGTGAAGCGATGGTACCATCAACTAGTTCCATTTCCTTGACCTTGGAAAATATGTATACGGAGACTCGCATCAGCCCTTTGGGACCTGAAGCCAAGGCTCATGCCTTCTATATTGATGGGGTCTTCCAAAATGAAGCGGAGCAGGCCAAGATTGGAGCAGTCATCGACCGCTTTAAACCAGAAGGGGAGACAGGCTTTGTTCGGGTTGATACCAGCAACAATATGCCGACAGCTGCAGGACTTTCTTCTAGTTCTAGTGGTTTGTCTGCATTGGTAAAAGCCTGCAATCGCTATTACCAACTGGGCATGACTCAGGCAGAACAAGCTCAAGCGGCTAAGTTTGCTTCCGGCTCGTCATCTCGTTCCTTCTTTGGGCCTTTAGCTGCTTGGGACAAGGATACTGGGGAAATTTACCAGGTGGAAACGGACCTCAAACTGGCTATGATCATGCTAGTGTTAAACGACCAACAAAAAATTCTTTCTAGTCGGGAAGGGATGAAACGGTGCACGGAAACCTCTACCAATTTCCAAGAATGGATCCGCCAGTCAGCCCGGGATTACCAAGATATGCTGGGTTACCTGAAGGACAATGATTTTGAAAAAGTAGGGGAATTGACCGAACGGAATGCTCTTCTCATGCATTCTACAACCAAGACTGCAAGTCCAGCCTTTTCCTATTTGACGGATAAGAGCTACGAGGCCATGGAGTTCGTGCGCTCTCTTCGTGAAGAAGGGAAACGTTGCTACTTCACCATGGATGCAGGTCCGAATGTGAAGGTTCTCTGTCTAGAAGAGGATCTGGACCAATTGGTTCCACTTTTTGAACAAGACTACCGTATCATTGTCTCCAAGACCAAGGATTTATCCCATGAAGATTAAGAAAGAAGTTCGTGCAGGTGGGAAGCTGTATGTCGCTGGGGAATATTCTATCTTAACTCCTGGACAAACAGCCATCATTCAGTTTATCCCTATTTACATGCAGGCAGAAATCCAACCAGCATCTACTTATCGGATTCAGTCGGACATGTTTCCTTTTGCGGTTGATTTGACTCCGAATACGGACTATGCATTGATCCAAGAAACCGTGCATCTGATGAACGCCTACCTCCAGTCACAAGGAGTAGCGATTTCTCCCTTTGATTTACGTATTGGGGGGAAATTTGAGCGAGAGGGTAAGAAATTCGGAATTGGCTCTAGTGGCAGTGTGGTCTTGTTGACCCTCAAAGCCATGGCAGCTCTTTATGATTTCCCCCTGCCTGCAGACTTGCTCTTTCGTTTGGCCTGTTTGGTCTTGATTCAGCGTGGTGACAATGGGTCAATGGGAGACCTAGCTTGTATTGCCTATGAAGGCTTGGTTAGCTACCGCTCTTTTGACAGACGGGCGCTGGCTGATCAATTACAAGATCAGGATCTGGACCAGGTCTTAGCCCTTGATTGGGGATATGAAATCCGGCCTCTTTCCCCTCAGTTGTCCTATACTTTTTTAGTGGGTTGGACCCAAGAACCTGCTATTTCAAGGGACTTGATTAACCAGGTTCGTTCAGCTATTGATCCTGTCTTCTTAGAGGGGACGGAGCAGGCTGTACAAGACCTCTTAGTGGCCTTTCAAGAAGCAGACAGAGACTTAGCCTGGTCCTCTATCGGTCGGGCTAGTGACTTACTTCTATCTCTTAATGAGGTAATTTATACCAAAAAACTAGCCCAATTAAAGAGGGCAGAAGAGGGGTTAAAGGTCATTGCAAAATCCAGTGGCGCTGGAGGAGGAGATTGTGGAATCGCCCTCGCATTTGAGGAGGCTGCTGCCCAAGAAATCGTCAGACGCTGGCAAGAAGCAGGGATTGATTTATTATATTCAGAAAGGATGGGAGAGTATGACGACCAACCGAAAGGATGAACATATTCGTTTGGCCTTGGAACAAACTCCGGGTTACAATAGCTTTGATGAGGTTGAGTTGATTCATTCCTCTTTACCAACTATCGATTTAGATGAGGTGGACTTGACAACTCATTTTGCGGGTCGTGATTGGGACTACCCTTTTTATATCAATGCCATGACAGGTGGCAGTGCCAAGGGGGGAGAAATCAATCGGAAGTTGGCCCAGGTGGCAGAAGCCTGTGGTATTCTCTTTGTGACAGGTTCTTATAGTGCAGCTTTGAAGGATCCTCAGGATAGCTCCTATCGAGTCAAGGACCTTCATCCGGACCTACTCTTTGCGACCAATATCGGGATTGACAAACCGCTTGAATTGGGCATACAGACGATTGAAGAGACCCAGCCCCTCTTTCTCCAACTCCATGTCAACCTCATGCAGGAGCTTCTCATGCCCGAAGGGGAACGAAGCTTTAGAAACTGGCAAGGCCATTTAGCAGGTTATGCAAAGCAACTTCCAGTGCCCTTGGTGCTAAAAGAGGTCGGTTTTGGTATGGATGCCGGAACTATCCAAAGAGCTATCGAACTAGGTGTCAGGACAGTTGATATTTCTGGTAGAGGTGGGACCAGTTTTGCCTATATCGAAAACCGTCGGGGAGGCAATCGCTCCTATCTCAATGACTGGGGACAAACAACGGTCCAAGCCCTACTTGGGGCTCAACCACTGATGGATCAGGTCGAGGTTCTCGCCTCTGGTGGCGTTCGTCATCCCTTGGATATGATCAAGGCACTGGTTCTAGGAGCCAAGGGGGTCGGTCTTTCTCGGACCATTTTAGAATTGGTAGAGACAAAGCCGATTGACGAGGCCATCGCCCAAGTCAATGCTTGGAAAGAGGATTTACGCCTGATTATGTGTGCCCTTTCTTGTCAGACAATTGCCGATTTAAGAAAGGTTCCCTATATTCTTTACGGACGAGTAAAAGAAGGACACGAACAAATCTCTTCCATCCATGATTAACTTGAAGAAACTAGCAAAAATCCCTCCGTTTACACGGAAGGATTTTTTACTTACTTTGACGAATTTCCTCTAAAACAGCTTGGGCTTTTTCCAGGTTAAAGGGTTTGTCCTCTAGCAATGCTTGCACCACCGGAGCCACCTCTGACGGAGTAGCTCCAGCAAGTAGGGCGAGTGACTTAGCCTGGAGTTTCATATGCCCATGTTGAATACCGGTGCTGACCAAGGCCTTAAGCGCTGCAAAGTTTTGAGCTAGGCCAACGGATACAATAATCCGTGCAAGAGTCTGGGCGTCAGGATTTCCAAGTAGTTCATGAGCCACTTGAACACTTGGATTGAGTCCGATGGAGCCTCCCTTGGTAGCGATAGGCATGGGAAGGGTCAGCTGACCTTCTAGGACTTGCTGTTCTGGATGATCCATCCAGTTAGATAGTCCTAGAGCTTGTCCGGATCGACTGGCATAGGTATGGCCACCTGCTTCAATCGCCCGCCAGTCATTTCCAGTTGCTAAGACGACAGCATCGATGCCATTGAAAATTCCCTTGTTGTGAGTCGCTGCTCGATAAGGATCAACAGCCGCTAATTGACTGGCCAGAGCTATTTTCTGAGCAATTTCGGCAGCTTCCTTGGGATCACGACTGAGAAAGCGGTAGTCTATGTGACACCTTGCAGTGACGAGGGCATCTGTTGCTAGGTTGGACAAAATAGCCATTAAGCCTTGGCCCCCGGATAACTCTTCTAAAGGGTCGACCAGAGCTTCCAACATGGTGTTGAGCATGTTAGCCCCCATGGCTTCTTTTGGATCAACGGATAGGTAGCAAATGAGAAAGTCACCTTTCACCTCTGTCCAGAGATCTCGTGCCCCACCTCCCCGTTTAACGATGGAAGGATAGGCTTGATTGGCCAGTTGGAGCAGTTCTTCTTTAGCTTCTGTAATCGCCTGACTGGCCTTTTCTTTATTGCTGACATCATAGAGAGCCACTTGCCCAATCATTTGACGCTTGTGAACCTGGGTCTGAAACCCACCTGAACGCTTGATCAACCCTGCAGCATAAGAAGCAGCAGCAATGACAGAGGGTTCTTCCGTCACCATTGGGACCTGAATTTCCTGATCATCTATCTGGAAGCCAGGAGCTATACCAAAGGGCAAGGCTAAGGTGCCGAGGACATTTTCGACCATTTCATTGGCAAGAGAAAGGGGCAATGTGTCATTGTCCCTTACTGTTTGTAGTCCTTCTTCTGAAAGGAGTCCGGCCTGAGCCAGTTTCTCGATACGCTCTGCTGGACTTGCTTTTGAAAAACCAGTTAATTTAACCATGGTGTTCTACCTTTACATAGGTTCGTTGGTGTTCGTTGATTTCTGATAAGGCAAAGGTTTGATCTTGGTAACCTTGGAAGGTTTGATTGCCTTCAGCATCTAATTGTGCCTCTTCGAAGAAGATCTTCTCATATTCGGCAATCGTAAGAGCTTTTCGCTGATCCAATTCTGCCATACGATTTGGATGGAGCATTTGCTCATATCCTTCGACTAAGTGAGCACTAAAAATCTCAGCGACTGCGCCACTTCCATATCCATAGAGGGCGATCCGGTCGCCAGCCACTAGTTGAGGCTGATTCTCTAAGAGAGAAAGCAAACCTAGGAAGAGGGAACCCGTATAGATATTCCCAACCTTTTGGCTGTAGAGAATGGACTGTTCAAAATTGTATTGCAATTGGGCTTGTTTCTCAGGAGAAAGACTCTTATCAAGAATCTTTTTTAAGCCCTTAAGAGCAAGCTTGGGATAAGGTAGGTGGAAGCAGATCGCATCAAAATCATCCAATGTCAGACCAGTCCGTTTTTGATACTCTGTCCAAGTTGTTTTCAAGCAATCCAAGTACTGTTGGGTCGAATAGATCCCATTGACAAAGGGAGTGCTTGAGTAGTTGGGACGCCAGAAATCCATGACATCACGGGTTTGAGCTACATTATCATCATTAAAGGCTAGGATACGTGGGTTCTGCGTCACTAGCATAGCGACAGATCCAGCTCCTTGAGTCGGTTCTCCAGGGGTGTCGATCCCATATTTTGCAATATCACTGGCAATGACCAACACCTTGCTCAGTGGGAACTTTTCAACATGAAGCTTAGCATAGTCCAAAGCGGCCGTTGCAGCATAGCAGGCTTCCTTCATTTCAAAGCTCCGAGCAAAGGGTTGGATTCCTAGGAGACCGTGAACGAAAACAGCAGCAGCCTTACTCTGGTCAATTCCTGACTCGGTCGCCAGGATGACCATATCAATTTCTTCTTTTTCTTCTTCGGTTAAAATACTATGGCTGGCACTTGCTCCAAGTGTGACGATATCCTCTGTAATAGGGGCAATACTCAGTTCTTTCAATAAGAGCCCTTTACTGAGTTTCTCTGGATCTGTATTTCGAGCAGCCGCTAGCTCACTTAAGCGCAAGACATACTGGCTGGTCGCAAATCCAATCTTATCAATACCGATTGTCATAAATAACCTCTTTTAATTTGATATCTACTAGTATATTTCGTTACTATTTTACCATATTTGAGAGCAAAACTCCCTTGAAAAAGCCAGAACAGTTTGGAAATCATTCTTAGGACCGAGTTGGGCAAGGGGATTTTTTGAAAAAAAGAGGACGAAAAACAAAAAAGCCATCCCTAGATGGCTTTTCAACTCTTATGCTTGCTTATCTTTTTTAGGATTGCTCATGATTCGTATGAAGAGCTCTTTGCATTTGTCTCTTAGAACATTTTCGTAGAAGACGATTAAAGCGATGTATACAATCAGAAAGTTCAAGGTCAGATAGAACAAGTCAAATGAATTACGGGCATAGATAGTCGCTGATTGATAGGAGGGGAGGGCTCCTAGGATCATCCAAGGAAGATACTTGATATACTTGTTTAGCATCATACATCACCTCGCATACTTTAAAGGATTTGTTTTTTTCACTATCATTGTACTCCTTTTAAATAAAAATGCAAGCGATTACATATAAAAATTTAGAAAACCAATGCTAGTTGGCATTGGTCATTTTTCTTTTTTGATGGCGTTGGTAAGAATGGTAGAGTTTCAAGACGACAGACCCGCTAGCCATCCCGATAGAGATAACCAAGGCCAGAATAACAACTAGGGTCACACTGGTCACGGCTTGCTGATATTGGCCACTAACAAAGAAGGAGGTGGTCCGATAGGAAATATATCCAGGAACCAAAGGAGCGAGAATAGCTAGCATAAAGACAACGACAGGCGTCTTGTAGATGATACTTAAAATTTGACTGATACAAGAACCGACAATGGCGGCGATAAAAGTCGCAATGATAACATTGGTAGGTCCTTTCAAGATATAGTAGAGCAACCAAATAGCCATCCCTAAAATTCCTCCAGGGAGTAGCATGGAACGTTGCACGTTGAGGACGATTAAAAAGGTAATGATGGCAATCAAACTCGCCACGGCTTGGATTAAAAATTCGATTAGATTCATGATTCTATTTCATAAGGACAAGAGCGACGGTCGTTCCGGCACCAAGGGCAAGAGTAATGAGCAGGGTCTCAAAGAGTTTACTCATCCCAGAGTTGAGGTGGTTGTTCATCAGATCCCTGACGGCATTGGTCATGGCAATCCCAGGAACGAAAGGCATGACACAACCAGCAATTATGAGATCGGTATTGGAAGGAAAACCACTATAGCGGGCCCAAATATGGGCCAAAAAGCCAAAGACAAAGGCTGCCGCAAAAGCAGTGGCAAAAGGGATGCGCACGTATTTCTCAACTACTAGAGAGAAAGCATAGGCAAAGACAGTCGCAATACCTGCTCCTATCGCATCATAAAAATTCCCGCCAAACATAATGGAGAAAAAAGGGGCGCTAAGAGTTGCCGCGATGGTTAACTGCAAATTGGTATAGGGGACTTCCTTCTGCTTCAATTGGATCAAGGCTTGGTAGGCTTCTTCGAGATTGATGTGCCCAGAGACTAATTGGCGAGAAATCTGATTGACATCACAGACCTTCTCGATATTGTAATTGGTCCGCAGGATCCGCTTCATCCGCGTGATATTGGCATTTTCGATTGAAAAGAAAATAGCGACTGGCATCGCTAAGGCATTGCAATCATCGATTCCTTGAGAATGAGCAATCCGGATCATGGTATCCTCCACCCGATGGATTTCAGAACCACTCTCTAAAAGGAGGGTTCCTGCCAACATGAGGACATCAATCACGCGGTCCATATCTTTAGACGATTCCATTGTTCTTCCTGTTCTGTTAATAGATTGCTTCCATTATATCAAAATTTCACTGATTTGTACTAGTGTTACCACGGATTTAGTCAAGACAGGACAAGAAAAAACCAGCCGTTTCCGACTGGTTTGAAAAATCTATTTGAATCTTAGCTCAATGCATCATCCATAGAAAGAACTTCGTGGAAGACACGTTGTGTCAATTCAGTTTTTTGTTCTGGAGTGAGGTATTTAGTGTTTACACAGTATCCAGAGATACGAACGATAACGTCTTCACCGCTCATGATCTTTTCGTAAACGTCTGACAAGTCCATAACGTTCAAGTTAACGTGTTGTCCACCGTTTTCGAAGTATCCATCAAGGATAGTTACCAAGTTGTCTACTTGTTCGTCACGAGTTTTACCAAGAGCACGAGGTGACACTTGAGTAGTGAGTGAGATACCGTCAGCTGCGTAACCAAAGTCAAGGCTAGCAAGTGAGTTCAAGTTTTGCAACCATCCACCTTTAGCTTTGTTAGATGGGTTAGCACCTGGTGAGAAGAATTCCAATTTGCTTGTGTTCACAGAACCATCTTCGTTGAGGTATACCCCTTTGTGGACTGGTGAGTTACCAGTTTGTTTAGAGTAAGCAACGTTAGAAGTGATAGTCAAAAGTGAAACTGTAGCTTCTGCATTCTTGTAAAGTTTGTGGCTGCGAAGACGAGTAGTGTAAGCTTCGATCAACCATTCTGCCAATTCGTTAGAACGTGGGTCATCTTCACCCCAACGTGGGTATTCACCGATTGTTTCGTAATCGTAGATGTAGCCATCTTCGTCACGGATTGGTTTAACAGTAGCGTATTTGATTGCTGACAAAGTATCAACAGTGTTAGCGAATCCACAGATACCGAATCCCATGTTTGCGCGTTGGTGAGTTGGCAAGAAGGCCATTTGAACAGCTTCGTAGTTGTACTTATCAGTCATGTAGTGGATGATGTTCAAAGCATCTACGTAAGTGTCAGTCAACCAGTCAAGTGATTTTTCGAAGTTTGCTTTAACAGATTCGAATTCAAGAACTTCGTCACGGATAGGATCGATGTCAAATACTTTGTAGTCTTTATGAACGTCGTCGTAACCACCGTTCAAACCAGTAAGAAGAGCTTTAAGCACGTTTACACGAGCACCGAAGTACTGGATGTTGTGGCGTTGTTCTTCGTTTTCTGGGTCAAGTGGAGATACACAACATGAGATACAGCTCATTTCACCGTATCCGTCTTTCGCCATTGTTGTTACACCTTCGTATTGGATAGAAGAGTGTTTGTGGCTCATGTGCATACAGTAGCGACGGAAGCTGTATGGCAATTTGTCAGTCCAAAGAACTGTCAAGTTTGGTTCTGGAGAGTTACCGATGTTGTCCAAAGTGTTCAAGAAACGGAAGTCCATCTTAGTAACACGGTGACGTCCGTCGTTACCCATACCAGCCATAGAAGTTGTGATGAAGGTTGGGTCACCTGAGTACAATTGGTCGTAAGCTTTTGTACGAGCAAATTTAACAGTACGCAATTTCATAACGAAATCATCAACGAATTCTTGGATTTCAGACTCAGTGTAAGTACCACGAGCCAAGTCACGTTCAGCGTAGATATCCAAAACGATTGGCACACGTCCAAGAGAAGTAGCAGCACCGTTGATCACACGGCAGACAGCCATGAAGGCGATGTTTGTCCATTGAATTGCTTCTTTTGTATCGAAGGCAGGACGACGTACGTCTACACCATAAAGGTCACCCAATTTAACAACTTCTTGGAGTGCTTGGTATTGAAGGTTTACTTCTTCACGAAGACGGATTGATTCTTCATCGATTTCAGTAATCGCATTCCAGTCGTTTGCTTTTTCAGCCATCAAGTAGTCAGCTCCGTAAAGGGCCAAACGAGCATAAACCCCGATGATACGTCCACGTGAGTATGCATCTGGAAGACCAGTTACTGTGTGAGCGTGACGTGCACGACGGATGTTTGTAGTATAAGCACGGAAGATACCGTCGTTAACTGTTGTCACATATTTTGTGAAGATTTCATGCACAGCTGGATCTGGCTCAAATCCATTTTCTTTCAAAGTAGTTTCCGCCATACGGATACCACCACGAGGCATGAAGTTCAATTTGAACAACTCATCGTTTTGGATACCGAAGATGACTTCGTTTTCTTTGTCGATGTATCCAGCTGCGATATCAGCGATAGAAGTTGGACGAGTATCGTATGGGAAACGAGTTTCTTCGTAGTGTGCTTTTGTCTCTTCAACAATCTTCTTGATGTGAAGTGAACGTTCTGTTGGGCCAGCTAAGAAGCTTTCGTCTCCATCATATGGAGTGTAGTTAGCTTGTACAAAGCGTGAGACACTGGCTCTTTCTTTCCAGTCTTCACCTTGGAAGCCTTCCCAGGCTTTGTCAAAAATGTCTTGTGCTTCAACAACTGTTTTAACAACCATGTTTAAATCCTCTTTTGTCTTTCTAGCAACAAATCTGTTGCACTTACAATAGTAGTATACCATATGGAAATCGGTTTCACAAAGGGAATAGCAAAAAGATTTTGGATTCTTTTATAATACAGAAGGGTAAATATGAATAAACTGTATTATATTTTTGTCTTAGAAGAGGTAGGAATTAGTAGGAAAAAATCGTTGATAGGGATATAATGAAAGAGGAGGTTGCCCATGCTCATATTTCCTTTAGTCAATGATACGAGCCGTAAAATCATTCATATCGATATGGATGCCTTTTTTGCGTCCGTTGAAGAGCGTGACCATCCTGAATTGAAGGGAAAGCCTGTCATTATTGGCCATGATCCCCGTTTGTCTGGCGGAAGAGGAGTGGTGTCGACTTGTAATTACGAAGCCAGAAAATATGGTGTCCATTCGGCTATGAGTTCCAAAGAGGCCTATGAACGGTGTCCTCAGGCAGTTTTCATCCCTGGAAACTACGAGAAGTACCAGGCAGTCGGTCTCCAAGTCAGAGAAATATTTAAACGCTACACCGATCTGATTGAGCCTATGAGCATTGATGAAGCCTATCTGGATGTGACCAACAATAAGCTTGGTCTTCAGTCTGCTGTCAAGGTAGCTCGCTTGATTCAGCATGCTATTTGGAATGAATTGCACCTAACTGCTTCTGCCGGAGTTTCCTACAATAAGTTTCTAGCAAAAATTGCCAGTGATTACCAGAAGCCTCAGGGACTGACCGTCATTTTACCCGAGCAAGCTCAAGACTTTTTAAGTCAGCTGGATGTTGCTAAGTTTCATGGTGTGGGGAAACGGACAGTGGAGCGACTTCATGATTTGGGAATTTATACTGGTGCAGATCTCTTAGAAGTGCCGGAAATGACTCTCATCGATCACTTCGGTCGTTTTGGTTTTGATCTCTATCGAAAGGCTCGGGGGATTCATAATAGTCCGGTTAAGAGCAATCGCATTCGCAAGTCCATTGGGAAGGAACGCACCTATCGAAAATTGCTGGTGGCCGAGGATGATGTGCTAAAAGAATTAACCAACCTATCTGAAAAGGTAGCGAACAGTTTGGCCAAGCATCAGAAAATTGGTAAGACCTTGGTGATCAAGATTCGTTATGCCGATTTTACGACCTTGACCAAGAGACGAAGTTTAGAGGAAGCAACCAGAGACCCTGAAGTCATTCAGAGACTGGCCCAGGAGCTCTACCAGAGCCTAGAAAGTAACTCCTCAGGTATTCGCCTTTTAGGGGTGACCCTCACTAATTTTTCTTCCGAGTCTCGGGAAACCCATGAAGGATCTCTAATAGAAGAAACCCCGTAGGTATACTTGACCTACGGGGAATTTTTAGCTAGTTTTTGAAAAACTGTTGAATCTCTTCCTCGGTGAGGCCAATCATGGGATCAATGCTTAAGTAATTGTCCTCTGTTAATCGATAGCCTTGCTGAGAAGCTGGAGAAGCAGATGAGTCAGAGTGGTTTTCAACTGAGACGAGCTCCTTTTGGGGCTCTGTTTTTTTTATGGGCTTTTCTAGGTGGACAGGGCTATGTGAGGAAGAGTCTCTACCTTGAGGGATTCCGTCCGAAAAACGCTCAATCAGATAGGTTTTGCGAGCAGTTCCAGTATTCTTTGTCGCAAAGTCAAATGCGGTGTATTCTCCCAGGAGGATGAGTTTGCTTTTCGAACGGGTAATGGCTGTGTAGATCAGATTGCGTTGGAGCATGCGGCGGCTCTGATTGGTCAGAGGAAGGATGACCACAGGAAATTCGCTTCCCTGTGACTTGTGGATGCTCATGGCATAAGCCAGGCGAATCTTGTACCATTCATTGCGGGGGTAGACCAATTCATTGCCATCAAATTGGATGGTGAGTTCATCTTGCTTGGATTCGGTATATTTAGCTGGCAAGAGGTCGGTGATGTAGCCAATATCTCCGTTAAAGACATTGCTTTCGGCATCATTGACCAGGTGGATGACCTTGTCACCATTTCGATACTGGCAGTCCAGTGCTTGAAAGAATAGAGCACCCGTTTCTAATGGATTGAGAAGCTCTTGCATGAGACTGTTAATCTGGTCAATGCCTGCAGAACCTCGATACATCGGAGCGAGGACCTGGATGTCTCGAGCCGGAATGCCGTTGCGAAGGGCAGCGCTGGTGATTTTTTCAATCATGGGAGCGATGAGCTCACTCGGCGCTTCAAAGTAGGAACGATCAGGTTTTTTCTCTGTGAAATCAGGAGGCAGTTGGCCTTTGCGAATCTGACTGGCCAAAGTGACGATAGTCGAATCTTCACTTTGACGGAAGATGTGTTCCAGTTTGACTTGAGGGATGCTGGGGATCTGTAGGAGATCGGACAAGACTTGTCCAGGACTCACAGAAGGAAGCTGATCGGCATCTCCAACGATTAAGAGCTTGGTATTGGAAGAGATATTGCTGAAGAGCTGATTGGCCAGCCAAGTATCCACCATAGAGAATTCATCGACAATGACAAAATCCGCATCGAGATAATCGTCCAAGTGACTCGTGTCGTCGTCTCCCGTCATTCCTAAGTGACGATGAATAGTGGCGCTCGGAAGACCTGTCAGTTCACTCATTCGACGGGCTGCTCGACCGGTTGGAGCAGCTAAGAGGATTGGTAATTGAGATTTTTTCCGAAGATCCAATTGGTGCAGACGGGCATAGGTTCCGATAATTCCATTGATAACGGTTGTTTTCCCTGTTCCTGGTCCACCTGTTAGCACGAAGACCTTTTGCTGGATGGCTTCCTGGATAGCCTTCCGTTGGATAGGGTCGTAGTGGATATGGAGATCTTCTTCAATGTCATCGATCGTTTGTTCGATTTTTTCTGCTTCGAAAGATTCTTGCTTTCCTTTTTCTAGCAGGCGACCGATATGGCTTCGGATCCCTTCTTCTGCAAAGAAGAGGCTGTTGTTGAAAATCTTAGTGTCAATGTTTTGCACCTTGTCTTCTTCAATGAGACTGGCCAATTCTTGGGCGACGCTGGCTGGATCGAGCTCGACTGGACGAGATGCTTCTAAGAGTTGGATGGTGGCTTGGAGCAATTCTTTGGCTTCAACGTAGGTGTCCCCTGTTTCTAAGGAGAGGGTTAAAAGACTATGGACTAGTCCAGCTCGGAAGCGTTCAGGAGCATCACTGGCAATCCCTAATTCTTCTGCTAATTGGTCGGCAATTTTAAAGCCCATTCCTTGAATATCTTCGACCAGTTGATAAGGAGCTGATTCGACGATTTGCAAGGTTTCTTCCTTGTAGAAATCCTGGATTTGGAAGGCTAGTTTATTAGGGATGCCATAGTTAGCAAGTTGGGCGAGGACCCGTTCCGTACCATAGTTGAGCTGTAGTTTTTCGACAAAGGCCTCGCGATTCTTTTTAGAAAGTCCGGAGATGGAGGCTAGCTTTTCAGGTGCTTGCAGTATTTTATCAATGGTATCCTCGCCATAGAGATCCACGATTTTTTTGGCCGTTTTGAGTCCGATCCCTTTAAAATGGTCGCTAGAAAAGTATTTCACCAAGCCTTTGCTAGTGGGTTTGGCTCGTTCATAGCGATTCATTTGCAACTGTTGGCCATATTTCGGATGATGGACCAGTTCTCCCCAGAAGGTATAATCTTCTCCTTCGACGATATCTGCCATCGTTCCAGTGACGATAATTTCAAAGTTATCATAGTCCTCTGCATCTGTATCATTGATATCCAACAATAAGATACGGAAAAAACTACTTTGATTTTCAAAAATGACCCGCTCAATGGTTCCTGAGAAATAGTATTCCATGCAGAGTTTCCTTTTAAGTAATGGTCTGAGAGAGCTTATCTCTCATGAAGATATTGAAAGAGATTGGAACAAGAGTCCCAACCTCATCATGGGTTAATAAGTCTGGAATGGAAGGAGTGGCCAGAGGCGAAGGACGGCTTCCCCTTTGATTTGTTCCTTCTTGAAAGCCCCCACCTGGCGGCTATCTTTTGAAACGATTCGATCATCACCAAGGAGTAGATACTCATCATCCAAGAGCTTTTTCGTGAAGGTCGCACTTCCATCTTTATCAACGGTGAAAGCTTCGGCAATCTGTGCCATTTGGCGGAAGAGCTCTCCATTTTCTTCGAACCCTTTTCCAGAATAGGTTGATTGCAATTTATCTTCTTTAAATTTTTGAATGTAGTCTTTCAAGTAAGGCTCGTCAGTTTCTTTGCCGTTGATATAGAGGACATCGTTTTTGTACTCGATGGTTTCACCAGGGAGTCCAATGACCCGTTTAACGATTTCTTTGGTTTTTCCATTATCTGTTTCACTAGCGACTACGATATCAAAACGGTCGATAGGCAGTTTATTGATAACGAGAAGGTATTCACTATCTGCCAAGGTCGGATCCATAGAATGGCCATCGACACGGACAGGCGTCCACAGATAAATACGAGAGAGAATAATGCCTCCAATAATGAGGCCGAAGAGCGCCCATTCTTTCAGGAAAGAACGGACTGGATTAGTTGATTTTTTTGAACGTTTCATGCTTTATCTTTCTATCAATTTTTTTGCTTTTTCTGTATTTTTAAAATGAAGTTTGGCACTGTAGTCAAGGGCTTGAATGCCATAGGCCTTTAAAAGTTGAGCAGCTACCTTGTCTGAGGGCGCACCAGCCCCACTAGGAAGGGTGTAGCCGAGTTCTTGACTCAAATCTTCCAGATTTTGGAGGAAGAGGTCACGGGCAATAATGGAACTCACAGCTACTGCCAAGTATTTTCCTTCGGCCTTCTCTTCTAGGGTGACGACTTGTGGGACCTGATTCGCTTCTGCTTGAACATAGCGATCATAGTTTTTCTTGGTCGTAAAGGCATCGACTACAATCTTTTGAGCTTTTGTCCCTTGTTGCAAGAGCAAAAAAATGGCTTGATTGTGAAGAGCAACCTTGACAGATACCGCATTGTAGCCAGAGGCGATGACCTGATTGTATTTTTTAGGTGTCAGCAGTAAGGCCTGATGCGGGATTTCTTTTTTGAGGATCGGTGCGAGAGCTCGAATTTTTCGATCATCTAAGGTCTTAGAATCCCCAACTCCTAGACTTTTTAAGCGGGCATGTTGCTCCGGGCTGACCAGTGAAGCTACGACGGCAAGCCCTCCAAAGTAAGAACCGTTTCCAACTTCATCCGTTCCGATTAAGGGGAAGTCTTGTCCGGCAAGTGCTTGGTCTATCGGATCTTGTTGGTAACCGAAGAAGGCAGCATAGCGCGTCGCCTGACTACCTTGTAGGACAACCTTTCCTGATGTGTAAATCGAAATGGTTGCACCAGGTGCCTTGAAAAAATAACGGATATATGGATTTTTTGAAGGTAGCAGATGGTCTTGGTGCTGACGAACAAATGCTTGGATGTCCTCGTTTTGAGGGGACAATGTAATTGTTTCCATAGCCCTTATTGTATCATAAAAGCTAGATGAAAGGCCAGAAAAAGACCAGCCGAATTTAGTCTGAAAGAACTTCTTTTAGGCTTGCTTCAATTGCTTGAGGATCAGTTTTTGAAGAGAAGCGGTGGATAACTTGGCCTTGGCGATTGATCAAGAATTTGGCGAAATTCCATTCAATGCGGGAGCCCAAGGGACCATTAGCTTGTTCTTTTAACCATTGGTAGAGGGGGCTGGCTTCTTTCCCATTGACTTTAATTTTTGCAAAGCGTGGGAAGCTGGTTTGGTAATGGAGGCTACAAAATTGATTAATCTCTTCCGCACTACCCGGTGCTTGGCCCATAAATTGATTACATGGAAAGTCAAGGATTTCAAATCCTTGGTCATGGTAGCGCTCATAGAGCTCTTGTAATCCCTGGTATTGAGGCGTAAGCCCACAACCGGTTGCAGTATTGACGATGAGGAGTACTTGGCCTCGATATGCTTCGAGGGAGAAGGGGCTCCCATCTTGGGCCATTACGGTGAAATCATAGATAGTCATTTTACACGTCCTTTCCTACTTTCTCTATTGTATCACGCTTGAGTCGAAAAAAGTTAAACCGTGGTCCTAGTGCTTCGGTATTTCCTATGGGAAGGGGATTTTCCTACTGACAAGCGGGCTAGATTTTGATATAATATCGTGAGGTGATTTTTATGTCCAGCTTAAATAGATACAAATTTACTTTCGGTAATAAATCGCTGACTCTTACAACTAATCATGATAATCTCTTTATGGAAGAGGTTGAACGGGTCGCGAAAGAAAAATATGAAGCGATTAAAGAACAAATGCCAGCTGCTGATGATGAGACCCTGGCCATTTTACTAGCAATCAATAGTTTGTCAACACAATTGAGTCGTGAGATTGAGTTTGACGATAAGGAAAAAGAATTGGAAGATTTTCGTCGCAAGGCCCTAGATGGCCTAGTCGGTAGATCATCTAATTAAGGGGAGTTGCATGTTTTCAATCCTGATTTTATTCATCCTAGCTTGGAGTTTTTATATTGGGTATTCACGAGGGATTTTGCTTCAAGGATATTATTTTTTAACCATGATTGTGGCCATGTTGGTCGCAGGATCAGGCTATCAGTCCTTGGCAAAAACCATTAGTCTATGGATTCCATTTTCGAGTGCAACACAAGCTTCAAAAAGCTATTTTTATGGTGCAGACCAACTCTTTCACTTAGACAAAGTTTTTTACGCTGGTTTGGCTTACTTCATCTTGTTTGTTTTAGTCTATGCGATAGGTCGAGTGATTGGACTCTTTATTCCCTTGATTCCAACGCCTGAAAAATGGGAGGAGTATCCGTTTCAGATTGCCAGTGGTGTGCTAGCTGTCCTAGTAACCTACTTTGTTCTGCAAATGGGATTCACGATTTTGTCAACCATCCCCATGGCAGCCATTCAAGATCGACTTCATGGAAGTTTCCTCATTCGATTTATGGTGCAGCATAGCCCCCTTACAGCAGGCCTCTTGAAACAACTTTGGGTTGTAAAAATCTTAGGTGCGTAATCACTTCTCATCATGTCTAACAGTTCATGAGAGTTATTATAGAAAGGAAGGGGAGGCTCAAACCAAAATCAGCCTCCTTTTCTGTTGTGGAGAAACATGAATCAAAAAATTCTCGAAACCTTAGAGTTTCAAAAAGTCAAAAACTTAGTAGAGCCCTATTTGCAAACGGAGCAGGGCGAAGTGGAGTTGCAGGAATTAGCCCCACTTACAAAAAAAGAAGCAATTGAAACCGCCTTTCTTGAAATGGCGGATATGGCTCAGATATTTGTGGAGCATCCGCACTTTAGCGTGCCCACCATCCAAGAAATTCGTCCAGTGACCAAGCGTTTAGAACTAGAAACATCGCTCAATATCGATGAATTGTTAGCGGTGAAGAAAGTCCTGCGCGTGACCCATGAATTGCGAAATTTTTATGATGAATTAGAAAATGTCCGCTTGGAAAAACTGGATCGGATATTTGAAAATCTAGTCGACCTTCCACAGTTGCAGGGAAGTCTCCATGCCATTAATGAGGCAGGATTTATTGAAAACTTTGCCAGTGAAACCTTAGCAAAAATTCGTCGACGGATTCAAGAGAATGAACACCAAGTGCGAGACATTTTACAAGAATTGTTGAAGACCAAGTCCGAAATGCTGGCTGATCAGGTCGTAGCGAGCCGGAATGGACGGAATGTCTTGCCAGTCAAAAACACCTACCGCAATCGGATTGCCGGTGTGGTGCACGATATTTCAGCTAGTGGAAATACCGTCTATATCGAACCTCGGGCGGTCGTCAATCTTAATGAAGAGATTGCCAACCATCGTGCAGATGAACGCTTCGAGATGCTCCGGATCTTGGAAGAAATTTCAAACCTCCTTCGTCCTCATGCGGGGGAAATCCGAAACAATGCTTGGCTGATCGGTCATATTGACCTCGTTCGTGCCAAACATCGCTTTTTACAGGACCGAAAAGGAACTATTCCAACCTTGTCAGATCAAGGGGAGATTCAGCTCTTGCAGGTTCGCCATCCCTTGATTGAGCAGGCTGTTCCCAATGATATCCACTTTGGCAAAGACCTCACAGAGATTGTGATTACCGGACCGAATACGGGTGGGAAGACCATCATGCTTAAGACCCTGGGACTAGCCCAATTAATGGCCCAGTCGGGCTTGCCAATCCTAGCAGATGCTGGGAGTAAGGTAGCTGTCTTCACGCAAATCTTCTCTGATATCGGGGATGAGCAGTCGATCGAGCAGAGCCTGTCTACCTTCTCCAGTCACATGACCAATATTGTCTCTATTTTGGAGCAGGTCGATGAGGAATCCTTGGTCTTGCTGGATGAGTTGGGAGCTGGAACGGATCCTCAGGAAGGGGCTTCACTGGCGATCGCCATCCTAGAAGATCTCCGCTTACGAGGGATCAAGACCATGGCGACCACCCACTATCCAGAACTTAAGGCCTATGGGATTGAGACACTTGGTGTTCAAAATGCCAGCATGGAATTTGATACGGACAGCCTGCGTCCGACCTATCGGTTTATGCAGGGGGTACCAGGACGTTCCAATGCCTTTGAAATCGCGCGTCGTCTAGGCTTGTCAGAAGTGATTGTTCGTCAAGCGCAGGGGTTGACCAATCAGGATCGGGATGTCAACCGCATCATTGAAAAGTTGGAAGCTCAGACCCTAGAAAGTCGCAAACGACTCGAGTCCATCCGAGATGTTGAACAGGAAAATCTGAAATTCAACCGCGTCCTCAAGAAATTGTATAATGAGTTGACCCGAGAGCGGGAAACAGAGCTCAACAAGGCGCGGAAAGAAGCGCAAGAAATTGTGGATCTTGCTCTAGCAGAGAGCGATCAGATCTTACAAGGTCTCCATGCCAAATCGCAACTCAAGCCCCATGAAATTATTGAGGCCAAGTCTCAGTTGAAGAAATTGGCCCCAGAAACGGTCGACCTATCGAAAAACAAGGTCTTGAAACAGGCTAAGAAAGCCCGTGCTCCAAAAGTCGGAGACGAGATCTTGGTGATTAGCTATGGGCAACGAGGAAGTCTTACTAAGCAGCTCAAGGATGGTCGCTGGGAAGCCCAAGTGGGACTGATCAAGATGACCTTGGAAGAAAAAGAATTTAATCTGTTAAAAGCTGAAAAAGATGCTTCACAACCGAAAAAACGCCAGGTCCACGTAGTCAAACGTTCCAACACCAACGGGCCTCGGGCTCGATTGGACCTTCGTGGCAAACGGTATGAGGAAGCCATGGAAGAATTGGATAGCTTTATCGACCAAGCCCTTCTCAATAATATGGCCCAAGTCGATATCATCCACGGTATCGGAACAGGGGTCATCCGGGAAGGAGTTACCAAGTACCTCCGTCGCAATAAGCATGTCAAAAGCTTCGAGTACGCTCCTCAAAATGCAGGAGGAAGCGGAGCGACAATTGTGACCTTTAAATAAGCAAAGAGTCAGTCGTGCCTTTTAATCAGGCACGCTTTTTGCTATAATACAGTCAGTTTAAACGGAAAGAAGGAAAGTATATGACCCCTAATCGTTCGTCTGATTCTTGTACCACTATACTCGTCGGAAAAGATGCCAGTTATGATGGTTCAACCATTGTAGCTCGCACGGAAGACTCTCAAAATGGAGTATTTACCCCTAAGAAATTTATCGTTGTTCAGCCAGAGGATCAACCCCGTCATTATCGGTCGGTCCTATCTCCTTTTGAGATAGACCTGCCAGATAACCCTGTTCGTTACACAGCTGTTCCGGATGCCATTCCAAAAGATGGTATCTGGGGAGAAGCGGGGATTAATCGTTACAATGTGGCCATGAGTGAGACAGAGACCATTACGACCAATAGCCGAGTCCTGGGGGCGGACCCTCTGGTGGAAAGTGGAATTGGAGAGGAAGATATGCTGACCTTAGTTCTTCCTTATGTCCAGACTGCTCGTGAAGGAGTGCTTCGCTTGGGGAAGCTCCTAGAGGAATACGGGACCTATGAGTCTAATGGAGTGGCTATCAGCGATGTTAATGAAATCTGGTGGTTGGAAACCATCGGAGGTCATCACTGGATGGCCCGCCGTGTACCTGACGATGCCTATGTGACCAATCCCAATCAATTGGGAAGTGATCGTTTTGAGTTTGATCGTCCGGAAGAGTTTTTATGTGATCCAGACTTGAAAGATTTCGTGGAACGTCACCACTTGGCCTTGGATTTCGATGGTTCGTCCTTTAACCCTCGTTATGCTTTTGGTAGCCAGCGAGACAAGGACCGTCATTACAACACACCACGTGCTTGGGATATTCAACGTTTCCTCAACCCAGAAGTGGAACAAGATCCTCGTTCCTTCTTCCTTCCTTGGTGTCAAAAACCTTATCGCAAGATTACGATTGAAGATGTCAAATATGTCCTTAGCAGTCACTATCAGAATTCAGTTTATGACCCCTATGGTTCAGAAGGGGATACTCAAAGTCGTCGGACCTTCCGTACCATTGGCATCAACCGGACTAGCCAGACGGCTATTCTCCAATTGCGACCAAATCGTCCTCAAGAAACAACAGGAATTCAATGGCTTTGCTATGGGTCTATGCCTTTCAATACGGCCGTTCCTTTCTTTACGCAGGTAGATACGACACCGGATTATTTTGCCAACACAACAGAAAAAGTGACGACGAATTCTTTCTATTGGACCAATCGAATTATTGCTGGTCTGGCAGATGCCCACTATAGTCATCATGTTGGAGATTTAGAAGATTACCAAGAAAGCACTATGGCCCTTGGACATGCCCGGATTGGACGAGTGGACCTAGCCTTGGCGGCAGGGGAAACTGTTGACTTTGAAAAAGAAAATCAGGAAATGAGTGATCAGATTCAAGAAGCGACGGATCGCTTGTTGGATAAGGTCTTATTAGATGCAAGCAACTTGATGACCAACCGTTTCTCTTTGAGTGACTAGTTGGGGATTGCTGGGGAATTTTCATGGAAACTTCTGAAAACGTAAATATCATCTAATTGCTTTATTCGCTCTTTCGCCTTCGATGTTTAGGGAAAGCAAAAGCTACTTTATGAAAAAAGAAAAAGACCAGATCGTGTGATCTGGTTTTTCTGAATTAATAGCGTTTTTCTTTGGGCCAATCTTTCATTTCAGAAATAGCTGTAAAGAGGACGTCTGTTGATGAGTTGAGGGCTGTTTCACAAGAATCTTGGATGACACCAATAATGAAGCCCACGCTGACTACTTGCATAGCAATATCATTGTCGATACCAAAGAGGCTGCAAGCGACAGGAATCAAGAGGAGGGAACCACCAGCTACTCCAGAAGCCCCACAGGCTGAGACGGTTGCACGATACTGAGGACCAGGGCAGTCCCAAAGTCGACCTGAATGCCTAAGGTATTGACAGCAGCTAGGGTCAAGGTGTTAATAGTGACGGCAGCTCCGGCCATATTAATAGTAGATCCCAGAGGGATAGAAACTGAGTAAGTATCGGGATTGAGACCTAGTTCCTTACAAAGTTTCATGTTGACAGGGATATTAGCAGCGGAACTTCTAGTAAAGAAAGCAGTCAATCCACTCACTCGTAGACATTTAAAGACTAGCGGATAAGGATTTTTGCGAATCATGATGTAGACAAAAATCTGGTTGATGACTAGTGCAACGAAGGACATGGTGCCAACTAAGAGAAGTAAGAGGAGGCCATAGCTCTTGAGTCCATCAAAGCCTTGTCCAGCAATCGTTGTGTAGACCAAGCCTAGAATTCCAAATGGAGCTAGGTTAATAATCCATTCGACAATCTTGGAAGTAATATCTGCTAGGGTTTGAAGGAGGTCCTTGCTGTGTTCGCTAGCTTCTCTCATAGCAACTCCAAAGACTATGGCCCAGGATAAAATCCCGATATAATTAGCCTGGATAAGGGCATTGAGGGGATTGTCCACGATTTTTAAGAGAAGGTTGCTAATGACTTCCCCTAGTCCATCAGGAGAAGTTCCTTCAGCACTAGTTCCCGATAAAGAAATGGTAATAGGGAAGAGATAGTTAACCAAGACCGCTACCAGGGCAGCCGCAAAAGTTCCCAGGAGGTAGAGGATAATGACTGATCTCATATTGGTTTGGGTTCCCTTTTGATGTTGGGAGAGGGCGTTATCGACAAGGGCGAAGACTAAAAGAGGAGCAATTGCCCGCAAGCCGCCTACAAAGATTTCCCCTAATAGACCAATGGCAGAAGCTTGAGGAAGAAGCAGAGCTAAGAGAGCCCCAAGGAAGATTCCGATTGCAATCCGCTTCATAAGGTTGGTTTTGTTCCAAGTTTGAATGAATCGTTTGACCATAAGGACCTCCTCTATTGAAAGTTTACCGTCCATTATACGATAGATAAGTCTGAAAATCAAGGTAAGCCTAGGAGGAGGTTACTGGTCCGATAGCTTAAAATTTGATATAATCAAACCATTAGAAAAAGAGAGAAGGAGATTGATAGAAGGTATGAAGAATATTTTTTCCCGCTATGTCAGTCAGTTTGATTGGACCAAGATCATGGATGAATTGGTTTCGAAATTGATTTCCTTAGCTATTTTATTTATCTTATTTTTACTTGCAAAAAAACTACTTCGTAGCTTGGTGAAACGAATTTTAAAACCATCTTTAAACTATGTGGGACAAGATGACGCTCGGAAGAAAACGATTTTACGTTTGGTAGAAAGTCTGTTGAATTACTGCCTCTATTTTATTTTGATCTACTGGATTCTTTCCATCCTCGGCTTACCTGTTTCTAGTCTCTTAGCTGGAGCGGGAATTGCAGGAGTTGCCATTGGGATGGGAGCTCAAGGCTTCTTATCGGATTTGGTCAATGGTTTCTTTATTCTCCTTGAGCGCCAATTGGATGTTGGAGATACTGTTCGAGTAACTAATGGTCCGATTACCATCGCTGGGACAGTGTCGAGTGTCGGCATTCGGACGACCCAGGTAAGAGATGCAGATGGGACCTTGCATTTTATCCCCAATCGCAATATTATGGTTGTCAGCAATCTCTCTCGGGGCAACCAGCGCGTCTTAATTGATATGCCGATTTCTGCTCAAACGGATCTCGATCAGATTTATCAAATCTTCCAGAAAGTCAACGATGAACAGGCACAGAAACATCCAGAAATCTTAGATGGTCCAACGATTTTAGGACCTCAAATCGAAAAGGGAACGGGTCGCTATTCCTTCCGCGTCGCTATGATGGTCCAGTCGGGGAGCCAAGTGGCCATTTACCACCTTTATTACAAACTCTATCACGATGCCCTCTTACAAAATGGGATTGAGATTCCAACAACTTTTTCTGTCACACCCTAATAAAAAAAAGACCCATCGGTCTTTTTTCTTACTCTAAAATGAGCATGCCCTCTTTAACAGCGAAAGGATCCTTCGGATTGATCCGATCGTAGAACATAACGCCATTGATGT
Organism: Streptococcus australis; assembly: GCF_003943615.1. Classification (GTDB taxonomy): domain Bacteria; phylum Bacillota; class Bacilli; order Lactobacillales; family Streptococcaceae; genus Streptococcus; species Streptococcus australis_C. The sequence continues at coordinate 42,501 of NZ_RJPZ01000003.1, read as the reverse complement.
GGTCGATTTCATGTTGGACGACGATGGAGTTGTAGCCTTTGAGTTTGATGCGGTGCTTTTCACCTGTCTTGTCATAGTAGTCAACTGTCACACGCGCGTGGCGAACTACATAACCGGGAACATTGCGGTCCACAGAGAGACACCCTTCGCCATCTCCTAGAGCCGCATCTTGGACTGAGTGGGAGACAATTTTAGGGTTGTACATGACTTCTTGGATGGAGTATGCTTCTTTTGGAGGATTTCCTTCTTCATCCTCTGGGTTTGGGACGAGGACAGCAATGATGCGTTTAGAAATATCTAATTGAGGAGCTGCGAGTCCAACTCCTCCTCGAAGACCCAATTTTTCCGCCATGACAGGATCCTGTGAATGGTGTAAGAACTGCATCATTTTTTCCCCAAGAATGATCTCTTGATCTGACAGTGGGAAAGTGACCTCTTCCGCGATAGCTCGTAAAGTCGGATGGCCTTCGCGGATAATATCATTCATATCAATTAGATGGGCAGCTTTTGTAATGGTTTCAATTGCAGACATGTTCTCATTCACTCCTTTTTTCTAGAAACCATCATATCATAATTCCTTCTAGAATGAAAGTTTCCCAATTGATTGAGGGGTGCTGACGGACTAGAAGGGCTGTAAACTAGGAAAGGAAAGAATCTTAGGCTAGTTCATGGTATAATGATAAGAAGAATGAAGGAGATAAGCATGCGTCTAGATAAATATTTAGTGGACTGTGGAGTGGGAAGCCGAACAGAAGTCAAGCAAGTCCTCAAGCAGAAAAAAATTCAAGTCAATGGGAAGGTGGAGACATCTGCCAAGGTTCACATTGATCCAGATAAAGACCAAGTGACCTATCTGGGAGAAAGTTTATTTCATGAAGAGTTTGTTTACTATCTGCTCAATAAACCCAAAGGGGTTATTTCAGCAACGGAAGACGACCACCATCAAACAGTCTTAGATTTGCTAGATGACACGGCGAGACACAAGGAAGTCTTTCCTATCGGACGTCTGGATATCGATACCCATGGTTTGCTCCTCTTGACCAATAATGGTAAGCTGGCTCATGCCATGCTGTCGCCTAAGAAACATGTGGACAAGGTCTACCTTGCTCAAGTAGCTGGAATCATGACCCAGGAAGATGTCGTCCGCTTCAAAGAAGGAATAGAATTGAAGGATTTCACTACCCTGCCAGCTGATTTGGAAATTCTGGAAGTTGATCGAGAAGCCGATAGTTGCTTGGTTCAGATTCGCATCGCTGAAGGAAAATTCCACCAGGTCAAGCGCATGGTCGCTGCTTGTGGCAAGGAAGTCACCGATCTCGAGCGGATTTCCATGGGGCCATTGAGGCTAGATTCCGCTCTCAAATTGGGGCAGTGGCGTAGATTGACAGCAGAAGAAATAGAACTCTTAACTGACTTTCGAGTTAATCTATAATAAGAAATTTTTGTAGTCTTGGTTTTGAAGGACTCTGTTGGAAAAGCATAAGTGTTTGACAGAAAGATGAAATCTTGGTAGAATGAATAAGTCGAATAGACAACTAACTCTTTCTTGGTAGCAGGCTATGCCAGACCTGCCACTCGGATAGAGCATAAAGAAAAGGAGCTTATCATGGCAATCTCAAAAGAGAAAAAAAATGAAATCATTGCACAATACGCACGTCACGAAGGTGACACTGGTTCAGTAGAAGTTCAAGTTGCTGTCCTTACTTGGGAAATCAACCACTTGAACGACCACATCAAACAACACAAAAAAGACCACGCTACTTACCGTGGTTTGATGAAGAAAATCGGTCGCCGTCGTAACTTGTTGGCTTACCTTCGTAAGAACGACGTTAACCGTTACCGTGAGTTGATCAACTCTCTTGGACTTCGTCGTTAATTCAAGATACAAAGGCCGTCAAAAGTACAAAGCAAAAATAGGAAAATTGACGAAGAAACCTCAGTTTCTAGGAAATTTTATCTTTTTTGCCAAGTGCTTAGGCCGTGTTCGATTGAATACAAAAAAGTTAAGTTACTCTATTGTAGAGTAGCTTTTCTTTTTTTACTAGAATTTCAATATTATCTTCGGCTCGGCGCCTTGTCTAGAAACGTTTTATCCAGCAAGAATGGAGCCTTCTGAATTCAGGGGGCTTTTTTATTGAGGTTTTATCGGCCACAATTTTGGAGACTACAAAAACTTTTTGGTTGATTGACTTCATACTAGCCGGGTTTTATCGGCCACAATTTTGGAGACTACAAAAACTCAAATAGTAGCAGTCTGCAAGCTCCCTCGGAGAGCCTACACTTTACGAAGTAAAGTATAGTGGGTTATACTTTACATGGAAGTAGTCACCGAATTCCAGCTAGAAATTACTTTGTAACTACGTTTTGAGGAGGAGTAAAATGCTTTCCTACGTTCGACATTACCCACTAGCGATAGCTAAATTAATGTGTCTGTGCTTCCCTAAAATCTGCTGATTTATTACTGACTAATACAGGAGTTTTTTTATGGGACAGACAATCATATCTGCTATTGGTGTTTATATTTCCACCAGTATCGATTATTTAATTATTTTAATTATTTTATTTGCACAGCTATCACAGAATAAACAGAAATGGCATATTTATGCGGGGCAATATCTAGGCACAGGCTTACTTGTAGGGGCGAGTTTAGTTGCTGCTTATGTAGTCAATTTCGTGCCTGAAGCATGGATGGTTGGATTGCTTGGTTTAATCCCTATCTATTTAGGGATTCGCTTTGCAATTGTTGGAGAAGGTGAGGAAGAAGAGGAAGAAATTATTGAAAGATTTGAACAAAGCAAGGCAAATCAACTGTTTTGGACAGTTACATTGCTGACAATTGCGTCTGGCGGAGATAATTTAGGTATCTATATACCTTATTTTGCTTCGTTAGATTGGTCACAGACACTCGTGGCGTTGCTTGTGTTTGCAATCGGCATAATTATCTTTTGCGAGCTTAGTCGTGTGCTATCCTCTATGCCGTTAATATCCGAGACAATTGAAAAATATGAGCGAATCGTTGTGCCCTTAGTATTCATTACACTTGGACTATACATCATGTATGAAAATGGCACGATAGAGCCTACAATCTTCGGTTCGTCGCCTTTTCTAGAACGGTTTTATCCAGTATAATCTTCGGCTACGGTTCCTAGCATCGTAAGGTAAAATAGACCAGATCGATCTCCCTTCGGGGAGATTTTTTGTTTTATTGTCTTTTCTTTATCGCACAAGATCCATCATTCTGAGGAAGTCGTTTTGTTTGACAGATGTAACGAACGGAGTTACAATGGATACATCTTAAGAAATAGAGGTTACCGATATGATTGAAATTACATATCTAGATGGTGCAAAACAAGAAAGGGTCATGCATTTTGATTCCTATGAAGAGTTTGAACGCTCCCAACAGACCTGCTTGATTGGTGTGGCGGATTACTATCCAGTACAGAAATTGACTTATAATGGGCACGAACTCGATTATCACGGAACTTACGGAGATGTCTTTTTCTATTTGATGAAGCAAGACCTCGATCAATACAAAAACTAAAGGAGAAAGAAAATGGTAAAAGCAATTACAGACGCAACATTTGAAGCAGAAACAAAAGAAGGATTGGTCTTGGTAGACTTTTGGGCGACCTGGTGTGGTCCATGTCGCATGCAAGCCCCTATCCTAGAAAAATTATCCCAAGAACTTTCAGAAGATGAATTAAAAATCCTGAAAATGGATGTGGACGAAAATCCAAATACAGCTCGTGCTTTCGGCATTATGTCCATTCCAACCTTGCTCTTTAAAAAAGATGGGCAAGTTGTCAAACAAGTAGCAGGTGTACACACCGCAGAGCAAATCAAGTCCATTGTGGCTGAGTTGAGTTAAGAAAAAAAGATTGGAACATAGCTCCAATCTTTTTTTGATGATAAAGAGAAACCTGTATCTTTCAATCGTACATTGTAGACAAGGTATACGTCATTAGATTATAGGTAGCAGGTCAAGTCTTGTCACATCAAAACTCTAAATTTTGAAACTTTTTAGAACCAATGATTAGGAGAATAAAGCCATAGACGAGGGTAATGCCCAGGGCTCCCAAGAATGCTTGTGGCGTGGATAAAATGTCGTCATTAAGCAATCTGTTATATCCATTCGGGAAAAGCATTGCAATGCCTCCGCCAATCATTGAAGTCATCATGCTTGCAATTGTTAAAATAATTGCTACCACTATGGTTGAGCCTGTTTTTAAATAAAGGCATAACACAGAAGCGACAGTTACTGAAAAAATGTCTTTTAAAAAGATTCCAAAAATATCCTCTAGGGTTGATAAAGTAATAGATAAATCATTATCAAAAAAGGTATTCGAGGCAAAAGGAAACTGAACGACNCTGGTAAAATAGACTGTAGTAGAAACACAAGTAAATAGAATATAAAATAGTACCAAGATTGAGAGTAAACTAAGATATTTTGAAAAAAATATGTTCTTACGGCTTAAATCTCTATAAAGAAACATGGTATGATCATCTATCTCTCGTCTAAAGACAGAAATTGTCAAGAAATAGATTGCAAGAGTAGGTAAGATAAATGAATCTGCTGAACTGATCATCATATCTAGAAAGGCTATTCCACTTACTCTATTGTCTCCTATTACGGAAATTTGCATGAAGTTAGATTTTCCAAAAAAGGAAGCTAGAAGAAAGATAACTGGAAATAAAACAAATAGCAGGTAAATCTTGCTTTCTTTACGCTTCCAGACAGATGTGAAAATGGCAGGTAAGATTTGTTTCATATTACTGTCCTTTCGTAAAGATCTCTTTTAGGTGGTTCTCTTTCACCTCTATCTTCTCAATCAAGGCATGATTTCCTAAAGTTTTAAAAATCTCATTAACCTCTTCAGAGGATATGTTTGTCGAAATGTCTAAAACGTTGCCTTCTAGAATGGCGTCATCACTTAATAAAGACTGAATCCCTTCAAGATTCTTAGTCTCCTTCAAGTACACAAGCAAACTAGGACAAGTCGCACCGTCAAAAGCGTCTGCTAACTGCCCTGCCTCAATATAGACATAACGTTCACACAAGGCTTCTAGCTCTCCTAATTGGTGGCTAGAAATAAGCATTGAAATTTGTCTCTCATTAGACCACTGTTTCAAAATATCAATTAATTTCTGAACACCAATCGGATCTAGTCCAACGAATGGTTCATCTAGAATAAGGAAGTCTGGTTCGGCAACCAAAGCAATTGCCAAGGCTGTCCTTTGCTTCATACCAAAAGAAAATCCTTTTGGTTTTCTATTTCTAGCTTCCCATAGTTCTACCAATTTTAGAGTTGGTTCAATATTTGAAAAAAGCTCTTCTTTCCCATGTAAACGTAGATAAAATTTTAAGTTATCAATAACGGACATTTCTGGGTAGAATACTGGATCAATCATAATACCAAAGTCTGTTAATACATTGTCTTTACTATGAATATCGATCCCATTATAGGTAATAAGTCCAGAAGTTGGTTTTAGTGATTTTGCCATCAACTTCATAAGTGTCGATTTACCCGCACCATTTCTACCAATCAAACCGACAATCTCACCCTTATTGATTTCCATATTGACGTCTTTGAGTGAATAAAAGTCATTCCCAACAAATTTTTTTGAAATACTTTCGATTTTTAGCATATCTAGTTTCCTTTCAATTTTTATAAATAATAAATGAGTCAGCTTGCTCTTTTTAAAACTCTATTCTTTCAAAATTCTTTCTAGCTGAGAAATAGCTAGGTAAGAGGTAAATGCAAGATAAGCCAATGATGATTAACAGCGTTAAACCAAACTCACCTGCTTGTAAAGTATTTGCATAAGTGGTTGGAATCATATACTTTACTCCAATCAGTAAGGGAGCTGTGAAGGCAAATAAAGTGAAGAAGATTCCTACTAAAACAGCCACTAAGGTCTTAGATTTAATGGAAACCATCGCAACCATGACGGTTGTTATAAGATTAAGTAAAACCACAGAAAGAATCGACAAGATAGATTTCTCAACTAAAATAGAGCTTGAAGGTAAGAAGTTAGAATTAACTCCAAATCTAGGCAACATAATGCCATAATAGGTAATGAAAGTTGCAAAAAAAGTTCCAAATAAATAGAGGATATAGACTAAAAATAGTCCGAGTATTTTTGCGTTGAAAATTTTAGAACGCTTAATATCTTTGTATAAAAACATGATCTTACTATCAATTTCATCTCTAAAAACGGAAGAAATCAGGATCGAAAAAATGAGTACTGGGATTGTTAAACGATACTGTGTTAAAAGAGTGATATCAAAGAAAGATAAAAAACTATTCGTATAGTCGGTTTTCATATCTTCCATATTTCCTGCCAAAAATGGAACAAGAATAGGTAATAGACAAAAGGATAAGAAGATCTTCGTATCTCTCCTTTTTAAAATAGATTGAAATACAGAGCTTGCTAATCTATTAAACATGGGCTAGTTCTCCTAACTATAATCATAAACAGAATGTGGGTGAGTTCACTAAACAATTGTAACTCGGTTTTCGTTTTCTAAGTTCTTACACACAACAGTATATTTCAAATTTAATAAAAGAAATGATCAATCTAATAAATGGTCTGTTTTTTATAATGAATGGAATTATAAAAAACAGACCATTTATTCTAGTTTTAAAGTTATCCTTCGTACATCTTTAATTCATGAGTAAATTCATGATCTATACTTTTTGTTTCTAAAGTGACTTTAGGATATTTGGAAAGGATTTGTTTGACATTGGAAAGACCGATACCTCGTCCCTCTCCTTTGGTTGAGACTCCATATTGGAAAATATTTTTAGTAGGGATCTTATAGTCAGCAGTGGTATTATAGATAACTAAAATTTTATTTTCATTCTCTTGAAAATAAGTAAAACTAATTCTTGGAGCTTCTGCGTTAACTGCAGCTTCTATGGCATTATCTAAAAAGACAGATAGTATCGTAATAAAATCGACTAAATCTATTTGAGGAGTTCCGATAGGCTCAGCTATTTCTACAGAGACATCAATTCCTCGATTTTGTGCTTCAATCAATTTTGCAGATACAACCGATTTCATTGCTAGGTTTTTTAAATGAACAAGTTTAGCAATATCGTATTGACTATTGTAAAAGGATTTATCAGACTCTTTCAGTACGGCATTATAGATCCTCTCTACCCCATCCATATCTCTTTTCTTTATCGATTCATTTAAGCTGACTAATATATTTGTATAATCATGACGAAAACTTCTCACTTCTTTGTAAAGAGATTCAATGTGATTGCTATATTTACTTATTGAATCTATCTGTGAATCTTTCATCTTTTGAATTTCTAAATTGATATTTTCTTTAATAATGTGTTGGATATAAAATAAAAAACCTAAAAAGATAGGGATGTAACTGAAGATAACTATTCTTTTGTAGTATATATCGTCTATATGGGTAGGAAATAAACCAGCATATTCAAGTGTAGGTATACTTGAGAATATATAACTTAAGAGGTAATAGATTATCATCGTTATACTAAAAATCTTTACTACCATTGAAAATTTATTATTTCTAACCTCTTGTGATAGTAACTCGATATTAATTCGAAATATTTTAAAAAATATAATGTATACAGGAAAGGTTAAAAGTATTGGTATCCAATCCATCCATATATTTTTATTTAAAACCTCCTCTGATACTCTAAATAAAAACTGGAAATAGATAGATGATAGACTACTCAACATATCAAAAATTGTTAAAGTAAAAAAACAGTAGAATATGTATTGTAACCAATTCCATCTTTCTCGAGATTTTAGAAAGAAAGTGATGGAAGGTAAAAATAATATTTCTCCCCAAAAGACAACATCATAATAATAGTATTCAATCAATGTCAGTAGGGCAGGTATTAAAAACAAATATGGTAATTTAAATTTTGAATAACTAATTTGTTGAAAAATAACCAACCTTATTAACCAACTAACAAAAAACACACCTTCAAACTCTAGAGTCATTTTTTATCTACCTTTTCAACTAGCCCTTTCAGTTTTAAACGTGATACAAAGCATGATTCATCGTTTTCAAAATAAACAATATGATTTGCTTTATCAATACGAACGACATTCTCTGGATTTACAACGTAAGCTCGATGACTTTGGTAAAGTCGCTTGTCGGTTTTAGCAATATCTGAGACTTTACCATAAAATTCCATGTGGCCTTTTTTAGTTGTTAAAACGACCTTATGAACGGTCGAAGATGTCTCAAAATATAGAATATCTGAGAAAGGGACTTGAATCTGGGAATGCTCTGATTTAAAGCTGAAGGAATCCTCCCCTACTGTCTTATTGACGTTTTCAGCAGCATGTATCAAAACAGATGAGATCGCTTCTTGATAATCCTGATCATTTAATCCTTTATCAATAAAATCCAAAGCGGAGACGCGATAACGATAGGTAACGGGCATGAATTCTGAGTGAGTCGTTACGAATACGATTGAAGCGCTAGGATCTTTATCACGAATCTCACGCGCAATTTCCATTCCTTTTTTTTCTTCCCCTTTAATTTCAATATCTAAAAAAAAGAATTGGTGATTCCCTGTCTCTTTGATGGCCTCTAACAATTGTGTTGGCTTCCCAAATACCTCTAAGTATTTATACTTTAGATGATGATCTGTCATACATTTCTTGATTGCTGTTTCAATACGAGTTTGTTGTAGAAAATCATCTTCTAATACAAAGATATTTAGCATATTTCTCCCTTCTGAACTTATTGATCCTTTCATCCTAGAAAAAATTCAGTCATATTTTCTCGTAAACTTGTCTTTGAAGACACTGTTTGTTTATCGAATATGGTTTCTCATTTTTCTGTAATGATAATTTTTACAGCTAGATGGTTTGTTCATAATCCTTATTTTATCATAAACACACCTCAAGGAACATCTTTGGTTAAAGTAGATGTGTTTATAAAAAATCGGGCACAGTAAACTAAGAATGAATTTCTAATTTTAAATTGCCCTAATAGAGATATCCTACCATATAGCGAAAACTTTTGGAAATGCTGATTTAATGCTATTCTTGAGTTTTTTAAATTTTCTCTAGTAAAAGAAAAAGATTGAAGAAAGAGTCCATTTTGGACTCTTTCTTCAATCTGAAGTCAGCAAAAATTGGTGACTTTTTATGTAAATGATTAACAAAATTAAGAAAACCACACTGGAGGAATTCTTACTGACCCAACTCTTCACTATAAGCGATAATCTGATCAACCGTATCTGACAAGAATTGAATCGTATCGCGAAGTGGTTTGTCCGTTGAGATATCTGCTCCGATAATCATAGCAGACTCAAGTGGGGTCTTGCTGCCACCAGATTTGAGAAGGTCCAGCCAATCTTTGGCGCCATTTTCGGAGTTCTTCAAATGCAGGTAACCGGCGGTTGAGATAACTAGGCCAGCTGAGTAGGTATAGCTGTATAGCCCCATGTAGTAGTGGCTTTGGCGCATCCAGGTTAAAGCTGCATCATCATCGATTTCTACAGCGTCGCCCCAGAATTCGGTCAAGACTTCCTTCATGATGCTGTTGAGCTTGCTAGCGCCGAAGGTACCACCTTCTTCGATCAGGGTGTAGACCTTGCGTTGGAAGGCCGCTTCCAGCAAGTGGGTGATGAAGTTGTGGAAGTAGGTGTCTGTCAAACGGTGAGCCAGGGCAAAACGTTTTTGACGAGGATCGTCAAACTGCTGTTCCAAATAGTCGCTGAGGAGGAGCTCGTTAAAGGTAGATGGAGCTTCCACATAGTAGGTTGACATGTGGGCGTTGAAGTAGCTTTGGTTGTTGTCTGAGAAGATGAATTGACCAGAGTGTCCGATCTCGTGGATCAGGGTATAAACATCGCTCATGCGCCCTGTCCAACTCATCAGGACATAAGGATGGACGCGATAGGGGTCAGCTGCATAACCACCGGAATCCTTGCCTTCGTTGGCCGCAAAGTCGACCCAACGTTCGGTTTGGTAGCGGGCGATTTCGCGAGAATATTCTTCACCAAGTGGTGCTACAGATTTCATGACCAAGTCATAAGCATCATCAATGCTAACATCAGGGTTGAGCGCACTGTCCAAGTCCAACTTCCAATCAGCAAAGGTCATTTTTTCAAGGCCGTTGACCTTGGCCACGTGTTTGAGGAATTTTTGAGCGACCGGAGCGAAGTCCTTCATGATCAGGTCAATCTGACGGTCAAACATAGAACGATCCACTTCCTGCTCGGCTAAGAGATAGTCAAAGACAGAGTCGTAACCTCGCATATCTGAGATCAGCTTTTCAGACTTGACTTGGGCTAGATAGGTGGCAGCAGCAGTGTTTTGGTGCTTGCGCAATCCTTCTGAGAAGGAACGAAAGGCTTTTTCACGGACTTCTGCATTCTCATGGTTCTGGTAGAAGTTTTCATAGGTGACAAAGCTATTCTTGTAAACTTTTCCATCCACTTCAAAATCAGCCATTTCAAAGTCACCTGCCCGCATCTTGGTGTAAATGTCTTGCGGTCCGTAGAAGACTTCACCGAGGTTTGTCAAAGTCTTTTCCACATCAGCTCCCAAGTAGTGGGCTTTTTTGATTTTGGCTTGGCGAATAGCAGACGTAAGATGAGGCAATTGTCCGAGGCGTTCGAGGACATCTTCATCCGCTTCGACTAAGGCATCATCAAAGAAAGAGAGTTCGACGCTGGCCCAAGTTTCGAAATCCATCCCCGCTTGGGCAATTTCTGCAAAAGCTTCATCACCAAAGTCTGTCGTTTGTGGCATAAAGCTGTAGTTGCCGATGTGGCTGAGTTGGATCTGAATCTGTTCCAAGACCGCAAAGGCAGCTTCAAAGTCTTCAAAAGTGTGGAGCTTGCCCTTGTAGTTGCGGACAAATTCATTGATTTCCTCACGCGTCTTTTCAATGGCACGCAAGAAGTCTTCCTGGTCTTGGTAGAGGGCTGTGAGATCCCAGAGTTCGTTCTCAGGAAATTCAGAACGTTTTTTTAATTCCATAGTGTTCTCCTTTTTGATCAAATAACTATACTAAGTATAGCAGAAAAAAGGGCAGAATGATAGGTGGATGGGGGATCTTGTCAAAGCCTGACTGAGCCAATAAGAAAACAAGGATTTTCTAGCTTTTTGAACTTCGTTTGGTATAATAAAATGGAGAAAGTTTTAGGGAGTATATGATGAAAAAAATCTATAAAGTTAGCTTGGCAGCGATGACGTTGCTAACCCTGGTGGCATGTGGACCTAAGCGACGTCCTAGGACGCAACCTTCTACAGTTCAGAGTGAAGTAGCAGATGGAAAAGAAACTAAGAAAACATCGTCTGGGCATGAGTACTATCAAACGGTTCTTGAACGTTATCAGGCCTACTCTAGGGCTATCGAGGCAGGTGATAGTGCAGGTTTAGAGACCAAACTAAAAGAAATAGATCCTCAATCCGATGAGTATGTTTATGCTAGGTATCTTCAAACCCTGGGTAGAAAACCAAGTCTTTCCTATTTTTATACGGATTTGGATAAAGATGGGCGGGATGAGCTCTTGATTGGAAATGGCCAAACAGTCTCAGCGATTTATTATCTAAAAGGCCAGCAACCAGAATTGCTACATACAGCTTTTGTAGCTTCCTCTGGCGGTTCTCGTTCAGGTTTCCAAATTTTTGAGGATGGTTCAGTCATTTATGCTAGCTTTTCGTCTCTTCAACCAGAGGTGGATCTAATTCATTACAAGTTCCAAAAAGGAAAGCTTGAGACTGTCAATCAGATCCAAATAAAAAATGGGGACGGCCAGAAGCCAGAGAAAGCCTTGGGGATTACAGCAAAAGAATTGGATCAAGCAAAATTTGGATGGAAAGAACTAGAGACCGGTAAGAAGGCGACGAGCCAAGGAAGTAACTCAGAGTCGCAAACAAGTAGTTTTCAAGTCCGCGTAGGAGTTTCAGATCTTCGGATTCGTAAAGAAGCATCGATCAAGGGAGAGGAAGTTGGAATGATCCCACAAGGTGTTTATACGATCACAGAGAAGGTTTCAGCTGACGGTTATACCTGGGGAAAGCTCCAGTCTGGCCAAGGGTGGATTGCGCTTGAATTCACGACGAGAGTGGAAGGTTCTAATGCGGCTACCTCAAATAAGGGAAGTGTCGGGATGAATATTCAAGAGATTCAGAACGGAGATTTTTCAAGTATTTCGGGGACTTGGCGAAATGGCTTGGGATGGACTTTGGAATTTGATAAAGATGGCTTGACCGGAAATCAATTTTTTACAGATGGTAGTGGGGTCGTCAATAACATTAATCCTGATCATAGCTATATTACTGGAGCTATCCACAGTTCAAAACCGAATACAGCTGGTGGAGCAGCAATTTCGTTTTTACCAGCAGGGACATCTATCAAACCAGATAGTAACCAGAATAGTGATCCGTCAGATACTAAAAAAGATCGAATTTGGATTGGGCAGCAGTACATTTGGAACCCAGAGGACTTCTTCTATCGTGTGGATTAATAGAATTGTCATTTACCTAGGAAGCACTTAGTTGTGTAGTGAGTAGAGATTTCATGTAAACTTTAAAATAGATAGCACCTATATCTAGCTCTAGAATTTTAAAATAAGTGGAAATCAAATATTCCTCGAAAAAGGCTTTTTAAGCCTTTTTCTTTTGGGCTTGAATATGGTAAAATAAAGGTTATACGTGCTTGGATACAAAGATGAGGATATAAGATACAGATGGATGCTTGAAATCCTATACTATCAGGTGTAATTGAACCCGCCTACAACTCTGTGGAAAAAGATAAATCTTCCTAGGAGCGGTCGCTCCGTCGTTGGATTTCCTATTTTCCTTTGAGTTGTTTAACGGCTTAGTATCTTGGGAATTGAATTTTGGCCTCATTTCTTAGGAAAAAAGATAAGCTTCCTAGCACTCATCGAGTGCGGCGTCACCTTCCTATTTTTCTACAGAAATGTTCGGCAAGCCGAACCGTCCAAAATATCTTGATAGTTGAACACGGGCTAAATCCCTAGTGAAAAAGAGAGATTTCCTTGTGTGCGTGGCACACTGCGTCAATCTCCTGTTTTCATACGGGATTCTTCACGCCCTTTGTATCCTGATTTTTGTAGGCAAGTCGTATAATATTATCAATCCAAAGGGGATTAAAATGGTAAAACAAGTGTTTCAAACGACTTTTGCGGGTCGTGAGTTGATCGTAGAGACTGGCCAGGTTGCCAAGCAAGCAAATGGTTCTGTTGTCGTACGTTACGGTGAGTCAACTGTCTTGACGGCAGCTGTCATGTCTAAGAAGATGGCAACTGGGGATTTCTTCCCACTCCAAGTCAATTACGAAGAAAAAATGTATGCAGCTGGGAAGTTCCCTGGTGGCTTTATGAAGCGGGAAGGACGTCCTTCAACAGATGCGACTTTGACAGCGCGTTTGATTGACCGTCCGATCCGTCCGATGTTTGCGGAAGGTTTCCGTAACGAAGTGCAAGTCATCAATACTGTCCTTTCTTACGATGAAAATGCCTCTGCACCAATGGCAGCCATGTTTGGTTCATCCTTGGCCTTGTCTATCTCAGATATTCCATTTGACGGCCCAATCGCTGGAGTACAAGTAGGTTATGTCGATGGGGAAATCATCATCAACCCAACCCAAGAACAAGCAGAGCGCTCGCTTCTTGAATTGACAGTAGCTGGTACCAAACACGCTATCAACATGGTAGAGTCTGGTGCCAAAGAATTGTCAGAAAAAATCATGTTGGAAGCTCTTTTGAAAGGGCATGAAGCCGTTAAAGAATTGATTGCCTTCCAAGAAGAAATCGTTGCGGCAGTCGGCAAAGAAAAAGCAGAAGTTGAATTGCTTCATGTAGATGAGGAATTGCAAGCTGAAATCATCGCAGCCTACAACAGTGACCTTCAAAAAGCAGTCCAAGTAGAAGAAAAATTGGCGCGTGAAGCTGCAACCCAAGCAGTCAAAGACCAAGTCACAGCTGTTTACGAAGAAAAATATGCAGACCACGAAGAATTTGACCGGATCATGCGGGATGTGGCTGAAATCTTGGAACAAATGGAACACGCAGAAGTGCGCCGTTTGATCACAGAAGACAAGGTTCGTCCTGACGGTCGTAAGGTCGATGAAATCCGTCCTTTGGAAGCGGTTGTTGACTTCGTTCCCCGTGTGCACGGTTCAGGTCTCTTCACTCGTGGACAAACGCAGGCTCTTTCTACCTTGACGTTGGCACCAATGGGTGAAACGCAAATCATCGATGGTTTGGATCCAGAGTACAAGAAACGCTTTATGCACCACTATAACTTCCCACAATACTCTGTAGGAGAAACGGGTCGTTACGGTGCGCCTGGTCGTCGTGAGATTGGACACGGTGCTCTCGGTGAGCGTGCTCTTGAGCAAGTCTTGCCAAGCTTGGAAGAATTCCCATACGCGATCCGTCTGGTAGCAGAAGTCTTGGAATCAAACGGTTCTTCTTCTCAAGCCTCTATCTGTGCGGGAACTCTTGCCCTTATGGCTGGTGGTGTGCCAATCAAGGCGCCAGTAGCTGGTATTGCAATGGGTCTCATTTCTGATGGTAATAACTATACAGTATTGACAGATATCCAAGGTTTGGAAGACCACTTTGGAGACATGGACTTCAAGGTTGCAGGTACTCGCGACGGGATTACAGCCCTTCAAATGGATATCAAGATCCAAGGGATTACTGCAGAAATCTTGACGGAGGCTCTTGCTCAAGCCAAGAAAGCTCGTTTTGAAATCCTTGATGTGATCGAAGCAACCATTCCAGAAGTTCGTCCAGAATTGGCTCCAACTGCTCCGAAAATTGATACCATCAAGATTGATGTGGACAAGATCAAGATTGTCATCGGTAAAGGTGGAGAAACCATCGACAAGATCATCGCTGAAACAGGCGTTAAGATTGATATCGACGAAGAAGGTAATGTATCTATCTACTCAAGTGATCAAGCAGCGATTAACCGTGCTAAAGAAATCATTGCTGGTTTGGTTCGTGAAGCCAAAGTGGACGAAGTTTACCATGCCAAAGTTGTTCGTATCGAGAAATTCGGTGCCTTTGTTAACCTTTTTGACAAGACGGATGCCCTCGTTCACATCTCTGAAATGGCTTGGACTCGTACCAACCGTGTCGAAGACTTGGTAGCGATTGGAGATGAAGTCGATGTGAAGATTATCAAGATCGATGAAAAAGGCCGTGTCGATGCTTCTATGAAGGCTCTCTTACCACGTCCTCCAAAACCAGAACATTCAGAAGAAAGAGGTGAAAAGGGTCATCGCCATGGCGATCGTCCTCGTCACCACAAACCTAGAAAAGACTTTGCCAAAGATGCAGGTGAAGAAACAAAAGAATAAGCAATCAAAAGAAAGGAGCACGGTATGGGATGGTGGCGTGAAACCATTGATATTGTAAAAGAAAATGACCCAGCAGCACGTACCTCGCTGGAAGTCCTCTTGACCTATCCTGGGGTTAAAGCGCTGGCTGCTCACCGTGTTTCTCACTTTTTGTGGAATCATGGCTTTAAGCTTCTAGCTCGGATGCACAGTCAGTTTTGGCGTTTTTGGACCCAGATTGAAATCCACCCAGGAGCGACCATTGCTTCGGGAGTTTTTATCGACCATGGAGCGGGCCTCGTTATCGGAGAAACAGCGATTGTTGAAAAAGGCGTCATGCTCTACCACGGGGTGACCCTTGGTGGAACTGGGAAAGATACTGGGAAACGCCATCCAACCGTTAAAGAAGGAGCATTGGTATCCGCCCATGCTCAGGTCATTGGACCTATTGAGATTGGAGCCAAGGCCAAGGTTGGAGCAGGTGCCGTCGTCGTTTCCGATGTGCCGAGTGATGTAACCGTTGTCGGAGTCCCTGCTAAAATTGTTCGTGTTCACGGCAAGAAGGATGAGCCAATCATTCACCAGGAAGAAGAGAAGCGTGAATACTACGTGAATAAGATGGAGCACGCCAAGGAGGCCAGTCATCGGTCTTCTAGCTTGTAAGGAAATAGCTACATGATTCAAGCAACCAATACATTGAATGACCACCAACTATTGGAAGTCAAGGCCCTGATTGCTACCTGTCAGAACTATGACGGAACTTTTCGTGATCCCTATCTCTCTAACATGCTTAATTTTGACACAAACATGCCCGCCTTTTTCCTTTATTATGAAAAAGGCGAACTTGTTGGCCTATTAACAGTCTATGCAGATGACCCAGATGTGGAATTGGCGATACTGGTCCACCCCAACCATCGTTGTCAATGCATTGCGCGTGCTTTATATAGAAGTTTTGAGAAAGAAACGGCCTCTTATCCAATTGAGTCTGTTACCTTTCAGACTGAGCGTATTTTTCTAGAGCGCCATCCTGATTTCGCCAGCAACTGGGGACTGGTTGAGGATGAAGAGACAGAAACTTGGTTAGGTAAGGATAGAAGACCTTATCCGTTAGCAAATGTTTCCAATCTGGAAGTTTTGTTAGCAGATCGTTCGTATCAGGATCAAATTAGTCAGTTAAAATTTCAGGCATTCTCAGAGGACCATGAATCTAGAGAAGTTGTGGATAGATATGTCGCTAAAGCTCTGAAGGATCCAGAAAGTCTCCTATATATTTTATTAAAAAACGGTCAGGTTATTGGAACTTGCACGGTTGATTTGTCGAGTAATACTAATTACCTCTTTGGCTTGGCAATAGCTGAACTTGAACGTGGAAAAGGCTATGGAACTTATCTAGCAAAATCCCTTATCAACCAACTGATTGAACAAAATGACAAGGCATTTCAGATTGCCGTGGAAGACAGCAACCTAGGTGCCAAGCGTTTGTATGAAAAGATCGGTTTTGTCAAACAGACCCAGGTGGTTTATCTGAAAGCAAAAGTGTAGAACTAGGAAGGAAACTACAAGAATGGCAGTATATTTTTACGGCTGTATCACCATGGATGGCTACTTGGCGGACAGCCAGTACAGGATAGACTGGCTGCATCAGCTTGGTTCTGTAGAGGATACAGGCTATGATTCCTTTTACAGGCAAATGGATATCACCATCATGGGCAAGCGGACCTTTGAGGAAATCCAAGATTTGCAAGATGTAGATAGTTTTTATCAAGCTACGGAAAACTATGTCTTTACGCATGATAGGCATCTGCCTGTCAGCAATTACCAGCCAGTAGCTGGGGATGTGGTGGACTTTGTTCACCAGATTGACAAAGGCAAAAATGTCTTTGTGATTGGTGGTAATTCCTTGGTAGGACCGCTCTTGGATGCGGATCTTTTCGACCACCTCATTATTCAGATAGCGCCCCTTATCCTAGGAAAGGGGGTTCCCCTCTTTACCCAAGAGGAAGGGCAGCGCTTTTACCAACTGGATAGCCTCAGACAATTTGGTCCTTTTGCAGAGCTGGTTTTCAGCCGAAAAAGTCAGAAATAGAGAAGGGAGTGGACCGCATGATTAAAATTTACGACACCATGACCCGCAGCTTGCGAGAATTTGTCCCCATCGAGGAAGGAAAGGTCCGCATGTATGTTTGTGGGCCAACGGTTTACAACTATATCCACGTGGGGAATGCCCGTTCAACGGTAGCCTTTGACACCATTCGTCGCTACTTTGAGTATCGTGGCTACGAAGTTACCTACATTTCCAACTTTACAGATGTGGATGATAAGATCATCAACCGTGCCAATGAAGAAGGCATTACGCCTCAGGAAGTGGCAGACAAGTACATAGCGGCTTTTCGTGAGGATGTGACGGCTCTGGGGGTCAAGCCTGCTACCCGTCACCCTCGTGTGGTTGAGTTTATGGATGATATTATTCGTTTTGTCACCGACTTGATCGAAAAAGGCTATGCCTACGAGAGTCAAGGGGATGTTTATTTCCGTGTGGAAAAATCCCACAACTACGCCAAATTGGCTAATAAAACTCTAGAAGACTTGGAGCTCGGTGCTTCAGGTCGGACAGACGAAGAGACGGCTCGCAAGGAAAATCCTGTCGACTTTGCCCTTTGGAAAGCTGCCAAGCCAGGTGAAGTTTCTTGGGAAAGCCCTTGGGGGCCTGGTCGTCCGGGATGGCACATCGAATGTTCGGTCATGTCAACGGGGATTTTAGGAGATACCATTGATATTCATGGGGGTGGAGCCGATCTCGAATTCCCGCACCATACCAATGAAATCGCTCAGTCAGAGGCTAAAACAGGCAAGACCTTTGCCAATTACTGGATGCACAATGGCTTTGTCAATATTGACAATGTCAAGATGTCCAAGTCCTTAGGCAACTTTATCACTGTGCATGATGCTCTCAAGACCATCGATGGCCAAGTGCTTCGTTTCTTCTTTGCGACCCAGCACTACCGCAAGCCCATCAACTTCACAGAAAAAGCTGTGCGCGATGCGGAAACCAACCTCAAGTATTTGAAAAATACCTACGAGCAACCTTTCACAGGAGAAGTGGATCCAGCAGACTTGCAAAGCTTTGTGGACAAGTTTGTAGCGGCTATGGATGAAGATATCAATGCGGCAAACGGAATCACCGTCGTCTTTGAATTGGCCAAATGGATCAACTCAGGACATTACAACCAAGATGTCAAGGAGGCCTTGGCAAAGATGTTAGAAGTCTTTGGAGTGGTCTTTGTCGAAGAAGTCTTGGATGCGGATATTGAAGCCTTGATCGCTGAACGCCAAGAAGCGCGGGCTAAGAAAGATTTTGCGCGAGCAGATGAAATTCGCGATGAATTGGCTGCGCAAGGGATCAAGCTTTTGGATACAAAAGAAGGTGTAAGGTGGACACGTGATTGATGTCAATCTGATTAATGGGATTGCCCTGGCCTTTGAAGGAGATGCGGTTTATTCCATGTATATCCGTAAGCATTTGATTCTGCAAGGGATGACCAAGCCTAATAAACTCCACCAGACTGCAACTAGGTATGTCTCTGCCAAGGCGCAAGCTAATCTGATTGCGACCATGCTTGAGGAAGATGTTTTGACAGAGAAAGAAGTTGAAATCTATAAGCGCGGTCGTAATACCAATAGCCACACCAAGGCCAAAAATGCTGACGTCGTGACCTATCGTATGTCGACAGGTTTTGAAGCGGTCATGGGTTACTTGCATTTGACAGACGAAATCAACCGCTTAGAGGAATTGGTGGCTTGGTGTATTCAAAAAGTGGAAGAAGGGACAAAGTAGTGAAAGATATCAGAGAGTGGTTCCCTCAGGCAGAGGTGACGGATCACCCCAATCCACCAGAGGGTTTTGTGGCCATTCCCCTACAGGCCCAGCAATGGTTGCAATTGAAGGAAGAAGAGCTAACCGAGAGAGAAAAACATTTGATTGCCTGGTTGGCTAGTGAGGAAGATCTTACTCCCAATCCTTGGTACCAATACCTGATTGATGGGAAAGGGGAAGCCCCTCAAGTCATCAAAAAGATGCAACTCGTCTATTGTCACCTCTCACATTCGACAGCGGAAGGTATTTCTTCCTGGCTAGAGATGATGCAGACGCTCTTGCCCAATTTTCGAGCAACCTTGCAACTGAGTGGACAAGATTATGTACTCATTCTGGATCAAGAGCAGTCGCTAACTGTGGCTGATATCTTAAAAGATACTGTCTCTGCCATGGAGTATGACTTTAATATTCGCTTATCCATTATGGTCGGGCAGGTATGGACAGAGTCAAAAGATGGAAAAGTGTCTTCTGTCATCCGAGCAGAATGGGCAGCCTTTAGAGCCTGGATCCGAGAAGGGCACCAAGGCGTCTACCGCTTTTCTCAACTCTACCTGTGGGGAATCGAGCAGGCAGATTTGGATCTCCATCCTATCAAAGAACGCTTGCATCAGTTGATCGGGAGTCAAGACCAGTTGCAGGATATCATTGTTGCACTGTGGGACAACGGGGCAGTTGTGACCAAGGCGGCTCAGCAACTCTATCTCCATCGGAATTCCCTTCAATACAAGATGGACAAATGGGAAGAGCTAACAGGTCTCCAACTGAAAAACCTGACAGATCTAGCTCTTTGTTACCATTTGGTTCTACAGGATGTGATGTAACGGAATAAATAGTGGGTTTTGTGCAACTTGCACAAAACTCTTTTTCTTTTTTGTGAGACTTGCCATAGCTTTGTAAAACGTTTTCATTTACAATAGAATTATAAAAATCAAAGGAGTACCATCATGGTAGAATTAAATCTCAAAAATATTTACAAAAAATATCCAAACAGCGAACACTATTCAGTTGAAGACTTCAACTTGGACATCAAAGACAAAGAGTTTATCGTTTTCGTAGGTCCTTCAGGATGTGGTAAATCAACAACTCTTCGTATGATCGCTGGTCTTGAAGACATCACAGAAGGTGAATGTTCGATCGATGGTACTGTTGTAAACAACGTGGCACCGAAAGACCGTGATATCGCCATGGTATTCCAAAACTACGCTCTTTACCCACACATGACTGTTTATGACAACATGGCCTTTGGTTTGAAATTGCGTAAATACAGCAAGGAAGATATCGACAAACGTGTACAAGAAGCAGCAGAAATCCTTGGCTTGAAAGAATTCTTGGATCGTAAACCAGCTGACCTTTCTGGTGGTCAACGTCAACGTGTGGCTATGGGTCGTGCCATTGTCCGTGATGCAAAAGTGTTCTTGATGGACGAACCTTTGTCAAACTTAGATGCCAAATTGCGTGTATCAATGCGTGCTGAAATCGCTAAAATCCACCGTCGTATCGGAGCTACAACTATCTACGTAACTCACGACCAAACAGAAGCGATGACATTGGCAGACCGTATCGTTATCATGTCAGCAACTAAGAACCCTGCTGGTACTGGTACAATTGGACGTGTTGAACAAATTGGTTCTCCGCAAGAAGTGTACAAAAACCCTGTGAACAAATTCGTAGCTGGATTTATCGGAAGCCCAGCGATGAACTTCATTAACGTGAAATTGGAAAATGGCTACATCGTTGCTAACGGTTTGAATTTGAAAGTTCCAGAAGGTGCTTTGAAAGTTCTTCGTGAAAAAGGCTATGAAGGCAAAGAATTGATCTTTGGTATCCGTCCAGAAGATGTGAATACAGAGGCTGCTTTCCTTGAAACATTCCCAGAATCAGTAGTAAAAGCAACCATCTCTGTATCTGAGTTGCTTGGTTCTGAATCTCACTTGTACTGCCAAGTTGGTGACAACGAATTCATCGCTAAAGTGGATGCGCGTGACTACCATGAAACAGGTGCAACTATCGAACTTGGATTTGACTTGAACAAAGCTCACTTCTTCGATAAAGAAACTGAAAAAACAGTATACTAAAATTTGAATAATATAGAGGCTGAGACGCATGTCTTGGCCTTCTATTTATTAAAGGAGACAAGAAATGGAAAAAGATTGGTGGAAGGGAAAAGTCGCTTACCAGATCTACCCGAAAAGCTTTAAGGACAGCAATGGCGATGGGATTGGGGACCTGAAAGGAATTACTCAAAAGCTAGATTATCTTGAAAAACTTGGAATCGATATTCTCTGGCTATCCCCTATTTACAAGAGTCCTTTTATTGATCAGGGCTATGATATTTCAGACTACTATGCCATTGATCCCCTCTTTGGGACTATGGAAGACATGGAAGAGTTGATTGCGGAAGGCAAGAAGCGTGGCATTTCCATTATTATGGACTTGGTGGTCAACCACTGCTCCAGCCATCACGAGTGGTTCCAAAAAGCTTTAGCGGATCCTGATGGCCCTTATGCGGATTACTTTTATTTTATCGAAAGTGACAAGGAACCCAACAACTGGGAAAGTTATTTTGGAGGCAGTGTCTGGGAACCGGTACCTGGCACTAACAAATACTATCTCCATTCTTTCCATAAGAATCAGCCAGACCTCAATTGGCAAAATCCTGTCCTGCGCGAAGAAATTTACACCATGATCAATTGGTGGTTGGACAAGGGGATTGCGGGTTTTCGGATCGATGCCATTATCAATATTAAAAAGGATTTGGAATGGCGTTCGCTTCCATCAGATCGTGCCAATGGCCTGGTCCCAGTGCCGGAATCATTGGTGAATGCCCAACCGATTGAACCCTTCTTGCAAGAGTTAAAGGAGCGAACCTTTGCTAAGTACAATGCCTTCACTGTAGGGGAAGTTTTCAATGAAACCGACGAAGAATTGCATTTCTTTATCGGAAAAGATGGTGTCTTTTCTTCGATTTTTGACTTCAAGCAAACCATGCTAGGTCAGGAAGGAAAGGGCTGGTTTGACCATACTCTTCCAACAGCAGATGAACTTAAGGAAAGTATTTTTCAAGCGCATGAGCGCGCGGATAGCATTGGGGTCCTCTCAACCATCATTGAAAATCATGATGAGCCTCGTGGTGTGTCCCACTATATCGCAGAAGGTCCTGTAAACGATACCAGTAAAAAAGCCCTAGGAACCATTCAAGTGTTGCGCAAGGGAATTCCTTTTATCTATCAAGGTCAAGAAATTGGGATGGAAAACCAAGTCTTTGAATCAGTGGAGGATTTTGATGATATCGCAACGATCAATGGCTACCATGTGGCTAAAGAAGCTGGTTTGAGCGAGGAAGAAGCCTTGGCAGCGATTGCCAACTACAGCCGAGACAATGCGCGGACGCCGATGCAGTGGACAGCAGAACCAGGTCTGGGCTTTAGCGATGGACCAGCTTGGTTGATCAGTCCCAAACCGGATTATTCCATCAATGTGGAAGACCAGGAAAAGGACCCAGACTCCATCTTGAATTATTATCGTCAGCTGACGGCCTTGTATCGCCATCCCCTCTATGGAAATACCATCCGGTTTGGAGATATGATCCCAGCTTATCGGGATCGTGAAAACATCATCGCCTTCGAACGTCGTGGGGACAAGCGTCTCTTAATTGTCAGCAATTTTCAAAATCGTCAAGCTAGCTTGGACTTGCCAGCTCCGATTGAAACTGTCATTTTAAATAATGTCACGGGACTATTCCAAGAAGGAGACCAAGTGTTAGAATTGGCCCCTTACCAAACCATCGTGTTGGAATTAGCAGAATAGAAAAGAACCTTCGCGTCTGCGAAGGTTCTTTTCATGTCGTCCAAGTCTAAACCTGGAACTTATTCAACTTCTTTCTTTTTCAAGAGGAGGAATCCACCGCTAACGGCTAGCAAGAAGCTTGAAAGGATAAAGTGTCCACTTGAGTGATCTCCAGTTTGTGGCAATTGTGCCTTGGCTGGATTTTCTTGGAAGCTTTGTCCAACCTGGTAGGTCAAGGCTTGCACGCTTTCTCCAGTTTCAGCTACAGTTTCTTTTTGTGGAAGGAGAACTGTAGGAGTGTCCTTCTTGGTCAAGATTGGCTGTTGAGTGGTTGTTTGGTTATGAATTGGAACCACCACTTGATCTGGGTCTTTGGCTGGAACGTAGTCTGTCAAGGTAGCCAACTTGCTGCCAAAGATCGCATTGGTTACCCAGCGGAAGAAGTGGACAGGGTGTTGGCGATTGGTTGGATTTCCAGCATAGACAAAGAGTGGTTGGCCGAGAAGTTCTCCAGAAATGGCCATGACCTTATTGGCTAGGACCTCATTTTTTGGCCACCAGCCCGCAATGTAGTAGTCGCTTGAAGCGATACTCATCAAGGTCTTGAAGTTGCTTGGAACTTTTTCAATCCAGTTTCCTGAGTTGGAGTAGAAGAGGGCGTTCTTCTTGTAACCACTGGTCAGTGGGTCTTGGTCATCAATGATGGCCTTCATCAAGCCTTCGTAGTCACTGCCACCTTTTAGTTTTTCAGCATCAAATCCTGAAAGAACTCCCAATTTTTCCAGTTTCTGCATGGCTTCCCCGCCGATGACGAGGGTTGGTTTCTTGCCGAAGATGGAGGCATCATAGCGATTGTTTTCAAGCACAATGACATCGGCCTCTTCAGGAGTATCGACGATTTGGAAACCTAATTTTTCAAGAACCAAACTAGTATGAGCAGGCGCATCTACTCCAGTCCAATTGTAGTGATAATTAGGTGAGTAGATTTTCAGTGGTTTTAAGGTTGGACCGTTTGGAACCTTGTAGAGGGCTTCCCCGTAAATAGCATAATTTGGAAGGAGCGATGCGAAGGTATCGCGGTCAACGATGTAACCATCATCTGTTAGGTAAACAGATTTGCCTTGGGAAATCGCTTTGTTTACCGCTTGAACAGCGCTAGCTGATGTATTGGCGATGACGTAGTAAGGCGCTTTTGGATCGATCTCAGAGGTTCTAGTCGCGCGAGTGGTTGTGACTTCTCCAAGTTTTCCAGCAAAGAGACCGTCCTTGAATACAGGTTCTGCCTTGAAGCCTTTCATATCAGGGAAGTTAACGAGAAGTTCTGCATACATGGCTGCCCAGGCGGATTCATTCGAACCTTTATAGAGGATATGGTTGGCGTAGCCCCGTTTGGCTTGGGCCATATCAATGACTAAGTCCCCTTTTTTGTAGCTGCCTGTATCTTCTTTGAGTTCTTTAACGAGGACACCGTTTCGTTTGAAGTAGTCGATCATATTGAAGGCTTCTTGGGCGTCATTGTCCTTGTCGAGGCTCATTGGGATGACATAGTAGTCTGGGAAGAATTTCGGACGACCATTTTTCACACGTCCAACGATTTCCCCATTTGGACCGACCAGTTCGTTTTCTGCTTTTGGATCTTCAATCTTGTTGAGACCACGTAAGTAGAAATTGAGACGCATCTCAAGGAGTTTGTCTGGATCTTGGTTGAGGAAGTCAATGCCTCCGAGGACAGCATTACGACCAGCATAATAAGATTCCTGGTTGGATTCTGGAATTTCAATCGTATGGCCTAAGATACCGTGATAGACAGCATAGACACCTGTATATCCAGAGAAGGAATCATCCCAGCCATCTCCCCAGTCTAGTTTTGGAATGATGTAGCTATCGTATTTGGAATTGGCAACTCCAGCCCGTCCCATATGACGGGCATTTTCCAACATGAGGTTGGACATGAGGTCGTATTCAAAGTTCGGATCATGTGGAGGTGTTGCAGGCTCGATCAAGAATTCTTTGACAAATCCATGGATATCATAGAGAGCGATTGGATTCCACTTGTTGATCATTTGGATGACGGTACGCACTTCTGGGTTGGTTTGGTAGCTAGCATCCCGGTTTGGATCCAGTCCATTGGCCAAAGCACGCAGGTTGAGAGCATCCCCATCTGGGTTTTCGGTAAAGTTAAACAAGAAGATAAATTTGTTTAAGAGAGTTGGGATATCCAGAGTTACATTCTTGACATTACCAGCTTCGTCTGTCGTTTTAAAAGTGACTTGATCTTCTGTGGCGAAGGTACGGAAGAGACCGGTGATGATATCAATACCAGGTTGTTCATCCGCATGCGTATTATGAACTAGGACAGGCAGTTTGTAATCCAAGGTCTTGTCCTTCAGAGCTGCCAGCATTTCACTTGGTTTGGTCAAAGCTTTTGGATTGGTAGATGAGAGGTAGTGGTCAATACTTGCTTGATCCTTACTCACAATTCCCATCTTCATGTCCCGGCCTTGGGCGCTCTTACCAAGAGTTTCGAGCTGAACCAGACGGTCTGTTTTGGCTTCTGCCTTTGTCTGTTCAATGGAAGCTAGCATTTCCTCGTGGGTATGGAAGTCTTTATATGGACGGAAGGTTAGATTCTTGCGAATAGTTAGTCCAAGATCTGCGCTGGTTCCAACCAAAGTGTGTTCACCGATATAGTTTCGATAGGTCCGACGGATATTATTGGGGCTCCGAAGACTTAAATCTTCACCAAAGAGTTCCTTGACAGTAAAGGTTAGATCCAAATCATTTCCGTTTTTGTTCTCTTCAACTGTGATGAAGGGATCTTTGGACAGAGTACCTGTCTCCATATCCCAAGTTTTCCATTCTTCTAGTGGTTTGTCGTCCAAGGTCCAGTTGATCTTTCCGGCAGCCTGAGCTTGATCCTTGACGGTATCCGTCAGCGTCCCTTTTTCAGACATGTAAATAGGGCTATCAGTAAGACTGATAGTAGGCTCTGCGTTTGCAGCCCGCTCTGTTACAGGGGCTTCTACTTTGGCTGTAGGACTCGCTGTGTCTGAAGCGGTAGGAGAGCTTTCTCCTGTCCCAGCTGGACTAGCAGTCGCTTCTGTTGCAGGGGCAGGATTTGTTGCCTCTGTGCTGCTTGCCGGACTAGTACTGGTTTCCTCTGGCTTGAGGACGTTTTCGACAGGTGTAGCAGGACTTGCTGGTTCAACAGTGTCCGCAGCAACTTGGCCTTGTGCGAGGAAGGCTAAGAGGACAGCGGTAGAGAGACTGAGTGCGTTTGTGTACAAACGCTTCTTATAAGAAGAATGCATAAAGAGACCTCCTTTGTTCTTTACATGTATGCACCCCTATCATAACACTTTATGACAGCGCTTTCAATATATATGGAGGTTTTTCTCTTAAAATTCGTTATAAATTGATGACAAAGAAAAAAGAGCTGGAAAAATCTTTCCAGTCTATTTTTTATAGATCTAAAGATAGAGCTAAGCTTGAAGTTCCTTCTGATAATTTTGATAAAATTCGACCTTGATGGAGATGAAGGTTTCAAGATCTCGCAGGAGTTGCAAAAGGGTCGCTCGGGTTTCAAATTCTTGACGAGATCGAGGAAGAGGTCGTTCACGAAAGACTGCTAGATAGCGATTGATTTCATCAAGAAGGAATTGAGCTGGATTTTCCTGACTGAGTTGGCTGGCTGTTTTAGCAAAGAGTTGAGCCAAAATAAGACTCTCGCTCGCTGCTAATTGGCAGTTGTTTACGTTGTTGGCCATGTCTCGCAGGATATTATTTTGGCGCTTGCGCATTTCAAAATAGTGGATATGGTAGTTGGTCTGATGGAAGAGGTGGTTGGAATGGTCTAGATATACCAAATCGAGAGCCTCTTTTAAGATAGAATCTAGCTCACGAATCAAGCTGGCATCGTTGCTTCCATCTCCTTTTCCTAAAAATTCTGCAAACCGATAGAGAATCTTCTTGAGTTGTTCCTCAACAATCTCGTGATAGCGATCAATTTCTTCTTGTCGAGAAGGCATATAGAGATTGGCAAGGAGAGCAAAGCTGGTTCCAATTAGGAAAATAGCCACTTCATTTCCTAATAGGGCTAGAGAAGTGGATTTTTCTAGCAGGAGATGGGTAACCAGGACAGAACTTGGTGTGATGCCAATTTCCCAGCCTTGTAGAAAAGTAAGTGGGACATAGGTAGCCAGATAAAAACCAAGAGCCCAGAGATTGTAGCCGAGAATCTGAAAGGCTAAGCTTCCAAGGAACAGGGCTAGAAGCATGGACATAAAGCGGTTGTAGGCCAATCTAGCTGTACTGCGACGGGTATCGGTAATGCTGAGGATGGCAATGATCCCCGCAGAGGTGGCGTAGGCCAGACCTAAAAACTCTGCAAGCAAGATGGCCAAACAGGTGGCGAGGACCATCTTGATGGTTCGGTGAATAAGTGGCATAATGCTGATTCTTTCCTTTTTCTAAACTAGTTTTATTATACCACAAGCAAAGTGGGCTACTTCAAATGTTTCACCAGATATGGCAATTGTGTTATACTAGTTTCATGGAAAAAAACGATATTGTTTACGGCGTTCATGCCGTCACAGAAGCACTGATCGCAAATACAGGAAATAAATTGTATATCCAGGACGATTTGCGAGGAAAGAATGTAGAAAAAATCAAGGATCTGGCTGCAGATAAGAAGGTGTCCATTTCTTGGACCCCTAAGAAAACCTTGCAAGAAATGACAGAAGGAGCTGTCCACCAAGGCTTTGTCTTGAGAGTTTCAGAATTTGCCTATACGGACTTGAATGATATCTTGGCCCAGGTAGCTGATCAAGACAATCCCTTGCTCTTGATTTTGGATGGCTTGACCGATCCCCATAACTTAGGATCCATTCTCCGAACAGCTGATGCTACCCAGGTGGCTGGAATCATCATTCCCAAGCACCGTGCTGTTGGGGTGACACCTGTTGTCGCCAAGACCTCAACTGGAGCAGTAGAGCATGTCCCTATTGCTCGAGTGACCAACCTTAGCCAAACCTTGGATAAGCTCAAAGAAGCAGGTTTTTGGATCTTTGGGACCGATATGAATGGAACGCCTTCTCACAAATGGAATACCAGTGGGAAGTTGGCCCTCATCATTGGAAACGAAGGAAAGGGCATTTCGTCCAATATTAAAAAGCAAGTGGATGAAATGATTACGATTCCGATGCAGGGGCATGTCCAAAGTCTGAATGCTAGTGTCGCAGCAGCAATCCTCATGTATGAGGTCTTTCGCAATAAATTATAATAGAAGAAATCAAAGGAAGGGGGCAATCCATGAAAGAAAAGATTTTGTTAGTGGACGGCTACAACATGATTGCCTTCTGGCAGGAGACCCGGCAGCTCTTTAAGAAAAGTGAGCTCGATGCTGCACGAACGATCCTCCTAGAGAAGCTAAGTCACTATGCTAGCTTTGAAGGCATTCGCGTGATTTGTGTCTTTGATGCCCAATACATGCCAGGGATTCGCCAGACCTATGAAGAATTTCAGGTCCAAGTGGTCTTCACTGCAGAGGAGGAGACCGCCGATGACTACATTGAACGCTTGGCAGCAGAGCTCAATACACCCCTCCACCAAGTATCAGTCGCGACGAGTGACTTGAATGAGCAATGGACGGTCTTTGCTCAAGGAGCACTTCGGGTGTCGGCACGTGAGCTAGAGAAGAGAGTCGCCGTTGTCAAAGCCGACTTGAACCAGGCGCGAGGAGCTGTCAACGATCAAAAACCACCGATACGGCCTACGTCAACTACAAAAAGAGATGGGAGCAAGTAAATGACCTTTAAAATTTTAACAGATTCAACTGCAGATTTAGATGAAACATGGGCAAAGGAGCATGATGTAGAGATCGTCGGTTTGTCGATCCAAATCGATGGTACTCATTATGAGACAGTAGGTCCAGATAAACTGACCAGCCCCCAATTATTAGCAGAGATGCAAAAGGGTGCTAAACCAACGACCAGTCAGGTCAATGTTGGGCAATTCCAAGAGATTTTCAAAGGCTACGCTCAACGCAAGGAAAATCTCCTCTATATCGCCTTTTCTTCAGTTTTGTCAGGGACCTACCAGAGTGCGGTCATGGCAAGAGACTTGGTCCTTGAAGACTACCCAGAAGCTGTCATCGAAATCATCGATCCAAAAGCTGCAGGGATTGGAGAAGGCTACTTGTCTATGCTAGCAGTTGAGGCGCGTGATACCGGTAAGAGTTTGGATCAAGTTAAGGAAGAACTGCTGGAAATCGCTCCTAAGTTGCGGACCTATTTCTTGGTGGATGATCTCTACCATCTTATGCGCGGGGGACGCCTTTCTAAGAGTTCAGCCATCGTCGGAAGTTTGGTCAATATCAAACCCCTTCTTTGGATTGATGAAGAAGGCAAGTTAGCTCCAATCGCTAAGGTACGTGGACGTAAAAAAGCTATGCGGGAAATGCTTTCTCTGATCCAGGAAGATATCGGTCACAGCACAGCCTTGGTTTCCTATACAGATGATTTGGCAGGAGCAGAGGAGCTCAAGGATCAATTGTTGGAGAATCCAGCTATCTCCCAAGTCTTGATCATGCCACTAGGTCCCGTCATTGCTGCTCACGTCGGTCCTAATTCTCTCATCGGCTTTGTTATAGGAAAAGAAAATCGCAAATAATTTTTTAAATTGGTTGACTTTTATCTTAAAAATTTGATACAATAGTAGGCGGTATTGTTTACCCCATTTGTAAGGCCCCGGAACCTTTCAAATAACTTGCGGACCGGAACATCCGCCCTGTAAACAAAAACGATATTCATAATAGGAGAAATCATGAACAAAACTACATTCATGGCTAAACCAGGCCAAGTAGAACGCAAATGGTACGTTGTTGACGCAACTGATGTACCTCTTGGACGCCTTTCAGCAGTTGTTGCAAGCGTGCTTCGCGGAAAAAACAAACCAACATTCACACCTCACACTGATACAGGTGACTTCGTAATCGTTATCAATGCTGAAAAAGTTAAATTGACTGGTAAAAAAGCAACTGATAAGATCTACTACACTCACTCAAACCACCCAGGTGGATTGAAATCAATCTCTGCTGGTGAACTTCGTTCTAAAAATGCAGTTCGTTTGATTGAGAAATCAGTTAAAGGTATGCTTCCACACAATACTCTTGGCCGCGCTCAAGGTATGAAATTGAAAGTATTCGTTGGAGCTGAGCACACTCACGCTGCACAACAACCAGAAGTTCTTGATATTTCAGGACTTATCTAAGGAAAGGAACAATAAAGTATGTCACAAGCACAATATGCAGGTACTGGACGTCGTAAAAACGCTGTTGCACGCGTTCGCCTTGTTCCAGGAACTGGTAAAATCACTGTTAACAAAAAAGATGTTGAAGAGTACATCCCACACGCTGACCTTCGTCTTGTAATCAACCAACCATTCGCAGTTACTTCAACTGCAGGTTCATACGACGTTTTCGTTAACGTTGTAGGTGGTGGATACGCTGGTCAAGCAGGAGCAATCCGTCACGGTATCGCTCGTGCCCTTCTTCAAGTAGACCCAGACTTCCGCGATTCATTGAAACGCGCAGGACTTCTTACACGTGACTCACGTAAAGTTGAGCGTAAGAAACCAGGTCTTAAGAAAGCTCGTAAAGCATCACAATTCTCAAAACGTTAATCAATACGATTATATCAACGTTTACAGACATTCAAGAATTATTTCTTGGATGTCTTTTTTGTTTCAAAAAATCAAAGTTCACCCCAAAATTCACCCCATATTCACCCCATCAATTTTTTAAACTACGAAAAGCAATATCACCTACAGTCTGATTGACTTTATCTTTGATATTAACGTAAGTTTTTGTAATCTCTTTATCACTATGAGTAAGAGCTTCTGAGAAGGCTTCAAGAGAAACACCTGCTTGTTTAGCAAGAGTAGCACCAGTATGTCTTAGTTTGTGTGGTGATGCTGGTGCTAATTCGGGATGTCTTCGTCTGACTGATTTCATCTTGATAAAACTTAAAATTTTTCTAATTATAACGAAGCATAGTCAAAAAGCTATGACCTCTATATTCACAAAAAAATCCAGACCAATACTAGTCCAGATTTCTTGTCTATTAAACATTCTTTTCAAAGAATGGAAGAACGGCTGTAACGGCTTTGTCAACGCAATTATTTAACTGTGAGAATCCGACGCACATAAATTTTAAATGGCGTCTCAGTCACATTTAAATTTATGAGACGCTTAGACGTTAGGCTTTCAATTTGTCAAATTTTGCTTTGACATTTGCCTTGAATTCTTCAAGTTTAGCCTTGCGTTCGGCTTTACGTTCAGCCTTCATTTGTGCACGTGCCTGGTTGTAGAGGTCTTCTTGGACTTGCAGAGCTGCTTCGATTTCGGCTACGACGGTTGCTACATCCCAACGCACGATTTGGGTGTCGTACTTGGTGAAGTAAGCATCGATGACTGCTTCGTTGTTTTCTTGCACCAAGGCGACAACGGCTGTTTCGCCGTCGATCAATTTTTGAGACACAACGTCAATCAAGCCAGCTTCTGCCGTATCAACGGTATCACCAGCAGCCAAACCATAGAGGCTGCCAATACCATAACCAAACAAGACGCCGATAGGACCACCCAAAAGCCCGATAACTGCACCGAGCAAGCCACCTTCTAGGGTTGCATCCGTCGTTGAATCTTCAAAGTCATAGCGTTCTTTTTCAACGATGTGACCGTTTTCATTTTTGACCAAGGCGATTTGAGCAACCTTGGTCGTCTGAGTTTGGCGGAAAGCCTTCAAATCCGCAAAGGACTGATAAGCTTCGCTTTCAGTGTTAAAGACTGAAACTACTAGGTTTTCCATAGTTAGTACCTCTTTTCTAAATATATACGTTCATTATAATACAGTTTCAATCACTTTTCAATCATTTTAGTGCGACATTTTAATTGATATGTCGCGTTTATCAGCGTCAAAGAACAGTTTCAGGCAGCGGTATATCTTTGCCATATCCCAGCCCAGACACTCTGGCGACTCTGAGTGATTATCAAGAAAGGCGTCCAGCAACATCTTAAAGCCTCCCGTGCAAAAAGTAAATAAATAGTGTTTTTCCTGTATGCCTGTCACACGGCTAAAAGACCGCTTGACCAAATCTTCCAGAAAATTATAGCAGATATTATGTACCAGCTCTGTGTAGCGAGTCTGATGAGCGTGCCGAATCACATCGACACTTTTATAGAATCTGCCAACTGTTTCCTTATGGTCGAATCCTTGAAAGAAGTCGCTTTATTCGTCGGTCAAGACAATTAATTTGGCTGGTGCAACTGATTCGCCAAGCTATGAACAAGCAATTATTACCTTTTGAAAGCAAAAATGGCAATTATGAAGGTGAAGCTACTCAGGTCTTAGTTCTTCTATCCAATTACTATGCAGACAAAAAACTATTTGATGAAAATACAGATGAATATGGAAATATCTTGATTTTAAAGGATTCATCCATCATTTCTAAATTATCGGCTATCCCAGATTTATTAAAAAGGGGATCTAGTAGGTAACAATAATATCGAATATATCAAAGTACGCAATATTAGGATTTCTTCAGAGGTTGAGTTAGAGTCAGATGTTGATGGGGATAAGTCGGATAATCTGCCAATAGATATAAAAATACTAGAAAACAGGCTTGAAAAAGGCTCGTAAAGCTAGCCAGTTCTCTAAACGTTAATTCGTTGCTGGACAGCAGAATACAAACGAAAACACTTTGCATCTTGCAAGGTGTTTTTTTCTATGAGAACTGGCGGTGCGCAATTAGGATAGCTCTAGCGACTTTAGTCGCATAGAGATATGCTATGCACAGTTGCCTCAAGAAAACAATGCTTCTTGGTCCACCCTGTTAGACAAGCTTCAAAACCAAGGAATCCAACAGGTTTCTCTTGTAGTTACAGATGGCTTTAAGGGGCTTGAGCAGATTATCAGTCAGGCTTACCCATTAGCTAAACAACAATGTTGCTTAATTCATATTAGTCGAAATCTAGCTAGTAAAGTGAAACGGGCAGATAGAGCGGTTATTCTGGGGCAATTTATAATGATTTATCGTGCTGAAAATTTAGAAATGGCAGGACAAGCTTTAGAGGACTTTCTCGCCGAATGGAAACCAAAGTATAGGAAAGTCATGGAAAGTCTGGAGAAGACGGATAATCTTTTAACTTTTTATCAGTTTCCCTACCAGATTTGGCACAGCATGTATTCGACAAACCTCATTGAGTCTCTTAACAAAGAAATCAAACGTCAAACGAAAAAGAAGGTTCTTTTTCCTAATGAGGAGGCTCTGGAACGTTACTTAGTTACGTTGTTTGAAGATTATAATTTCAAGCGAAGTCAACGAATCCATAAAGGGTTTGGTCAATGTTCTGATACACTTGAAAGCTTATTTAATTAACACTCCGTAACTCTACTTAAGTGTTTACACATAATTATTGACAGTATCAAAAAATAAAGTATATTGTTTTCATCATAATATAATTAGATATCAGTATAGAGAATTTTATCTATATATCAGATATCAGCAATTGCTTTTGCTGTCATTTTTCGCTACAATAGTTACAAGGAGGAAATAAACATGTTAAAAGAAGTATTAAACGTCGCAAAAGTTGCGAAAAAATCATCTCTCTTCTTAGGAGGGGTAGCATTTGGGACGCTTGGCTTGAAAGTCTTAGCAAGTAAAGAAGCTAAGAAAGGCTATTCTAAGGCCTTGGCTAAAGCTTACAAATTGAAAGATGGACTGGATGCATCTGTTTCTGTTGTAAAACAACACGGTGATGATGTTTTACAAGACGCTAAATATTTATACGAACAGGAAAAGAAAGAAGAACAATTAGATAGCCTGACAGGTGAATAATATGTCTTTTAAAGTGCTACACAGAGGATATCAACATATCCGATTATCGTCCTCGTTTTCACTGACCTTGGATATTCAAGATTATCTTCGTTCCTTGGCTAAAGATGAAAAAGGGATCGACTCTATTCAGTTTTATATGGATCAGCAGCACTTTACTCTACGTATGAAAGAAGGCTTCTCTGTATTAGAAAATGCAGAGGCCTTTTTAAAAAAAATTGACAAGGGGAAAGTTTCGGACTTGATGACTCTTCCCATTCGTAGAGAAGAGAGTGCTTATTCAATTGTATCGGGTGCAGCGATTAAGCGTTTGCTGTTTCGAAGTTTTGTACCCTACCCTATTCGTTATATTTGGACTTGTTATCAGGCTTTGGGTTATGTCAAAGAAGCCTATCAAACTTTAGCGCGCAAGGAACTAACCATGGAGGTCTTGGACTGTTCGGCCATTTTGTTGTCCTTGTTTATGAACCAATCCAAGACAGCTAGCAACATCATGTTTATGCTTGATTTGGGTAATCATCTGGATCAGTGGTCTTTAAAAAAAACAGCAACAGATTTGGAACAAAGCCTTCTTGCTAAAGAAAGTGATGTTTTCTTAGTGCGGGGAGACATGGTCATCAGCATCAAGAGTTCTGATGTTCAAGTAGGTGATGTATTAGTTGTCTCCCAAGGGAATGAAATCTTGTTTGACGGCCAAGTGGTTTCAGGATTAGGCATGGTCAATGAGAGTTCCTTGACTGGAGAGAGCTTCCCTGTTGAAAAGAAAGAGGGAGATTCTGTATGTGCGAATACTGTTTTGGAAACAGGAGAGTTAAGAATTCGTGTGACTGATAATCAGATAAACAGTCGTATTTTGCAACTCATCAATCTGATGAAAAAATCTGAAGAGAGTAAGAAGACAAAACAACGTCATTTTATTAGGATGGCAGACAAGGTTGTAAAATATAACTTCTTAGGTGCTGGTTTGACTTATCTGTTAACAGGTTCGTTTTCAAAAGCCATTTCCTTTTTATTGGTGGATTTTTCATGTGCTCTAAAAATATCCACACCTGTAGCCTACCTTACGGCCATAAAGGAAGGTCTAAATCGAGAAATGGTTATTAAAGATGGTGATGTATTAGAAAAATATCTGGAAGTGGATACTTTCTTGTTTGATAAAACGGGTACCATCACGACGAGTTATCCTTTGGTTGAAAAGGTTCTTCCTTTCGGAGATTATACTGAGAAAGATATTTTAAGAATAAGTGCATGTTTGGAGGAACATATCTATCATCCTATTGCCAATGCAATTGTTAAACAAGCTGAAATTGAAGGCATTGAACACGAAGAAATGCATGGCAAGCTTCAGTATGTTGCAAGCAAAGGGATTAAATCGCAAATTGATGGTCAATCGGTTGTCATTGGAAATTATGTACTAATGCAAGACGAACAGGTAAGAATTAGTTCTGAGCAGCTGGCCTTGATTGAGCAATATAAGACTCATTACAATTTATTGTTTTTGGCTTATAAGAAAGAATTAATTGGGATGTTTTGTATCCACACTCCCTTGAGAAGCGAGGCGAAAGCTGCATTGAAAAAGCTAAAACGCCAAGGGAAAAAACTGATTCTGGCAACTGGTGATACGTTGGCTAGAACAGAAGAGTTGGTTAAAGATCTGCCATTTGACAACGTTTATACTGATTTAAAACCAGATGGTAAGTTTCAGTTGGTTCAGGAATTACAGAAAGCTGGCCGAACTATTTTGATGGTTGGAGACGGGTTAAACGACTCTGCTGCCTTGACGCTTGCAGATATTGGGGTTGTGATGAATGAAAGTGCTGATATTTCTAAGCAGATGAGTGATATTTTATTATTAGATAATCGTTTAGATTTCTTCGAGGAATTGAATTCTTTATCTGAATCGTTGCAGAAATTAATTCAAAGAAATATTCAAGAAACAGTTGTAATAAATGGAAGTTTAATTGGATTTGGGTTGTTAAATTGGTTAAGCCCATCTAATCTTTCGATATTGCACAATCTGACTACTTTAAGAATCGTCCTTCGTAGTCTTTCTATTAAAAGTAGGTAAGAGACCGAGAAGCTGAGGTTATAAAAACTAAAAGGAGTTGTCTCATTTGAGAATAACGGCTCTTTGTCAACTGTAGTGGGTTGATGGAAAATTATACCCTGGAGAGGACCAAATTGGTTCTCTCCTTTTTGATGTTCAATGCAATGAGGATTCTAGTTTTGAAGTTTTAAAGTTCCGGAAGCCAAAAGCATTTCGTTTGTTGATCTTGATGAGGTTATTAGTAGCTTCTAGTTTTGCGTTTGAGTAGGGCGGTTCTAGTGCATTTATGATCTTGCCCTTATCTTTCAAAAAGGTCTTAAAAACAGTTTGAAAAATAGGATTTACACAAGAAATTGTTTCTTCAATAAGCTCAAAGAGATGGTCTGCTTGCTTGTATCGACTCTGTATTTTTGGATTTCTCCCTTATCTTATGCAAGTAGCGAGTTGATTGCACGAACCTCTCCAACCATTTGGGATGTTCTCATTGCTATTGCTGGTGGGATAGCAGGTGTCATTGGTTCAAGAAAAAAAGAAGCAAACAATATCGTGCCAGGAGTAGCCATTGCAACAGCTTTGATGCTACCTATCTGTACTGCAGGCTATGGTTTAGCTAATGGAAATGTACGATTTTTATTTGGGGCTCTCTATCTTTTCTTGATTAACTGTGTCTTTATCATGCTAACCAACATTGTTGGAACAAGAATTTTGATGAGAAAATCTCCTTTAAGTTCATTTAAAGAGCTAAACATTAAAATGAAAATTGGCTTGATATCCTTGATTGTATTATTGGTTCTTCCAGCCAGTTATTCAGCAGTCACTCTGACGATAGATCAAGCGCGAAAAGAAGGGATCAAACAGTTTGTAGGAAAAGAGTTCGCCAATCATACAGTCATTAATCAAGTCTACAGGTCAAGGAATAATGAATTGGTCTTGACGGTTGTTGGAGATCCAATTTCAGAAGAAGAATTAGAAACCATTCGCCAAAAACAAGCCTCTTACGGTATTCAATCTGTTCAATTGAAAGTCAATCAAGTCCATAATTCGACAAAATTAGATAGTGAGACGACCAAGGAATTTTACGAAAACATTGACAAGTATATCGATCAAAAACTCTCTGAAAAAGATTCACAAAACGATCTCGTAAAAGAAAATGAAGCAGACAAGGATTGAGGACGATGAACTGAATAGGTTTTTATGCCGTGTTTTTCTTGTTTGTTCTTCTTTCTTACCTATAACGAAATAAAATTGATGAATACGAGATTTTTCTTTAGATGAAAGAAAGTACATAGAAGTTAGGGGTAGTATAAATGAGTAAAGTATTTTACTGCAAATTCAATTTATAAAAAAACAACCAGAAAGAAAATATTAATTTTGCGGTCTTTCTTTCTGGTTGTTTTCTGATAACGGAGGTTTGCTCAAATGCTATAAGAAATAAATTAGGAGGTCTATCATCTAAAAAAATGTATGTAACAAAAAATAATTTAACTAATGGTGTGAACTTTTTAGTATTTATCAGCTCAATTCATGTATTTTTAGGATAAAGTTCACACTATTTAAATGAAATATATTCAAATTAGATGAAATTGTTCTTTCTGAAAACGTGGGTAAACATTGATTTTAAGCCCATCTTGAAACTTATTCAAATAGAAATGTTTCCAACCAGGCTTGAAAAAGGCCCGTAAAGCGTCACAATTTAGTAAACGTTAAAACTTATTTACATTTATTAAAAGCATTTCGTATCAAAAATACGAGATGCTTTTTTTCTAGCTTAATTTTACAAATTGGATTTTGAAGGACACAATGGACCTATTTTCAAGTTGATAACGACTACAAATTTGTTCTGGAGACCATGAAGATTGTAATCGCTCTTTAATTTCCTACTTCAATTCACAGGAGTCTAACTCGATTTTCTTCCCTTCTGCTTCGCCAATTGTTCATTGTGTGTTTGTGCTGCTTGTGCAGAGTAAGTGTCATTACCACACTTAATTCTCTTGAGAAGGTTGATTTGTGAACGCCTAATTTTCTAGCTATTTGGCAGGGTTTGAGACCTAATTCTAGGTAAGTCTCTATCTTAATTCGCTCAATTATGGTAATATGATAGTAGCTTATAGATTTCTCCCGTGTTCTGTTTAGTGTGGTTACTTACAGTTTACACGAGATTGGGCTCTATGAGTTTTTTGTTGCACTATATTTTACCATTTATCAAATATAAAAAAGTAAGCTCAGAAAATCTCTGATCTTATTCTCATATCTCTCCAAACAACTTCCGTAAAATTTTCGGTGTGATACGTTGTCCTGACCCTACGTAAGTATAGGCGTGCAGGTACATGGCAGGATTGAAGTTGAGTTCGATACAGGTGCAATTTGGTAGCTCCTTACTAGCAGGCTTGGTGTAGTCTGGGATAATCAAATCGACTCCACAGGCCCAAGCCCCCATAGCAGTCGCCATATCGGCAGCTAGTTGTTTGTAACTCTCGCCCATCTGGTCAGTCATGTCAATGGAGTCGCCTCCAGTTGAGATATTAGAATTACCACGCAGAAAGGTTTGGCTACCTTTAGGCAAGACTGTATCAGGTGTGTAACCCTGCTGTTCCAACATGAGTAATTCAATATCACCCAGATTGATGATTTCAAGAGGTGAGCGATGGTCGCGACCACGCAGAGGGTCTTGGTTTTTCTTTTCGACTAATTCTCGGATGCTTGAGCTTCCGTCGCCTACGACATTGGCCGCAACGCGGAGCACGACAGCCTCGCATTTTCCATCCAAGATAAAGAAACGGTACTCGGTCCCTGCCACAAACTCCTCGACTAGCACATGGCTATCTTCCGAAAAGGCGATGTCTAGGGCTTTTTCATAGCCAGAAAGGCTTGTTGACTCTTGGAAGATGGAAATGCCCAGACCGAAGTTGGTGGATTTGGGTTTGACAACAATAGCAGAGTTGGCTATTTGTCCGTAGTACCGCAAGGCATCGTCCTTGTTAGCAAATTCTGCTCCCGCAGGTACTGGAAAACCAGCCTTGTCCAAAATCTTTTTGGTCACAACCTTATTAGCCATGGCCAGTGGAATTACGTAGTTATCTTTGGATGTCATGTTGCTATTTTTAATGTACTCCACATGGTCACCATGCCAGAGTTTGAGAAATTGGTCTTCCTCATCTAAAATTTCTACGTTCAAGCCCAGCTGAATGGCGTCAAAGAGAATCATTTGGGTGGAGAGTTCCATGTTTTCATAGCCTTTGAGGGCATAAGGTGCTGTCCAAGCATAGTCATGAAAGGCTTGTCCTTGTTGTTGGCCAAATTTTTCAAGGGACCCTTCTTCAACCTGCTCTGCTATTTTTCCAGAAAGGGTCAAACGTGGATCAAGAAGAGAGGCCTCCACCTTAGTGATAAGCTGGCTATAATAGTCATCCAGTCCAAAGTGAGCGACGATGTCCTTCATGGCTGTCACGATAGGTTTAGGGTCAGCCTCTTTAGGAAGTGGTGTGTGGGGATGGCTGAGAGCGATTTGGTTGTTGAGAGTAGCAGCTACTGCCAATTCTTCGTCGACTTGCTCCATGTCGTCTAGCCACAAGAGTGCGAGTGCAAAGAGGTGGGTGGTGTCTAGTGTTTCTTGGCTGATTGCCAGTGGCTCAAAGGGGTTGAGGTCAAAGTTGCGGAACTCTAGATAGGAGATGCCCTTAGTCAAAAAGTCCCGGCTAGTCTTAGCACCGCGTAAACGGATGGCAGAGTAAAATTCTTTTTCAGAGGACAGTTGCCCAGATCCAACAGCGTTTTCGATGTCGGTCACGTATTGCTCCAGTGAAGAGAAGGAAATGTGAACATCGGGGGCATTGACATAGCCGTAGTTGGAGTTACGAATCGACCGCACGCAACCAATTTCATCTGTCAAAAACCCTTTTTCTGCTAGCGGGCTTGCTCCGTAAAGGTAGGTCAAGAGCCAGCGATAACACAAGAAGTTCTGAGCTAACTTGAGATAGAGGGCATTCTTGAAGGTCAGTAAATCGTCATAGTCACTGACTTCAAAGAGCTGCTGGGTCAGATCTTTGCCGAGTTCAAAATTATAGTGAATTCCAGATATGGACTGGAGCAATTTGCCGTAGCGTTCTGCCAAACCAACTCGGTATTGATACTCGTAGTCACTTTCCAACTGGGCAATCTGAATCTCTTCTTCTACAATCACAGGTGGCATGGATAAAGGCCAAAGATATTCTGACTTATCCATTGAGCGAATAGCCACATCGGTGATGGCCCCGAGGAAGCGACGAGCTTCCGTGGTCGACTGTGCTACCGGTGTAATGAGCTCTAGTTGAGGTTCGCTATAATCTGTCTGGATATAGGGATGGAAACTGCGAGAACCCAATTTTTCAGGGTGTGGCGTTTGAGCGACACGGCCTTCAGTATTGATTCGTAGAGATTCGCGCTCCAGACCAAAGGTAGCTTGTAAGATGGGAGTATTTGGGGATAATTTTTGAAATACGTTTGATAGGTTCATGATTGGGCCTCGAAATAACTAGTTTCTCTATTATTTTATCAGTTTGTTAAATAAACTCAACTTTCTGCTACGGAGATGGAGAAGGAAATGCTCAGACGAATTGACTATTTACTTGCATTAAATATAAGCAAAAGCATTAGTAGAAGTATTGAAACTACACCTAATAGTTTTTTCCCCACACTCAATCTCTCATTTCTGTCTTTTTTTCGTAGACAGTTATAAAGTCGATCAGAATAAACCTTGTAAGTGTATAAGTTAATTCTTACAGACCTAAACTATTCCCCTATTTAAAAAATAATGATTCATATTTTATGAAATTAATTAGTAGATATAGTTCTGAAAAGCCGTTATATTACGCTGTTTTTAGTCCAACTGAAATCCATACTTTCCAAACCAGGCTTGAAAAAAGCTCGTAAAGCATCACAATTTAGTAAACGTTAAAACTTATTTAAACTTATTGAAAGCATTTCGTATCAAAAATACGGGATGCTTTTTCTGTTCACCCCAAATTTTTGTAACTAGGTGATACTTGAAATTAATACAAATTTGGTTGTTTTTGATAAATCTAAGCAACACTAAATGAT
The DNA here is from genome assembly GCF_003943615.1 of Streptococcus australis. Taxonomy (GTDB): domain Bacteria; phylum Bacillota; class Bacilli; order Lactobacillales; family Streptococcaceae; genus Streptococcus; species Streptococcus australis_C. Next base: position 1,500 of record NZ_RJPZ01000003.1, on the reverse strand, counting down.
GAAGTGAAAGGGGATGAATCTTTGATAGTATTCATTTATTGTGAAATATGATATATTTATTAATTAGATGGATGAATACTTCTAGAGTTAAATATAGCATAATAGGGACAGACTTTTTGGTTTATTTTTGTTTGTAGTCGGATTATGAAAGAATATCCAATATTATGCGATAAGATAGAATGTTACAAAAAAGAAAGGGGATGCAATCCGATGAAGAAAGACAGATTAATTGTATTGACAGATGCTGTTCTAGCAATTATTATGACCATCTTGATTTTAGAGTTAGAAAAACCAACAACACCAAGTCTTGAAGCTTTTTGGGATTTACGGCAAAATTTCTTTGCTTGTTTTCTTTCCTTTTTCTGGTTGGGATCGTTATGGATGGCACTAAACACATTATGGGAAAAGGTTGAGAAAATTTCCTCAGAAATTATTTGGTGGAATTTGTTTCTACTCTTGGAGCGGCAGGAGTTCTCTTTGGAGAATTTCATGCCATCCAAGATACCAGTCTGAATGATGTGGTGGACCGGATCTATATAAATGTCAAGGATTTACCGTTTCAGTCCTTGGGAGCTTTAGCTAATATCCTGTCTGATGTTAAGAAGGGACTGATTCAAGACAGTCATATCTGGTCTTTCTTCCAGTCATTTTTCAAACAATATCAGTTGATAATCAGCTTAAATCAGATCTATCAGTTTGTCTATCTTTCTCTGATGGAGATCATGTCCTATCTTCACTTTGATTATTGGAAAAAACGGCTCGGTCAGGAGCTAGTATGAATAAGGAGAACAAATGAGACGTTTAAAAATGTTATGGCATATTATACAGGTTACGGGTTTTACTCGGTTTGCTCTGAGTTTTGTGACCTTTGTTTTTGGGTCAGGAGGCGTGCTTTTCCTAGTTGAACCTGCTATCACAAATTACGGAGACGGTCTTTGGTATGCTTTTGTGACTTCGACGACTGTCGGCTACGGGGATCTCCTAGCTGTGACCTTGATTGGAAGGATTACCAGTGTCTTCTTGACGATTTATGGGCTCATATTTTTTGGCTGTTTATCAGCTGTTATTATTAATTATTATACCGATTTAAATAAGGAAAGAGGAGAGGACAAATGACTGCCAATTATTCAACACGGGAATACCGTGAGAAATTATACGATGACCTTCATGTTCGATTGAGAGATACAGCGATTTTGATGTGTGCAATTTTTATTGCCTCTATCGGTCTAAATATGAATTCAACAGCTGTTATTATTGGAGCCATGCTGATTTCCCCTCTTATGACACCGATTATTGGACTGGGGTTTGGTTTAGCTATTTTTGATACGCGTTTAATCAAGCAATCTCTAGGGGTTTTATTTACTCAAGTATTGGTCAGTTTGCTTGTCTCGACTCTATATTTCTGGATTTCTCCCTTATCTTATGCAAGTAGCGAATTGATTGCACGAACCTCTCCAACCATTTGGGATGTTCTCATTGCTATTGCGGGTGGGATAGCAG
>NZ_RJPZ01000002.1 GCF_003943615.1 Streptococcus australis | reverse complement strand
TTTAGCTATTTTTGATACGCGTTTAATCAAGCAATCTCTAGGGGTTTTATTTACTCAAGTATTGGTCAGTTTGCTTGTCTCGACTCTATATTTCTGGATTTCTCCCTTATCTTATGCAAGTAGCGAATTGATTGCACGAACCTCTCCAACCATTTGGGATGTTCTCATTGCTATTGCGGGTGGGATAGCAGGTGTCATTGGTTCAAGAAAAAAAGAAGCAAACAATATCGTGCCAGGAGTAGCCATTGCTACAGCTTTGATGCCGCCTATCTGTACTGCTGGCTATGGTTTAGCTAATGGGAATGTACGATTTTTATTGGGGGCTCTCTATCTTTTCTTGATCAACTGTGTCTTTATCATGCTAGCCAACATTGTTGGAACAAGAATTTTGATGAGAAAATCTCCTTTAACTTCATTTAAAGAGCTGAGCATTAAAATGAGAATTGGCTTGATTTCTTTGATTGTATTGTTGATTCTTCCAGCTAGCTATTCGGCAGTTACTCTGACAATAGAACAAGCGCGCAAAGAAGGGATCAAACAGTTTGTAGGAAAAGAGTTCGCCAATTATACGGTTATTAATCAAGTCTACAAGTCAAGTAACAATGAATTGGTCTTGACGGTTGTTGGAGATCCGATTTCAGAAGAAGAATTAGAAACACTCCACCAAAAACAAGCCTCTTACGGTATTCAATCTGTTCAATTGAAAGTGAATCAAGTTCAGAACTCGCCAACATTAGATAGTGAAGCGACCAAGGAATTTTATGAAAACATTGACAAGTATATTGATCAAAAACTCTCTGAAAAAGATTCACAAAACGATCTCGTAAAAGAAAATGAAGCAGACAAGGATTGAGGACAATGAACTGAATCGGTTTTTACGCCGTGTTTTTCTTGTATCTTCCTCTTTCTTACTTATAGCAGGTTGTTTTTGCTTGAATAAGAAATAAATTAGAAGTTCTATCATCTAAGAAAAATGATGAAAAAAATCATTTAACTAATGGTGTGAACGTTTAGTGTTTATCAGCTCCATTCTCTGTAATTTTGGGGGTAAAATCCACACCATTTAGATAAAATTAGTTGAATTTGATTGGAAAAACGCTTTTATAAAAGCGGAGAAAAGTCTTGATATTACGCTGTTTTTAGTCCAACTGAAATTCATACTTTCCAAACCAGGTCTTAAGAAAGCTCGTAAAGCTAGCCAGTTCTCTAAACGTTAATTCGTTACTGGAAAGCAGAATACAAACGAAAACACTTTGCAGTTTGCAAGGTGTTTTTTCTATTCCTAATATATCGTTTACAAATGAATGGCAAACAAAAACCACCCCATCTCTCCAAGTCCAATAAGACTGTAGAAAATAGGGTGGTTCCAGAATGTTAACGATTAGTTATCGTCTTTGTGAAGGATGTTTTTCACACCGTTGATAGCTCCTTCAACAGCTTCTTTTGCATCTTCAGCAATTTCTTTTGCTTTTGATGCAACTTTTTCAGCAACGCCTTCAGCTTCTGTTTTTGTGTCGCCGGTTACTTTACCGAGACCTTCTTTAACAGAACCTTTAACTTGGTTTAATTTATCTTCTAATGACATAGCGCCACCTCCGTTAAGTAAATAGTTTTTTAATCTGAGTTCAAGACAGTTCATTTAAAAAATTAAAACTATTTAGTTCAGATTAATATAAGTATATACCCTCTGAAATGGAAAGTCAAATATTCGCTACGGTATTCTGAAAGTTGGAGTGAGTCCTTACGATATCGTGAAAAAGAGGGATGAATAGGTCCTTGCCTTGTTCTTTAATTGAAGAAACAAAGGTTTTCAGCTATTTCAAAACAAAATCGTCCAGATGATTAAGGAATAATATATTGTAGAATCGTCAGGTTAGAAAATCTAAACGGCTGTTTTCTTCTAGCAAAGTGGAGTAAAAAACAAAAGAAGATGACACTTTCTGTTCAAAAAGGGACAATTGAGGGCTACCTTGCCTACAAGTTTTTCCATGTGTTATACTTGTACATAATTGTACGAAAGAATGATATTGGAGAATAGATGATATGAAATATGCCAAACATGGAGTCGCTTTACTGTTCCTGTTATATCTATTTGTTTTTGGGATCGAAGGTCTTGGTATCTATCTAACTGGAGTTTTCAATGGTGATGTAAGTTTTCTTTATTTCATCTATTTGATTCTCTACTCTTTGCTTCTCATCGGCATTTTATTGTGGTTCAAAAGACAGAAGATAGTCGTCCGTTCAAATATACAGAAATGGAAGTGGCACTATCTGGGGTATTTTGCTCTGGTGCTCTTGTGGTTCTTTGTTGAAAGGTGGGTGCTGCAAACTTTTCAGGATTTGCTGGTTCCTGTCGTTCATCAAACCAAATTGCCATCCTCCATTTATCTAAATGGCCCTGGTATTTCGGGTACTCTGTTTTTTGTCCTAGCAACTGTTACATCTCCTATGATCGAAGAATTTATTTTTAGAGGCTATCTGATGAATGTCTTCTTTAAAGAAAGTAAGTTTCATTTAGACGTTTTGCTTTCGGGCTTTCTCTTTGCGGCCTTTCATCTGATCCATCAATATCGGGACCCTGTAACCTCTTCTCTTTATTTCTGTTCAGGGCTCTTCTTCGCAACTGCCTATAAGAAATCTAAAGATATCCGGTTACCCATCTTCTTGCATGCCTTTAGCAATTTTCTCACTTTTTGGAAACCAATCTGGATTTTCATCTTCAATTATATCTACTGGCATTTTCTTGTTAAATAACCTTGTCTCTGTGGCCGGGCGTGAAATGGGAGTTAGAGGTTGGAGTTGTTTAATGAAACTAGGATCACTTTTTAAAAGTGATCTTATTTTCGTTTAAGGGGTGGTATAATGAAAGTATACTCAAGGTGAGACAATTGATTTATTTACAGAAAAGAAGTTTTAAAATGAAAACGATGATAAAAACCTATCCTGTTATCAGTACGATAGCTCTAATCTGTTTGTTGCTCGGTTTATTGACTTCCTTTTATGGGGATGCTATGTATGACCTATTGGCTTTTCATTCGAAGCCGGTGTATGGTTGGCAATATGTCAGTGGGACCCTGATGCATGGCAGTAAAGGAGCTCCTGTCTGGTTTTTATGGGTTCATTTGATTTTAAACGGACTCATGATCCTTCCCTTCGGTGGACTGCTAGAAAGAAAAAGAGGCTCCATACAAGTCTTAATCGTTTTTGTGACGGCGACAGTCCTCTCTTCCATCGTTTTTCAATTCTTAACACGCGGGCAGGACATTCAGGCAACAGGGATCTCTGCCGTCGGCTATGCCTTTGTGACCGGAGGGATTATGCTCCTGCCAAACGTGTGGAAAGAATTGTCACGCACCGTAAAATGGCTTTATCTATTCTTAATTTTTCTATCTGGTCTCATGCTCTTACCAGTAATCACCGGATGGATCTCAACGCTATTGCATCTTTCAGGGATTGTGAGTTATCTATTGGTCTTTATCGGAAGTAAAAGCTTGAAGGGGAGAGGTAGCAATTAAGCCGACTATTGAGCTAGGTTTTCATCCTGTTTCCTTGACTCTTCCTCTACCAGGCCGTATAATACTCTATATCAATGAAAAAATCACCTTTTGTCATTGTGCAAAGGGTGTTTTTATAACGGTAAATGGGAGACACAATGGGATACATTTCTACAATCAAAACAGCTGTTCAGCTCTTTCCTTTCCTGGCCTTTTTGCTGACCTTGCCCTACATGATTTTGAATTATCGAAAATATGGCTCGGTCAATAAATTGCGGGTGCTGATTTTCTATTCTTTTATGCTTTACTTGATGACGGTCTATCTCTTGGTAGTCTTGCCTCTGCCAGATCCGAGTAAGATCCATACTAGCTACTCGGAAATGGTCAATCTCCATCCCTTTGCTTTTGTGGTGGATTTTTTCAAGGAGAGCCCCTTTGATCTAGCGCAGACTGGTACTTGGCTTCAGGCTATCAAGCATCCAACTTTTTATGTACCAGCTTTTAATGTCCTAATGTTGATTCCTTTTGGGATGTATCTACGTTATTATTTCAAGTGTGGTTTTAAGAAAACGATTCTCCTAACAGCCCTCTTTAGTCTCTTTTTGGAGCTGACCCAGTTATCAGGTCTCTACTTTCTGTATCCGGGCCCTTACCGCCTAGCAGATGTCGATGATATTATTCAAAATACCACTGGTGGTGGAGTGGGCTACTTGCTTGGTTGGTTCCTGGTTTGGTTATTGCCAACACGAGATGAGATTGACGAGCATTCTTTCCGAGTAGGGACGAAAGTATCTGGTTTCCGGATGGGTCTTGCTTTCTTGATTGACTTTGTGATGCTATCCTTGCTTTATGCGGTAATCGAGCGTTTAGAGATGATTCCCTATGTAGCGGTTTTGGTGCTTTACTTTAGTTTGCTTCCCTTGTGGCGGGGCAAAACCTTGGGAATGGCTTTGGTAAAATTCCGCTTGCGTTTTGACAAGCAAAAATGGCTTCGTACCATCTGGCGAGGAATCCTAGTGGTAGGCTATTTCTACTGGATTCCCCAAGGGTTGTTCTATTTGATCTCGCTTTTGAATCAGGATTTGACGGACAATTCCCTTTTGACTCTATCTATGATTTTATTGCTCTTCTTTGTGCTCTTATTGTACCTGATCCTCACCCTTGCCATCATCTTGCTCAGTCGTCGCTTTCCCTTTGACCGTCTAGCTGGAGCCGAGTATGAGAGTACCGTGCGCGTGAAGGAAGGGATCCTAAAAGATTGAATAGTCGATAGAGAGGTTGGATGTAGATCCAGCCTTTATTTTTTATACACGCGGAAAATATCCAAACGTTCCCAGTTGAGAAGGGCGATTTTAAGGGGAATATGCTACAATGGAAGCAAATAGATAGAATGGAGCAGTGACATGAAAGCAATTATTACAGTCGTTGGTAAAGACCAAAAAGGAATCGTAGCGGGTGTTGCAACGAAAGTGGCAGAATTAGGACTCAATATCGATGATATCTCTCAAACTGTATTGGATGAATACTTTATCATGATGGCGGTCGTATCGTCAGATGAGAAAAAAGATTTCACACAGCTTCGTTCAGAATTAGAAGAATTCGGTCAGTCTCTTCATGTAAAAATCAATATCCAGAGCGCAGCGATTTTTGATGCCATGCACAATTTGTAAGAATGAGGTGGTAGAAATATGGACATTAAACAGGTAACAGAAACCATTGCCATGATTGAGGAGCAGAACTTTGATGTTCGGACCATCACCATGGGCATCTCCCTTCTAGATTGTATTGATCCAGATATCGATAAGGCGGCTGAAAAAGTCTACCAGAAGATTGTGACAAAGGCCAAGGACTTAGTAGCTGTCGGGGATGAGATTGCGGCAGAACTCGGCATTCCGATTGTGAATAAGCGGGTTTCGGTTACTCCTATATCCATTATTGGAGCAGCAACCAATGCGACAGACTATGTGCCCTTTGCCAAGGCGCTGGATCGTGCGGCTAAAGAAGTTGGGGTCAACTTTATCGGTGGCTTCTCAGCCCTGGTTCAAAAAGGCTACCAAAAAGGGGATGAAATCCTCATCAATTCCATTCCTCGCGCTCTAGCAGAGACCGATTTTGTCTGCTCTTCGGTTAACATTGGTTCCACTAAGACAGGGATCAATATGACAGCTGTCCGAGACATGGGCCGTATCATTAAAGAAGCTTCCCAAGCAGATCCGATGGGGCCAGGTAAGCTGGTGGTCTTTGCCAATGCAGTAGAAGATAATCCTTTTATGGCAGGGGCTTTCCACGGTGTCGGTGAAGCGGATGTTGTCATCAACGTTGGGGTTTCTGGTCCTGGTGTTGTCCAACGGGCGATTGAAAAAGTTCCAGGTGCAAGCTTTGATGTATTGGCAGAAACCGTTAAGAAGACAGCCTTCAAGATTACCCGTGTCGGTCAATTAGTGGGTCAAATGGCTAGTGAACGTCTCGGTGTGGAGTTTGGGATTGTAGACTTGTCTCTCGCACCAACTCCAGCTGTTGGGGATTCGGTTGCCCGTGTCCTTGAAGCTATGGGGCTTGAAGTAGTAGGAACCCACGGGACAACCGCAGCACTGGCTTTGCTCAATGACCAAGTGAAAAAAGGCGGCATCATGGCTTGTAACCAAGTCGGTGGTTTGTCAGGTGCCTTCATTCCAGTCTCAGAAGATGAGGGGATGATTGCGGCGGTCCAATCAGGTCATATCAACCTGGAAAAATTGGAAGCCATGACTGCCATCTGTTCAGTCGGTCTGGATATGATTGCCATTCCAGCTGATACTCCAGATACGACCATTGCAGCTATGATTGCCGATGAAGCGGCTATCGGAGTAATCAACCAAAAGACCACAGCAGTTCGGATTATTCCTTATGGAAAAGAAGGCGATATGTTAGAGCTTGGAGGACTTCTTGGATCTGCCCCCGTTATGAAAGTTAACAAAGCTTCGTCAGCTGACTTTATTGCCCGTGGTGGTCAAATTCCAGCCCCAGTTCATAGTTTTAAAAATTAAAAAATGGCCCTGGAGCATACTGTTTGCTCAGGGCTTTTACTGTTGACCAAGGTAGTGAAAGTGAATCTAGAGGTCATCGATGCCAGTTTCCTTATAAAAAATGATATAATAGAAGAACGTAAAAGGAGATCACATGGCGAAAACAAGATTATTTATTATTCGGCATGGAAAAACCATGTTTAATACGATAGGTCGTGCTCAAGGTTGGTCGGATACGCCTTTAACTGCTCAAGGAGAAGAAGGTATCCGTGAATTGGGGGTTGGTTTGAGAGAATCTGGTTTGGACTTTGTCCGTGCTGTTTCCAGCGATTCAGGTCGTGCCATTCAAACCATGGGGATTGTTTTAGACGAGCTTGGACTCACAGATCAGATTCCTTATACTTTCAACAAAAAGATCCGGGAATGGTGTTTTGGAAGTTTTGATGGTGCCTATGGAGGAGAGCTGTTCCGTGGAGTCGTTCCCCGTGTTCTAGATATAGAAGACTACAAGAAGTTAACACTAGAAGAGTTAGCGAATGGGATCTACCAAGTGGATACAGCCGATTGGGCTGAACCATGGGATGTGTTGAAAAAACGGATTGTAGATGGTTTTGAAGAGATTGCGAAAGAAGTTGAAGCTAAGGGTGGTGGAAATGTTCTTGTTGTCAGTCATAGCATGACCATCGGTTCCTTTGTGTGCATTTTAAATCCAGAGATTATGCTAGATCCAAGGGTTGAAAATGGCAGTGTTACCCTTGTCGAATACGAAAATGGACGCTTCTCGATCCAAACCATCGGTGATGAGTCTTATCGCAAGCTAGGTGCTAACTGGTTAGAGGCTCACTCAGAAGAAATTGATGTGAAATAATAAGATATCTTATATAAGAAGAAAACAATTGCAGGAGGATAGAAATGGCAAAGACAAAATTGTATATTGCCCGTCACGGAAAAACCATGTTTAATACGATCGGTCGCGCCCAAGGGTGGTCCGATAGTCCCTTGACGGAAGCTGGCGAACGAGGGATTCATGAATTAGGGATTGGTCTGCGTCAAGCAGGAATCCAGTTCCAACAAGCTGTGTCCAGTGACTCTGGTCGAACCATTCAAACCATGGGGATTGTGCTAGAAGAATTAGGGTTAACAGGTAAAATTCCTTATCGCTATGATAAGCGTATTCGCGAATGGTGTTTTGGAAGCTTTGATGGCGCCTACGATGGAGAACTCTTTATGGGGGTTCTGCCACGTGTCTTTCGGGTCGATGATTTCCATCATTTGAGCTTGATGGAGTTGGCTGAAGGAATTGTCGAAGTGGATACAGCAGGCTGGGCAGAGTCTTGGGAAACTCTTCGTGATCGAATTTTGGAAGGCTTTACGGCAATTGCCAAGGATGTTGAGTCTCAAGGTGGTGGCAATGCCATCGTGGTCAGTCATGGGATGACCATCAGCACCTTGATTTACCTGATTGATCCAAAGGCTTTTAAAGAATTTGTCTTGGACAATGGTAGTGTGACTGTTATTGAGTATGAGGATGGCCAACTTAAACTAGAAGCAGTTGGAGATATGTCATACCGACAGGTTGGAGCAAAATTGTTAGAGGAAGATCATGACTAAATACAAACTTGCCAAGAAAAGAGAAAAGAAAGTTAGCTGGATCGTGCTCTGCTGTTTAGGTCTCTGTCTGATCGGAGCAGGAGTGGGTATTTTCTATTTGAAACCTCAATGGCTTCATATGAGCTCTGTTGAAGATAGAAAAGTAGAAACAACCACTCCAAAAAAGGTTGAGAAAAAGGAAGAAAAACCTAAAACAGACCTTCCTCAAGTTTCTACTAAGGATTGGAACCTAGTCCTGGTCAATCGGGACAACAAGTTAGCTGAGCTGAACCCTCAGTTAGTTGATGTTGAAGAAATCAAGGTGGATAGTCGGATTGCAGAGCAAACGAAACAGTTTCTAGCAGCGGCGAGAGCTGTCGCGCCTGAAGAATCCTTGATTTCGGGTTATCGAAGTGTGGAGGAGCAAACAGAACTCTATAATGAGCGGGTAGCGCAATTAGAAGCTACGGGACTTTCTCATGAGGAAGCAGAAGCTCAAGCTCAAGCTCAAGTACAGGTTCCAGGTGCTAGTGAACACCAAACGGGTCTTGCGATTGATATGAGTGCTCCAAATGGACAGTCTGAAGAGGTAGCCCAGCAGATTATTGCTTTGGCTCCCCAGTATGGTTTTGTCCTCCGCTATCCAGAAGGGAAAAATGCGATTACAGGTGTGGACTATGAAAACTGGCATTTCCGCTACGTTGGTGTAGAAAATGCCCAGTATATGGTCAAGCATCAGCTGGTTTTAGAAGAATATATTCAAAAATTGAAAGAAGCAGGTTTATAGGCTTTTTTAGACAAGTATCGGTCTTAAGAATGATTTTTAGCACTCTTTGAAAAAGAGTGCTAATTTTTTGGATTTTTCTCTTGACTTTCTCTTGAGAGGGTGTATAATAGAATCATGGTTTAGCACTTGAGTGTTTAGAGTGCTAAATACGAAAGAGAGGTGAGGTCATGGTTACAGAACGTCAAAATGAGATTCTAAATCTTGTCGTTGATATCTTTACCAAGACCCACGAACCAGTCGGTTCAAAAGCACTGCAAGATGTCATTCAATCTAGTAGTGCCACTATCCGAAACGACATGGCTGCCCTCGAAAAGAAAGGTTTATTAGAAAAAGCCCATACTTCGAGTGGCCGAATGCCTAGCCGAGCTGGTTTTCAATATTTTGTTCAGAACTCACTTGACCTAGAGCTGATTGATGAACAAGATGTCTACCAGGTGGTGAAAGCCTTTGATTTTGAGGCCTTTAAGTTAGATGATATTTTGGATGCTACGGCTAAGTTGCTGGCCCAGATGACGGGCTACACCGCAGTCATTCAGGATGTTGAACCGACACGACAGCGCTTGACTGGTTTTGAGATTGTTCCATTATCCAACCACGATGCCTTAGCGGTTCTGACCTTGGATGAATCAAAGCCTGTTACCGTCCAGTTTGCGATTCCAAAGAATTTCTTAACCAGTGACTTGGAAATCTTCCATCAGTTGGTTCAAGAACGTTTCATTGGAAATACAGTTTTGGATATCCACTACCGCTTGCGGACGGAGATTCCACAGATTGTACAGCGCTATTTTAAGACGACAGACAATGTATTGGATCTGTTTGATTACGTCTTCTCGCAATTGTTTCAAGAACTGGTCTTTGTAGAAGGAAAGGTTTCATCCTTAACCTACGCCGATCTTCAGACTTATCAGTTCTTAGATAACCCTCAACACGTAGCTCTTGAGTTGCGAGGGGGGATGGCGGAGGACCAAATGACCCAGATCCTGGTTGCTGAATCCCAAGAGAAGGCCTTGAAAAATGTGACCGTGATTAGTCACAAATTCCTGGTTCCTTATCGTGGGATGGCCCTCATGCATGTGATTGGTCCCGTAGAGATGGATTACAGGCGTGTGATTAGCCTCGTCAATGTTATCGGCCGAGTGCTGGTCATGAAGTTAACGGACTACTACCGTTACCTCAACAGCAACCATTATGAAGTAAATTAAGACCAAATGAAAGGGGTGTATGCCTTGACAGAAGAAATCAAAAAAGAAGACGTGAAAGAAGAGGAAGTTGTCGAGACAACTGAAGAAGTTGTAGAGGAAACCAACCAACCTTCTGAATTAGAAGAAGCACAAGCGCGTGCTGAAGAATTTGAAAACAAATACCTTCGTGCCCACGCAGAAATGCAAAATATTCAACGTCGTGCCAATGAAGAACGCCAACTCTTGCAACGCTATCGTAGCCAAGATTTGGCAAAAGCAATCTTGCCATCACTTGATAACCTTGAACGTGCCCTTGCCGTAGAAGGGTTGACAGATGATGTTAAAAAAGGACTAGAAATGGTTCAAGAAAGCTTGATTCATGCTCTGAAAGAAGAAGGAATCGAAGAAATCGCGGCAGACGGAGAATTTGACCATAACTACCACATGGCCATCCAAACAGTTCCTGCAGATGATGAACATCCAGCAGACACCATCGCACAAGTCTTTCAAAAAGGCTACAAACTCCATGACCGCATCCTACGCCCAGCCATGGTCGTTGTCTACAACTAGGCTAGAGAACTTAAAAACCTTGTCCGAAACGACAATAAACTATGAAAGAAAGATAAACAATGGTTTAGCTTTGCCAATAGTGAGCGAAGCGAACCAAAGGCGATACTCTTCGCCGTGGCGCTATTTTCGCAAACTTTGAGACCTTAGGCTCAAAGTTTAGTCAAAGAGATTGACGAAGTCAAGCTCTGACGGCGTCGCCACTTAAGAAGAGTATCAAAAAGAAAAAAAGAAGATAAAATTTAAGGAGAAAAAACATATGTCTAAAATTATCGGTATTGACTTAGGTACAACAAACTCAGCAGTTGCAGTTCTTGAAGGAACTGAAAGCAAAATCATCGCAAACCCAGAAGGGAACCGCACAACTCCGTCTGTAGTTTCATTCAAAAACGGTGAAATCATCGTTGGTGACGCTGCAAAACGTCAAGCAGTCACAAACCCAGATACAGTTATCTCTATCAAATCTAAGATGGGTACTTCTGAAAAAGTTTCTGCTAACGGAAAAGAATACACTCCACAAGAAATCTCAGCTATGATCCTTCAATACTTGAAAGGCTACGCTGAAGAATACCTTGGTGAAAAAGTAACCAAGGCTGTTATCACAGTTCCAGCTTACTTTAACGATGCTCAACGTCAAGCAACTAAAGACGCTGGTAAAATTGCTGGTCTTGAAGTAGAACGTATCGTCAATGAACCAACTGCAGCAGCTCTTGCTTACGGCTTGGATAAGACTGACAAAGAAGAAAAAATCTTGGTATTTGACCTTGGTGGTGGTACATTTGACGTATCTATCCTTGAACTCGGTGATGGTGTCTTTGATGTATTGGCAACTGCAGGAGACAACAAACTCGGTGGTGACGACTTTGACCAAAAAATCATCGACCACATGGTTGCAGAATTCAAGAAAGAAAACGGCATTGACTTGTCAACAGACAAGATGGCTCTTCAACGTTTGAAAGACGCAGCTGAAAAAGCTAAGAAAGACCTTTCTGGTGTGACTTCAACTCAAATCAGCTTGCCATTCATCACTGCTGGTGAGGCTGGACCTCTTCACTTGGAAATGACTTTGACTCGTGCGAAATTTGATGATTTGACTCGTGACCTTGTAGAACGTACAAAAGTTCCAGTTCGCCAAGCCCTTTCAGATGCAGGTTTGAGCTTGTCAGAAATCGACGAAGTAATCCTTGTCGGTGGTTCAACTCGTATCCCTGCCGTTGTTGAAGCTGTTAAGGCTGAAACTGGTAAAGAACCAAACAAATCAGTAAACCCTGATGAAGTGGTTGCTATGGGTGCAGCTATCCAAGGTGGTGTCATCACTGGTGATGTCAAAGACGTTGTTCTTCTTGACGTAACACCATTGTCACTTGGTATCGAAACAATGGGTGGTGTCTTCACAAAACTCATCGAGCGCAACACAACAATTCCTACATCTAAATCACAAGTCTTCTCAACTGCAGCAGATAACCAACCAGCTGTTGATATCCACGTGCTTCAAGGTGAACGCCCAATGGCAGCAGATAACAAGACTCTTGGACGTTTCCAATTGACTGATATCCCAGCTGCACCTCGTGGTATCCCTCAAATCGAAGTAACATTTGACATCGATAAGAACGGTATCGTATCTGTTAAGGCGAAAGATCTTGGAACTCAAAAAGAACAAACCATTGTTATCCAATCGAACTCAGGTTTGACAGACGAAGAAATCGACCGCATGATGAAAGATGCAGAAGCAAACGCTGAAGCAGATAAGAAACGTAAAGAAGAAGTTGACCTTCGTAACGAAGTAGACCAAGCTATCTTTGCGACTGAGAAGACAATCAAGGAAACTGAAGGTAAAGGCTTCGATGCAGAACGTGATGCTGCCCAAGCTGCCCTTGATGAGCTTAAGAAAGCCCAAGAAGACAACAACTTGGACGAAATGAAAGCAAAACTTGAAGCATTGAACGAAAAAGCTCAAGGACTTGCTGTGAAACTCTACGAACAAGCTGCGGCAGCCCAACAAGCTCAAGCAGGAGCAGAAGGCGCCCAAGCAACAGGAAATGCAGGCGATGACGTCGTAGACGGAGAGTTTACTGAAAAGTAAGATGCAAAGCCCGTTAAAACCTCACAGTGAAAATAGGAAATCTGACGCAGAAACTTTAGTTTCTAGAAAGATTTATCTTTTTCACCAAGAGGTTAGGGCGTGCTCAATTCGGCCTAACTCGTTTAGAACGTCGTAATGATAAGAAGAAATCCAGAGGTTGCAACCCAGCCTCTGTTTTTCGGTAAAATAGAGGATGTTGCGTATGAAAAAAGTACTTTGTATTATTTATCCTAATTTTTCTCTTTATGAGATAACCACTTTAACGAGTACTTTAGCTCTGTCTTTTGATATCACGATTGATTATGTAGCTTCTGAGAATTCAATAGTTGTCTCTGAGGATGGTTTGCCCTGTCAACCGACGAAAACATTGGATCAAATCCGTATAGAAGATTATTCTTGTGTGATTTTGCCAGGAATGGTAAATATAGGTCCTGCTCTACAAGATGAGAAATTGATCTCGTTTTTGAGAAGTCTTGATGGGCAAGATATCCTAATTGCAGCCATTTCTTCAGCGCCCCTTTTATTGGCGAAAGCAGGCTTGTTGAACGAAACGAAATTTACAGGTGGAATTTGGCAAAACTTCTTTGACTATTTTAAATTTCTTCCACGTGAGAATTTCCAACCGAAAGTTCTTGTCCAAGATAAACAAATCATTACGGCTATCGGTTTTGCACATCAAGAGTTTGCAAGAAAAGTGATTCTAAGTCTAGGGTTGGCAGAGAATACGGACAACTATTTTAAAGAACAGAACGGGTATGCTGAAGAGGATTTGATGTTTACTCTATCGGATGAAGAGTTTGATCAAGTGAAGCAGAGTATAGAAAACACCCTCTAAAGATTTACATAAAAATTATAGAAAGGAACAAGGAGTGTTTGGTAAATTGTAGCTGAGCTCTGAAGTTTCTTACTCAATGTAAAAGAAAGGAATTGAACCCGACCTAAATCGTGGTTTGATTCACAATATCAATAGAAAGGATAAAGAGTGTTCGAGAAATTGAACTCGAGCGGAAAGCTTGGAAATTAGATAAACCTCCTAAGAAATCAGGATTTCTTGTCGGTTTCCTAAATTTCAGTCGCTTTCTGTTCGCTCTTAGTATCTTGTATGAACAATACTGAATTTTATGACCGTTTGGGCGTTTCGAAAAATGCATCTCAAGATGAGATCAAGAAAGCCTATCGGAAATTATCTAAGAAATATCACCCAGATATCAACAAGGAGCCTGGCGCTGAGGAAAAGTACAAGGAAGTTCAAGAAGCTTATGAGACTTTAAGTGACGAACAAAAGCGGGCGGCTTATGACCAATACGGTGCTGCAGGAGCCAACGGTGGTTTTGGTGGTTTCGGTGGTTTTGATGGCGCTGGCTTTGGTGGCTTTGAGGACATTTTCTCAAGCTTCTTTGGTGGAGGTGGAAGTCGCAATCCCAATGCTCCACGTCAGGGAGATGATCTTCAGTACCGCGTAAATCTCAAGTTTGAAGAAGCCATCTTTGGAACTGAGAAGGAAGTGAAGTACCATCGGGAAGCTAGCTGTCGGACATGTGATGGAACTGGTGCTAAGCCAGGAACAAGTCCAGTAACTTGTGGACGCTGTCATGGTTCGGGTGTCATCAATGTGGATACGCAAACCCCACTTGGGATGATGCGTCGCCAAGTCACCTGTGATGTCTGCCATGGTCGAGGAAAGGAAGTTAAGGATCCTTGTACTACCTGTCATGGGACTGGGCATGAGAAACAAGCCCACAGTGTTAGCGTGAAAATCCCTGCTGGGGTCGAAACAGGTCAACAAATCCGCCTCTCTGGACAAGGAGAAGCTGGCTTTAATGGGGGGCCGTACGGAGACCTTTATGTAGTCGTCAATGTTGAGCCAAGCGACAAATTCGAACGGGATGGATCAACCATCTACTATAAATTGAACTTGAACGTTGTTCAAGCTGCTCTTGGAGATACGGTTCATGTACCAACGGTTCACGGCGATGTCGACTTAGTCATCCCTGAAGGAACCCAGACTGGTAAGAAATTCCGCCTCCGTGGCAAAGGAGCACCAAGCTTGCGTGGTGGATCTGTGGGAGATCAATATGTAACTGTTAATGTGGTGACACCAACAGGTCTAAATGACAAGCAAAAAGAAGCCCTTCGTGCATTTGCGGAAGCTGGTGATATCAAGGTAAGTCCAAAGAAAAAAGGCTTCTTTGATAAGGTGAAAGATGCCTTGGATGATTTATAAAAAAAAGGAGGCTGGGACAAAAGTCCTAGCCTCTCAATTGTCTTTGGATTGTCGAGCGAAACGCAGTGGTTGAGTGGACTCTACTACGCTGATTTCATCAGCTTTTACAGCCCTACTCAACTGTGCGGAGGTGGGACGACGAAATCGAATTCTAACGAATTACTGATTTCTGTCCCACTCTCTTTTTTTATCAAAAAAACACCTCCGAAACTAGGGGTTTCAGAGGTGTGGCAAAAGAATCAAATTAAACAATACCTTGGGCAATCATAGCGTTTGCAACATTTTCAAAGGCTGCGATGTTGGCACCAGCAAGGTAATCTTTACCAAGACCGTAGGTTTCTGCAGTTGTTTTAGCAGTGTTGAAGATGTTGGTCATGATATCTTTCAAACGACCATCCACTTCTTCACGTGTCCATGAAAGACGGAGGCTGTTTTGGCTCATTTCAAGAGCAGATACAGCAACCCCACCAGCATTGGCAGCTTTAGCAGGTCCGTAAAGGATACCATTTTCTTTGTAGACTTTGATAGCTTCAAGGTCGCTAGGCATGTTAGCTCCTTCAGATACAACTTTAACCCCTTGAGCAACCAAACGTTTCGCAGCTTCACCGTTAATCTCATTTTGAGTCGCACATGGAAGGGCGATGTCATAGTTGCCAGCGTAAGTCCATACAGAACCTTCGTAGTAGGTAGCAGTTGGTTTTTCTGCAGCGTATTCTGTCAAACGAGCACGGCGTTTTTCTTTGACGTCTGTAAGAAGGTCAAAATCAATACCGTTTTCGTCGATGACATAGCCGTTTGAGTCAGAGACTGAGATGACAGTTGCACCAAGTTCAGTTGCTTTTTGAAGAGCGTATTGGGCTACGTTACCAGAACCTGAGATCACGACTTTCTTACCAGCAAAGCTGTCGCCGTTAGCTTTAAGCATTTCTTCAGTATAGTAAACCAAGCCGTAACCAGTTGCTTCTGGACGGATCAAGCTACCACCGAAACCAAGAGGTTTACCTGTCAAGACACCGGCATCGAATTGGTTAAGGCGTTTGTATTGGCCGTAAAGGTAACCGATCTCACGTCCACCAACCCCGATATCACCAGCTGGGACATCAAGAGATGGTCCGATGTATTTTTGCAATTCTGTCATGAAGCTTTGGCAGAAACGCATCACTTCAGCATCAGTTTTGCCTTTCGGATCGAAGTCAGATCCACCTTTACCTCCACCAATTGGAAGTCCAGTCAAGACGTTTTTAAAGATTTGTTCGAAGCCGAGGAATTTCAAGATCCCTTGATTTACAGTTGGGTGGAAACGAAGTCCGCCTTTGTATGGGCCTACAGCTGAGTTAAATTGGACACGGTAACCACGGTTCACTTGAACCTTTCCATCACGGTCTACCCAAGGAACACGGAAAGAAATTACGCGTTCTGGCTCAGTGATACGGGCCAAGATGTTTTCTTCAATGTATTCTGGATGTTTTTCAAATACAGGTTCCAAAGTGCTAAGGAACTCTTCAACAGCTTGAAGGAATTCTGCTTCATGACCGTTGCGAGCTTTTACGGTTTCGAAAGTGCTTTGGATATATTCTTTTGCAGTTGTCATCTTGTTTCTCCTTTTTGATTGAAACGACTTCCAGCAAATTGGCTAATTACTGGCATCTGGAGGCACTGCTAGAAGCAATGTCATGTTTTATTACGTGGAACATTATAACAGACTTTTTTTGACTTGTAAAGAAAAAAGTTGAATTTTCAGAAAATTTCCACAGCTGATAGAGGATGGTAAAAAGATACCTACCTTGGACTTGTTCCAGTTGAAATAATGATACGATTTTTAGCCTTTTTTTGAGCGAAAATCTACTCCTTTTCGAGTAATGTCTTGTTATTTCCGGACGATCCTTCCTCTTTTTCATTTTTTTAGCCATCCATCCTCTTTTTCATGCTATAATGACTGTAAGAATTTATTTCAAGGAGTAGAAGATGGTATCGACAAAAACAACTATTGCAGGTTTTGAGTTTGACAACTGCCTGATGAATGCCGCGGGTGTAGCCTGTATGACAATTGCAGAACTTGAAGAAGTAAAGAATTCTACTGCGGGAACATTTGTGACGAAAACTGCGACCTTGGAGTATCGTCAAGGGAACCCAGAGCCACGCTACCAAGATGTGCCGCTAGGATCTATTAACTCGATGGGCCTTCCCAACCAAGGTTTGGATTACTATTTAGATTACCTCCTTGAGTTACAAACTTCTGATCCGAATCGGACTTACTTTTTGTCTTTAGTCGGTATGTCCCCGGAGGAAACCCATACCATCTTGAAAAAGGTGCAAGACAGTGACTTTAAAGGCTTGACGGAATTGAACCTTTCTTGTCCCAATGTTCCTGGTAAACCTCAGATTGCCTATGACTTTGAGACGACTGATCGAATCTTATCAGAGGTCTTTGCCTATTTCACTAAACCTCTTGGCATCAAGTTACCACCTTACTTTGATATTGTCCACTTCGATCAAGCTGCAGCGATCTTTAACAAATACCCACTCAAGTTTGTCAACTGCGTCAACTCGATCGGAAATGGCCTCTATATCGAGGATGAATCCGTTGTGATTCGTCCTAAGAACGGTTTTGGTGGAATTGGTGGCGAGTACATCAAACCGACTGCTCTGGCTAATGTTCATGCCTTTTACCAACGTCTGAATCCAGAGATTCAGGTTGTGGGAACCGGTGGGGTCTTGACTGGTCGTGATGCCTTTGAGCATATCCTTTGTGGCGCTAGTATGGTGCAAATCGGAACCACGCTTCATAAGGAAGGAGTTGGGGCTTTTGACCGCATTACAGCTGAGCTTAAAGCCATCATGGAAGAAAAAGGCTACCAAAGCCTGGAAGACTTCCGTGGGAAACTGAACTACATTGACTAATCTTTCGAAAAGAACTTCCTCAAGTGGATGCTTGGGGGAGTTCTTTTTTGTTTCCTGGTCAAGTAAGAAAAATTCTGTTCCTAGTTTTAGAGAAATTTCATTTTTATAGAGAGAAAAAGGTGTACAATGAAGGTGAAAAGGAAGGTGGTTTATATGGGAGAAAGGGATGTGATTCAAGAAGCAAGAACGATGATCAAAACTCTCCGAACAGCCTTTTCTAGGGACTTTATCCCCAGTCCAGATGCCCTTCGATTTGAGGAAAATCTAAATCATATTTTGGAAGTTTTATTGAGGGCAAGACAGGTAGACAATCGCCTATTGATCGAGTTGGAGAAGTTTTATCAGAATGCGAGTTTATTGATTGGTTTGAGTGGGATTCGTTTGAATGAAGAGTCCTTTCAAGCCTGGCGAGCTTATGATCACTGGCATTACGAAGCTGTGAAATCTCAGTTACAGGTATATGGACCAAGCATGATCTTGTAAGCCAATTAGTGTTTGCTTAAGAAATATTGAGGAGGTGTGTGATATGTCTCTCGTGCATGATTTTTTTCATCAGTTAAGTTTATCTCTATGGAACCTTTCTTATTCATTATTTTTCTTCCTTGAAAAATAAAACTAGTCTGATCCCTTTTACTAGCATCTAGTAGAAGGGATTTTTGATGCAGAATCCTTGAAAATGAAAGGTCGTTGGTTTATGATGGAGCTAATAGATATCAAGCATTCCTCTTAGGGAATGCGGAAAGCGAGGAAAAAAGATGGCAGAGATTTATCTAGCAGGGGGCTGTTTTTGGGGCTTAGAGGAGTATTTCTCACGAATCCCTGGTGTAGAAAAGACGACTGTGGGCTATGCCAATGGCCAGGTGGAAACGACCAATTACCAATTGATCAAAGAAACGGATCACGCAGAGACCGTTCAGGTCGTCTATGATCCAGACAAGATCACTCTACGCGCGATCTTGCTCTATTACTTCCGCGTAATTGATCCCTTGTCCATTAACAAGCAGGGAAATGATCGAGGACGCCAGTACCGGACGGGTGTCTATTACCGAGACGAGGCAGATCGTGAGGTGATCGCCCAAGTGTTTGCGGAGCAAGAAAAGCAACTGGGAAGGAAGATCGCAGTTGAGCTAGAACCGTTACGCCATTATATCTTGGCTGAGGACTACCATCAAGACTACCTCAAGAAGAATCCTGGAGGCTATTGCCATATTGATGTGACAGATGCTGACCAACCCTTGATTGATCCGGCAGCCTATCCAAAGCCCAGTCAGGAGGAATTAAAGGTACGATTGACAGAGGAGCAGTACCAAGTCACCCAAGAAAGTGCGACGGAGCGTCCTTTCCACAATGCCTATGACCAGACCTTTGAAGAGGGCATTTATGTGGATATTACGACAGGGGAACCTCTCTTCTTTGCCAAGGATAAGTTTGCGTCTGGCTGTGGATGGCCGAGCTTCTCTCGTCCTATTGCGAAAGATGTCGTTCACTATTACCAGGATCATAGTCACGGGATGGAGCGAATTGAAGTTCGTTCCCGCTCAGGCAATGCCCACCTCGGCCATGTCTTTACCGATGGGCCAAGAGACCAAGGAGGTCTTCGCTATTGTATCAATTCGGTCTCTCTACGCTTTATTCCTAAAGAGGAAATGGAGGCAGAGGGATACGGGGACCTACTCAGACAAATGCACTAAAAGAATGATTGAGAAAGGGGGCTCTGAGCCCTCTTTTTTTAATTTCTTTAGTCCCTCCGTTTATCTATTCATGGAAGTTTAGGTCAGTCTGTTTTCTTTTGTCAAAATTGTGTTACAATGAAAAAAAGGCCTGATAGATGACGGAGTGGCCTTTGATGAGAGCAAGAGAAATGGATAGAAAGAGAAGAAGATGAAGAATTGGAAGGATCTCCTAAAGAGATGGAGTGAGCTTGGGAAAGATATCCTCACGATGCTAAATGAATGGCTTGATATTGGCTTGGGAAAGGTGACTGCTTTTCGCTTGACCAACGAACAGTTTGTCTATGGATTACTGATTACAGTATTTGCGGCCGCGAATCTGGTTTTATGGGTTCAAAAATGGAATGGTTTCCCCATTACAGCACTAGAGATGCCGGAAGTGGTTGAAAAGCAAGAAGAAATCCATCCGGATCAGTTGCCGCATACAGCTCGGATCATGGCAAATGGAGACCAACTCTACCATGACTTGGTTTATATTAGTGCCGCCAAGGAAGATGGAAGCTATGATTTTTCTGAGAATTATCACTATGCTCAGGAATGGTTGAAGCAAGGGGATCTGGTCTTGGGAGATTTTGAAGGAACCATCAATTCGGATTATGGACTTTCGGGTTATCCACTTTTCAATGCCCCTGGTGCGGTCGTTGCTTCGATTAAGGATGCAGGCTATCAGGTGATGGACCTGGGGCATAACCATATCCTCGATTCTGGCTTGGAAGGGCTGTTTTCGACTGCGAAAGCCTTTGAAGATGCAGGGATCCAAACGGTTGGTGTCTATCCGCATGAGATGCGAGATCAAGCCCCTATCCTGATCAAGGAAGTAAATGGAATCAAGATTGCAATTTTGGCTTATTCCTACGGCTTTAATGGGATGGAGTATAATCTGGAACAAGAGGACTATGACAATCGTCTATCGGATCTCAATGAGGAGCGGATGCGTCAAGAAATCCAAAAAGCTGAGATGGAAGCGGACATTACCATTGTCATGCCTCAGATGGGGATTGAATATGATTTAGAGCCAACAGAGGAACAAAAGGAACTATACCATAAGATGATTTCTTGGGGAGCTGATATTGTCTTGGGTGGCCATCCTCACGTCGTCCAACCAGCCGAGATTGTGGATAAGGATGGGCAACAGAAGTTGATTATTTATTCGATGGGGAATTTCCTTTCGAATCAGCGACTGGAAACCATGGAAGGGATAGACAATGCTCAATGGACCGAACGGGGTGTCCTGATGGATATAACCATTGAGAAGGTAGGACGTAAGACTCGGATCAAAACAGCAACAGCTCATCCTACTTGGGTCAACCGGACGCCAAAGGACAGTTATTCTCCTGAAGGCTATGAACTCTATCATTTCCAGACCTATATCTTGGAGGACTGGATTGAGGGAGGCAAGTATCGGGATCAATTGGATGACGAAACAAAGGCGCGTGTCGATACAGCCTACCAGGAAGTGAAAGAACGTGTGAATTTGAATTGGCAATAGGAA
Organism: Streptococcus australis; assembly: GCF_003943615.1. Classification (GTDB taxonomy): domain Bacteria; phylum Bacillota; class Bacilli; order Lactobacillales; family Streptococcaceae; genus Streptococcus; species Streptococcus australis_C. Next base: position 345,685 of record NZ_RJPZ01000002.1, on the reverse strand, counting down.
GGGGCGAATGAAGGAATGGACAAACTTGGATGGTTACCAATTGGATTTGTTGGACTGATCATCGTTATGACTCTAACAAATCAGCTATCAACGATTCTTCTGAGAAAAAAATTAGCCAAGGCTTGGGAGGGTAAACCTTTTTTCATAAAAAAAGATAGTGAAGAAAGTTTAGCGGAAACAATGCTCTTGGCTTCTGCACTCCAACCGACAGATAGCCAAGTAGACGGTCAGACTTGGCATGATTTGGACCTCTATAGAGTCTTTGATCAGTTGAATTATACACAGTCTAGTATAGGGGCTGAGGCCTTGTATCAGAAGATGCGTTTGATTAAATTTCAACCAGAAGCATCCTTGCAGGAGTTAGAGGATTTTTTTGACCATCACCCTGATCTTCGTCTCAAGGTTCAAGTTGTCATGAACCAATTAGGAAAAAAGAACCACAATATGGCTAGAAGTATTGTGGCTAATCCAGGGAAACAGGATTCGAAGATCTATCTTTCTCTCTATATTTTCTTAGCCTGTTTGCCGGTCTTCTCTCTTTTCTTCCTTCCATTTTTTAAAATTCAAGCGATGATGGTCTTGGTGGCGAGTGCGACCTTCAATATCATTTTTTCGAGCATTCGGAATTGGTCGAATAAAATGCGCTTGGATCGAGTTAGTTACTTGGTTCGTATCTTTGCTTCAGCGGAAAAGCTTAGCCATTTAGCGATTCCAAAACAAGAAGCCCTCAAACAGGCTGTCCAACCATTTAAGAAGACGAAAGTTATTTCCGGAATCTTACAAAGTCCAACAGGAAGCTCAGATATGGAAATTATTCTGATTTACCTTAATTTTCTTTTCTTAATTCCGCAGATTGCTCAAGTTTATATCTATCAGCAAGTGAGGATTCATCAGAAAGAAGCTCAGGAAGCGATCAATCTTTTGGGAGAATTGGAAGTAGCCATCAGCCTTCTACGCCATAAGCGTGATGTTGATTTGGTCTGTCATCCCAGCTTTAAACAAGAAGTCGGGATTAAAGGTAAGGGAGTCTACCATCCTTTACTAACGGATCCGGTTGCTAACGATGTTCGTTTTGAAAAAAATATGGTGATTAGTGGAGATAATGCCTCAGGGAAATCTACTTATCTGAAAATGGTAGCTATTAACTGTATTCTAGCTCAGGGCTTGGGCTTCGCCTATGGTGAAAGTTTGGAGCTTTCTTATGGACATGTCATGACCTCTATGGATGTCAGTGATGATATCGAGGTTGGAGATAGTTATTTTATTACAGAGAGCAAAACGATTCTCCGAATGATTGAGAGTCTGGAAAAGTCTGGTTTTCATTATTTCTTTATTGATGAACTCTTTAAGGGAACCAATACCATTGAGCGAATTGGATCTGGCTTGGGGATTGTCCGCTGGCTATCTAGACACGATTGCTTGTATATGATTTCGAGTCATGATATTGAGTTAGTCGCGGCGTCTGGTGCAGTCAATGATAATTATCATTTTGATAGTCGTTATGTTGACGGGGAAATTGTCTTTGATTATCAGATAAAGCAGGGGGCGGCAGTAACGAAGAATGCGGTCAATACATTAAAAAGCCTCCATTTTCCTTCAGAAATCACTCAAACTTCTCAAGAATTAATAAGGCAATATGAAGAAACAGGGAAATGGTCTTTACATAGCATGATTGAGAGCTAAAGATGTAAGTTGCTTCGTTTTATCTGATATTTCTACTGGTAAAAAACTAAAAGCCCCTGGAACATAAGTTTCAATTGTGTTCAGGGGGCTTTTATTATTTGATCCATTGATTAAAGACAAGCTTTTCGGTATTGACTTGGAGTGATCTGATAGTATTTCTTGAATTGGCGATTAAAGTTTGAGAGGTTGTTGAAGCCAGATTGGCTAGCGATATCAATAATTGCCAGATCAGAATGCTGGAGGAGATGGGCAGCTTTTTTCAGACGATATTGAATGATGTACTCCATACAAGAGATCCCTAATTGTTTCTTAAAGAAATTCATAAAGTGGGTCGGACTAAAGTGGCACAAGTCTGCTAATTGCTCAATCATGAGCTCCTCTTGGTAATGGTTCGAAATATGATCGAGGACCAAACGGATTTTTTCTTCTCTTCGATAAGCATCCGTTGAAAACTTCTTCTCGACAATATAGTGGTGGGAGAAGAGGAGATAGAGGAGTTCATTGAGCTGGGATTTGAGTCGGAGTTCATAGAAGGGACCTTGTTCTCTTCCATTTGCCATACAGGCTAAGAGGCTCTGTTTGATTTCTTCGTAACCGGGTGATTGGACTTGAATCCGTCGGACAAATTCAAAATCACCATTGTAGAGGGGTTGTAAATATTTTAGAGTGGCAATATTTTTATGAGTAATCCCAATCAGGTCCAGATTAAAATGGAGGACATCCATGGTATGGGAAGAACTCTGGATGGGATGAATGGAGTGAAGGGCATTAGGGCGGATCAAAATAATATCGCCTGGTTGACTATGAAAATATTCATAGTCGATATGGAATTGAGCAGTCCCTTCGTTGACATAAATAATCTCAATATCAGTGTGCCAATGAAATAAAATATCCGGTTGGCCATTTTGGGTGCGAATCTGTTTGATTGAAAAAGGGAAATCGCTATTGGTAAAGGATGTTTGGCGGTATAAGGTCTTTGTGTTCATGCCTACCTCTTAGATCTTTTTCGGGAGTAGCAGACGCTTTGGCTAGGTGTGAGAGAGGGTCTGCTAGTTACTTCATACAGGGAAAATCTATTATCTATATTATAATAAAATTGGACCGAAAATTAAAGAGGATTCGGTGGAATTTCTAAAATTTTAAGGATGGGGAGAAGGGAGCGTTTGTGGCAAAGAAGGCCCAAAATGACTAGGAAATGGTGTATAATAGGGACAAGATAGAAAGAGGTGGCTGGTATGATACAAATGATTGCGACAGACATGGACGGTACTCTGATGGATGCGCAAGGAGAGGTTGACCGTGAGCGTCTGAGCCGCATCTTGGATCAGCTAGACCAAAGAGGGATTCCCTTTGTTATTGCGACGGGGAATGGCTATAGCCGTATGGCTCATGTCTTGGGAGAGCTGAAAGATCGTGTCACCTTGGTTCTAGCCAATGGTGCACGGATATTAGAGAAGGGAAAGCTCATCCGAGAGTGTAGCTGGCCTGAAGAGCTGGTGCAGGAGGTCTTGCGTTATCTAGAAGGTCGAGAAGAAGAACTTCATCTGGTCGTCAGTAGCCTATCTGGAGCCTATGCCAAGAAAGGAACAGAGTTTCCTCTTTTAGAGCAATTGATGACGCCTGAGTTAGCTACAGCTTTTTACAGACGGATGCGCTTTGTGGATGATTTGGTCCAAGAGCATGGTGAGCAGGTTCTGAAGATAAGTGTCGTCACTGACACTGAAAAAGTCGAAGTCTTTGTGCAAGAGTTGCGCGAAGAGTTTGGGGAGCGCCTGCTTCCGGCAGCTAGTGGTTATGGAGCCATCGATATTCTGCAACCGGAGGTCAATAAGGCTACAGCTATTCAATTCTTGGAAGAACACTGGGGCGTTGATGGTGGGCATTTAATAGCATTTGGCGATAGCCAAAACGATGTGGAAATGCTGGAGTTAGCGACCTATTCCTATGCGATGGAAAATGCGGACGTCCATGCTCGACAAGCAGCCCGTTATACAGCGCCATCTCACCAAGAAGGTGGGGTTTATGAAATGATTGAAGCCTATTTGGACGGAAGACTAAGTTTCGACTAGGCGAGTAATCTACCGCACATAGTTTCTACCATACGAATCGAAAGGAGTCTTTATGGCTGTACAATTATTGGAGACCTGGCTCTTGAAAGAACAGGCAAAAATACAACAGAACTACCGAGAGCTGAATCAAAATCCTTTGAAGGAACCCGATATTCTTTTTATAGGAGACTCTATCATCGAATACTATCCTCTGCAAGAGTTGCTTTTGACGGATCAGTATATGGTGAATCGGGGAATCAGAGGCTACAAGACAGACCTCTTAAGAGAGAATCTAGATGCCCATATTTTTGGTCAAGCAGTGGATAAGATTTTCTTACTAATCGGAACCAATGACATTGGCAAGGAAATGCCCCTGTCAGAAACCATTGATAACATGTCCATAATCCTACAGGAGATGGTGCGACTCTTGCCCTTGGCGCAAATCAAACTTGTTTCGGTTCTCCCTGTGAATGAGGGAGAAAACTACAAGGGGACAGTCTATATCCGGACCAATCAAAAGATTCAGACCTTGAATCAGGCTTATCATGAGCTGGCTCAAGGAATGATGAATGTCGAATTTATCAATGTTTTTGAGAGCTTGATCGGTGAAGATGGTCAGCTCAAACCGGCTTATACAACAGATGGTCTTCATTTAACAATTGAAGGATACAGGGTCTTGAGTAAGGCTATTCAAAACGAACTATAACCCATCCTAGCAGGGAAAATCTATTTTCTGCTAGGATTTTTTGATACCTTCTGTGGAACAGTTTGGGAATATGCTCCATTTTGTACTAATTTTATAACAGCTAGAAACCTTGTTGTTGTGCGGTTTATCCCTTCTGTTATAAAATAGTTTGCAGAAACAGAACAGATTTCGCTGTTGTGTTATGTAATAGTTCCAGGTGTTCAGTGAGCATATTCTTATACAAGGGCAATAAAACGTGATAAATTGATATAGTAAAGTTGTTTGAAACGTTTTCACTCTTTGTCGAATTCAGTTCAAAGGCTGACAATTATTTTTATTGAAGGAGAGTTTTAATGACTCAAGGGAAAATTACTGCTTCTGCAGCAATGCTCAACGTATTGAAAACATGGGGCGTAGACACTATCTACGGTATCCCATCAGGAACACTCAGCTCATTGATGGACGCTTTGGCTGAAGACAAAGATATCCGTTTCTTGCAAGTTCGCCACGAAGAAACAGGTGCTCTTGCAGCGGTTATGCAAGCTAAATTTGGTGGTTCTATCGGTGTTGCAGTTGGTTCAGGTGGACCTGGTGCCACTCACTTGATCAACGGTGTTTACGATGCAGCTATGGATAACACTCCATTCCTCGCGATCCTTGGATCACGTCCAAACAACGAGCTCAACATGGATGCCTTCCAAGAGCTTAACCAAAACCCAATGTACAACGGTATCGCTGTTTACAACAAACGTGTCGCTTACGCAGAGCAATTGCCAAAAGTTATTGACGAAGCTTGCCGTGCTGCTGTTTCTAAAAAAGGTCCAGCCGTTGTTGAAATTCCAGTAAACTTTGGTTTCCAAGAAATCGACGAAAACTCATACTACGGTTCAGGTTCATACGAGCGTTCATTTATCGCTCCTGCTTTGAACGAAGTTGAAATTGATAAAGCTGTTGAAATCTTGAACAATGCTGAACGTCCAGTTATCTACGCTGGTTACGGTGGTGTAAAAGCTGGTGAAGTGATTACTGAATTGTCACGTAAAATCAAAGCACCAATCATCACAACTGGTAAAAACTTCGAAGCTTTCGAATGGAACTACGAAGGTTTAACTGGTTCTGCTTACCGTGTTGGTTGGAAACCAGCCAACGAAGTGGTCTTTGAAGCAGACACAGTTCTTTTCCTTGGTTCAAACTTCCCATTTGCTGAAGTTTACGAAGCCTTCAAAAACACTGAAAAATTCATCCAAGTAGACATCGACCCTTACAAACTTGGTAAACGTCATGCCCTTGACGCATCTATCCTTGGTGACGCAGGTCAAGCAGCGAAAGCGATCCTTGACAAAGTAAACCCAGTTGAGTCTACTCCATGGTGGCGTGCAAACGTGAAGAACAACCAAAACTGGCGTGATTACATGAACAAGCTCGAAGGTAAAACTGAGGGTGAATTGCAATTGTACCAAGTCTACAATGCCATCAACAAATACGCTGATGAAGATGCGATCTACTCAATCGACGTCGGTAACTCAACTCAAACATCTACTCGTCACCTTCACATGACACCTAAGAATATGTGGCGTACATCTCCACTCTTTGCAACAATGGGTATCGCAATCCCTGGTGGTATCGCTGCTAAGAAAGACAATCCAGACCGCCAAGTATGGAATATCATGGGTGACGGAGCCTTCAACATGGTGTACCCAGACGTGATCACAAACGTTCAATACAACCTTCCAGTTATCAACGTTGTCTTCACAAACGATGAGTATGCCTTCATCAAGAACAAATACGAAGATACAAACAAACACTTGTTTGGTGTAGACTTTACAAATGCTGACTACGCGAAAATTGCTGAAGCACAAGGTGCAGTTGGATTTACCGTTAACCGTATCGAAGATATCGATGCAGTTGTCGCTGAAGCTGTTAAACTCAACAAAGAAGGTAAAACTGTTGTGATCGATGCTCGCATCACACAACACCGTCCACTTCCAGTAGAAGTACTTGAGTTGGATCCAAAACTTCATTCAGAAGAGGCGATCAAAGCCTTCAAGGAAAAATACGAAGCAGAAGAACTCGTACCATTCCGTCTCTTCTTGGAAGAAGAAGGGTTGCAATCACGCGCAATCAAATAATTCCTCTCGTCGAATTTATTCTTTGATTTTCACAGAGTGGAACTTAAAAAGATCGGAGCCATCCGGTCTTTTTCTGGAGGATAACAAATGAATTTAAATCAATTAGATATTATCGTTTCAAATGCTCCCCAAGTCTGTTCTGACTTGGAGCGTCTTTTGGATAAAAAGGCTGATTATGTTGATGATGGTTTTGCTCAGTTTACAATTGGCAGTCATTGTCTCATGTTATCACAAAATCACCTGATTCCTTTGGAAGATTTTCAGTCAGGAATCATTCTTCACATTGAGGTTGAGGATGTAGACCAGAACTACAAACGGTTGAAAGAGCTTGGCGCTGAAATATTACATGGCCCAGCTGCAACTGATTGGGGAACAGAATCTTTGCTAGTTAAAGGCCCTGCTGGTCTAGTCATTGATTTTTATCGTATGAAATAGGACGTTTAGTCATTTGAAGTCAACCTTAATTATTCTTAAAACAGAATGTGAAAATATGAACTATTGAAAGATCGGAGTCATCCGGTCTTTTTATGTTGCGCTTGAATAGAAACAATCTTAGAATAGTATCAGTTTTTCCTAGGATGCTGTAAGACTTTCGGATTAGACAGGGATATAATAGATTTAAGGATGAAAGCGAGGTAGGAATATGACTGACAAACTACAATTTCCAGATGGTTTCCTTTGGGGTGGGGCGACGGCTGCCAACCAATGTGAAGGAGCTTATAATGAAGATGGCCGCGGCTTGGCCAATGTGGATGTGGTACCGATTGGGCCTGATCGTCACGCGATTATTACGGGTCAGAAAAAGATGTTCGACTTTGAAGAGGGCTATTTTTACCCAGCTAAAGATGGCATTGATATGTACCATCGCTACAAGGAAGACATTGCCCTTTTTGGGGAAATGGGCTTTAAAACTTATCGACTTTCTATTGCTTGGTCACGGATCTTCCCACAAGGGGATGAACTGGAGCCAAACGAAGCAGGTCTCCAATTTTATGAAGACCTCTTTAAGGAGTGTCACAAGTATGGCATTGAGCCCTTGGTGACCATTACCCACTTTGACTGTCCTATGCATTTGATTACCGAGTATGGAGGCTGGCGTAGTCGCAAGATGTTGGAATACTATGAACGTCTCTGCCGGACACTCTTCACTCGCTACAAGGGCTTGGTCAACTACTGGCTAACCTTTAATGAAATCAATATGATCCTCCATGCGCCATTTATGGGAGCGGGTCTCTGCTTCGAGGAAGGGGAGAATGAGGAGCAGGTCAAATACCAAGCAGCCCACCATGAGTTGGTGGCTTCAGCCATTGCCACCAAGCTTGCCCATGAGATTGATCCAAACAACAAGGTCGGCTGTATGCTGGCAGCAGGGCAAAACTACCCACATACTTGTGCTCCACGAGATGTTTGGGCGGGTCTAGAAGAAGACCGCAAGAACTATTTCTTTATCGATGTGCAGGCGCGTGGGGAATACCCTAATTATGCTAAAAAAGAGTGGGAACGTCAGGGAATCACGGTTGAGATGACCGAGCAGGACCTTCAATTGTTGAAAGACTATACGGTGGACTTTATTTCCTTCTCCTACTATGCCAGTCGGGTCGCTTCAGGCGATCCAGCTGAAAGGGAGAAAACAGCGGGCAATATCTTTGCTTCTCTGAAGAATCCCTACTTAGAAAGCTCAGGATGGGGTTGGCAGATTGACCCTCTTGGTCTCCGCATTACCCTCAATACCATCTGGGATCGTTATCAAAAGCCTATGTTTATCGTGGAAAATGGATTAGGGGCAGTGGATACACCTAATGAAGCGGGGGAAATCGAGGATGATTATCGGATTGACTACCTGGCTGCCCACATCAAGGCTATGCGAGATGCCATCCATGAAGACGGCGTCGTCCTCTGGGGCTATACGACTTGGGGTTGTATTGACCTGGTCTCTGCCGGAACAGGAGAAATGAAGAAGCGCTATGGCTTTATCTATGTCGATCGGGACAATGAAGGAAAAGGAACTCTAGCCCGTTCGCGCAAGAAATCCTTCTATTGGTACAAAGAAGTCATTGCGACCAATGGGGCCTCTGTTAAATAAACGTCTCCTGTAGAGCTTCGCCAACTTCTGGATGACTCTCTGACAGCAAACTAAAAAGCTTAGAATCCCAACTGCAAGCTGGGGTCCTAAGCTTTTTGTATGTCATTAAGGCAAGTCCTTATTGATTTACTGGTCGTAGTCTAAGACATTGTTTTCGATGACAAACTTAGATTCAGCGGAAATGTTGGCTTCTCCTAGTTGCAACTGTGAACTTCCGTCTGGTTTCATGATGTGCCACTGACCGTCCTTGTGGGCAAAGATAGCCTGAAATGTGACGTTATCACTCTTGTCCCGAATGGGTAGAACAAACGCTTGATCTGTATTCTCTAAGAGTATCTCTTCTTTTTTTTCAAAGTTATAGATATAAAATTGCCCAGTTCTTTGTCCCAAACCATGAAGTTCATCGACTTTTTGCCAATTTTCAAAATTTTTCTGAATTAGGGAATCATTAAAAATCTTGTTGAAGGTTTCGTTCCGTTTCTTGGTTTCTTCCTCGTCTAGTGTTTTCTGAAACTCTGCAACCTTTTTAGTCGTTTGGACGGTTTGTCTATTTTGCTCCCTGATTTGCTGGCGATGGATGACTCGCATCATTCTTGCACCAACGCCCAGGATGACGAGAATGGATACAAGGCTGATTTGAGTTTTGGCATTTTTTTTCATAGATGATTCTCCCTATTGTGTCATTGGTCCTATTATACCCTTTGAAAGAAAGGATAGTCAAGTTCATCTTGTGATGACCTACCATGCAGCTCTACCTGGGGACTATAGGATTTTATCAGATTTTCATTGACGAAGGTCCCTTTATTTGATAGGCTAGGGGAATAGAAATGATTTCGTAAGCATAGAAAAGAGGAGTGAGGCAAGTGGCACGCATCTTATTAATTGAAGATAATAATGATATCCAAGAAATTTTGTATAGTCTCTTAAGCGAAGACCATGAGGTGCTTCAGGCTTTTTCAGGTACAGAAGGGCTGCGACTCTTCCAGCAAGAAAGCATTGATTTGGTCCTTCTCGATATCATGCTCCCTGGGAAAAATGGGGATCAGGTCCTTGAGGAAATCCGTTTGCAGAGTCAGGTACCGGTCATCATGATGACAGCTCTTGGTGATAAACACCTCATTAGCCAGTATCTCCTTGCAGGTGCCAATGATTATATCGTCAAGCCCTTTAATCTGGATGAGGTGGCGGCTCGGGTGACGGTGCAACTGAGAAGTAACCTCACTCCGGCACAGGAAGCTCCATCATCGAAAAAGCTGACTTTTAAAAATCTGGTTCTGAACCCAGAAAGCTTTGAACTGGAGTCTGGAGAAAAAACGCTTCGCTTAGGTAAAAAGGAATTTCAAATTTTTGAAACTTTATTGGCGCATCCAAAGAAGATTTTCACCAAAGAAGAATTGTATGAGGCAGTCTGGGAAGAAGTCTATCTGCCTGGAGACAATACGCTCAATGCCCAATTGAGCAATCTCCGAAAGAAAATTGCCCAACTCGATCCTAATGAGGATTACATTGAAACCGTCTGGGGCTTGGGTGTTCGCTTGAAAGGAGACAAATAATGTGGGGATTGGTTCTAGTTCTAGTCTTCCTTGTCCTTCTCTTGGGACTGGGCTATGTTCGCTTGCTTTCAGCTTTAAAGGATTTGCAGGAGCAGATTCAAAAGAAGCTCCAAAATGGGAGTGGGGTACGGTTGACGTCACGTGTTTCAAATAAAGAATTGGTCGCCTTGACCAAACAGGTCAGTGAGCTCTTTGACCAGATCGAGCGGACCAATCGGATTGCCTTTCAAGAGAAGAAAACCTTGGATATGGCCATCAGTAATATTGCTCACGATATTCGGACGCCTTTGACCATTGCGTCTGGTTATACCCAACAAATCATCAAGAGTGGGACGCAAGAAGAGGGAAAACTGAAAAAAATTGCTTCCAATCTTCAAGTCGTCTCAAAACGCTTGGAATCACTCTTGGAATACAGACGCTTGATGGAGGGTGCCATTCAGCCTCGGCTTTCAGACGTTAATCTCAGCCAAGTCCTAACTCAGCAGTTATTCCAGTATTATGATAGCTTGTCTGAGGCGGGGATTGCACTAGAGGTAGAGTTAGAAGAGCATCTCCATTATGCTACTGATCCTGAGCTTTGGGAGCGCCTCTTGCAAAATATGTTCAGCAATGTCCTCAAGCATGGGAAGGAAGAGGCCCGTTTGACCCTGACTTCTGATGCGGAGACAATTCGGGTCGAACTGCGAAATATTGTGCAACAGCCGATTCAACACTTAGACCAATTAGCTAGTCGCTTCTACTCCGAAAATCTATCGGACACAGAGGAGTCTTCTGGCCTGGGTCTCTACATCATTCAAAATTTTGTAGAAATCTTAGGGGGAGATTTGCAACTGGCAACGGAGGCAGATTGGTTTATCTTAACCATTACATTAAAACAGTAAGGCTTGACCAATCGTCAAGCCTTTTTGTTTTTATAAATCTTTGTGTTTAAAGGTAGCTAGTCCCAGGAATCCGAAAACAAGGATGAATCCAAGGGCGATAGAGAGGGTATTGTTTGTTGCTGTCGTACTTTGGACCATGGAATATTGGAATTCCAAGTTTAGATAGTGCAAAATGTCGATGTCTTTAAAGAAGAGCGCAGGAAGGCTTAAGAAGATATTTCCAACGAAGTAGCCAACGAAGGCCAAGGTGATGGATTGGCTAGCGTAAAGGAGGAAGGAAATGATGCTGACCCAAGCCAAGGTGGAGAGGAACTGAATCAGTAGGGTCAGTCCAAAATGAGCCAAGAAGTGATCTGGCATGGTGCCAAGTCCATTGTAGAGGGTCGCAATCAAGAAGACGAGACCATAAGAAACGAGGAATTGGAAAAGAGCAATGGTCAAGACAACAGCACTTTTAGCAAAGTAGTAGCTGGTGCGAGAGACGCCATAGGCCAAACTATTCTTGTATAAGTTTTGTGTTAAGTCTGTTCCCAGGACCAGGGTGATGACAATAATGGTAAAGAGGATGGTCACACTGATGCTGGAGGAATAGTTGGTCAAGGCTTTAAAGCCAGTCCAAACTTCGGTCGCTTGGGGTAATTTGGATTCCGTATTGACACCGACGTGTCCGGTAGCTCCAAAGATGACTCCAGACAGGATATTGAGAACGAGAATGGCTTCTGTAATCCAAAAACCTTTGGAGCGAAAAAGTCTATAAAAATCTGCTTGAATAGTATGCAACATGATAAATCTCCTAAATGAAATGTGTGGATAGGTTATACAGGAAGATGGTATTTGGACTAGTCTACCAAGTCTGTAAAGAATTTTTCTAGATCTTGGCGGGCATAGTAGATTTCGTCCACGTCAATATCCGCTTGAACGAGGGCTTTGACGATGACTTTAATATCGTGAGTCTGGCCAAAGATATGGATTTCTCCATCCTTATCGATGACCTTGATGCGATGATGGAGTTGATCCTGGATCAGTTGACTCGCGAGGGCTAGTTGATTGGTCTTGAGGATGATATAGTCTTCGCCTTGCTCCTCGAATTCGGCCTTGCTAATTTCTTTGATCAGGCGTCCTTGGTCGACAATGCCAAAGCGATTAGCAACCAGATAGAGTTCAGAGAGGATATGACTGGAAATGAGGATGGTCATGCCGAGTTCATCATTGAGGCGCTTGATCATCTGACGAAATTCCTTGATTCCGACCGGATCAAGACCATTGATGGGTTCGTCCAGAATGAGGAAGTCGGGTTTGGCAATGAGCGCAATGGCAATTCCCAACCGTTGTTTCATTCCCAGTGAAAAATCACGAAATTTTTTCTTGCCTGTATTACTCAGGCCGACATAGTTCAGAGTTTCTTTGATGACCTGGTCGGGGTTTGGGATATGGCGAGCCTTGCAATAGTAGACTAAGTTTTGATAGGCAGTCATATGTTTGTGTGCCACGGGACTCTCAATGACGGATCCGACACGTTTCAGGGCTTGGGTCCACTGGGAGCGATTTGTAGAAGCAAAGAGGGAGACGCTTCCGTCAGTTTCTTGAATTAGCTGGGTAATGACCTTGATGAGGGTGGTTTTCCCAGCTCCGTTCTTACCGATCAGGCCGTAGACATCACCTTTGCGAATGCTCAGATTCACATCGTTTAAGGCGTATTGTTGACCAAATTTTTTACTCAAATGGGAAATTTCTAATACTTTTTCCATGGTTTTCTCCTTCGTCCAAATGACTAGTTGTTTTCTTTACACTCTTAGTATACAGCTTGCTTTTCAAATAACTATCAAGCAATTCTAAAATATTTCTAAAATTTTAAAAAGTAAAAAAGAACAGTTAGACTATCTTGATTCAAGAAGGCTTCTGTCCTTTTTTACTAGATGTTCTTCAAAAACTCCTTGATGACTTGTGCCAGTTCATTGGGTTTCTGAGTATTGAGTAGATGGCCTCCATCTGCGATTTCTTGATAGTGCCCTTTGGGCAGGAGATTTGCCAACTTTTTCGAAGAAGCTTGATTGGCCCAATCTTTACTGCCACAAATCACTAAGCTAGGGAGCTGACAAGTTTTAGCAGTATTGGTTAGATTAAGACTTTTTAACTCGGTCAAGATTTGCAACATGTGCTGTTTGTTGGCCCCCTGCTTTTCAAAGACCTGTTTGGGAAGCAGACGAAAGAGGAGGATCTGGAGCCGATAGAGGAGATTGGTCTTGAGTTTGTATTGTGTCCCTGAGAGCACCAAGCCCTTGAGGTGTGGTAAGTCTTGGCTGGAGAGTTCAAGAGCGAGAACGCCACCCAGTGAGAGTCCAACCAGAATAAAGGGCTCGCTTTCTTGTTGGAGACACTCCGTCAGTCTTTCTTTGGCCTCCTGGTAGCTTTCGCTTGGATAAGAGAAAATAGCGAAAGAGTCAGAAGGCAAGGGGGAAAGTGCATCTTGAACACTTTGCCAAGAATGAGCATCCTGGCCTAGGCCATGTAAAAAAATAAGTTTCATTATGAGTACTTTCTTGTAAAATCGAGTGGATAAAGGCCACGAAGGGCATTGCAGGCATAGACTCTGTCAGCAACTTCTAAATCCTTCAGGGTCAAGAGTTTTTCCTCTACTTGTCCAGTTTCCAATAGATGGCGACGGTAGATCCCATCTAATAAAGGGAGGTGAGCTGGAGGAGTATAGAGTTGGCCCTTGATCTCTAGGATGAGATTGCCAATGGTCGTCTCTAGTAAGGTTCCGTCTTCTAAATAGTAGATCTGCTCCCGATCTGACTGGATGAGGTGGTCTCTCTGGCTCGTTTTAAAATAGGTAAAAGGTCGGTTTAATGGTGCAGTTTGTTCTCGTAATTGAGCCTGTAGATAGCTAGCTGGCAAGTCTGTTAGCTCCGTAATCGTCAGTTGGAAGTTTCCGTTTTTCTGCAAGGCTATCCGACAACGATAGTCAAGGCTAGAATCCACATGAGTGAGCTCTTCTTGAAGTTTGTTCAAGAGCTTTTGCTCATTATAAGGATAGGCAAAGTAGCGGCTGGCCTCTCTCAAACGGGTCAAGTGTTGCTTCAGGAAGGTCAACTCTCCTTGGTGGATACGACCAGTTGTCAAGAGATCAAATCGAGGCTCTTGACGGTAGAGAACAGCAGACTTTTGCTTAGTTTCCTGGTATTCGGATTTCCATTTACTGTCCCAAGTGATGCCCCCTCCTACGCCATAGATGGCTTTGGTACCTTGCATTTGAAGGGTTCGGATAGCCACATTGAAGATCCGTTTCCCTTTTGGAAGAAGGATACCGATCGTTCCACAGTAGACTCCGCGAGGAGCAGCCTCTGTCTTTTGAATAATTTCCATAGTAGAGATTTTCGGTGCCCCTGTAATCGAACCACAAGGAAAGAGGGCCTGGAAGGTTTGAACCAGGTCGATCTCTGGGCGCAAGCGACTTTCAATGGTCGACGTCATCTGCCAAACGGTAGAGTATTGCTCAACTTGGCAGAGACGGGTCACCTGCTCACTTCCAATTTCCGAAATCCGGTTCATATCATTGCGGAGGAGATCTACAATCATCATATTTTCCGCTCGATTTTTGGGGTCTGCTTCTAACCAAGCTGCCTCTTCAAGATCAGCTTGGTTGGTGAGGCCACGACGAGTAGTCCCCTTCATGGGGCGCGTGGTCAATAGCCGATCTTCTTGTTCAAAAAAGAGTTCAGGGCTGATAGAGAGGATGGACACATCATCGTGCTGGATAAAGGCATTGTAATGGGCCTTTTGCTCTACCACTAAGCGATTATAGATGGCCAAAGGATCAGCCTCTAGCTCTTGAGAAAGCTGGACGGTATAGTTGACCTGGTAGGTGTCTCCTTGACGGATGTGGTGATGGATGGTCTCAATGGCTTCTTGATAGGCAGGCGCCTTGACCTCTTCCTTCCAATTGGCAGGTAGATCCACAGCCTCATAGTCCTCTGGGAAAGGAAGGGTTTCTACTTTCTCGTGAATGGTGAAGTAGAGGAGATACTCTCCCATGAGAGGTGCAGGATGGACAGCTAATTTTTTCTCAAAAGCAGGAGCAGCCTCATAGCTGACATAGCCTACGGCATAAAAACCAGCTTCTTGGTAAGTTTCCACTTCTTTAAGAAGGTCCTCGACTTGATCTATGTCTCTGGTTTTTAATTCCCTTATGGGCTTGGTGAAAAGCTGTCGCAATCCAAGCTCTTTAAAATCAATAATCGTTTGTTTGTGCATGCTTTGAGTATATCAAAAATAAAGGGAAAAAGGTAGATAAGGATCCAAAGATTCCTTGCTTGGCCTTACCTTTCATGCTAAAATAACCATAGAATCTGCATTTAGCAAGGAGTCGGACATGAAAAAGAATCCCCTTTATAACACCTCCACGATAAGTCTCTTTCAATACCTTTTTGCGATTGCAGTGATTATGGTTCATAGTGGTCGCTTAACTTCCTATGAGCCGGTGCATTTTGCTCTTAAGAGCATCCTGGGAAGGATGGCGGTACCATTTTTTATCGTCTGTGCTAGCTTTTTCCTCAAGCAATCACTAAGGGATTCGAGGAAAATGAAGGCCTATCTGGTCAAAATCATAAAAACTTATTTATTTTGGAGTTGTGTCTATCTTCCATATGCCTGGTTCTTTTTTTCTAGTCTCAACCTCCCAGTATCTCTCTTTCTAACTAGCGTCCTCATCGCTCTGGTCTATTTGGGGATGTGTTACCAACTCTGGTATATCCCAGCTTTTTTGCTAGGTTTGTTTTTGGTCAATCAACTGGTCAAACGCTTGGGCATGGTTTGGGCGGGGGTGATCAGCTTGCTCCTCTATTGCTGGGGCTTGGTTGAGACCTATTCGGCTTATCTGGATACCACGAGTCTTCTCAAGGGCTACCAGCTCTACAGCAACTTATTTTTCACTGCTCGAAATGGATTCTTTTACACGCCTATTTTTATCTATATGGGTTACTATCTGTTTGATCATTTTCATTCACAAAATTTTAGGGTTCACCGTTGGCAAAAGGTTGCTCTGACTTTTGGTTTCCTCTGTTTAGAAGGCGTAGTTATTTTTCAACATGAAGGAATGGATAAGAACTTTTTCTTTCTTCTTCCTTTTGTGACGGTCTATTTGGTCAATGCTTGCCTAAAATCGTCCTTTTTAAAATCTTATGACTTACAGTATTTAAAACAGATGAGTATGGCACTTTACTTTTCGCATCCGATCTTCATCGAGTGGGCTCGCTATGGTTTTAGCAATCTCCCGCTTTCTTATCCAGACAGAGGCAAGCTGATTTTTGTGGTAGCCTTGGTTGGAAGCCATCTCTTTGGATTGGCCATGCTCTCTTATCACAATTGGCAAAATGAAAAGAGGATGAGAAGGCTAAAAAAGGAGGTTTTCTAAAGTGACTTCTTTTTTTATTTTAAAGGAGACTGATAGCCCCACTAAGAGTTGCAATTCCTTTCAAGTTTGGTTATGATGAAAGGGATTACAAGTGAAATCAAAAAGGAGAAGGGCATGAAGAAAAAATGGTGGCATGATGCTGTGATTTATCAAATCTATCCCAAGAGTTTTTCAGATAGCAATGGGGATGGAATCGGTGACCTCAAGGGGATCATCAGTAAGCTGGATTATTTGGAGAAATTAGGCATTACGGCCATTTGGCTGTCTCCTGTTTACCAAAGTCCTATGGATGATAATGGCTATGACATATCTGATTATGAGGATATTGCTGCTATCTTTGGGACCATGGAGGATATGGAGGAGCTGATTGCAGAAGGGCAAAAGCGCGGTATTAAGATCATTATGGATTTGGTGGTCAACCATACATCCGATGAGCATGCCTGGTTTATCGAAG
The DNA here is from genome assembly GCF_003943615.1 of Streptococcus australis. Lineage (GTDB taxonomy): Bacteria > Bacillota > Bacilli > Lactobacillales > Streptococcaceae > Streptococcus > Streptococcus australis_C. The sequence continues at coordinate 328,756 of NZ_RJPZ01000002.1, read as the reverse complement.
CGAAAGAAAATCCAAACAGTCCGGAACGGGACTACTATATTTGGAGGGATCAACCCAATGATCTTCTCTCGAACTTCAGTGGTTCAGCTTGGGAATTTGATCCAGCTTCCCAGCAGTATTATTTGCACTTCTTTAGTAAGAAGCAACCGGACCTGAATTGGGAAAATGAAACCCTTCGGCAGAAGATTTACGACATGATGAATTTTTGGATTGACAAGGGGATCGGTGGTTTTCGGATGGATGTCATCGACATGATTGGGAAAATTCCGGATCAGAAGATCGTCGCCAATGGTCCCATGCTCCACCCCTATCTGAAAGAAATGAATCGAGCGACCTTCGGAGACAAGGATTTGTTGACGGTTGGGGAGACTTGGGGAGCTACACCTGAGATTGCCAAGCAATACTCTGGTCCTGACAATGAGGAATTGTCAATGGTCTTTCAATTTGAACACATCGGGCTTCTATTCCAAGAAGGCCAGCCAAAATGGCACTATGCGAAGAAGCTCAATGTTCCTAAGTTGAAAGAAATCTTCAACAAGTGGCAGACGGAACTGGTCATGGACGAAGGCTGGAACTCCCTCTTTTGGAACAACCATGACCTTCCTCGTGTTGTTTCTGCCTGGGGAGATGACCAAGCCTACCGGGTGAAGTCTGCTAAGGCTCTAGCCATTCTTCTTCATTTGATGAGAGGGACGCCTTATATCTACCAGGGAGAAGAGATTGGTATGACCAACTATCCTTTTAAGAGACTAGACGAAATCGAGGATATTGAGTCTATTAACTATGCCAAGGAAAGTCTAGAAAAGGGAGTAGACCTCGACACCATTATGGACCAGATCCGGCATATTGGCCGTGACAATGCTCGGACTCCTATGCAGTGGTCCAACCAGCCACAGGCTGGTTTTACGACCGGTCACCCTTGGCTAGTCGTCAATCCAAACTATCAGGAAATCAATGTAGAAGCAGCTTTGGCCGACCCCTCATCCATTTTTTATACCTATCAGCAATTGATTGCTCTCCGTAAAGACCAAGATTGGTTGATTTCTGCGGATTTTGAGCTACTTGATACAGCAGATCAAGTCTTTGCCTACCAACGTGTAGATGGGGACCAGCGCTATCTGATTGTGGTCAATCTGTCTAGCCAAATCCAGAGTTTTGAACTGGAGGACGACTACCAGACTGTCCTCATTAGCAATACAGAAGTAGAGCAGGTCAAAGAGAAGAAGGTATTGGAGCCTTGGGACGCTTTTTGTGTGCAACTAACTGAAGCTTAAGGACCTACAAAAAAGAAGCGGATAGCTTCTTTTTTTGTTTTAGAGGGAGCGAGGACTGTCCAATGGGAGGAGGCTCAGTCTGTCTGGTAGAAGTCCTATAGTTATTTTTTATAAGGACTATTAGTTCTGGTCAATGGCAAGGGGCGAAAACCCTTGATCTATAAGGTTATAGTTTCTGGCTATATCGAAAACCATTGAAAAGCAATTATACAGAAGGGGCTTCTTCTGATAAGATAGACTCAACTTGAATTTTTGGAGGACAAAACATGTCAACAACAATTATCGGATTCCCTCGTTTGGGTGAATTCCGCGAACTAAAATTTACAACTGAAAAATATTTTAGAAACGAAATTACAGCTGAAGATTTGTTAGATGCAGCAAAAGAGTTGCGTGCTAAACACTGGAATATTGTCAAAGAAAAAGGGATCACTGAAATTCCATCAAATGATTTTTCACATTATGATAACTTCCTAGATGCTGCTTTCCTTTTCAATGTGGTTCCTGCATCGGTTCAAAACTTGGACTTGTCTGACCTTGAACGCTACTTCGCTTTGGCGCGTGGTTACCAAGGAGAAAAAGGGGATGTGCGTGCCCTTCCAATGAAGAAATGGTTCAACACCAACTACCACTACATTGTTCCAAAATTTGAAAAAACAACAGAAGTCAAATTGGCTGGTCACAAGATTTTTGATGAGTACCAAGAAGCGAAAGACTTGGGTCTTGACACTCGTCCGGTTGTGGTTGGACCATTCACTTTCCTTCAATTATCAGACTTTGAAGAAGGCGTGAAAGCAGAAGACTTCGTGGATAGCTTAGTAGCTGCTTACCAAGATGTTTTTGCTAAATTGGCTGAACTTGGGGCAACTCGTATTCAACTGGATGAAGCAGCTCTTGTCAAAGATTTATCAGCTGAAGAAAAAGCGCTCTTCTTGAACCTCTACAACAAACTCTTGGCTGACAAGAAAGGTCTTGAGGTTCTGATCCAAACTTACTTTGGTGATGTTCGTGATGTCTACAATGACCTTGTGAACTTGCCAGTAGATGCGATCGGTTTGGACTTTGTGGAAGGGAAGAAAACTCTTGAACTCGTGAAAGGTGGATTCCCAGCTGACAAGACTCTTTATGCAGGGATTGTCAATGGTAAGAACATCTGGCGCAACAACTACGAAGCAAGCTTGGAAATCTTGAAACAAGTACCAGCTGAAAACATTGTTTTGACAACTTCTTGCTCACTGCTTCATGTGCCATTTACAACTGCCAATGAAGACTTTGAACCAGCTATCTTGAACCACTTTGCTTTTGCAGTTGAAAAATTGGAAGAACTTCGTGACTTGGATGCTATCCGCAATGGTCAAGGTGAAGAAGCTCTTGCAGCAAACAAAGAACTCTTTGCGACTGAACGTGTCGGAGCAAATGCGGAACTTCGTGCACGTATTGCTGGATTGACAGAAGCAGACTACACTCGTTTGCCAGCCTTTGCAGAACGTGAAGCTATCCAAGAAGAAGCATTCAAACTTCCAGCCCTTCCAACAACAACCATCGGATCCTTCCCTCAAACGAAAGAAGTTCGTGCGAAACGTTTGGCCTTCCGTAAGGGTGAATTGTCACAAGAAGAATACGATGCCTTCCTTGCTGAGACTATCGACGAATGGATCAAATGGCAAGAAGAAGTTGGATTTGACGTGCTTGTACACGGTGAATTCGAGCGTAACGACATGGTTGAGTACTTCGGTCAAAACTTGTCAGGTTACCTCTTCTCTAAGAATGGTTGGGTACAATCATATGGTATGCGTGGGGTTAAACCACCAATCATCTGGGGTGATGTGACTCGTCTCAACCCTATCACTGTGAAATGGTCTAGCTACGCACAAAGTCGTACGGACAAACCTGTTAAAGGTATGTTGACTGGACCTGTTACAATTCTTAACTGGTCATTCCCACGTGAAGACATCTCTATCAAGGATTCTACTCTTCAAATCGCTCTTGCGATCAAGGATGAAGTTCTTGACCTTGAAGCTGCAGGCGTGAAGATTATCCAAATCGACGAGGCTGCTCTTCGTGAGAAATTGCCACTCCGTCGTAGTGACTGGTACGAAGACTACCTTGACTGGGCTATTCCAGCCTTCCGCTTGGTACACTCAACCGTAGCACCAGACACACAAATCCACACGCACATGTGTTACTCAGAATTTACAGATATCATCCCAGCCATCGACAACATGGATGCAGACGTTATCTCATTTGAGGCAAGCCGTTCAAACCTTGAAATCTTGGACGAACTCAAAGCGAAAAACTTCCAAACAGAAGTTGGACCTGGGGTTTACGATATCCACTCACCTCGTGTGCCTAACGAAGGCGAAATCGATCACACTATCGAAGCTATCCTTGCCAAAGTACCAAGCAGAAAAGTTTGGATTAACCCTGACTGTGGTTTGAAAACACGTGGTATTAAAGAAACAAAAGAAAGCTTGATCCGTCTTGTAGAAGCGGCAAAAGCTGCTCGTAAAGCGCTATAAAGCAAGTAGAAATTCCTAAGCTTGCTCGATAGCAAAAAAAGAATTGCTCAATCAAGAAAGGAATACATTTGATGACTAAGCAAACACCGTCGCTCTCCTTTGAGGTTTTCCCTCCAAATCCTGAAGTAGGCAATGCCAAGCTCTTACGTGCCTTGGAAAATATGCAGGAATTAGCTCCACACTTTATCAGTGTGACAGCTAGCAATAATAAATACAATATCAAAGAGACGACGGTTGCTTTAGCCAATCATATTCAGAATGAATTGTCTATTCCGACCATTGCCCACTTACCTGCCATCTATCTAAGCAAGGAAAAAGTAGCAGATACCCTTCATGAATTAGATCAAGTAGGGGTTCATCGGATCTTGGCCCTTCGTGGAGATATTATTCCTGGTATTGAGCCTTTAAAAGACTTTCGTTATGCAACGGACTTGATTGAATTTATTAAAACAGAAGCTCCTCACTTTGATGTGATTGGTGCTTGTTACCCAGAAGGTCACCCAGATTCGCCAAACCAAATTTCAGATATTCAAAATCTGAAAAAGAAAGTGGATGCTGGATGTTCGAGCCTAGTGACTCAGCTTTTCTTTGACAATGAGCGTTTCTACGATTTTCAAGATAAGTGTACCTTGGCGGGAATTGATGTTCCCATTCATGCAGGGGTGATGCCAATTCTTAACAGAAACCAGGCCCTTCGCTTGTTGAAGACTTGTGAAAATGTTCATATCCCACGGAAGTTCAAAGCCATTCTGGATAAGTATGAACATGATCCAGAATCCCTTCGTGCGGCTGGTTTGGCCTATGCGGTAGATCAAATCGTGGATTTGGTCACACAAGATGTTGCCGGTGTCCATCTCTACACCATGAACAATGAAGATGTAGCCTATCATGTCCACCATGCAACAAAAGCTTTATTTGAACACCAACCAAACTTGGAAGTGATTTAATCAACAGTCTAAGCAGGAATTGTAGAGATTGAGAAAAATTTTTCTCAGTCTCTTTTTTACTTGGGCCAATCGCTTGCTAAAAGGCAACTTTTTTTTTATAGTATTAATATGAAGATTTTGGAGGCGCTTGCAATGAAGAGAGAACTCACGGTGAAGTTATTTGGACCCCCTAAGGTTGTTTTCCAACAGAAAGATATCCGTTTTTCCTTCTCGAAGATGGAGGCTTTATTTTATTATTTAGCTGTATCGGGTGAGGTTAACCGTGATGAAATTGCGGGTATTCTCTGGGGGGATAAGGAAAACCAAGTCGCTCGGAAAAATCTACGGAATACTGTTTACCAAGCCAATAAAATCTTTGAAGGAGATGTCATTGTTTCTCCAAGTAGGAGCAGCTTGGCCCTTAATCCTGAGCTGAATCTTTCTTTGGATGTCCAGCTTTTTGAAAGGGATCCAATAAGCAATTTACATCTTTATCAGGGAGATATTCTAGAAGGCTTCTATGTCAAGGATGATGAGGACTTTGACCAGTGGGCTTCGCGCAAACGGAGTGCTTATAAGCAACTCTATATTGAAAGCTGTTATCAAAAGATTGACAAGGAGGGGCTGGGGGATCCTGGTATAGAGTCCTTACTCCACCATTTAGTAGAGCTGGATGAATTTGAAGAAAAGAACTACCAACTCTTGATGGAGTATTATAGAGTCCATCACCAGCTGGGGAAATTTTTTGAGACCTATTACAAGCTGGTTGATTTATTGGATCGTGAGCTGAATGTTCGTCCCAGTCGAGTGATAGAAGAACTGTATCATTCTGTTTTGGAAGCTAAACGCACCCATAAACAGAGCAATCGTGTGAATGTCCGAGAACTCCCTTTCTTTGGTCGCAAACAAGAACTGTCCCAACTGGAAGAATACCTCTCCTTAGTAGAGAAGGGGGAAGCGGTTGGCCCTCTCTTGGTCATGGGGCAATCTGGAACAGGCAAAAAACGTTTATTGCGTCAATTGGTCTTGATGTCCAATCGTAGTTTTAGCTTTGTCAAGCTGGAAGGCAAAGTCGGAAGTCGCCAAGAAGAAGGAGGGATCTGGGACGACCTCAAAGCTTCCCTAGAGAAAGTGAGTGGGGGCTTGGAAGCTCCTCCTCTAGGAAAAGCGGACAATCTCCCTGCTGTCCGGAAGCACCTTCAAAGACTCAGCCAAGAAAAACCTCTCCTGATTCTGCTTGAAAATGCCCAGTGGATGGATGCAACCTCATTCAATAAAGTAAAGCAATTGGAGGAGAAAAGTAGCGGGGAAAGATGGCAACTGATTGTTACAGCAGAAGGGCCTTTGCCGGAATTCTTGGTCACCTTCTTTGGGAGTTTAAAAGTCGAGAGACGGTTGTCCCAGCTAGAGTTGACCAATTTTGATCCGAGTGAAAGTCGATTACTCTTGCAAGGGCAACTGGGGCAGATAGAACCAGCCCTGATCGAGCAAATGATGGAGTGGAGTGAAGGTAGTCCCTTCTTGTTGTCCAGCTATATAGAGGAGTGGAAAGAGAAGGAAAGTTTAGAGCCCTTACCTGATATCATTCAAGCCTATCTGTCTCAAGAGCTGGGTGACTTGAGCAGTGAAGAGGAGTCCCTTCTTCATTATTTGTCTTGTTTTCATAAGCCGATATCCATGTCTATCTTGGCCGATTTGACAGCTACAGATCTTTCAGTTTTAACTGCATTATTAGATCCTTTAGCTCAAAGAGGAATCATCTCAATAGTGGAGGAAGGGGAGGATCTCTTGGTCCAATTTTGCAAGCAATTGGTAGCCATGTACTTCTACCAACTCCTGTCACCAGCCAGACGGCGTCTCTTCCATCAACAAATCGCGCAAAAACTGGAAGAAACCTTAGAAGATTCGACAGACCTGCTCTTCTATAAGGAAATAGCTTACCAATACAAGCAGTCCCAAAATCTCTTGCGTTCCTTGTCTTTTGAGCTGACCTACTTAGAAGAAATCCTCCAGTTGGAACATGAACTATTCCCAATATACTCCAAGGGAGAAGAGGGAGTAGTATCAGATGGTGAAAATAGCCATTTGGACATTTTTGGGGAACTCTCTCGTCTTCGTCGAGAACTGGATCAGCTTTTTTCGCGACACCAAAAAGATAGAGACTACAAGTATTTGCAACTGCGCTACTTGTATCTAGAGGGGCGATACTTCATTCGAAGTGGTGAGTACCAAAAGGGGATTCATGATATTCAAAAGGTCATCTCCTATGCGCGGGAACTCAAACGGCTCGACTTCCTTTTAGAAGGGTACCGGCAAATCATTTATTATTGCATTCAAACAGAAAATATTTCTGAAATGGCCTATTACACAGATTTGGCTTTAGAAGATGCGATTCAGGCCAACAACCATGAAGCGATTGCGATTCAGTTACGCTTGAAGGGGTTGTACCATTTGATGGTAGGGGATGAGGAGCAGGCGACCCGCCACCTCTATCGCTCCATTGATTGCTTTAGTCTGACCAATAGCATGCAGGCCAAGTATGCCATTCAAATTGCAGCATCTTTAGCCTACCTGGCTGAAATAGAGCAAGTGAGAGGGCATTTTCAAGTAGCTGTTACCCACTTGGAAGAGGTCCTTCGCCTGGTGGGAGATCAATCTGTTGATTCGGTCCGAGTGGTGTTTGAAATTGATCTTGGGATTGCCTACTATTGGAAGGGAGATTTGGTCCAAGCCCGCTTCTATTTTGACAGGGCTCAAAAGGTTTTGTCCAGCGTTCGCTTCCCTTGGAAGGAAGAATTGCTCGGATTTTATCAAGCCTTAATCGCCTGTCATTTCGGAGAGCAAGAGAAGGTGGCAACTTACCTGGCTCGTAAAGAAGGAACCATGAAGCAAACGACGAATGCACGAGACAAGGGGATGGTTTATTATCTCTTGGCCTTCTTGGTGGCCCAGAAGGAGCAAGGAGAGCAATTGGTTCCTGCTTTGAGCGCTTTCTTGAAAGAAGATAAGAATTACTACAAGAAACTGGCAGAGCAATACCTGACTCCGTATAGAGACCGTCCCTTCCTCAAGAGATTAAAAAACCTCTAGTATAGCTTATCAAGTGTCATGAAGGAAGAATAAAAAAAGGCTTTGCAACGCCCTAGGGGTGGATGTTGCGAAGCCTTTTGTATTGTTAGAGAGGTTTTGAATCTTATTTTTGTTGAGACAAGATTTGGGTCAAGTAAAAGATAAAGGTTGCAGCAAGGTTGGAGGTATGATTGTCAATATCATGAGGAGGGGAAACTTCCACAATATCAAAGCCAATCAGTTTGCCACTAGCAGCAATGTGTTGGAGTAGCATTAGGGCTAGTTTTGGATCCACACCAAGTGACTGGATGGCGCTGACGCCAGGGGCAGAACCGACGGCAAAGCAGTCCATATCGATGGAGAGGTAAACCGCTGTCTGTTTTTCTAAGAATTGATCAATCCGATCAAGAATAGCCTGGTGGCTCATCCGGAAGAGATCTTGACCTGTTAAAAAATCAATGCTTGGTGTTTTTGCCACATAGTTGAATAGGAACAGGTTGTTGCTATGTTCCTGAATACCCAAGATTAAGTAAGGGAAATCTTTGCTCTCTTCTTTTGCGTGGTCTGCCATTTGGCGAAATCCTGTTCCAGAGTTGGGACCAGTTTGGTCGTAAGGACGCAGGTCAAAGTGAGCATCTAGGTTGATGACAGCCAATTGTTCATCTGGTTGCAAGGAGGATTTGAGGCCCAGGTAGTGGCCATAAGCCGTTTCATGCCCTCCACCGAGGACGATTGGTTGAATATTTAACTCCAACATCCGTTTGACAGTTAGAGAGAGGCTCTCTTGCAAATCTTCAAGAGAACGATTGGGACCATCGATATTTCCGACATCAAAAACTGTGACGTTGGTGCCCCAGTGCCAAGGAAGTTTAGCGAGTTGGGTTCGAATAGCATTAGGACTTTCGACGGCACCGACGCGACCGTTATTGATATAGACTCCTTTATCGCTTTTAAAACCAAGGATTCCAAAGGTGACTTCTTCAAAAGGAGTCAAGGTTTCATCGTTCAAATCCAAAAACTTTGTCAGCATTCCCCATTTGGCAGTATAAGGATTGTCTTCAATACTGCCTTGGTAATAACTGTAAGTCATTGGGTAATAATCTCTAAGCACGTTACATGCCTCCGTTTGTTTGTATTAGGCTAGAAAGGGAAAGGCTGAGAAATTTTCTCAGCCTTTTTCTGCTGTATCCTTACTGTATCAGTATTGAATGCTTAAGTCAACTGCTTTTTCGATGGTTGCTAAGAATTCTTCACTTTCAACAACGGCAGATGCCTTATTGAGTTCTTCAAAGATTTCGATGTCCTTGTCAAATTCAATGAAGGCCACCTTGCTGCGAATCATGTCATAGGCTGGTTTTGTACCTTTACCAAGTTCATGATTTTCTGGTTTGAGATCCAAAGCTTGGCAGGCTGCCATAATTTCAGTCGCAACGATGCGACGTGAATTCTTGAGGATTTCAGCTGCTTTACGAGCGGCAGTAGTTCCCATGCTGACGAAGTCTTCTTGGTTTTCACAAGATGGGATTGAGTCTACGCTTGCTGGGTGAGACAAGATTTTGTTTTCAGATGCAAGGGAGGCACAAGCATACTGCGTGATCATGAAGCCTGAGTTGAGGCCAGGGTGTTTGACCAAGAAGGATGGCAATTTACTAAGTTGGCTGTTGACCAAGCGTTCCACCCGACGTTCAGACACGTTTCCGATTTCAGAAAGGGCAATACCCAAGAAGTCAAATGGTTGAGCCATTGGTTCACCGTGGAAGTTTCCTCCGGAGATGACGTGACCTTCCTTGGTGATGATTGGGTTATCTGTTACAGAGTTGATTTCGATTTCAACTTTTGTTTTCACATAAGCAATAGAGTCCTTGCTGGCTCCATGGATTTGAGGGATACAACGGAGTGTATAAGGATCTTGGACCCGTTGTTGGGTCGCAACAGTGGTGTTTTTGCTTCCTTCAAGGAGGTTACGGATGTTACGAGCGGTTGCCAATTGTCCACTTTGAGGACGGATAGTATGAAGGTCTTCTTCAAATGGGCTGGTAATCCCATTGTGGACTTCCATTGAAAGAGCACCGGCAATGTCAGACAGTTTGAGCAATTGGATACCATCATAAGTCGCAAGAGCGCCGATACCGGTTAGGACAGTCGTACCATTGATCAAAGCAAGCCCTTCTTTGGCAGCCAATTGGATCTTTTCAATACCAGCTTGGTCGAGAGCTTCTTGACCGCTCAAGAGTTGACCCTTGTAGTAGGCGTGTCCAAGTCCCAACATTGGGAGCACCATATGAGAAAGGGGGGCAAGGTCTCCGGAAGCTCCGAGTGATCCTTTTTCTGGAATATAAGGAGTCACTCCTTTGTTAAGCAATTCTAATAGTTTTTCAACAGTTGACAGACGAATGCCAGAATAGCCTTTTAAGAGCGAGTTGATCCGGATGAGCATGATGGCACGAACGGCATCTTCTGGAAGTGGATCACCAAAACCAGATGCGTGGGTACGAATCAAGTTTTCTTGCAGTTGGACAGTATCTTCTGGAGAAATGCTGACATTACAGAGGGAGCCAAATCCAGTGGTCACACCATAGACAACACGTTTTTCACGGACGATATCATCAACAATTTTACGAGATGCGATAACAGCTTCTTTGGCTGTTTCGTCTAACTCACATTGGGCACCGTGCCGAGCGACTGCGATGACTTCTTCCAGTGTTAAGCTGTTACCATCTAAATGAATCAATTGAGTCATATAAAACCTCCGATTATGAATTGTTCTGTAGAAGTAGATGTGTTTACTTCGGTTTGAATACCAAACGTGAGCCCATTGTCTATTGCTCTTAGGAAGATTGAAAGAAGTCTTAGAGAAAAGAGCTCAGGTTTGATATTCGTAGCTTCTTAGATGGGCTAGGGAGCAAAGAAATTCTTTGCTCCTCCTAAGTTCCCATCTAGTGTGTAAATAGAATTGGTGAGGACTGTTTTATTTCTTAGGTAGTTTATCACCGTGGAAAACGAAATAGAGTCCACTAGCGATCACTAGACCGATAGCTCCCCATGCAAAGTTCATTAGATTGTCCCCTGCAATCATCAAGATACTGATGACAACAGCTAAAATTGGGATAACAGGACCAAATGGCACTCGGAAGGTAACCTTTTTGTCTGGGTACATTTTTCTAAGTTTGATAGCAGCCAAAGCAGTTGGAATATATTGGAAGAAACGGAAGACAACACTGAAAGTTGCTAATGATTCGAAAGAGCCAGATAACAAGAGTAAGAACGCAAAGGCACCGGAAATGATAATGGCAATGACTGGAGCATTCTTAGAGTTTGTTTTTCCAAGATCTGCGGGCAAGAGTTTTTCATCTGCTAGGGCAGCACCGAAACGAGGAACCATGATAGATTCACCGATGTTGAGACCGGCAATTGAAATGAGGGCACCATAAGAAACAAGAGGAGCTCCGATAGGGCCAATCATTTCAACAAATGCGTCTTGAACAGGTGCACCGGTTTCCATGATACGTCCACCCAGCATAGCGATTGTTCCTGCGATGATCAACATGTAGAGGACAGATACGATACTGATGGATCCCAAGATAGCGCGGGGAACGTTCTTTTCAGGGTTGCGCATTTCCCCTGCAACGATGGACATGGTTTCGAATCCGATAAATCCGTAGAAGATGTAAACGGCGGTACTCGAAATAGCACTAAAGAGATTTGATCCACTTTCCAATTGAAGGAAAGGTGTGAAGTTGCCCTTGCTTACGCCACCTGAAATGAAGAAGATAGCGAAGAGAGAGAAGAGGACAATCGGAATTAATTTTGCAACAGTAGCTGTCAGAGTGAACATCTTAGATGTTTTCAGACCGGCAATGTTCATAATACTCAAGAGAACCAACATAACGATACTAATCGGTAGGTTATAGCCTTCGAATGCTGGGAAAGTGATGATGAAGATCTTAGCAAAACCGGCCAACATAGCGGCCCAAGCAATGACAGTAACGGCCCATCCTAGAATCCCGACGTTAAAGCCGACGAAGTCTCCGAAAGCTGCTTTTGAGTATTGCATGGCTCCACCGTTTTTGTCGAAGTAGCCAGCCGTTTCAGCCAGACAGGCTGATAATAGCATGACGAGAACGGCTACCCCGAACATGACAGCTAGAGAAGCTGGTCCTAAACCGGCATAAATTTTTTGAGGTAAGAGGAAGATACCAGACCCGATCACAGCATTGATACCGTATAGAGTGGCGCCGCTAAAGCTGAATTTCGCTTTTTCTTGTTCCTCAATCGACTGTTTATGTGCTCCGTTCATAATGTCTCTCCTTTTAAACATTATCTTAGCGCAGTCCAGATAGCAATCGGTTGCTCCCCGGACTGAAGGGGTGAAAACGTGATTGTCATCTCTTGAAGAGGAGATGCTTGTTCGATAAACAGGAGCTCGTGAGTTTGGAGGGAGTAAAGTTGTCCCTTTTTCCATTCAAGTGTTAGTGGACAGAGAGCATAAATCAATTGATAGCGACTCTGACTCGTGACACTTTCATTTGGGGATATAGCACTCATATGCCCCTGATAGGAAGGTTTGTAGATCAGATTAAAATCTTGGCAGGTCCCTTGGCTAGATACAGGGTCTCCCCCGTCAAAGAAGTAGCTTTGAAATGGATTCAAGATCACTTCTTTGTGTTGATGGGTGAGTGTAATCGATGAAGTCAAAGGCATTAAGATTCGGTGGAAGCCAGTGAGATCGGTAAAATCACTTTTTTTAACCTCCACCGTTGCAGTAGAGAGGCGAAAGTCAAAGTTCCGATCTGGATAACTTCCCTCTTTTGGAGAGAGGAAGAGTTGGGTGGTTTGGCCACCAGACCAAGTAGAAATCTGATAATCTGCGGGGGTGAGATGAAGGATAGTCACCATAGGACGTCCTCTTTCTTAAAAGAGACCAGTAATATTGCCTTGGGCATCGATATCAATCTTTTCACTGGCTGGAACTTTTGGTAGGCCAGGCATAGTCATAATCGTTCCGGTGAGAGCTACGATAAAGCCAGCCCCTGCAGCTACCTTAAGGTTACTGATTTTGACAGTGAAATCTGTCGGTGCTCCGATCCTCTTGGCATCATCGGAGAAGGAATATTGTGTTTTGGCCATACAGATTGGGAGGTTTGAGAAACCAAGTGCTTCTAATTCTTTTAGTTCGCGTTTGGCTGCTGGTGTTAGGCTGATGCCCTTTCCACCATAAACTTTTGTGACAATCTTGGTCAATTTCGTTTCAATGCTGTCTTCTTCGTCATAGACATAAGAGAAGTGGTTTTCTTCTTGAGCCAGTTGAATGACTTTTTCAGCCAAGTCGCGACCACCAGCTCCACCATTTGCCCAGACATCCGAAATGACAACATCTACATTGCGTTTCTTACAAGATTCATAGACAGCTTCAAGTTCCGCTTCTGTATCCAGAGGGAATTTGTTAATGGCAACCACTACAGGTAGGCCGTAGACTTCTTGGATGTTGGCCAAATGTTTGTCGAGGTTTGGAAGACCATCGATAACGGCTTGGACATTTTCTGTAGCTAAGTCTGCTTTGGCTACTCCACCATGCATCTTGAGGGCACGGATGGTTGCGACGAGGACAACGGCAGAAGGTTTGAGTCCTGCCATGCGACACTTGATGTTGATGAATTTTTCAGCACCTAAGTCTGCTCCGAAGCCAGCTTCTGTAACGACATAGTCTGCATATTTGAGGGCTAGTTTAGTAGCCAGCACACTGTTACAGCCGTGAGCGATATTGGCAAATGGACCGCCGTGGATGATAGCAGGAGTATGTTCTAACGTTTGTACCAAGTTCGGATGAATGGCATCTTTGAGGACAGCAGCCATAGCACCCCCAGCTTTGAGGTCTTTAGCTGTGACCGGTTGTCCTTGGTAGTTGTAACCGATAATGATGCGGTCGAGGCGTTCTTTTAAGTCAAGGATATTTTCTGAGAGACAGAGAATAGCCATGATTTCAGACGCCACCGTGATGTCGAAGCCATCTTCACGAGGCACTCCATTTGTTTTTCCTTGAAGGCCATCGACAATATGGCGGAGTTGACGGTCGTTCATGTCGACCACTCGTTTCCAGGTGATCCGACGAGAATCGATGCCCAACTCATTGCCGTGGTGAATATGATTGTCAATCAAGGCTGCAAGCAGGTTGTTGGCAATCCCAATGGCATGGAAGTCACCTGTAAAGTGAAGGTTGATGTCTTCCATAGGGACCACTTGGGCGTAACCACCACCGGCAGCACCACCTTTGATCCCAAAGACAGGGCCAAGAGAAGGTTCGCGGAGGGCAATGACGGCTTTTTCACCGATAGCAGAGAGGGCATCTACTAGACCAACAGAGGTGGTTGTCTTTCCTTCTCCAGCAGGAGTAGGAGAGATAGCTGTCACGAGGATCAGCTTCCCATCTTCCTTATCCTTGAGTTGTTTCAGTTGATTGCTATCGATTTTTGCCTTGTACTTTCCGTAAAGTGAGATATCTTCTTCGGTTAACCCAAGTTCAGCAGCGATTTCCGTGATGGGCTTCATTTGGACAGAATTGGCAATTTCAATATCCGATAAAACCATAGAATCCCTTCTTTCTTTGTAGGTATTAAAGTTATAAAGTTGATTGGTAGGCTCAAGATAGGCTTTCTAAAATGCTTTGGTAAATGCTATCTGCAAGGTCAGAGCCTGTTTGGAGAAGTTCGAGTCCCTTGCCGTGGTATTCTTGGACGAAGTCTTGGTCCTTGATTCCTGAAATGTTGATGAGGACATTGAGCCAAGCACCTTGAAGGCCGGCCTTGAGATTGAGAGCAGCCACTCCTAAGTCGCTCGCTGCATTGGTATTGGACTTACCAACAGCTTCTTTGGTGGTTTCAAGAGCCTCAACGATGAGTTCCATCATAGAGAAAGGAGAAACAGTCGCATGTTTCAAAGCTTTTTGCATGGCTTCGCGACGAGCAGCTTTCTCTTCTTCGGTTTCTTTTGGAAGATCAAAGACAGCTGATACGACGTTGAAAGCTTCTGTATCCTTGTCAATAGCTTCTAGTAATTGATCTTGGAGGTGGGCACTTTTTTCGTGAACCCCTTTGATGTGGTCTTCAAATTCAGCGTATTTTTTCTTACCAATGGTCAGTTCGCAGACCATTTTTGTAAGGGAAATCCCATTTGCAGCAGATAGGGCAGCAGCAGAACCACCACCTGGAGCTGGGGCATCTGAACCAAGAACCTTGGCAAACTCTGTAATACTTAAGTCAACTAGTTTCATAGAACTCCCTTTCTAACCCAACAAGTGATTTTCCAAGACTTGTTTGCTGTAGTCAAAGTCTTCTAATTGCAAGTAGTATTCAGCAGAGTCGATCAAAGCCTTAGCTGGAGCAAGTCCAATGAGTTCTGTTCCGATGATTCGAACCCCGTAGCGTTGTGCTTCGAAACGAACGGTTTCAACGACGCGATACAATGGGAATTTTTCCAAGTTGACCATGTTGATTGAGACCTGAGCGATGTTGCGATCTTCTAGCATAACACCAATTGCTTTACAGTATTTGTATCCACCGCTTGATCCGCGAATGATTTTAGAAATGTTATTGGCAATTTCTAGATCATCTGTGTCAAGGTTGACATTAAAGGCAACGAGCGGCATACGGACACCGACAGCCGTAACCCCTGCTGTTGGGTGGATTTTGCGTTCACCGTAGTCAGGCTTCCAATCTTCTTCCAACAATTTTTCTGGCATTCCTTCGAATTGGCCTTTACGAACTTTAGCGAGGTTGGTGCGTTCTGGACGAGTTGCGGCATCTTCATAGAGGAAGATTGGAATACCCAATTCACGATTGATGCGTTCCGCCACTTTATTAGCGATTTCGACACATTCATCTGTTGTGATATCTTTGACTGGAACGAATGGACAAACGTCTGTTGCTCCCATCCGAGGGTGTTCGCCTTCGTGCTTGGTCATATCAATGTTTTCAGATGCGTATTTTACCAATTGGAAAGCCGCTTCTTGAATGGTTTCTTCATCCCCAACGAGTGTAAAGACGCTGCGGTTGTGGCTAGCATCAGACGAGTAGTCTAATAATGTAACACCTGGAATGCTTTTTGCAGTAGCGACTAATCCGTCGATTACAGCCTGATTGCGTCCTTCAGAGAAGTTTGGAATACACTCAACAATTTTTGCCATATGATTACCTCTTTTTATAGGAGAAGTTGGGGAGGAGGAGTCTTTGTATTTCCTCCCCTTTCTCAATTTTTATTTTTTGATGTTAAAACAATTTTTGAACCGCATCTTTGACCAAATCTTCATCTGCCAGATACGGAATGGTGATGTGGTCTGTTCCTGCATGGAGACGGTTGTATTCGATGGCTGTTTCAATCGCATGGTTATTTCTTGCCCAGTTCCGACGAGCAACCCCACCCATGGTATCCCATGCAATCGCAGATTTGATGATTTCGTCGATCCGGTGGCTACCGTCTAGAACGAGACCAAATCCTCCGTTGATGGCCTTACCGATACCAGTACCACCACCATTGTGGAGAGCCACGAGACTCATACCACGAGCGGCGTTACCGGCGTAACATTGAACCGCCATATCGCAAGTAACGTTTGAACCATCTTTGATATTGGAGGTTTCACGGAATGGAGCATCTGTACCAGATACGTCATGGTGGTCACGTCCAATCATGACCGGTCCAATCTTGCCTTGGCGAATGAGTTCATTAAATTTCAAAGCGATATTGACACGTCCCATACAATCTTGATAGAGGATACGAGCCTGTGTACCAACGACTAATTGGTTCTTTTCAGCATCGCGAATCCAGTTGTAGTTATCGCGGTCTTGGTAGCGACGAGTTGGATCGATCGCTTCCATAGCAGCGTGGTCAGTTGCAATCAAGTCTTCGTGTTTACCGCTTAGGCAGACCCAACGGAATGGACCATAACCATAGTCAAAGAGCATAGGTCCCATGATATCTTCTACATAAGATGGCCAAATGAAGCCGTCCTTGTCATCGAGACCATTCTTAGAAATTTCCTTGATGCCAGAGTCGTAAACAGATTTCATAAAGGCATTACCGTAGTCGAAGAAGTAGGTACCTTTAGCCGTCAAAGCTTTAATCACTGCAAAGTGACGAGCCAAGGTTTCATCGACCAAGCGATGGAAGGTTTCTTTGTCTTCTGCCAACAAACGTGTCCGTTCTTCAAAGCTGATCCCAACTGGGCAATAGCCACCATCATAGACGTTGTGGCAAGAGGTTTGGTCAGACAAGAGGTGAACATGGACTTGGTGTTCGTTGACATATTCGAGTAAGTCTACGATATTACCATGGTAGGCAATAGAAGTTGATTCACCAGCTTCCAGTGCTGCTTGAGCCAATTTCACAGCTTCTTCGGCACTGTCGGTCACTTGGCTAATCCAGCCTTGAGAGTGACGGGTTTCGATCCGAGAGCGGTCTACTTCTGCAACGATGGCAACAGCTTTTGCAATTTCAGCTGCTTTCCCTTGAGCTCCACTCATCCCACCAAGACCAGACGAGATGAAGAGTTTACCAGTTAAGTCGCCATCATCAGGCACACCGAGTTTAAGACGTCCAGCGTTGAGAAGGGTGTTGAAGGTACCATGGACGATTCCTTGAGGACCAATGTACATCCAACCACCAGCCGTCATTTGACCGTA
Organism: Streptococcus australis; assembly: GCF_003943615.1. Taxonomy (GTDB): domain Bacteria; phylum Bacillota; class Bacilli; order Lactobacillales; family Streptococcaceae; genus Streptococcus; species Streptococcus australis_C. Next base: position 311,300 of record NZ_RJPZ01000002.1, on the reverse strand, counting down.
GTTGGTAACGCCCATCTCTTCAGCGATTTCCCAGTCGCGCATATTGTCATACTCACCGATCAAGAGACCGTTGGTAATGATGACGCGAGGAGCTTCTGGTTTAGACTTGAAGAGGCCGAGAGGGTGACCAGATTCAACCACCAAGGTTTGGTCTTCTGTCATCACTTCTAAGTATTTCTTGATCAAGTTGTATTGCATCCAGTTAGCACAGACAGAACCTGTTTCTCCGTAAGTGACCAATTCATATGGATAAAGGGCAATTTCAAAGCTCAAGTTGTTGTCAATCATGACCTGCATAGCCTTAGCAGCAGTGCATTTTCCTTTGTACTCATCAATTGGTTTTCCATAGATCCGATCTTTTGGACGGAAGCGATAGCCATAAATCCGACCGCGAGTTTTTAGTTCTTCCAGAAATTCTGGGATCAATTCTTGGTGGAATTTTTTAGGGATGTAACGCAGAGCGTTCTTAAGAGCAATCTCAGTCTGAGCTTGCGTTAAGCGGAAGCCTCTATCAGGTGCACGACGGATGCCTTCTTGAAAAGTTGCCTTTTCAGGTAGGACATCAAAGTCAAGTTTGACAGACATAGCAGCTGCAATTTCTTTATCGTCTATAAATGACATAGTAGGAACCTCCTTATGTGTAGACTATGAATTTATATTTTCTTTATTGTATCCAAGAAACGTCAATAAAGAGTCAAAAATAAATTTAATTTTTAATAAAGCAAAAAAAAATGAGGGAGAAACTTTTTGACTTTTTTTTGACGCTTTTTCTTTAGAATTGTAAAATGAATAACAATGGAAATAGAAAGGAATGTTTTCATATGTCTGCTGATGTAATCTTAACCCACTTTAACCAGTTGTTTTGTCCAAATGATTTAGGCCATCCTCTCTATGGAAAAGAGATGGCAGAAGCGCAAATCCTTTCCGATGCTTATATTGCTATTAAGGATGGAAAAATCCTCGCAGTTGGGACAGGTCAACCCGATCCAGAACTGATCGATGACCATACGGAAGTAAAATCTTGTGAAGGGAAAGTTGCGACTCCTGGTTTGATCGACTGCCATACCCACCTGGTCTACGGAGGTAGTCGTGAGCATGAATTTGCGAAAAAGCTAGCGGGTGTTTCCTACTTAGACATCCTCGCTCAAGGCGGTGGAATTCTGAGCACTGTTCGGGCAACTCGTGAAGCATCTTTTGACAATCTTTATAACAAGTCCAAACGATTGTTGGACTATATGTTGCGTCATGGAGTGACCACCGTTGAAGCTAAGAGTGGCTATGGTTTGGATTGGGAAACGGAAAAACGCCAATTAGATGTGGTTGCAGCCTTGGACCGTGACCATGAAATTGATCTGGTTTCGACCTTTATGGCAGCTCATGCGATCCCGACAGAGTATAAGGGCCGTTCTCAAGAGTATTTAGATCTCATCGTTGAGCAAATGCTTCCGAAGGTGAAAGAAGGCAATCTAGCTGAATTCTGTGACATCTTCTGTGAAAAAGGTGTCTTTACAGCGGATGAATCTCGCTATCTTCTGTCGAAAGCCAAGGAAATGGGCTTCAAGTTACGGATTCATGCAGATGAAATTGAGTCCATCGGTGGCGTAGATGTAGCAGCTGAATTGGAATCCACCAGTGCAGAACACTTGATGGTCATTACCGATGAAGGCATTCAGAAACTAGCAGCCGCTAAAGTCATCGGAAATCTTTTGCCGGCAACAACCTTCAGTCTGATGGAAGATACCTATGCACCGGCTCGTAAGATGTTGGACGCTGGTATGGCCATTACGCTAACGACTGACAGCAATCCAGGCTCTTGTCCGACAGCCAATCTTCAGTTTGCTATGCATCTAGGTTGCTTCATGATGCGCTTGACTCCAGTGGAAATTCTCAATGCCGTGACCATTAATGCGGCTTATTCAGTAGATCGTGCCAAAACGATTGGCTCTTTCGATGTCGGAAAACAGGCTGATATCACGATTTACGACGCACCAAATCTAGATTATCTCTTCTATTTCTTTGCGACGAATCTGGTGACAGATGTCTATAAGAATGGTAAGAAAGTGATTTAATCCTCTTAAATGCGGCCTAAAAAGAAAAATCTCCTCATCAGAATGAGTTGATGAGGGGATTTTAGTGCTTAGAAAAGTAATTCAAAAGGGGGGATGGGAAGTTTTAAATCCCAACCTTGACATCTGGAAATCGCTCAGATACCTGTGCAAAGAGAGTGTAGAGTTGCTCTTCTGCGTTCTTCTTATTTTTAATTGCTAAACGGTACTTTTTCTTTGGTTTGTCCTTGCGGGTGTAGCACAATTGGAAGATAGAGCGGGCTATGCCGGATTGACGAACGTGAGTTACATGTAAGTATAGTTGTTGCACATCTCGCAAATCGATCGTTTGTGTTCCTCTGAAATAGGTGATCAAATGATTTTTGTATAAGATAACTTTTAAATCTTGATTGTAGTAACTGGCCTCGTCAGCCAAACGGCTAAGATCTCCTTGGAGTTCGGGATAGTTTTGGTGGAGTTCCTGATAGGAAGCAATGGTCCGTTTCCGAACGGAGAAGCTAGCTACAACCATTGTAATGGCAAGGCCAGCTAAAGCAACTGAACCTAGTAAGAGGAATAAGGAGTCTTTGTTATATTCCGTAAGGCTCAAGTAATAGCTAGTCGTCATATTGAGTGATACGATAGAAGTAGGGTCAAGGAGGGAATGAATGTACTCACTGTAGCCAACAATGCGACCGTTACGAGATGTATTTTTGCTATCCTTTGCCAAAGGAGCTAATTGTGTTCCTTTTAGTTGATAAGGATCAGACTGCAGTTCTCCTTTTTGAGCTTTATCGACAATCGCTTTGATAGTAGCATCGTCTTTTTTTGCTTCGATCCCTGCATATTTACCATCATTTTGGTTATCGTATTGGACAATATAGAGTACATGTCTTTTGCCCACAGTTCCGACAGGTTCTGGGGTAATATCATAGATCAGCATCGTTACAGGGTCCCCAGACTTTTCTGCCTTCGCAAAGCTAGTGGCAGGATTTTGGTGACGCATCCATAATGAAAATACTAAACCTGCGAATACTAGGAAGAAAAGGGCAAGTACTAGACCTGAAACAAATCCTTTATTGCGTTTTTCCTTCAACATAACGATCTCCTTTAGTTTGATATCTGAAGTATATCATGAAAAATTTTAGATGACAAGGAGATTTATAACTAGCTGATTCCCTAAGGAATTTTAGGCAGTTTACCCCCAAAGTTATCTGTAAGTAGATGGGAAAATGGTTTGATTTTAGAAGAAATTTGCAACTTTTTATAAAAAACTATATTTTTTTTATTTTTTTCTATATACAAATAGATAAATTATTGATAGAATAGAAAAGAATTGAATTAAATTTGGTTCGCGCTCGTTCTGTTTTTATTTAGTGAGACAGAATGTTTATAACCTAAATACTTGCACTGGATTCTAATTCATCAGAATCATAGCTAGAATTTGAGAGGAGACAATATGACTGTTGATTTTAACAGCAAAGCTTACTTGGATAAAGTGGATGCTTGGTGGCGTGCAGCGAACTACATTTCAGCTGCTCAAATGTACTTGAAAGACAACCCACTTTTGAAACGTGAAGTAGTAGAGAATGACTTGAAAGCTCACCCAATCGGACACTGGGGAACTGTTCCAGGACAAAACTTTATCTACGCACACTTGAACCGTGCAATCAACAAGTATGACTTGGATATGTTCTACATTGAAGGACCAGGTCATGGTGGACAAGTTATGGTGTCCAACTCTTACTTAGATGGTTCTTACACCGAATTGAATCCAAATATCCCACAAAATGAAGAAGGTTTCAAACACCTATGTAAAATCTTCTCATTCCCAGGAGGGATTGCATCTCACGCGGCGCCTGAAACTCCAGGATCTATCCACGAAGGTGGAGAACTTGGTTATGCCTTGTCACACGCAGCTGGAGCTGTTTTGGATAATCCAGATGTGATTGCTGCAACTGTTATCGGTGATGGTGAAGGGGAAACTGGTCCATTGATGGCTGGATGGTTAGCCAATACCTTCTTGAACCCAGTCAACGATGGTGCTGTTCTTCCAATCTTCTACCTCAACGGTGGGAAGATCCACAACCCAACAATCTTCGAACGTAAAACAGACGAAGAATTGGCCCTCTTCTTTGAAGGTCTTGGTTGGAAACCAATCTTTGCTGACGTAACAGCTATTTCTGACGACCATGCAGCAGCTCATGCTCTGTTTGCAGAAAAATTGGATGAAGCAATTGAAGAAATCAAGAAAGTTCAAGCAGAAGCGCGCAAAGGATCTGCAGAAGAAGCTACTCAACCAGTATATCCTGTCTTGATTGCTCGTATTCCTAAAGGCTGGACTGGACCAAAAGCTTGGGAAGGAACACCAATCGAAGGTGGATTCCGTGCCCACCAAGTTCCAATCCCAGTAGATGCTCACCACATGGAGCATGTAGATGCCCTTCTTTCATGGTTGGAATCATACCGTCCAGCTGAGTTGTTTGACGAAACTGGTAAATTACTTCCTGAGATTGCTGAAATCGCACCAAAAGGTGACCGTCGTATGGCCATGAACCCAATCACAAACGCAGGTGTGATCAAGCCAATGAACACTGCTGATTGGAAGAAACATGCCTTCAAGATTGAAACACCAGGTGCGATCATGGCACAAGATATGATCGAATTTGGTAAGTATGCAGCAGATCTTGTGGATGCGAACCCAGATAACTTCCGTATCTTTGGACCAGATGAAACCAAATCAAACCGTCTTCAAGAAGTCTTTACACGTACAAGCCGTCAATGGTTAGGACGTATGAAACCTGACTATGATGAAGCTTTGAGCCCTGCTGGACGTGTGATTGACTCTCAATTGTCAGAGCACCAAGCAGAAGGAATGCTTGAAGGATATGTCTTGACAGGTCGTCATGGATTCTTCGCTTCTTACGAATCATTCCTTCGTGTTGTGGACTCAATGATTACTCAACACTTCAAATGGTTGCGTAAATCTAAGACTCACACGACATGGCGTAAAAACTACCCAGCCTTGAACTTGATTGCGACTTCAACTGTCTTCCAACAAGACCACAATGGATACACTCACCAAGATCCAGGTATCTTGACTCACTTGGCTGAGAAAACTCCAGAATACATCCGTGAATACTTGCCAGCGGATACCAATAGCTTGCTTGCAGTGATGGACCAAGCCTTCAAGGCAGAAGATGTGATCAATTTGGTCGTTACTTCTAAACACCCACGTCCTCAATTCTACTCAGCAGCTGAAGCTGAAGAATTGGTACGTGAAGGCTACAAAGTGATCGATTGGGCTTCAACTGTTTCAGCAGATGAAGAGCCAGATCTTGTCATTGCAGCTGCAGGTACAGAGCCGAACTTAGAAGCTCTTGCAGCCATCACAATCTTGCACAAGGCATTCCCAGAATTGAAGATCCGCTTTGTCAACGTTGTAGATATCTTGAAATTGCGTCACCCTTCAGTGGATGCGCGTGGACTTTCAGATGAAGAGTTCGACAAAGTCTTCACAACTGATAAACCAGTCATCTTTGCCTTCCACGGTTACGAAGGCATGATCCGTGACATCTTCTTCAACCGTCACAACCACAACTTGCGTGTGCATGGATACCGTGAAAACGGAGACATCACAACACCATTCGACATGCGTGTCATGTCTGAATTGGATCGTTTCCACTTGGCACAAGATGCAGCCAATGCAGCTCTTGGAGAAGCAGCAAGTGAATTTGCAGCGCAAATGGATGAGACAATTGCCTTCCATAATGCCTACATTCGTGAACACGGTGATGATATCCCAGAAGTACACAACTGGAAATGGGAAAATGTAAATAAATAAGTTTATTTCAAAAGAAATCAGAAATTATTCTGATTTCTTTTTTTATAGATAGTATTGTAAAAGATCCAAAAGCTCTTATCCAATTATTATGAATAAGAGCTTTTAATTTTAAGTAGTCAATTTTGTTTCTTCCACCCAGACACTGCGGACAAAGAAGAGGCTGACGAGGGCGAGAATTAGGAAGATGCCTGCGACATAATAGTAGGGTTGGTCCAGAGTTGTCGAACGACCCGATAGATTGACAATGCCTCGGTAGAGGGCCCCCGTAGTTGCCGTAGCAACCGCTGAGTTCCAAAGGTTGAGAGTGATTCGAGAAAGACCTTTAATCACTAACTGGATAGCCACTAGTAGGGGACCACCGATCAAAGGAATCAAGAAGAGATAGTGCATGAAGGCAGAGGTCTCACCAAAACTAAAGTATTCGTAGATGCGACTTCCGACAAAGAAGAAGGCTGAGATCAGAGTGTAGCAGAGGATGGTCTTTTTCACTCGTTGTTTAATAGGATTAGTAACCGATGTAGACAATGTCACTCACCGCCCTTTCTGAGATAGTACCATTTGTTGTTGGTTTGTTCATAACTTGGCCATTGAAGTAAAGGGTAGAAGATCCACCACCATCTAGGTTGTAGGCTGTTTTGACGCCATAAGATTTCATTACTTCAGCTAATTGGTAGAGAGAAAGCCCTTCACTCTCTGAAGTCCGTCCATCTGAGACGACAATGATGTAGTGGTTTTCATCGATAATCCCGATGGCTGTTCGTGGATTAGAAGACATGGATTGTCCCACCTCTGAGTTAGTATCGACGGTAATTTCTCCATCTTCAACCAAGGAAGGTCCGAAGGCAAGGAGATTGACGACCCCATCTTTGACCAATTGCTCAGCTGAGATTTCATCTTCGTAGATAATTTTGAAGGAACCATCCTTATAAATGGCTAGGTCGCCATTGCTAGAGTCTTCCCGAACCGTATCGCGATAAACCACTCCATTTCGGATGACATAGCCGGTGCTGTTAGCTCCGTAGTAGTCTCCATTGACGGCTAGAATAGCATTATTCTCAGCTGCAGTGACAGATGTTTTGGCGGTCACGTTTGTTCCATAGGTATTTTGGGCTAGAGCCGTCTTGAGATAGTCTGAAGAGCTAACCGTAATATCTGCAATGTAAACCTGGGTGTTTGCAACTGTTTTTTCTGTCAAGTTTACCTGGATATTGTCATCGGAGTAACTGGTATCGGTCGTTGTTGCAGAAGCTGCAGCTTGTGCAGCGGCTTTAGTATCAGTAGTCGTAGCTTTGACTGTTTGGATGGCATCCGATAAGACGAAGGTCTTAAGCATAGAATAGCTGAAGGAGCTCGTTAGCAGGATACCAAAACAAGCAGCATAAGTATAAGATTTTTTAAAGAATTTCATGAGTAGGTGCGGTCCTTTCCTTGAAAATGATTTTTTTCTGAATCAGCCATGAGACGACGAAAAGCAAGAGTCCGACGATCACTTTGCTGAGGAGCAAATGGAGACCGAAGCTTGTATAGAAAAGTCGAATCAAGAGGGTATCGAGAATAAAGAGTCCAATAGCAAGTCCCAAGTAACCACTTCCTGTTCGGGCCAGGCTGTCTTTGTTCTTAAAGACTAGCCGTTTGTTAGTTGAGTAGTTAAAGATGGAGCTGGTCACACGAGCGATCCCGTTTGCAAGGAGGATCCGGAGACTAATCGGCACAGCCATCATCACGAAAAGGAAGAAGGCGTAGACCAGGTAGTCCACGATAAAGCTACTCAGGGAAGAGAGGGCAAACTTGAACATGTCCTTGTAGATCATGAGGCCGTCTCGAACAGGGCGGAAGTGGGACCCTTCATTATCATTGATATAGACTGTTTCAATCGGAACTTCCAAGATGGGGAAGGACTTGCTCGCTACGAGGAGAACATTCATTTCGTACTCATACCGTTGCCCCTCGATTTCTAACATAAAGGGGATCATATTAGTTGTAAAGGCTCGAAGTCCAGTCTGCGTATCCGTCACAGGGACCCCTGTTTGTTGCTTGAACAAGAAGCGGGTCAGCTTATTTCCAAAAGCAGAACGTAAAGGAACCTTGCCTGAAAAGGCGCGTGCCCCTAAAATCAATTGGTTTAGATTTTCTTGCGACTGTTTGGCCACGCGGAAGATATCCCATACCTTATGTTGGCCATCGGCATCGGCAGTGATGACTGTCCCGTATTGCCCTTGCTCTTGAATGTAGGTGTAGGCTGTTTTGAGAGCCCCTCCTTTTCCAAGGTTCACTTCGTGGTGAAGGACTGTAGCTAGTCCGTCTAATTTTTCAAAAATAGCTTGGCACTCCTCAGAACTACCATCGTCCACAACGATAATGGAGAAGTCACATTTTTCTCTCAGTTTTTGAACCAGTTTGAGAAGTTTTTGATCGGGTTGATAAGCGGGGATGACTAAATAATTCATAACCGTTCCTCGTTTCTTATTTGTGATGAAGGTAGTATAACGGCTCTTTCTTAAAGCTAACTGATATCAGTTTTCTTTAAGGAAAGGAGGAGATTTCCTTGCTGTAAAAAATTATAGAGAGCAATAGTAGGAAAAGAAATCTTTTAAAAAGAATGAAGAGAACGTATTTTTACTTGCCATCTATCCCAAAGTCTGGTATAATAGTTTCTTGTGAGCAAACCTCACTTACCCCTTGCGAAGACTTGGGGTCATTAGACCAAAAGGAGGAACATATCAATGGCTAAATACGAAATTCTTTATATTATTCGTCCAAACATTGAAGAAGAAGCTAAAAACGCTTTGGTAGCACGCTTTGACTCTATCTTGACTGACAACGGTGCAACTGTTGTTGAATCAAAAGATTGGGAAAAACGTCGTCTTGCATACGAAATCCAAGATTTCCGTGAAGGACTTTACCACATCGTAAACGTTGAAGCGAACGACGATGTAGCTCTTAACGAGTTCGACCGTCTTTCAAAAATCAACGGTGACATTCTTCGTCACATGATCGTAAAAGTTGACGCGTAAGCCCTAACGAATAAAGAAGGTGACTAATGATTAACAATGTTGTACTTGTAGGTCGTATGACTCGAGATGCTGAACTTCGTTATACCCCTCAAAATCAGGCTGTTGCGACATTCTCACTTGCTGTTAACCGTAATTTTAAAAACCAAAATGGTGAACGAGATGCGGACTTTATCAACTGTGTGATTTGGCGTCAACAAGCTGAAAATTTAGCAAATTGGGCTAAAAAGGGTGCCTTAGTTGGGATTACAGGTCGTATCCAGACTCGTAATTATGAGAATCAGCAAGGTCAACGTGTTTATGTCACTGAAGTCGTAGCGGACAGCTTCCAATTATTGGAAAGCCGCGCGAATCGTGAAGGACAAGCTGGTGGAGGCTATGCTTCAGCTGGAGGATTTGCAGGAAATGCAGCTCCAAGCTTTGGAGGATCTGAACCATCGAACGCAACACCAAACTTTGGACGTGATGACAATCCATTCGGAGCTAATCCAATGGACATCTCGGATGACGATCTACCATTCTAAGAATGGGTTTAACGAATTAAAACTATAAAGGAGAAATAAACATGGCTCAACAACGTCGTGGCGGATTCAAACGCCGTAAAAAAGTTGATTACATCGCAGCAAACAAAATTGAATATGTTGATTACAAAGATACTGAGCTTCTTAGCCGTTTCGTTTCAGAACGTGGGAAAATCCTTCCTCGTCGTGTAACTGGAACTTCAGCGAAGAACCAACGTAAAGTAACAACAGCTATCAAACGCGCTCGCGTAATGGCTTTGATGCCTTTCGTAAACGAAGATTAAAGAAAAGACCCTTACGGGTCTTTTTTTCAGGTCCGGGGGACCTCTTTGACCTTTCCCAAGCTCTAATCATGCTATAATGAGGGGAGAAATGTATCAAGGAGCGCAACATGAAGGAAAGTACGATCATCAGAAGGATGATGAAATCTGATATTGAAGAGATCTCTCAAGCCTTTATCCATCAAGGGTGGCCGGGTAGAGAGGATATCTTGACCAGCTATTTGCAGGATCAGGAGAATGGAGAGAGGGACGTATTAGTAGCTGAGTCGGATGGATTTGTGGCAGGTTATATCACTATATTGCCTGATGCCAAGCACGGTCCTTTCGTGGGAGTCTATCCTGAACTAACTGATTTTAATGTTTTTGAGCCATTTAGAAATCGAGGAATTGGGAATCAACTCCTAGAGGAGGCGGAAAAAAGAGTCGGGCTACTGTCAGAGATTGTTACTTTAGGGGTTGGTTTACACTCGGGTTATGGCCCAGCTCAAAGGCTTTATGTTAAACGGGGGTATATCCCAGATGGATCTGGAATTTGGTTTAGGGATCAGCCCTTGGCCCCTTACAGTCCATGTGAGAACAATGATGACTTAGTTCTCTATTTTTCAAAAAGGTTGAACAAGGAAATATAGTAAATCAAAAAACGGATGAAATTTTCATCCGTTTTTGTTTAGCGTCGTTGAGGTGCTGTATTGGCACTCTTGATATTGTATTTTTTCTTCAAGTAGTAGCGGAGAAGAAGAGCCCCACCACCGAGTAAGAGCATGAACCAGTTTGGTACACGCGGGTTGAGGAATTGTGGGAGCAGAGCAGTGACCATGAGAATCACCACCCAAAGAATCATCGCCAACATTAAGATAGGGAGTGACTTGGTTAGAGCCGGACGTTTCATGCCACGTTTTGAAACATCGTAGTACTGATAGAAGTAGTAATACATCAAATAGAGCACAACCCCACCAGCCAAGCTACCAAGAGTCAAGGTGAGAAGTCCATAAGTAGTTCCCTGAGGTGCAAATAAGTTCATGAAGGCTGAAATCGCAGCAAAGAGACCGAAGACGAGAAGGAAGGAATCCGTAATCATGAGAAGAGGAGTATCATTTTCTTTTGGATGCTCTTTTTCATAGCGTTCCTGATTGCTAAATGCATTGGCCCAAGCAGTTGGCGCACCAAAGAGAGTTCGCGCCGTTACTCCTTTTGGTTGGTTTTCAAAGATAGCTGGAAGAATCTCTTCAATCAGGCTGGTAGCCTCTTCTTCTGTTTTGCCATTTTCAATTAATTGGTGTTTAGCGATACGAACGAATTCTTGGTTTTTCTTACTTAATTGGGTCAAATCAAATTGAGACATACATACTCCTTAGTTATATTTGTAGGTGTTAGAACCATTTTTTATGGATGAGGTAGACGACGAGGGAGCCGGTCATGGCGAAGGCGATAAAGATAATGAGCCAAAAGGCATTAGGTTCCCCGTTGAGCGGAAGATCATTGTTCTTGAAGTTCATCCCGTAGGCTGAGAAAATCATGGTTGGGATGGACATGACGATGGTCACCATGGCCAAGGTCTTCATGATGTTATTCTGGTTGTTAGAGATGATCGATGCGAAGGTATCGGTCATGGAGTGGAGGATGTTTCCATAAATATCCGCCATCTCAATGGCCTGTTGGGTCTCGATCAAGGTATCTTCCAAGAGATCCTCATCTTCCAGGTATTTCTTGATGTTACTAGTGGCACTGGTCAATTTCTTGATCACGCGCTCATTGGTTTTCAAAGAGGCCTTGAAGTAGACAATGGTCTTTTCCAGCTCCATCAACTCAATCAGCTCTTCATTACGCGTTGATTTGTGCAGTTGACTTTCAATCTGTTCACTCTTACGATCCAGGGTACGAAGCGCGGACAAATACAGTTCCGCATTGCGATAAAGAATCTGGAAGATGAAGCGGGATCGCATGAAGGTATAGAAATTCCGCAAGCGACGATTGATAAAGGTATCTAGGAGAGGCAACTCTTCCAAGCAAGTGGTGATGATGGCCTCTTCTGTTAGGATGATTCCCAAAGGGATAGTGACATAGTAGGTCTGATTGTTCCGCTCTTCCTTGATGGGAACGTCTACGATGATCAAGGTATACTCATCTTCGATGGTCATACGAGACATTTCTTCCGCATCGAGTGGTGCCCGTAAGTCGGCAATATCGATGTTAAAAGCAGAGGCGATTTCCATCGATTCACTTTGGGAAGGGTTGACAAGGTTGATCCAGCTACCGGGTTCCAGTGTCTCTATTTCTTTAAATTCAGTCGTTGTTGATAAAAAGACCTGTTTCATGGTGCCTCCCCTTGTTTTTTTACACCTTAACATTATAACAGAAAAAGCACGCTTTTGGATAAAAGAATGCTGAAAAATTTGATATAATGAAGGATAAATAAATTGATGAAAAGTGGAAGAAATGCTCGATAAAATTGTCATTCATGGAGCGCGTGCTCATAATTTAAAAAATATTGATGTAGAAATCCCTCGAGACAAGCTGGTCGTGGTTACTGGTTTATCGGGTTCTGGGAAATCGAGCTTAGCCTTTGACACTCTCTATGCAGAAGGACAAAGACGCTATGTAGAGAGCCTGTCAGCCTATGCTCGTCAGTTTTTAGGAAACATGGAAAAACCCGATGTGGACTCGATTGATGGCTTAAGTCCAGCCATTTCCATTGACCAAAAAACAACCAGCAAAAATCCGCGGTCAACGGTTGGAACGACAACGGAAATCAACGATTACTTACGCCTTCTATATGCTCGTGTGGGGACTCCCTACTGTATCAATGGCCATGGGGCGATTACCGCTTCTTCGGTCGAGCAGATTGTAGACCAAGTTTTGGAACTGCCGGAGCGCCAACGCCTGCAAATCTTAGCTCCCATTGTTCGCAAGAAAAAAGGCCAGCATAAGACGATCATCGAAAAGGTCCAAAAAGACGGCTATGTTCGGGTGCGTGTGGATGGTGAGATCTTTGATGTGACAGAGGTCCCAGAGTTATCAAAAAGTCAGCAGCACACCATCGAGGTTGTTGTAGACCGGATTGTCATCAAAGACGGCATTCGTTCTCGTCTCTTTGACTCTGTAGAAGCAGCCCTCCGGATCGCAGATGGCTACGTGGTCATTGATACCATGGACGACAATGAACTGCTCTTTTCAGAGCATTATGCTTGCCCAGTATGTGGCTTTACCGTCCCTGAATTGGAACCTCGTCTCTTTTCATTTAATGCCCCCTTTGGCTCTTGTCCAGATTGTGATGGACTAGGGATCAAGCTCGAGGTGGACTTGGATTTGGTTGTTCCAGATTCTAGCAAGACTCTCCGTGAAGGAGCGCTCGCACCATGGAACCCGATTTCCTCTAATTACTATCCTCAGATGTTGGAACAGGCTATGATCCAGTTTGGGATTGATATGGACAAGCCCTTTGAAGACTTATCTCCAGAAGACCGCCACTTAATTTTTTATGGGTCTGATGGCAAGGAGTTCCATTTCCATTATGAGAATGAATTTGGTGGGGTTCGCGATATTGACATTCCTTTTGAAGGAGTCGTCACCAACATCAATCGCCGCTACCACGAAACTTCTAGTGACTTCACCCGCAATCAGATGTTGTCCTACATGAATGAATTGACTTGTGCCACCTGCCATGGTTATCGCTTGAATGACCAGGCCTTGTCTGTCCGGGTAGGAGGAGAGAAGGGGCTGCATATCGGGCAAATCTCTGACTTGTCCATTGAGGACCATCTTAAGGTGATTGCCGATCTCAAATTAACCAAGAATGAAGAGACCATTGCTCGTCCGATTCTCAAAGAAGTCAAGGATCGCTTGAGCTTCTTGAACAATGTTGGCTTGAGTTATCTGACCCTTTCTCGCTCGGCCGGGACTCTATCTGGGGGAGAGAGTCAGCGCATTCGCTTGGCTACCCAGATTGGTTCCAACCTCTCAGGAGTTCTCTATATCTTGGATGAGCCTTCGATCGGTCTTCACCAGAGGGACAATGATCGCCTGATTGCTAGTCTTAAGAAGATGCGTGATTTGGGAAATACCTTGATCGTCGTTGAACACGATGAGGATACCATGAGAGAAGCTGATTACTTGATCGACGTCGGTCCAGGGGCTGGAGTCTTTGGAGGCGAGATTGTTGCGGCTGGAACGCCTAAGCAGGTAGCCCGCAATAGCAAATCCATCACTGGTCAGTATCTTTCTGGTAAACGGGCCATTCCAGTACCAACTGAACGGCGGGTAGGGAACGGACGCTTTATCGAGCTGACAGGGGCCGCTGAAAATAACTTAAAAGATGTGACAGCGCGCTTCCCGCTAGGTAAGTTCATTGCTGTCACTGGCGTTTCTGGTTCAGGGAAGTCAACCTTAGTTAACAGCATTTTGAAAAAGACGCTGGCGCAAAAATTGAATCGTAATTCGGAGAAACCAGGGAAATACAAAACCATTTCAGGTGTCGAGCACATTGATCGACTAATCGATATCGACCAGAGCCCGATTGGCCGCACTCCACGCTCCAATCCAGCTACCTATACAGGTGTATTTGACGACATTCGCGATCTCTTTGCCCAAACCAATGAAGCCAAGATAAGAGGCTACAAAAAAGGCCGCTTTAGTTTCAATGTCAAAGGGGGCCGGTGTGAGGCTTGTTCGGGAGATGGTATTATCAAGATTGAGATGCATTTCCTACCGGATGTCTATGTACCGTGTGAAGTCTGCCATGGCCGCCGCTACAACAGTGAAACCCTGGAAGTTCACTATAAAGAAAAGAATATCTCCCAGGTTTTGGACATGACCGTCAATGATGCAGTCGATTTCTTTAAACACATTCCAAAGATCAATCGCAAATTACAAACCATCAAGGATGTCGGCTTAGGCTATGTGACCCTGGGACAGCCGGCAACGACACTTTCCGGAGGAGAAGCCCAGCGGATGAAGTTGGCTTCAGAGCTTCATAAGCGCTCAACTGGTAAGTCCTTCTATATTTTGGATGAGCCGACAACAGGTCTTCATACAGAGGATATCTCTCGTTTGCTCAAGGTCTTGGAACGCTTTGTGGATGATGGCAATACCGTTTTGGTCATTGAGCACAACTTGGATGTGATTAAGACAGCGGATCATATCATCGACTTAGGACCAGAAGGTGGTGTCGGTGGTGGTACCATTATTGCAACAGGGACACCAGAAGAAGTAGCCAGCAACCCAGCTAGCTTTACAGGACAGTATTTGAAAGGGAAATTACAATGAACCAACGAATTACAAATCTACGAACTAAAATGAAGGTACAGGATCTAAAAGCTGTCCTCATTAACAACTTGAAAAATGTTTACTATTTGACAGGTTTCTGGGGATCAAATGGGACTGTTTTGGTAACAGAAGAGCGTGTGGTCCTCTTTACAGATTCTCGCTATACCATTCATGCCCATGCGACTTGTTTCCCCTTTGTTGAGATTGTTGAGACTCGCAATGAATTGGAAGAAGCAGCAAAAATTGTCAAAGATGCAGCTATCCATGAACTTGGCTTTGAGGATGAGATCACAGTTGCCTATCAGACCCGTCTGGCAACGGCTTTCTCAGGAGTCTCTCTAAGGGCCTTGTCTGATTTTGTGATGGAATTTCGTTTGATTAAAGATGAGACAGAAGTGGCAACCATCCGTAAGGCCTGCAGTATTTCAGATCAAGCCTTCCTCGATGTGCTTGAATTTATCAAGGTTGGTCAAACAACAGAGTTAGAAGCTGCGACCTTCCTGGATTTCAGAATGCGGGAATTGGGAGCTTCAGGTGTATCCTTTGATATCATCTCTGCTGCGGGAGAACGCTCTGCTATGCCCCATGCGACTCCTAGTGATCGCATTATTTCTGCTGGGGATGCCTTGACCTTGGACTTTGGCTGTCTTTACAACCATTACGTGAGTGATATGACTCGGACCATTTATGCAGGTCATGTCAGCGATAAGGAAAGAGAAATTTACGAAACGGTCTTGAAAGCCAACCAAGCTCTCATTGCTGAAGCGAAGGATGGACTAGGTTTCCGTGATTTTGATAAAATTCCTCGAGACATTATTGAGGCTGCAGGATACGGTCAGTACTTTAGCCATGGAATTGGACATGGAATTGGCTTGGATATCCACGAAGAACCCTACTTCAACCAAGCATCAAAAGAAGTTATCAAGGCGGGGATGGTCTTGACAGATGAGCCAGGAATCTATATTGAAGGTCTATCTGGTGTCCGGATTGAAGATGATCTTTTGATTACGGAAAGTGGCTGTGAAGTCTTGACCCTTGCGCCAAAAGAATTGATTGTGATCTAAGGAAATTTGCAGAGACAGATTTGAGAAATCTGAGCTGTTTATGATAAAATATGCTACAATTGAATATGTGGTAGGCGGTCGAGCACCCATTGGTGCGCGGTGGCCTACCATTTTTTGTTTTTGACATAAAAAGCACACGCCACCTTTTGCATTATTAATTCTTTAAAAGCTTTTAAAATGTGAAAAAGTGTATAAAATATGCTATAATTGAACTAGTGGTAGGCCTTCGAGTACCCATTGGTACGCGGACGCCTACCATTTTTTAAGATAAAAAAAGCACCGTGTGAGGGTGCTAGATCTTGCCTGCTGAACTCATAAATTGATAGATACTCTATGGGGTATTTTTTTGTGACCTTTTTTAGGAACTTTTTGAAAAAAACTATATGGTAATGAAAAGATCATAATTTTCTAAAAAGCTAGTAAAATCAAGGGGTTTGAAGTTACAAATTGACAAAACGAGATATAAACTGTAAAATAAAGAGTAATATATTTTTTAAAAAGAGGTATGAAAACATGATTGAAGCAAGTAAGTTGAAAGCTGGTATGACCTTTGAAACAGCTGATGGAAAATTGATCCGCGTTTTGGAAGCTAGCCACCACAAACCAGGTAAAGGAAATACTATCATGCGTATGAAATTGCGTGATGTTCGTACTGGTTCAACTTTTGATACAAGCTACCGTCCAGAAGAAAAATTTGAGCAAGCTATTATTGAAACAGTACCAGCTCAATATTTGTATAAAATGGATGACACAGCTTACTTCATGAATACTGAAACATACGACCAATATGAAATTCCTGTTGCCAATGTTGAGAACGAGTTGCTTTACATCCTTGAAAACTCAGAAGTGAAAATCCAATTCTATGGAAACGAAGTGATTGGGGTGACTGTTCCTACAACTGTTGAATTGACAGTTGCTGAAACTCAACCATCTATTAAAGGTGCTACAGTTACAGGTTCTGGTAAACCAGCTACAATGGAAACAGGTCTTGTGGTTAACGTTCCAGACTTCATCGAAGCAGGACAAAAATTGATTATCAATACAGCTGAAGGAACTTACGTTTCTCGTGCCTAATCAGCTCTAAAATAGGTCTGATAGAAAGGAACTTCTATGGCAACTGAACAATACGGCGAAATCGTCATTGCACCTCGTGTGCTAGAAAAAATTATTGCGATTGCGACTGCAAAAGTAGATGGTGTTCATTCTCTTGAAAACAAGAGTGTATCGGATAGCCTTTCAAAACGTGCTCTTGGTCGTGGGGTTTACCTTCGTACACAAGAAGATGGTCAAATCTCTGTTGATATTTACCTCTATCTAGAGTATGGTGTGGCGGTCCCTAAAGTAGCGGTTGCAATCCAAAAAGCAGTAAAAACAGCTGTCTACAATATGGCAGATGTCACCTTGGATGATGTCAACATCCATGTAGTCGGAATCGTGACTGAAAAAGCAGCGAAACCTGATTTGAAAGATTTGTTTAATGAGGATTTCCTCAATGACTGATATTTTATTTGAATCACGCCGTGATCTACGGGAGCGTGCCTTTCAAGCTCTGATGAGTTTAGAGTATGAAGGGGATGTTGTAGAAGCGTGTCGATTTGCTTTTACTCATGACAAAGAGGAAACAGACCAGGAAGTGGAAATTCCAGCTTTTCTCCTCAATTTGGTATCGGGTGTTCGTCAATCAAAGGATGAATTGGATCAACAGATTGCCCAACACTTGAAAACTGGCTGGACCGTAGAACGCTTGACTCTAGTGGAGAAAAACATTCTTCGTTTGGGTGTGTTTGAAATGACTTCCTTTGATACACCCCAATTGGTTGCGGTGAATGAAGCAATTGAATTAGCTAAAACTTTTTCAGATGAGAAATCTGCTCGGTTTGTGAATGGTGTCTTAAGCCAATTTGTGACGGAAGCAGAATAAGATAGAAAAGAAACCACCTCCGAGGGTGGTTTCTTTTTGAGTATAGAAATTCGATTGATCATGATAAGGAAAAAGGTTGGAATCTTCCAACCTTTTTTAAACACTTTTGCCGGGTAAAACACTAACAGGGAGAAAATAGCCTGTAGTCTTTACCTCTTTCCCTTCGATTTTCTGTAGAAGAAGATCGACCGTCAGGTGAGCAATCTCTTGTAAAGGTTGCTTGATGGTGGTTAGACGGGGGAAAAATTTTTCAATAAAGTAGGTCCCGTCGTAGCCAATGACTTTGAGGTCTTCTGGAATTGAAATGCCGAGTTCATCAGCAATTTTCATCACCAAAATCGCCGTTAGATCGTCAGATGCAAAGATAGCATCAGGTTTTTGCTGGGTCAAGATAGACTTGATTTCCATTTCTTTGCGAATGGGGGAATAATCACTAGAAACATTAATGATTTGTGCTCCTGGCAGTACCGAAGCAAACCCTGCATGGCGAAGACCTGTTGGGGAATTGGAGTTATCATTCCCCGTAATCATGATAATCTTCTTTGCACCTGTCTTGGCAAGGGTTTCCGCAGCAAGGACGCCACCGGCGTAGTTATCTGAGGAGACGACAGGGATCTCAGGTGATAGGTTTCGGTCAAAAGCGATGATAGGAGCTGTAACTCGGTTATAATCTTCAATTCCCAGATTATGACTACCAGAAATAATACCATCTACTTGATTGGCTTCTAGCATTTCAATGTATTCACGTTCTTTTTCAGAATCATGCTCGCTATTACAAATAATGGTTTTATACCCATGCTTGAACAGTTCTTCTTCCAATTTATCGATTAATTCTGCATAGAAGACATGACTGATTTTTGGGAAGATTAAGCCGATTAATTTGGCTGATTTTCCTTGTAGGCTCCGAGCGATTGTATTAGGCTTGTAGCCCAACTCCCTCATGGCCTCTTTGACTTTTGAGATAGTTTTTTCAGATAAATAGCCCTTTTTATTGATGACTCGTGAAACTGTCGTAGGGCTGACGCCAGCTAATTTGGCGACATCAGTTAGCTTTGCGACCATAGTCTAGTTCGTAGTATGTTCCAGTAGGTGTTCCAGATTTAATCAAAATACCAGTTTGATTAGCATGCGGGAAGACGCGACCAGAGAATACTTTTTCTCCTTTGTTGATAAAAATTTCAAAAATAGAATGATCGACGAAAATAGTAGCAGTTGTAGCTTGGTTTTCGATCGGGCAAGTACGAGTAGTCCCAAACTCTTGGGCATATTGTTCACCAGCTTGGCTACGATCGACAATGACTTGACCATTTGCAATATCGAAAGTAATAGAAAGACCTTTTCCTTCTTTATCTGCTAGGAGAACAATCTCACTTTTGCTATTCGCTTCAAAGGCTAATTCTAACTCGTAACAATTGTTGGTAACCTCTTTGTTACGAAACTCGGATGAAGAGGAGCGGAGCTCTTTTATAGCTTCAACTGGATATTGATAAAGTTTACCGTCCTTAATACTTAGCTCTTTGACCAAAGAGAAAGCTCCTTGGTGGTCATAACGATCAGATGGATAAGCGACATCTGGTAGACCTAACCAGCTAACAGTTAAGGCTCTTCCATCAGGAGCATTGAAGCCTTGAGTTGCATAGGCTTCGAAGCCATAGTCTAAGTTTTGCAATTCAGATACATCAACTAAACGAGCCTGTTCAGGATCAAAAGAAGCCCCAATCTTATACATATTTGGGTAGATATTGTCGTAATCGAGGACCGCTTTGTCCAAACCTTGAGGGCAATAAAGAAGGATAGGTTGCTCGCCGACGAAGACCAAGTTAGGACATTCCATCATATAAGCTGTACGATCATTGTTGAAATCAAGATCTCCTACTTCAACCCAGTTGGTATAATCGTTATTCACTGCTTTGTAAAGACGAACGAATCCTTTTTTCTCAAGGTCTTGACCACCGACAATGGCGTAGTATTGGCCTTTGAAATTAAAAATCTGTGGGTCACGGAAGTGATCAGTAGAATCAGCAGGTTGATCAATCAAGATTTTGTTGATTTTTTCAATCTTTCCTTCTTTGTCCATCAAAGCCCCGATTTGGTAGGGATGGCGGATCCAGTTCTCATCTCGTACATTTCCTGTATAGAATAAGAAAAGTTTGTCATCGAATTGCATAGCTGATCCAGAATAGGCTCCATGGCTATCTAAAGGTGTGTCTGGAAAGACCTTCACTCCGGTTTCGTTAAAATGGACTAAATCGTCACTTTCGAGTTGTACCCAAGACTTCAATCCATGTGCGGCTCCAAACGGAAAGTTTTGGTAAAAGAGGATCCATTTGCCGTCAAAATAAGAGAAACCATTTGGATCATTTAAGAGACCAGATGTTGGTTCAACATGGTAGTGAGTATGCCAAGGGGATTTGGCCATATTTTCTTTAATTTGTTTCTTTTCTTCTTCGGTCCAGTCTTCATACCGTTTGTACCGAAGTTCGGTTGTCCATTCCATTTGACTCCTCCAAAATTTTTCTTACTTCCATAGTACCGATTTCTAAAAAAAAAAGCAAGAATTTGGCCAAATAATTGAGAAAAAATGTCAAACGTTTATCATAAAATATCGAAGTCAAGCCTAGTTTCGGTTTATGAAAATAAATGAAAGTATGAAAGTTTTTGAAAATTCAAAAACAAGATAGAGGTTTTTATATAGAGCATACGGGCTTTTTAGTGAATGAAAATAAGAAATCCATCTTTCAAACAATCAAAAATCGCAAATAAACACCAAAAACATTCTGCAAAACGGTTGACATATTCTTAATACGTGGTACAATTAAGAGCGTAGAGATGGTTTAACCGTTTTCAAAACAATAAAAAATAAGGAGATTTTTGCAAATGTCAAATACAGAAATTGCAAAAAAAGTCATCGATGCAATCGGTGGAGTTGAGAACGTTAGCAGTGTTGCTCACTGTGCGACTCGTCTTCGCGTGATGGTTAAAGATGAATCAAAAATCAACAAAGATGTTGTTGAGAACATTGAAAAAGTACAGGGAGCTTTCTTTAACTCAGGTCAATACCAAATCATCTTTGGTACTGGTACTGTAAATAAGATCTACGATGAAGTAGTAGCTCTAGGCTTGCCAACTTCTTCAAAAGATGAAATGAAAGCTGAAGCAGCGAAACAAGGAAATTGGTTCCAACGCGCAATCCGTACCTTCGGAGATGTTTTTGTCCCAATTTTGCCAGCAATCGTTGCAACTGGTTTGTTTATGGGAATTCGTGGTGCTATTGCTCAAGATCAAGTGCTGGCTTTGTTTGGTACTACAGCAGACGCATTTAAATCTACAGATTTCTATACCTATTCAACAATTTTGACAGATACTGCGTTTGCTTTCTTCCCAGCCTTGATTTCATGGTCTGCGTTCCGAGTGTTTGGAGGAAATCCTGTTCTTGGAATTGTAATTGGTTTGATGATGGTTAGTCCGACACTTCCTAATGCGTGGGTTGTAGCGGAAGATCCTTCTAAAGCAGCAACATTCTTTGGTATCTTCCATCATGTAGTTGGATTCCAGAACTCAGTTCTTCCCGCTTTCTTCGTTGGTCTAATTGGTGCAAAACTTGAAAAATGGCTCCATAAGAAAATTCCAGATGTCTTAGATTTGTTATTGGTTCCATTATTTACATTAACAATCATGTCATTCCTCGCTTTGTTTATTATTGGACCATTCTTCCACAGCATCGAGGAACATGTACTGAATGCAACTAAGTTTATTTTAAATTTACCATTCGGCCTTGCAGGTCTTCTTATCGGTGGGGTTCATCAGTTGATTGTCGTTACTGGTGTCCATCATATTTTTAACCTTCTTGAATCGCAATTAATTACTTCGGATAAAAAAGATCCATTTAATGCAATTATTACAGCTGCTATGACTGCACAAGCTGGTGCGACTTTAGCGGTGGCAGTGAAATCAAAATCTCAAAAAGTGAAAGCTTTAGCATTTCCTGCAACTATTTCTGCCTTATTAGGTATTACTGAGCCTGCAATCTTTGGTGTGAACTTGCGTTATGTGAAACCATTCGTTATTGCTTTGGGAGCAGGTGCTGTAGGTGGTTGGATTGCATCTATGTTAAACCTTGCTGGTACAGGATTTGGTATTACAATTATTCCAGGAACACTTCTCTATCTAAACGGTCAATTATTGAAATATGTATTTATGGTTGTATTTACAACTGCACTAAGTTTTGGTTTGACATATATGTTCGGTTACGAAGATGAAGCTTCATCAGTTCCTGCAGAAGACGAAGAAGCTGGTGCAATTATTGAAGAAGAAACAACTGGAACTGTTCCAGCATCTCTTCAAGATGAAACCATCATCTCTCCAATCATTGGTCAAGCGGTTGCTTTAGAAAACGTAAATGACCCTGTATTCTCAAGTGGTGCTATGGGACAAGGGATTGCCATCAAACCAACTGAAGGTGTTGTATATGCTCCGGCGGATGCTGAAGTAACCATTGCTTTTGCAACTGGACATGCTTTTGGCTTGAAGACAGCCAATGGTGCTGAAGTTTTGATCCACGTTGGGATTGATACAGTTTCAATGAACGGTGAAGGATTTGATCAGAAAGTTGCTCAAGGTGACAAGGTCAAAGCTGGCGATGTTCTTGGAACATTTGATTCTGCTAAAATTGCAGCAGCTGGTCTTGATGATACAACAATGGTCATCGTCACAAACACAGCTGATTATGCTTCAGTAACTCCAGTAGCTAATGGTGCAGTTGCTAAAGGCGATGCGATTATTGAAGTAAAAGCATAATCTAAAATAGGATTACTCAAGGACTGGTTAGGGCTTCCTCCAGTCCTTGAATTTTGTTTGGAGGTGAGGCTTGGAATAAAAAAGTCGCTCACCTAATGTTTAAACATAAATAAGAGTAGTTTTTTCTATAAGGAATAGAAGTGAACCGTTTCCCTTTGTGATATAATAGAAAAAAAGAGAATTGAAAAAGAGGTTTGATATGACTAAATTATATGGAAGTCTTGAAGCTGGTGGAACAAAGTTTGTTTGTGCTGTAGGTGACGAAAATAATAACGTCATTGAAAAGACACAGTTTCCGACAACAACCCCAATTGAAACCCTTGATAAATGTATTGAGTTTTTCTCTAAATTTGAAAGTCTTGCTGGTTTAGCCATTGGTTCATTTGGACCGATTGATATTGATAAGAATTCAAAGACCTATGGTTTTATTACAACAACTCCCAAACCACATTGGGCAAATGTAGATGTGGTGGGAGCTTTCCGTCGATCCTTGAATGTACCGATTTACTTCACCACTGATGTGAATAGCTCAGCTTATGGTGAGGTCGTGGCTCGTAATAATGCGGGTGGTCGTATTGAGAACTTAGTTTACTACACAATTGGTACAGGGATTGGTGCAGGTGTCATCCAGCGTGGTGAATTCATTGGTGGAGTGGGACATCCTGAGATGGGCCATTATTATGTTGCCAAACACCCGATGGATGTTGAAAAAGAATTTAATGGTGTGTGTCCATTCCACAGAGGCTGTTTAGAAGGTCTTGCGGCTGGCCCAAGCTTGGAAGCTCGTACCGGTATTCGTGGGGAAAATATTGAACTGAATAGCTCTGTATGGGATATCCAAGCCTACTATATTGCCCAAGCTGCTGTCAATGCAACTGTAACCTTCCGCCCAGATGTGATTGTATTTGGTGGAGGAGTGATGGCACAACAACACATGTTGGATCGCGTTCGTGAAAAATTCACCGTCTTATTGAACGGCTATTTACCAGTGCCAGATGTTCGTGACTATATCGTAACACCAGCAGTAGCAGGAAATGGTTCAGCGACCTTGGGTAACTTTGTCTTAGCAAAACAAGTCAGCAAAAAAGACTAATAAGTTAAGGTTGAAATAACATAAAGCATCAAAATGCTAGGGGGAGGGAGTTCTTCGTCGGGAAGATGGATGAATGACCTTCTCTTTTTTAGCAAGAGAGGAGAAATGATGGAAAAAGCCATTATGAAGGATCCCTTCTTTTTGAGTCAAGTGTCTGAAGAAGCGACAAAAGAGGATTTGTATTTGGCGCAAGATTTACAAGATACCCTACGAGCTCACCAGGAAGCCTGTGTTGGCATGGCTGCTAATATGATTGGTGTACGTAAGCGGGTGATCATCATCCAACTAGGTTTGATGCCCTTGGTTCTCTTTAATCCTGTTCTAGTTAAGAAAGAAGGGATTTATGAGACAGAAGAAGGCTGTCTTTCTTTGCCAGGAAGTCGAAAGACAAGTCGCTTTGAAAAGATTCAAGTTTCCTACCGTGATACCAATTGGAAACCTCAGCTCATAAGCTTAGAAGGTTTTGTGGCCCAGATTTGCCAGCATGAGCTCGATCACCTGGAAGGGATTTTGATCTAGCTGAGCTGTTGCTTGTTAAATGACTGATTGAAGAGAAAATCCTTATGAAAAAAGAATGTTTGTTCTATGAACGGGTTAGACCATTTTTTGTGACCCATCCCTATTATCTTTCTTTATTAAAGTGGACCAATAGGCTCGTCACCTTGTTGATGCCTCTCCTTTATTTCTATGTTCTTTGGGCAGCCTATCTAAAGGCTAGCAAGACTTGGATTGTGCTTGCTTATCTTTTGGTACCAGCAACTGGTTTTATTGTATTAAGTGTCATTCGAAAACGAATGGATTGGCCGCGTCCCTATGAGCTTGGGACTTTCCCTCCGTTACTGAATCGAGAGGGGAAGGGAAGTTCCATGCCAAGTCGGCACGTCTTTTCTGCGGCGATCATTTCTACAGTAGCCTGGGGAGTGCATCCTCTTCTATCGGTCCTTGGTCTGTCCTTGGCTCTTCTATTGGCGGGGGNTCGTGTTCTGGCTGGAGTCCATTTTGTTCGTGATGTTGTGGTTGGTTTTTTATCTGCTATTCTTTGGGGGTTCTTTTGGTTTTATCCCTTGGGGCTTTTTTAAGAATAAGGTCAGGAAGAAGGATGAGGTGAACTATAAAAGAGGCTGGGACCAAAGTCCTAGCCTCTCAATTGTCTTTGGATAGTCGAGCAAGACGCAGTGGTTGAGTGGGCTCTACTACGCTGATTTCATCAGCTTTTATAGCCCTACTCAACTGTGCGGAGGTGGGACGACGAAATCGAATTCTAACGAATGACCGATTTCTGTCCCACTCTCTATTTTTGTATCTCTATTTCATCTAGATGGAATTTTTGGAAAAACCGTTCGCGTTCTTCTATAATAGCAGGACTTGGGTTTTTGAGGGAAGTTAATAAATCAACCAAGTCAGGTGTGACTTCTCGAATCAGCTCCCCCAGAGACCAAATGGCTGTTGCAATATGAATCTGGTTTTGCGAAGTTTCGATAATTTCTAGAAGTTTAGGGATGGCAGACCGGTCGTTCGCATTGGCCAAGGCAATGATGGCATTTCGCTGAAGGATATTTTTCCCCCGCCAACTACCAGCGACCATTCCGAATTTTTCTTTGAATTGACCATTGGATAGCTCGATAAAGGGGATTAATTCTGGGTGAGCTAGTTCAGGGTCAATGTCAGTAGCTAGTGGGTTATCCAGACCACGATTGTAGGGACAACAGATTTGACAGATATCACAGCCGTAGATGACCGTTTTAATCTTTTTACGGAATTCCATATCCATCATCCCCTTGTCTTGGGTCTGAAAGGACAGACAACGTCGGGCATTCATGGTGCCATCTCCAATTAAGCAAGATGTCGGGCAGGCTTCTACACAGCGGTTACAATCTCCACAACCATAGTCGACTGCTTGGTCGGGTTCAATTTCTAGGTTGGTGATAAGCTCCCCTAAAAACATATAAGAACCATATTCTTTTGAGATGACGAGGCCATTCTTGCCGATAAATCCAATGCCAGCCCGTTGAGCAACGGCAGTATCCACCAAGGCTCCGGTATCCACCATGCCCTTGTATTCGAAGTTAGCCGTCAATTCTTCAATCCCTTTAGCCAGGCGGTCCAACTTATCCTGTAGGACATAGTGGTAATCTATGCCCCAACTGTTGGGAGTAAATTTTCCGCGTTTATAGGCTGTCTTCTGAGGTTGTTGTTTTAACTTGTGAGGATATGCAACGGCAATGGAAATAATTGTTTTAGCAGAAGCTAAACTTAAGCGTGGCTGGATTCGTTCTTCGATATTTTTGTGCTCAAACCCTGAATTTCGGCCTTCCTCTACAGCTAGGCGGAGGGATTTTTCTAAATAGGAAAAATCATCTGCGGTGGTAAAACCGATTTTTGAAATACCGATGGAGTGAGCCAATTCGATAATGGATTCTTTGAGATTCATATACCTATTATAGCGAAAAGCCGGTAAAAATGCGAAAAACGTGCAAAAAATTAAAAAGGGGATGAAGGGCTTGGTAGAGCTTTCAAAAACGAATGAAATTTTGTATAATAAGGTATTGAATACAAGGATATATGGAGGCAGGTATGTCACAACCGTTATTTTTACAATCCGTCATGCAGGAAAAAATTTGGGGTGGAACTAGATTACGAGATGAGTTTGGCTATGAAATCCCGAGCGATCATGTTGGTGAATACTGGGCTATTTCGGCCCATCCACATGGTGTTTCTGTTGTTAAAAATGGGCCATTTGCTGGAATGGGGTTAGACCAACTTTATGCAGAGCATCGTGAATTATTTGGAGATCGAACAGAACCGGTCTTTCCTTTATTGACAAAGATTCTGGATGCCAATGACTGGCTCAGTGTTCAGGTTCATCCAGATGATGCCTATGGAATGGAGCATGAAGGAGAACTTGGGAAAACCGAATGCTGGTATATTATTGCTGCGGATGAAGGTGCGGAGATTATCTATGGTCACCACGCCCAGTCCAAGGAAGAATTACGTCAGATGATCGAAGCCAAAGAATGGGATGATCTTTTAGCACGGGTTCCTGTGAAAGCGGGAGATTTCTTCTATGTTCCAAGTGGAACCATGCATGCCATTGGTTCGGGTATCTTGATTTTGGAAACCCAGCAATCAAGCGACACGACGTATCGAGTTTACGACTTTGATCGCAAAGATGATCAAGGGAATTTACGTGAATTGCACATTGAACAGTCTATTGATGTCCTGAACTTAGGTGCTCCGGCAAATAGCCGACCAGTTGAGGAAAAAGTTGACCACTTGTCATCGACTTTGTTAGTGGCCAATGACTTCTTTGGTGTTCACAAATGGGTCATCAATGGGGAAGTTCGATTTGAAAAGACCCATGATTATAGTTTGGTGAGCGTTCTCTCAGGGCAAGGAAGTCTTCAGGTAGATAGGGTAGATTATCCGATTGGAAAAGGAGAACATTTTATCTTAACGAGTGATATCCAGAATTGGACCTTATCAGGAGAAGAGATGGAATTAATTGTCAGTCATCCATAAACGTAGATAGAAGGTTGAGTCGTCAAGTACTTAACCTTTTGTTGTTTTAAGGATTTTTCTAATAGATGAGCAAAAGGTGAAATGGATAAGGGAAAAAAGAGGGGGAAACCATCTTCTAATCAATGGAATTTCTTGATGGATAAGCTACAGTGTGCTATAATAAAAAGAACGTTTAAAATTTAAGAAATTTGAAAAGTAAGGATACTAATGGCTAATTTATTAAAAACAATTATCGAAAATGATAAAGGTGAATTAAGACGATTGGAAAAGATGGCAGACAAGGTCTTCTCCTATGAAGATCAAATGGCTGCCTTGTCAGATGATGAACTGAAGGCGAAAACAGAAGAGTTCAAACAACGCTACCAAGATGGTGAATCATTGGATGATCTCCTCTATGAAGCTTTCGCAGTAGTTCGTGAAGGTGCTAAGCGTGTCTTGGGCTTGTTCCCTTATAAAGTACAGGTCATGGGGGGGATTGTTCTTCACCATGGTGACGTTCCAGAAATGCGTACAGGGGAAGGGAAAACCTTGACTGCGACCATGCCGGTGTATTTGAATGCCCTATCTGGTAAAGGGGTTCACGTTGTTACGGTCAATGAATACCTGACAGAACGTGATGCGACAGAGATGGGTGAATTGTACTCATGGCTTGGTTTGTCAGTTGGGATCAACCTGGCTGCAAAATCACCTTCTGAAAAACAAGAAGCTTATGCTTGTGATATCACCTATTCAACCAATGCGGAAATCGGTTTCGACTACTTGCGTGATAACATGGTTGTTCGTGCCGAAAATATGGTACAACGTCCTTTGAACTATGCCTTGGTCGATGAGGTAGACTCGATCTTGATTGATGAAGCCCGTACTCCATTGATTGTTTCAGGTCAGACTTCTACAGAAACTAGCCAACTCTATCACATGGCGGATGCCTTTGTGAAATCTTTGGAAGAAGAAGACTATATCATTGATGTTCCTTCAAAAACGATTGGTTTGTCAGATTCTGGGATTGATAAGGCTGAAAGCTACTTTAAGCTTGAAAACTTGTATGACATCGAAAATGTTGCTTTAACGCACTACATTGACAATGCCCTCCGTGCCAACTATATCATGATTTTGGACATCGACTATGTGGTCAGTGAGGATCAAGAAATCTTGATCGTCGACCAATTTACAGGTCGGACCATGGAAGGACGTCGTTATTCAGACGGCTTGCACCAAGCGATTGAGGCTAAAGAAGGTGTACCAGTCCAAGAAGAAACCAAAACATCAGCTTCTATTACTTACCAAAACCTCTTCCGGATGTACAAAAAACTTTCAGGGATGACAGGTACTGGTAAGACAGAAGAAGAAGAATTCCGTGAAATTTACAACATTCGCGTCATTCCAATTCCAACAAACCGTCCGATTGCTCGTATTGACCATCCAGATCTTCTTTACCCAAGCTTGAAATCGAAGTTTAAGGCTGTAGTAGAAGATGTAAAAGCACGTTACGAAAAAGGGCAACCAGTCTTGGTGGGTACCGTTGCCGTTGAAACCAGTGACTATTTATCTCGTCTCTTGGTCGAAGCAGGAGTTCCCCACGAAGTTTTGAATGCGAAAAACCACTACAAAGAAGCTCAAATCATCATGAATGCGGGTCAACGTGGTGCCGTTACCATCGCGACCAACATGGCCGGACGTGGTACCGATATCAAGCTCGGTGAAGGGGTTCGTGAATTGGGCGGACTATGTGTCATTGGTACAGAGCGTCATGAAAGCCGTCGTATTGATAACCAGTTGCGTGGACGTTCCGGACGTCAAGGGGACCCGGGTGAATCTCAATTCTACCTTTCTCTTGAAGATGAGTTGATGCGTCGTTTCGGTTCAGAGCGCATCAAAGCCTTGCTAGACCGCTTCAAACTAAGCGAAGAAGAATCTGTCATCCGATCCAACATGTTTACACGTCAAGTTGAAGCAGCCCAAAAACGAGTGGAAGGGAACAACTATGACACTCGTAAGCAAGTCCTTCAGTATGATGACGTCATGCGGGAACAACGCGAGATTATCTACTCTCAACGCTATGATGTGATTACAGCGGATCGTGATTTGGCTCCAGAAATCAAGGCCATGATCAAACGAACCATTAAACGGATCGTTGAAGGGGCAAGCCACTCAAGCAAGGAAGAACGTACGGAAGCTATCTTGAACTTTGCCAAATACAATTTGGTCCCTGAAGATACCATTTCAGAGAGCGATATTGAAGGCAAATCGGATAAAGATGTGATTGATTACTTGTTCCAACGAGCTGAAGAGGTTTATGAAAACCAAGTAGCGAAATTACGCGATGAAGAAGCAGTTAGAGAATTCCAAAAAGTCTTGATCCTTCGTGTTGTGGATAGTAAATGGACAGATCACATCGATGCCTTAGACCAATTGCGTAATGCTGTCGGTCTCCGTGGCTATGCGCAAAATAATCCAGTGGTTGAATACCAATCTGAAGGATTCCGTATGTTCAACGATATGATTGGTTCTATTGAGTTTGATGTGACTCGTCTCATGATGAAAGCTCAAATTCACGAACAAGAGCGCCCACGTACAGAACATAGTATTTCAACGACAGCGACTCGTAATATTGCTGCTCAAAAAACTGATTTACCAGAAGATCTTGATTTGAGCCAAATCAAACGTAACGACATTTGTCCATGTGGATCTGGTAAGAAATTTAAAAACTGCCACGGTAAAAAACTCTAATCGTATGAAAGGATCTGCCTATGTCTTTTACAGCTACTAGCCCAATCATTGATGAAACAGCGGTGACTTCTCTTTATCGCTTAGAGGGTGAACAATTGGCTCGCAAAGAAGCGCGTGACCGTGAACTAGCCTCTATTTTAAAGGGAGAAGACAAGCGCATTTTGCTTGTGATGGGGCCATGTTCATCAGATAATGAGGAAGCAGTGATGGAATATGCTCGTCGCCTAGCAGCCCTTCAAGAAGAAGTCAAAGATCAGGTCTTCATTGTGATGCGGGTCTATACTGCCAAGCCTCGGACCAATGGAGATGGCTATAAAGGCTTGATGCATCAGCCGGATACTGCTTCAGAACCAAGTTTTGTAGCTGGTTTAAAGGCAGTTCGTCGCCTGCATCATCGAGTGATTACCGAAACCGGATTGACAACAGCAGACGAACTTTTGTATCCAGAGACCTACCCATTTGTTGAAGATTTACTTTCCTATGTTGCTATTGGGGCCCGTTCTGTAGAAGATCAAGGCCACCGTTTTGTGGCAAGTGGGATTTCAGTCCCAACTGGATTGAAAAATCCGACATCTGGAAATCTGTCTGTCATGTTTAATGCGATTTATGCTGCACAGCATGGGCATCATTTCTTCTATAATGGTCGTTCTGTGGAAACAAATGGAAATCCATTCGGACACGCTATTCTGCGTGGAGCTTTAGACGCGAATGGGAAAAACATTCCAAACTACCACTATGAAGATTTGCTAGAAGCTGCTCATCGTTACCAAGCCTTGGGATTGCAACATCCATTTATCTTGGTTGATACCAATCATGATAATTCTGGGAAAAAATTTGCTGAACAGATTCGCATTGTCAGAGAGACCCTTAGTAATCGAAGCTGGAATCCAATTATCCATGATGTGGTTCGTGGATTTATGATTGAATCTTATCTGGAGGACGGTCGTCAAGATCAACCAGAAGTATTTGGTCAATCAATCACAGACCCATGCTTGGGTTGGGAAAAGACAGAAAGCTTAGTACGAGAAATATATCAGTATGTAGCTGAATAAGAGGAGAGGGCTGGAGAAAACATTCTCAGCCCTTTCCTTCTTAAATGGAGTTGCGAATAGAGAATTATCAAAGAGGAATAGATATGATTGTTGGACATGGGATAGATATCGAATCGATCGAATCCATTGAAGAGGCCTACCAGAGACATCCCAGATTTGCTTCCAAGGTATTGACAGAGACAGAAAGAGAACGGTTCGATCAATTATCCGGGAAACGGAAAATGGAATACCTGGCCGGACGATGGTCTGCAAAAGAAGCCTTTTCCAAGGCTTGGGGAACAGGAATTGGTCCAGTAGGATTTCAGGATCTGGAAATTCTAACCAATCAAAAAGGAGCTCCCTATTTTTCTAAAGCCCCTTTTAGTGGAAAGATATGGGTTTCGATTAGTCACTCAGGCGATTTAGTTTCGACCAGTGTCATTTTGGAGGAAAGAAATGAAAGCTAGTATACATAGACCAACGCGAGCATATGTGGATGTGGAGGCTATTGCCTATAATGTTCGACAAATACAGGACCATATTCCGAAAGAGACCTTGACCTTTGCGGTTGTCAAGGCCAATGCATACGGCCATGGAGTTGAGCCAGTGGTAGAACGCTTATTGCCAATGGTAGATGCTTTTTGTGTCTCCAACCTAGACGAAGCCATAGAAGTTCGCCAAGTATCTGGTGAAAAGCCGATTTTAATTTTGGGAGTTGCTCCAATAGATTTCATAGAGATTGCCATCAAAGAAGGAATTCGTTATACAGTGGCTAGTCTCGAGTGGTTGAAATCTTTATTAGCTAAAAAGTCTGATTTGACTGGTTTGAAGGTTCATATTAAAGTGGATTCAGGAATGGGACGGATTGGTTTTCGTTCAGCCGAAGATTTGCAAGAGGCTATGATCTTATTAAGAGACCATGGAGCAGAAGTGGAAGGGATCTTTACTCATTTTGCTACAGCTGACGAGAAAGATGACCGTCATTTCCAAGGACAATTGCAACGGTTTAGGACCCTGTTGGAGCTCTTACCCTATACTCCAGAAATCGTTCATGCCAGCAATTCAGCAACGACTTTATGGCATGCTGATACCATTTTTAATGCTGTTCGACTGGGCGATGTCATGTATGGCCTCAATCCAAGTGGAAGAGAGTTAGAACTACCTTACAATATTCGTCCTGCTTTAAGTTTGGAAACAGAATTGGTGCATGTCAAGCCACTAGAGGTGGGGCAGACAGTTGGCTATGGAGCGACCTATCAGACTACTGAGGAAGAGTGGATTGGGACGATTCCGATT
Source organism: Streptococcus australis (assembly GCF_003943615.1). Taxonomy (GTDB): domain Bacteria; phylum Bacillota; class Bacilli; order Lactobacillales; family Streptococcaceae; genus Streptococcus; species Streptococcus australis_C. The sequence goes on along the minus strand of NZ_RJPZ01000002.1, from coordinate 278,888 downwards.
GGCTATGCAGATGGCTGGACTAGAGATATGCAAGGTTTTCATGTCCTTATTGATGGTCAATTCTGTCCAATTGTCGGTCGCGTATCCATGGACCAAATCACCATTCGCCTACCCAAGGCCTATCCGATTGGGACCAAGGTGGTATTGATTGGAACAGATGGTGATCTAGCTATCACGGCAACGGATGTAGCAGTCTATAGAGGCACGATCAACTATGAGGTGGTTTGTGTCTTGAGCGATCGCGTACCAAGAGTTTATCGTCCAACAAAGGAAGTCAGTGGGAAGTAAGCTGTTTAAGTTTTCCTAGCTTCCTTTCATAAAAAGTTCGAGATGAAAGAGGTTGATGACGGAGGTCCCAGCCTCCTTTCTTATCTAGGAGGAATGAATGAACTTACACCAACCACTCTCTGTCTTACCAGGAATTGGACCAAAATCAGCAGAGAAATACAAAAAATTGGGTATCGAAACGGTTGAAGATCTCTTGCTCTACTTTCCATTTCGATATGAAGATTTTAAATCAAAAAATGTTTTAGACTTGGAAGATGGAGAAAAAGCGGTCGTTTCTGGACTTGTCGCAACTCCAGCCAATGTTCAATATTACGGCTACAAACGCAACCGTCTTCGCTTCACCATTAAACAAGGGGAGCTGGTGTTAGCAGTTAGTTTCTTTAACCAGCCCTATCTAGCGGACAAGATTGAACTGGGGCAAACGGTGGCTGTCTTTGGTAAATGGGACAAGGCCAAGGGAGCCTTGACAGGGATGAAGCTACTCGCGCAAGTCGAAGATGACCTTCAACCGGTCTACCGCTTGGCTCAAGGGGTGAGTCAGTCTGCTCTAGTGAAGGTTATCAAAACAGCTTTTGAAGCAGGCTTGGACCAACTATTGGAAGAAAATTTGCCCCAAGTCCTAATGGACAAGTACCAGTTGCTTTCTCGCAGGCAGGCGGTCAGGGCTATGCATTTTCCCAAGGACCTTGAGGAATACAAGCAGGCCCTGAGACGAGTGAAATTTGAAGAACTGCTCTTTTTCCAATTGCAACTGCAGGTCTTGAAGGAAGAAAATCGTTCAGTCGGGCAGGGAATTGTACTGGATTGGGATGAGAAGAAGCTAAAAGCTCTTCAAGCCAATCTTCCCTTTGCTTTGACAGAAGCCCAGGAGCGGAGTCTGAAGGAAATTCTAGCAGATATGCGCTCTCCTTACCACATGAATCGTCTCTTGCAAGGGGATGTCGGAAGTGGAAAAACTGTCGTTGCTGGACTAGCCATGTATGCTGCTGTGACAGCTGGCAAGCAAGCAGCTTTGATGGTACCGACAGAAATTTTGGCCGAGCAGCATTTACAAAGTTTGACCTCTCTTTTTCCTAATCTTAGAATCCTTCTTTTGACAGGAAGTCTGAAAGCTGCGGAGAGACGAGAGCGATTGGCTTCGATTGAAGCAGGGGAAGTGGACCTTATTGTGGGAACCCATGCCTTGATTCAGGAGGGAGTTCATTTCCATGATTTAGGCTTGGTCATTATTGATGAGCAGCACCGTTTTGGTGTAGCCCAAAGACGGATCCTGCGTGAAAAGGGCCAAAATCCTGATGTCTTGATGATGACAGCAACCCCAATCCCTCGGACCTTGACGATCACTGCTTTTGGTGATATGGATGTTTCGATTATCGACCAAATGCCAGCTGGTCGAAAAGACATCATCACCCGATGGGTCAAGCACCAACAGTTAAACTTGGTTTTGGATTGGTTGGTTAAAGAAATTCAAAAAGGTTCCCAAGCCTATGTTATTTCTCCCTTGATTGAAGAATCTGAAGCACTGGACCTCAAAAATGCTATCGCCTTAGAGGAAGAATTGATTGCCTACTTCGGAGATCGTGCCCGTATTGCCCTCCTCCATGGTAAGATGAAGGGGGAAGAAAAAGAGGCTATTATGCAGGCCTTTAAGCTAGGAGAAATAGACTTGCTAGTTTCTACAACCGTTATCGAAGTCGGGGTCAATGTTCCCAATGCCACTGTCATGATCATCATGGATGCAGATCGCTTTGGCTTAAGCCAATTGCACCAGCTGAGAGGTCGTGTAGGACGTGGAGACAAGCAGTCTTACGCAGTCTTAGTTGCCAATCCCAAAACGGAATCAGGCAAGCGTCGTATGAAAATCATGACCGAAACGACTAATGGTTTTGTCTTGGCAGAAGAAGATCTCAAGCTACGGGGCTCTGGGGAAATCTTTGGAACGCGTCAATCAGGCATACCAGAATTTCAAGTGGCCAACCTCATTGAAGATTATCCGATCTTAGAGGAAGCGCGAAAGGTAGCTGTTCAGGTGGTCACGACTCCTAAATGGCGAGAACACCCAGACTGGCACTGTTTGTCTCTACATTTGGAACAGAAAGAACACCTGGATTAAGAAGTGATAAAAAGAGAGTGGGACAGAAATCGGTCATTCGTTAGAATTCGATTTCGTCGTCCCACCTCCGCACAGTTGAGTAGGGCTGTAAAAGCTGATGAAATCAGCGTAGTGGAGCTCACTCAACTACTGCGTCTTGCTCGACAATCCAAAGACAATTGAGAGGCTAGGACTTTTGTCCCAGCCTCTTTTATCTTATTTTAAGTTTGTGGACCTATAATTCTAAAAAACAGAAAAGAGGTCCTAGCTATGAGAACCATGTTAAAATTCATTTTGTCAGTCATTATCTCAGTCCATCAAAGCTATTTTTAACTTCAAAAGGCGGATGGATTAACCATCACGCCTTCTATCCTTATTTTACCCTTCCATATAGTCTCTTAAATCTTCATCTTTTAAGCCAGCATTGATGGCAATCAAGAGTTTTAACCGAGCCTTGGCGGCATTGAGCTCTTTCACAAAGAAGATACCGTGATCGTGAAGTTGAACTCCGCCCCCGTCGTAAGCATAGACGGGTTCTGCAATCCCGTTAAAGCAACGGGAAACCAAGGCAATGGGAAGACCGGCTTCCTGAAATTCAAAGAGTTTCTCAGCTACTTCTTTAGGAAGATTTCCTGCTCCAAAGGCTTCAATAATCAAACCATCCATTTGATGGACATCAAGTAGATCAAGAAGTTCTGTTTTCATGCCAGCATAGGCACAAATAATGGGGACGACTCCCTTGATTTCTTGCAAATCAAAACGCACACGGGGTTCAGCTGTTTTGAAGAAAAGAACTTCTTTTTTCATAACCAATCCTAGAGGACCATGTGTTGGGGTCTGGAAGGTGCTGACATTGGTTGTATGTGTTTTGGTCACGTACTTGGCTGCATGGACTTCATCATTCATCACGACCAAGACACCCTTGTCTTGTGATTTGGAATCTGCCGCAACTCGGATGGCCGTCAGATAGTTATAGACACCGTCACTTCCTAATTCGTTGGAGCTTCTCATGGCTCCTGTCAGGACTACAGAAATAGTTGGCAAGTCCATGGTATCTAAGAAGTAGGCTGTTTCTTCGAGAGTATCGGTACCATGGGTGATGACAATACCATCATACTGGGAAGCCTCTTTCTGAATCTTATGATAGAGTTGCAACATGTGCTGAGGAGTTACATGAGGGCTTGGTAAATTTAAAAAATCTTCTGAAGTGAGCTCAATCCCAGCTAGTGACAAATCAATATGGTTCATGGGGTTGGCTGAATTGGTCACGACAGCTCCTGTGGCGTCAGCCTGCATGGAGATGGTCCCTCCTGTATGAAGGGCCAAAATTTTCTTAATCATGTGTGTCTCCTTGAAATGTGTGTTATAATTTATTGTATCATAAAACGGAAAGAAAGCAGTTATCATGGAAATAAAAGCGGTCTTTTTTGACATTGACGGAACCTTGGTCAATGATAGTCGAATGGTTTTAAAGTCAACTGAAAAAGCCATTCGCGCCTTAAAGGAACAAGGGATTTTTGTTGGTTTGGCGACAGGGCGAGGACCGTTCTTTGTCCGTCCTTTTATCGAGCGTTATGACTTTGATTTCGCAGTCACCTATAATGGTCAGTATATTTTTACCAAGGACAAGATTTTATCTGCCTCTCCGATTGATAAGAAGAATCTTCGTCTCTTAATTGAATATGCAAAGAAACATCGCATCGAAATTGCTTTAGGGACAGAAGATGGAGTCGAAGGCTCTCGCATTATGAGTTTTGGGATGAGTCCGATTTCTCAATGGTCTGCACGTTTTGTACCGAAAGGTTTTTCGAAGGCAGTTAGTCAGGGCTTCAACAAGGTAGTCAGCAAGGCTGTTCCTCAGGATCAAAAGCAACTGCTACAAATTGCTCAAGGACCGGTTTATCAGGTTCTCTTATTAGCTAGTCCCAAGGACACCCAAAAAGTTGAGCAAGCTTTTCCTGAATTAAAATTCACTCGTTCTAGTCCCTTTGCGGCAGATGTCATCAACCCTGATAACTCAAAAATGGAGGGGATTCGGATTGTAGGAGAAGCATTTGGCTTCTCGATGGACCAAGTTATGGCCTTTGGAGATTCTGATAATGACATAGAGATGCTTTCGGGTGTCGGTCTGTCAATTGCGATGGGGAATGGGACCAGCAAGGTCAAAGAAGTGGCTCAGCACACAACGACTAGTAATACCAAGGACGGAATTCAAAAAGCGCTGGAACATTTTGGAATTATTACGGATCAGACTCTTTTTGTCAGTCGCGACGACCACTTTAATAAGGTCAAAGCCTTCCATCAACTCATGGATGGTCAAACTCAGGAAGAACCAAAGGCCTGGGACAATCAAGAGGCTCTTTACCGAACCATGTTTAAGCAGGAAGAATTGGTTGAATTTATTCGGGCGGCTAGTAAGGATGAAGCAATCTTCGATCGTTCTATTGAAAAATTGCATCAAGCTCTAGATGAGGCGGCGAATAAGGTTCGCAGCAAGCATCCCGCCGAGATCTCCATGGTAGGGCAGGTCGATGCCTTGATTGATACGCTGTATCTGACTTATGGTAGTTTCGTTCTAATGGGGGTCGATCCTGAAGAGGTTTTTGAGATTGTTCACCGCGCCAATATGGGGAAAATTTTCCCAGATGGTCAGGCTCACTTTGATGAAGTCACGCATAAAATTTTAAAACCAGATGACTGGGAAGAAAGGTATGCACCTGAGCCAGCTATTCAAAAAGAGTTGGAACGGCAAATCAAAGCTTATCAAAAACATTGCTCTGAAAAAACAGTAGAATCTGAAGAAAATAAAAGAGAGTGGGACAGAAATCGGTAATTCGTTAGAATTCGATTTCGTCGTCCCACCTCCGCACAGTTGAGTAGGGCTGTAAAAGCTGATGAAATCAGCGTAGTAGAGCCCACTCAACCACTGCGTCTTGCTCGACAATCCAAAGACAATTGAGAGGCTAGGACTTTTGTCCCAGCCTCTTTGGTTTTTATAAAGTTTATAAGGTCTTTTCGGTCTCACGAACCACTAACAAATCGACTTTGGCATGGCGGAGGATGTATTCAGAAGAAGAGCCAACTAGTAAACGTTCAAAAGCATTTAGACCAGTCGCCCCAACCATGATGAGATCAACTTCCTCTGCTTCAGGGATATCAGTCGCTAAGAGGACTTTTGGATTTCCCATTTCGACCACTGAAGCAATATTTTGGACACCGGCTTCTTTTGCACGTTTGATATAACCTTCTAATAGTTCATTAGCCTCTGTTTGGAATCCTTCATACACTTCGGCATCAAAACTAGAGACACTTTGTAAGGCACGTGTATCAACGACATGAGCAAGGGTAAGTTTTGAACCGTTTCGCAAGGCTACATTCACACCTTTCTCAAAAGCGAGTTCAGCTTCGCGAGATCCATCAACTGCAACCATAATGTTTTCGTATTTTTGAGACATGTTCCGTCCTCCTTTAGTGCTTGAAAACGTGAAAATGAAATGGAAGAACCCATTTATGTTACCTATAATTATATTTTAAACCTTTTACCATAGAAAGTAAAGGTCAAATAAGATATCTATAGGATTTCATCGAGAATGAAAGAGGTTGCTCAGTTGTACTCAAGATTAACTAGTGGTATAATGGAAGCAGTTTGATAAAGTGAGGAGAAAATCATGAAAGAATACAATAAGTCCGTCAAGCTAGAGCACGTTGCTTACGATATTCGTGGTCCAGTCTTAGAAGAAGCGATGCGCATGCGGGCAAACGGGGAGAAAATCCTACGCTTAAATACAGGAAATCCGGCTGAATTTGGTTTCACGGCTCCCGACGAAGTCATTCATGATTTGATTATGAATGCTCGGGATAGTGAAGGGTATTCGGATTCAAAAGGAATTTTTTCTGCCCGTAAGGCAATTATGCAGTATAGCCAATTGAAAAAGATTCCAAACGTTGAGATTGATGACATTTATATTGGAAATGGTGTCAGTGAGCTAATCGTGATGTCCATGCAAGGCTTGCTAGATAATGGCGATGAAGTACTTGTACCGATGCCAGACTATCCTCTATGGACAGCAGCGGTCAGCCTAGCAGGTGGTAATGCAGTGCACTATGTCTGTGATGAAGAGGCTGAGTGGTATCCTGATATTGAAGATATCAAGTCAAAAATCACTTCAAATACCAAGGCTATCGTCGTGATCAATCCCAATAACCCGACTGGGGCTCTCTATCCAGATGAGATTCTGTTGGAAATCGTCGAGATTGCGCGCCAAAATGGCTTGATTATCTTTGCGGATGAAATCTATGATCGCTTGGTCATGGATGGTGCCAAACATACAGCCATTGCAAGCCTGGCGCCAGATTTGTTCTGTGTCAGCATGAACGGTTTGTCCAAATCACACCGCATCGCGGGCTTCCGTGTGGGCTGGATGGTCTTGTCTGGACCCAAACACCACGTGAAGGGTTATATCGAAGGTTTGAATATGCTCTCTAATATGCGCCTGTGTTCAAACGTCTTGGCCCAACAAGTGGTTCAGACTTCTTTGGGAGGCTACCAGTCAGTGGACGAACTCTTGCTTCCAGGTGGTCGAATCTACGAACAAAGGAACTTTATCTACAAGGCCATCAATGATATTCCAGGACTTTCAGCTGTTAAACCAAAAGCCGGTCTCTATATCTTCCCTAAGATTGATCGAGAAATGTACCGAGTGGATGATGATGAGCAATTTGTCTTGGATTTCTTAAAACAAGAAAAGGTTCTCTTGGTTCACGGACGTGGATTCAACTGGAAAGAGCCAGATCATTTCCGGATCGTTTACCTTCCTCGAGTAGAAGAATTGGCTCAAATTCAAGAGAAGATGACCCGTTTCTTAAAACAATACAAACGATAAGCAGATAGAGAGAGTGGGACAGAAATCGGTCATTCGTTAGAATTCGATTTCGTCGTCCCACCTCCGCACAGTTGAGTAGGGCTGTAAAAGCTGATGAAAACAGCGTAGTTGAGCCCACTCAACCACTGCGTCTTGCTCGACAATCCAAAGACAATTGAGAGGCTAGGATTTTTGTCCCAGCCTCTTTTTTGACAGAGTGAAGCGAATATTTTGTTACAAAAGGCTAATTTTTCTGAATTGAATAGAATTGTAGAAAAAATAAATAATTTTCAGATAATTTGATTGAAATTCCCTCGCTTATATGATATACTTTAGCTGACTATATGCGAGGTTTATTATGGCTAAATTATTAGAAAAAACGAGAAAAATTACATCTATCTTGAAACGTTCTGAAGAACAGTTACAAGATGAAATGCCTTATAATGCAATTGCCCGTCAACTGGCTGATATCATTCATTGTAATGCTTGTATTATTAATAGCAAGGGGACTCTCCTTGGTTATTTCATGCGTTACAAGACTAATAATGACCGGGTTGAGGCTTTTTTTGACAATAAAAAATTACCAGAAGATTATGCTAAAGCAGCTAGTTTAGTCTATGATACAGAGGCAAATTTAGATGTGGACCACGATTTAAGTATCTTTCCAGTAGAGACCAAGTCTGAATTTCCTGATGGCTTGACGACCATTGCTCCTATTCATGTATCTGGGATTCGCTTGGGATCTTTGATTATCTGGCGCAATGATAAAGAGTTTGATGACGATGATTTGATCTTGGTTGAGATTGCTAGTACAGTAGTTGGGATTCAAATGTTGAACTTCCAACGAGAGGAAGACGAGAAAAATATTCGTCGCCGTACTGCAGTCAATATGGCTGTGAACACCTTGTCCTATTCAGAATTGCGGGCAGTTTCTGCTATCCTTGGTGAATTGAAAGGAAATGAAGGACAGTTGACGGCTTCTGTCATTGCGGATCGGATTGGTATTACGCGCTCTGTGATTGTCAATGCGTTGCGGAAGCTGGAGTCAGCAGGAATTATTGAAAGTCGTTCGCTTGGGATGAAGGGAACCTACCTCAAAGTGTTGATCCCAGATATTTTTGAAGAAATTAAGAAAAGAGACTACTAATGACTAAAGCGTTAATTTCGATTGACTACACCTTTGATTTTGTAGCGGATGAAGGTAAGCTTACTGCAGGAGCTCCTGCACAAGCCATTTCTGAGAGCATTGCCCAGGTGACCCAGTGGGCCTTTGATCAAGGTGCCTATGTCTTTTTTGCTATTGATGCTCATGAAGGGAATGATCCCTTTCATCCAGAGAGCAAGCTTTTCCCACCCCATAATATCATTGGGACCAGTGGGCGGGACTTGTACGGCCCCTTAGCTGATTTTTATAAGCAACATCAAGCTGATCCACGCGTCTTTTGGATGGACAAGCGTCATTATTCTGCTTTTTCGGGAACTGACTTGGATATCCGTCTTCGAGAACGTGGCGTGGATACTGTTGTTTTGACGGGAGTCTTAACAGATATTTGTGTCCTCCATACAGCGGTTGATGCCTACAATCTTGGCTATCAGATTGAAGTGGTAGAACCGGCAGTAGCGTCGCTTACTCCTGAAAACCACCAGTTTGCTTTAAATCATTTCAAACATGTTTTGGGAGCAAAACTTGTGAATGAACAATTAGAAGAATGTTAAGAAGAGAGTTCGAGGAGAGAGGCCTAATGGCTACGCTTCCTTGGACTCTATTTTCTTGCCAAACTACCGCATAAATACTAAAAATATGGTAAAATAGAGGGTATTGAAAAATCATCATTTCACGAAAGGAAGCAAGATGAAAATTACGCAAGAAGAGGTAACCCACGTTGCCAATCTTTCAAAATTGAAATTCTCCCCAGAAGAGACAGCTGAGTTTGCGACAACCTTGTCTAAAATTGTCGACATGGTGGAATTGTTGGAAGAGGTGGATACAACCGGTGTTGCTCCAACAACAACCATGGCGGACCGCAAGACTGTATTGCGTCCGGATGTCGCTGAAAAAGGGACTGACCGTGACCGCTTGTTTAAAAATGTACCTGAAAAAGACAATTACTACATCAAGGTACCAGCTATCCTAGAAGATGGAGGAGATGCCTAATGTCATTCAACAATAAAACCATTGAAGAGTTGCACAATCTCCTTGTTGCTAAGGAAATTTCAGCAACAGAATTGACTCAAGCGACTCTTGACGATATTAAGTCGCGTGAAGAAGCAGTCAATGCATTTGTGACGGTAGCTGAAGAAGCTGCTCTTGCACAAGCCAAGGCTATTGACGAAAAAGGAATCGATGCTGACAACCTCCTGTCTGGGATCCCACTCGCTGTCAAAGATAACATCTCTACTGACGGCATCTTGACGACTGCGGCCTCAAAAATGCTCTACAACTACGAGCCTATCTTTGATGCGACAGCGGTTGCCAATGCCAAAGCTAAAGATATGATTGTCATCGGGAAGACCAACATGGATGAATTTGCCATGGGTGGATCTGGTGAGACTTCTTACTATGGACCAACCAAGAATGCTTGGGACCACAGCAAGGTTCCTGGGGGTTCATCCAGTGGTTCGGCAGCAGCTGTAGCTTCGGGTCAAGTCCGTTTGTCCCTTGGTTCGGATACAGGTGGTTCTATCCGCCAGCCAGCTGCTTTTAACGGGATTGTTGGACTCAAGCCTACCTATGGAACGGTTTCCCGTTTTGGTCTGATTGCTTTTGGTAGCTCATTGGATCAAATTGGTCCTTTTGCGCCAACAGTTAAGGAAAATGCCCTCTTGCTTAATGTCATTGCTAGCGAAGATGTTAAAGATTCAACTTCTGCACCAGTACGTGTAGCAGACTACACTTCTAAGATTGGTCAAGACATCAAAGGTATGAAGATTGCCCTTCCGAAAGAATATCTTGGGGAAGGAATTGACCCAGAAGTCAAAGAAACCATCCTTAATGCGGCTAAGCACTTTGAAAAATTGGGAGCAACAGTCGAAGAAGTCAGCTTGCCTCATTCTAAATACGGGGTTGCTGTCTACTACATCATTGCTTCTTCAGAAGCATCTTCAAACTTGCAACGTTTCGATGGCATTCGTTATGGTTTCCGTGCGGAAGATGCTAAGAACTTGGACGATATCTATGTCAACACTCGTAGCCAAGGTTTTGGTGATGAGGTCAAACGCCGGATCATGCTTGGGACCTTTAGTTTGTCATCAGGATACTACGATGCATACTACAAGAAGGCTGGTCAAGTCCGGACCCTTATTATCCAAGACTTTGAAAAAGTCTTTGCGGATTACGATTTGATTTTAGGTCCTACAGCACCAAGTGTAGCCTTTGATTTGGATTCGCTCAGCCATGATCCAGTTGCAATGTACTTGGCGGATTTGTTGACCATTCCAGTTAACTTGGCAGGTCTACCAGGGATTTCGATTCCTGCAGGCTTTGCCCAAGGACTGCCAGTTGGTTTGCAGTTGATTGGTCCTAAGTATTCCGAAGAAACGATCTATCAAGCCGCAGCAGCATTTGAAGCAACGACGGATTACCACAAGCAACAACCCCTTATTTTCGGAGGTGACAATTAATGAACTTTGAAACAGTCATCGGACTTGAAGTCCACGTTGAATTGAATACAAATTCAAAAATCTTCTCACCAACCTCTGCTCACTTTGGGAACGAGCAAAATGCCAATACCAATGTGATCGACTGGTCTTTCCCAGGGGTACTTCCTGTCTTGAACAAGGGTGTTGTGGATGCTGGAATCAAGGCTGCCTTGGCGCTGAACATGGATATCCACCAGCACATGCACTTTGACCGTAAGAACTATTTCTATCCTGATAATCCAAAGGCCTACCAAATTTCGCAATTTGACGAGCCAATTGGTTACAACGGTTGGATTGAAGTGCAATTGGAAGACGGCTCAACCAAGAAAATCGGGATTGAACGGGCTCACTTGGAAGAAGATGCCGGTAAGAACACGCATGGAACAGACGGTTTCTCATATGTAGACCTTAACCGTCAAGGGGTGCCATTGATCGAAATCGTATCTGAAGCCGATATGCGTTCTCCTGAAGAAGCCTACGCTTATTTGACAGCTTTGAAAGAAGTCATCCAATACACAGGCATTTCTGACGTGAAGATGGAAGAAGGATCCATGCGGGTGGATGCCAACATTTCCCTTCGTCCATATGGTCAAGAGGAATTTGGGACCAAGACAGAGTTGAAGAACTTGAACTCCTTCTCAAACGTCCGTAAAGGTCTTGAATATGAAGTGGAGCGTCAAGCGAAAATCTTGTGTTCAGGTGGGATCATTCGTCAAGAAACGCGTCGTTACGATGAAGCCAACAAGAGTACCATCCTTATGCGGGTCAAAGAAGGGGCAGCGGATTATCGTTACTTCCCAGAACCAGACCTTCCCTTGTTTGAAATCTCAGATGAGTGGATTGAGGAAATGCGCACGGAGTTGCCAGAGTTTCCAAAAGACCGTCGGGCTCGCTATGTGACAGAGCTGGGCTTGTCTGACTATGATGCCAACCAATTGACAGCGACTAAAGTGACCTCTGACTTCTTTGAAGCAGCCGTAGCCCTTGGTGGAGATGCTAAACAAGTGTCTAACTGGCTCCAAGGAGAAGTGGCACAATTCTTGAACGCGGAAGGCAAAACGCTGGAAGAAATCCAATTGACACCAGAAAACTTGGTAGAAATGATTGCCATCATCGAAGATGGAACGATTTCTTCTAAGATTGCTAAGAAAGTCTTCGTTCACTTGGCGAAAAACGGTGGCGGTGCGCGTGAATACGTCGAAAAAGCTGGATTGGTACAGATTTCAGACCCTGAAGTCTTGATTCCAATCATCCACCAAGTCTTTGCAGATAATGAAGCGGCCGTAGCTGACTTTAAGTCAGGGAAACGGAATGCGGATAAGGCCTTCACAGGCTTCCTCATGAAAGCAACCAAAGGCCAAGCCAACCCACAAGTAGCCCTCAAGTTACTTGCCCAAGAATTGGCTAAGTTGAAGGATAGTGAATAAAAGGAACAGGCACCTTTAGGTGTCTGTTTTTTTAGTACTTAATAAGTGGCTTGAAAATTTTATCTATTTTCGAATAGAAAATAGTCAGTTAAGCTTTCAATCCTCCTTGACAAAGTTTGTGAAAAGGCTTACAATATGGTTATCGGGTTTCCTGAAAGGGAATTGCAATTCATAGAAAATAGGAGAATCATATGGAAACAATGAAAGCTGCCCGCTGGCACGGCAAAAAGGACGTTCGCATCGAGGAAGTGGAAGTTCCAGAAGTACAACCCCATCAAGTAAAGGTTGCAGTCAAATTCACGGGAATCTGTGGGACAGACTTGCATGAATACTTGGATGGGCCAATCTTCATTCCAACAGAAGAGCATGTTTATTCTGGTCAAAAAGCACCCGTGACCCTCGGTCATGAGTTTGCTGGGGAAATTGTTGAGGTTGGAAGCGATGTGACTCGTGTCAAAGTCGGCGATCGTGTGACAATCGAACCAATTTTGGCAAAACACAACTTAATTGGTGATTATAACCTCGATCCAAACTTGAACTTCGTCGGCCTTGCTGCAGATGGTGGTTTTGCTAAATATTGTGTCCTAGATGGAGATTTGGTCCATGTGATTCCAGATAGCTTGAGCTTCGAGCAGGCTGCGCTTACAGAACCTGCTGCTGTTGCCGTTTATGCAGTTCGTCAGTCTGCTTTGAAAGCTGGGGATACAGCTGTTATCTTTGGTTTGGGCCCAATCGGTCTTTTGATCGTGGAAGCTCTCCGTGCAGCTGGGGCATCGAAAATTTATGCGGTTGAATTGTCTCCTGAACGCCAAGCTAAGGCTGAAGAATTGGGTGCCATTGTGGTTCGCCCAGAAGAAGGTGAATCAATCGTTGAAGCCATTCATCGTTTGACGGATGGTGGTGCAGATGTTTCTTATGAAGTGACAGGGGTTCCTGTTGTTCTTGGACAAGCTTTGGCAGCTGTGCATAAGGCTGGTGAGTGTATGGTTGTTTCCATTTGGGAACGTGAAGCCAGCATCAATCCAAATGAATTCGCCATTCAAGAAAAGACCCTCAAAGGGATTATCGCTTATCGCCACATCTTCCCTAAAGTATTGGAATTGATGGAACAAGGTTACTTCTCTGCTGAGAAATTAGTAACCAAGAAAATTAAATTGGAAAATATCGTTGAAGAGGGATTTGTTGAATTAACACAAGATAAAGCCCAAATCAAGATTTTGGTTGAGCCGTAATGTATCAAACTTTTAGAAAAAACCAGTCCATTTGGGCTGGTTTTTGTGATAGAATAGAGAAGAAGTAGAGTACCGTATTAATTAGTTTTGGGAGGCAATATGTCTACATCTTTTAAAGGAACCTTGATGACTGTGATTGCTGGGATTGCCTGGGGGCTTTCTGGAGTGAGTGGGCAATATTTGATGGCACACGGTTTTTCGGCTATTATCTTGACCAATATTCGCCTGCTGATTTCAGGTGCCGTCCTCATTCTCTTTGCTTATCTGTCTGATAAGGAGAAGTTTTTTGCCTTTTTGAAGGATAAAAGCTCTTATCTATCTTTGATTCTATTTGCCTTTTTGGGTTTGCTATTGACTCAGTTAACCTATCTGATCGCCATTGCAGAAACCAATGCTGGGACCGCTACGGTGCTTCAATATGTTTGCCCAGTTGGTGTTTTAGCCTATACCTGCGTCAAGGACCGCGTTGGGCCTACTGTCTCAGAGATTGCTTCCATGCTATTAGCGATTGGGGGGACCTTTCTGATTGCAACCCATGGACAGTTGCATCAGTTGGCTATTACGCCCAAGGGTCTAGGTTGGGGCTTGTTTTCTGCCTTTGCCTATGCTCTCTATATTATCTTGCCCCTCAACTTAATCAAAAAATGGGGAAGCATGCCAGTTATTGGGGTAGGTATGCTCTTACCAGGAATTCTCATGGTTCCTTTTAGTGGCCTGGTATCCTTTCAAGGACATTATTCTTCTGATAACCTTCTGGCCCTCTTTGGCTTGATCGTGTTGGGAACTATTTTTGCTTATACGGCCTTTCTCAAAGGAACCTCGATGGTTGGGGCAGTAAAAGGTAGTTTATTAGCTTCAATTGAGCCTATTTCCGCTGTATTTTTTGCCTATTTGATCATGAATGATCAGTTCTATGCGATTGATTTTATAGGGATGGGGATGATTCTGTTAGCAGTGCTTCTGATCTCTCTGAAAGACCTCATTATTCAAAAAGAAAAAGGAATTCTATAAAAAAAGATGTTGGGCTATTGCTCAACATCTTTTTTACATCATTTGCCAGAAATAGTCGATGATATAGGTGAGTCCATAAGTGTAGATGACCAAAGTAATCGGCTTGCACAAAATAATAATCGTCATGTAGCGTTTGAAGGTCATATTGGTCAAACCAGCTAGCATACAGAGAAAGTCTGCAGGACTGATGGGCCAGATCATCATGAAGATGAAGAAACGGTCAAAACGCTTGCCTTCGTTAAGCCAGTTAATATACTTTTCGTAAGTCTTCTGACTGACCATAGACTGGACAAATTTAGGCCCGTACATTCTCGCGAGCTGGAAGATAATGGCACAGCCAATGACAATTCCAATGTAGTTGTAGATGGTCCCGATGATGTGGCCATATATAAAGACACCAGCGACAGATGTTAGAGCGCCGGGGATAATAGGGACCACTGTTTGAAGGATCTGAAGAAGGATAAAGAGAGGGGGTCCAAAGATTCCTGCTTGAAGAATAAAAGCCGACAAGGTTTCCTTGGATTGGAGGATACCAGCAAAGTAGGCCCATATACAGAAAGCAAGGGTTGCAAGGGCTCCAATGATGGAGGACCAATTGATGATTTTTTGGAGGAGAGGAGAAACCTCCCTCAATTTTTTTTCTTTTGCTATCATAACTCTTCCATGTATTTTTTCTTCTACTATATCATGTTTTTGAAAGTTTGTAACGATTTTGTCTATTTTAGATAACAAACCAAACTATGCTTTTTCCAATAGGGGCGATGAAGCAAGTGCAAAATACGTCCATTTATGCTACAATGAAGAGAATATAAAAAATGGAGAAAAACGTGTCAATCGAAAATTACAAACCAGATTTTGCGGTGGAAGCAGCCTATGATCTCACCGTTGCAGACTTGAAAAAACAGGGGATCAAGGCAGTCCTTGTGGATTTGGATAATACCTTGATTGCATGGAATAATCCGGATGGAACCCCAGAGATGCGCCAGTGGTTGCATGACCTTCGTGATGGCGGGATTCGGGTCATCGTGGTGTCCAATAATAGTCCTAAACGGGTCAAGCGCGCGGTTGAGAAATTTGATATTGACTATGAAGCTTGGTCGCTTAAGCCTTTTACCTTTGGGATTGACCGAGCTCTCAAACGTTTCCACTATGAAAAAAATGAAGTGGTCATGGTAGGGGATCAATTGATGACCGACATCCGGGCAGCTCATCGGGCGGGCATTCGTTCGATTTTGGTCAAGCCTTTGGTCGAGCATGACTCCATCAAGACCCAGATCAACCGGGCGCGTGAACGCCGTGTCATGAAGCAAATGGCCGAAAAATATGGTCCGATTGTATATAAAAAAGGAATTTAAGAATGGAAGAATTATTCTGTATTGGCTGTGGAGCCCCCATTCAGACAGAAAACAAAGAGGGACTAGGCTACACTCCCCAATCAGCTCTTGAAAAGGGATTGGAAACAGGCGAAGTCTATTGCCAACGCTGTTTCCGTCTTCGTCACTACAATGAAATCACAGATGTACATCTGACAGATGATGATTTCCTGAAATTGTTACACGAAGTAGGAGATAGTGATGCTCTCGTGGTCAATGTAGTCGATATTTTTGACTTTAATGGCTCCGTCATCCCCGGCTTACCTCGCTTTGTAGCAGGAAATGATGTCCTCTTGGTCGGAAATAAAAAAGACATCTTGCCCAAGTCTGTTAAAGATAGCAAGGTGACCCATTGGTTGATGGAGCGGGCCCACGAAGAAGGCATGCGTCCTGTCGATGTGGTCCTCACCTCTGCCCAAAACAAGAGTGCCATCAAGGACTTGATGGAAAAAATTGAGCAGCACCGCAAAGGCCGTGATGTCTATGTGGTGGGTGTGACCAACGTAGGGAAATCGACCCTCATCAATGCGATTATCCAAGAAATCACAGGCGATAAGGATATCATTACAACCTCTCGCTTCCCAGGAACGACACTGGACAAGATCGAAATCCCACTGGACGATGGATCCTACATCTACGATACACCAGGGATTATCCACCGCCACCAGATGGCTCACTACTTGACGGCTAAAAACCTCAAGTATGTCAGTCCTAAAAAGGAAATCAAGCCTAAGACTTATCAGCTTAACCCAGAGCAAACCCTCTTCTTGGGTGGCTTGGGACGGTTTGACTTTATCAAGGGGGAAAAACAAGGTTTCACCGCCTTTTTTGATAACGAACTCAAGCTTCACCGGACCAAACTCGAAGGAGCGACCGCCTTTTATGACAAGCATGTCGGTGGCTTGTTAACACCTCCTAACAGCAAGGAAAAAGAAGACTTCCCACCATTGGTTTCTCATGAGTTTACCATCAAGGACAAGACAGACCTCGTTATCTCTGGGCTTGGCTGGATCCGCGTCAATGGAAAAGCCAAAATAGCGGTCTGGGCACCAGAAGGCGTCGCCGTCGTATCACGCAAAGCTATCATTTAAAAACTTGGAACAAATTGGAATTAAAGAGCGAACCAAGTGAGCTCATAAATAGATCGTTATTGCCGTGGTGTAGTTGCCAATCGATCGATTGGCAAGGGCAAAATTGAGACCAAGGCTCAATTTTGAGGTGAGGAAATCCATTTTTCAAAGATGAGATCTTTGAAAAATTAGTTCCGGCCGTCCCCACCACTTAAAATAACGATCAAGAAAAAGGAAGTAAAAAACATGACATTAACATCCAAACAACGGGCTTTCCTCAATAGCCAAGCCCACAGCCTCAAACCTATTATCCAAATCGGGAAAAACGGGCTTAACGATCAAATCAAAACCAGTGTTCGCCAAGCGCTAGACGCTCGCGAACTGATCAAGGTGACCCTCCTTCAAAATACGGATGAGAATATCCATGAAGTAGCGGAAATCTTGGAAGAAGAAATCGGTGTGGATACGGTTCAAAAAATTGGACGCATCCTCATCTTGTATAAACAATCAAGCAAAAAAGAAAACCGGAAGATTTCAGTCAAAGTGAAAGAAATCTAAGAGACACAGGAGAGCAGGTATATGGCCATTGAACTATTAACCCCCTTTACCAAGGTGGAGTTAGAGCCAGAGATCAAAGATAAGAAACGCAAACAAGTGGGAATCCTCGGAGGGAATTTTAATCCTGTCCATAATGCCCATCTTGTAGTTGCGGACCAGGTCCGCCAGCAATTGGGCTTGGACAAGGTCCTTCTCATGCCAGAATATGAGCCTCCGCATGTGGATAAAAAAGAAACCATTGATGAGCGTCATCGCCTGAAAATGTTGGAACTAGCCATTGAAGGGATTGAAGGACTAGAAATCGAGACGATTGAGCTAGAGCGTAAAGGGATTTCTTATACCTACGATACGATGAAGTTACTCAATGAGCGAGAGCCTGATACAGACTATTACTTTATCATTGGAGCCGATATGGTGGACTACCTGCCAAAATGGTATCGGATTGACGAGTTAGTAGAGATGGTCCAGTTTGTCGGGGTTCAACGCCCCCGTTACAAGGCGGGAACTTCTTACCCCGTGATTTGGGTGGATGTTCCCTTGATGGATATCTCTTCTAGCATGGTTCGCGAGTTTATCGCTCAAGGTCGGACGCCCAACTTTATGCTGCCAAAACCAGTCTTGGACTATATCAAGAAAGAAGGGTTGTATCAATGACCTATGAAAACTATCTCGGCTTTTCTCGAGAGGTCTTGCTCGAAAAAATGGGTCAAATCTTGCCGGAAAAACGCCTAACCCACTGTTTAGGGGTTGAGAAGGCTGCTCGTGACTTAGCCAAGCGCTATGGGGTAGATGAAGAGCAGGCTGGCCTAGCCGGTCTATTACATGACTACGCCAAGAAATTATCGGATCAGGAATTTCTAGACTTGATCGATCGTTATGAGCTGGATCCAGCATTAAAAAACTGGGGCAACAATGTCTGGCATGGAATGGTCGGGATTTACAAGATCCAAGAAGATCTCGGGCTGACAGATCCAGCCATTCTTCGCAGTATTGAGATTCACACTGTGGGGAGTGGACAGATGTCAACCTTAGACAAGATTGTCTATGTGGCAGATTACATTGAGCACAACCGGTCCTTCCCAGGGGTGGAGCAAGCACGTGATATCGCCCAAGTCTCCTTAGATCGTGCCGTGGCCTATGAAACAGCTCGTACAGTCGAACACCTGGCCCACCAAGGATTGCCCATCTATCCCCAAACCCTTGAAACCTATAACGCCTTTGTGAAGTATTTGAAAGAGGACTAAATGAAAGAAAAAGAATTACTTGAACTTGTTGTTAAAGCTGCCGATGAAAAACGTGCAGAAGATATTGTGGCTTTGGATGTTCAAAGCTTGACCAGTGTGACGGATTACTTTGTTATCGCAAGCTCTATGAACAGCCGTCAGTTGGAAGCGATCGCAGAAAATATTCGCGAGAAAGTCGTTGAAGCTGGGGGCAATGCCAGCCACGTCGAAGGTGACTCAGCAGGAGGTTGGGTCCTTCTTGACTTAGGTGGTGTGGTGGTTCATGTCTTCTCAGAAGAAATGCGTGCCCACTATAATCTAGAAAAGCTATGGCACGAAGCAAATGCTGTCGATCTTTCAGCAACCTTAGCATAAGCAGCTAAACTCAGTTGGTAGCAACTGAGTTTTGTTGGTTAAATTGAAATTCTATGGAAAGAAAGGATAGGGTGTCGTGTTTAGTTAATTTGTCAACTGAACACGAGCTAAAAGCTGTGAGAAAAAGATAAACTTCCTTTGTATCTGACGATACGGCAGAAATTTTCCTATTTTCTCTTTGCTTTTAACGCTCTTTGTATCTTGATTTATGGCGACTTATGAAACGTTTGCGGCGGTCTATGATGCGGTCATGGATGACAGTCTGTATGATTTGTGGACGGATTTTTCTCTCCGGCATCTCCCTAAAAGCAAGGATCGGAAAAAATTACTGGAATTGGCTTGTGGGACAGGGATTCAGTCTGTCCGCTTTTCCCAAGCTGGCTTTGACGTAACAGGATTAGACTTGAGTGCTGATATGCTGAAAATTGCTGAAAAAAGAGCGGCTTCAGCCAAGCAAAAGATTGATTTTATCGAGGGCAATATGCTGGACCTGTCGCAAGCGGGTACCTACGATTTTGTGACCTGTTACTCTGATTCTATCTGCTATATGCAGGACGAGGTGGAAGTGGGAGATGTCTTCAAAGAAGTCTATAACGCTCTTAATGAAGATGGTATCTTTATTTTTGATGTCCATTCGACCTACCAGACGGATGAAGTTTTCCCGGGCTATTCTTACCATGAAAATGCGGAAGATTTTGCCATGCTCTGGGATACCTATGAGGATGAAGCTCCTCACTCGATTGTCCATGAGCTGACCTTCTTTGTCCAAGAGGAGGATGGCTCCTTTAGTCGTCACGATGAAGTTCATGAAGAGCGCACCTACGAAGTCTTGACCTATGATATTTTACTGGAGCAGGCTGGCTTTAAATCCTTTAAACTCTACGCGGACTTTGAAGATAAGGAGCCAACAAAGACCAGCAAACGTTGGTTTTTTGTATGTAATAAATAATTTTATGGATTTGAAAAGAGGATGCAAATTAGATGCTTAAATTTTTACATTTAGAAGATTATCGTTGTTTCAAAGATACAAAACTAGAGTTTAAAGATTTAACAATTGCAGTTGGAAAAAATAATGCAGGGAAATCAACCATTATTGAAGCATTGAGAATAATTTCTTATGCCTTATCCAAACCAATTTTTAGAAATATTCCTGACGGTTTGGCTCGCGATTTCCCTAAAAAAGCTAAATGTATTATTGTTAATGGTAAGATGTTAAAAATCAATACTGGTACGATTCCACATAACTATGACGAAGGGGCTAAACCAAAACTCACTGCAGGATTTTATGATGGCTATAAAATTGTAGTTCATTTCTATGATGGCTTAATATTTGCACTTGTTTATGACTCGAATGGTAAAATTATTACTAATAAAAATACTTTTAACAGTTCTGGATTTCCTAAGTTAAATATTTTACCTCAAATAGGTCCGTTAAGAAAAATTGAAAAATATTTGTCGGAAGAAACAGTAAGGAAAGATAAAGATACATATTTATCATCATTGCACTTCAGAAACGAGATTTATTTGGAAATGACTAATGATGAAAAAGTATTTAATGAATTTTCTTCATTAATAAAGCAAACATGGAAAAATCTGCAAATAAATCCTCCAAAACTTGACCACTCTTCAGATAATACTTTGGTTTCTTTAGTTGTAGGAGAGAATGATTTTATGACAGAATTAGGGTATGTTGGTAATGGACTTCAAATGTGGTTACAAATGATGTGGTTTGTTACTAAATCAAAAAACAAAGGTATAACGACGGTTATTTTAGATGAGCCAGATGTGTATATGCACCCCGATTTACAACGAAAATTATTGAAATATGTTCGTAGAAATTTTCAACAAGTGATTATTGCGACTCATTCAATAGAAATTATTTCTGAAGTCGATTCAGAGAATATTTTAAATGTTAGTAATAAAAAGAAAAATTTGAAGTACACAAATGAGTTACCTGCTGTTCAAAAAGTGGTAGATGAAATCGGAAGTATTCAAAATATGTCTTTGATACGTTTGTTTACGTATAAGAAATTACTATTTCTTGAAGGTGATGATATGAGGTATTTAAAGAAGTTTTTTGATAAGTTATATCCGGAGAGTGATTTTTCAATTGATCATATATTTTCTATAAAAATAGATGGTTTTTCGAATCTTGAAAAATACTTTAAAGTAGCTGATTTTTTAAATAGTATTGATAGTGAGATTAGTATAATTGGAGTATTGGATAGAGATTATTATCCAGATTCGTATTTGAGTTCAATAAAAGAAAAAGCAGAAGATAAAAATCGTCTAAAGTTACATATTTGGGCTAAAAAAGAAATAGAAAATTATATTTTGATTCCGGAGGTTTTATTTAGGGTATCAAAAGGGCAAGATAGAGATAAGTTTTATCAAGAATTAGAAAAAATTTGTGAAACTTTTCGAAAAGAGACATCAGAAAAATTCTATAATAAGGTGTTTTCTCATGGAACGGGGGATGGTAAAGAATTAGATTCTAAGTGGGAAGCGTCAAAGAAGAATTCTAAATGTCAGGAATTATTTGATAATCGATGGAAAGTTAGTTTAGAAAATAAGATTTCGATGATTAATGGTAAAGATTTAAAAAGTAAAATTTATAAATTTATTAATGAAGAGTATCATCAAAGTTGCACAGATAAAATTATATTTGAAGAAATAAATAGAGAGGAAGTGCATAAGGATATTGAGAATTTATTTTTAGATATTATTGATGGCATAGAAATATAGATGTAAAAAACAGGAGGATATCATGACCATCACAGGAATTATTGCAGAATTTAATCCTTTTCACAATGGCCATAAGTTCCTGCTGGAACAGGCAGAAGGGCTGAAAATTATTGCCATGTCTGGGAATTTTGTTCAACGTGGCGAGCCTACCATTGTAGACAAGTGGATTCGCGCGCAGATGGCTTTGGAAAATGGAGCAGACCTGGTGGTCGAGCTCCCCTTTCTCGTGGCTGTTCAGTCGGCTGATCATTTTGCCAAGGGAGCGGTAGAGATCTTGTCCCGTCTGGGAATCGACCAATTGACCTTTGGGACAGAAGAGGTCTTAGATTACCAAGCGATTGCAACTATTTACTCTGAGAAAGAAGTGGAAATGGAAGCTTTCTTGCGAAGCCTTCCTGATGATTTATCCTATCCACAGAAGACCCAAAAAATGTGGGAAAGCTTTGCTGGAGTGGAGTTCACAGGGGATACTCCCAACCATATCCTGGGCTTGGCTTATGCCAAGGCTTGTGCTGGGAAGGGGATTGCGCTCAAGCCTATCCAACGTCAAGGTGCGGGCTACCATTCAGAAGAAAAAGAGGTGGCCTATGCTTCTGCCACCAGCCTTCGTCTTCATAAAGAGGACCACGCTTTTGTGGATCAGTTCATGCCCAATAGCCAACTCTTTCAGTCGGCTCCAAAGGTATCTTGGGAGGATTACTATCAATTGCTCCGTTATCAAATCCTAACCCATCCGGATCTGACACAGATTTTTCAGGTCAATGAAGAGTTGGCTAATCGGATAAGGGATGCCATTCGAAGCGCGAGTTCTGTGGAAGACTTGGTGGAGAAAGTGGCAACCAAGCGCTATACCAAGGCGCGTGTCCGTCGCATTTTGACTTATATCTTGGTAGGGGCGATGGATCAAGAATCGCCCGATGCCATTCATGTCTTAGGATTTTCCGC
Source organism: Streptococcus australis (assembly GCF_003943615.1). Taxonomy (GTDB): domain Bacteria; phylum Bacillota; class Bacilli; order Lactobacillales; family Streptococcaceae; genus Streptococcus; species Streptococcus australis_C. The sequence continues at coordinate 256,048 of NZ_RJPZ01000002.1, read as the reverse complement.
AAAAGGCCAAGCTCACCTCAAGTCACTAAAAGGTCAAGTGGACTTGGTAACGCGGATTGGTAAGGAAGCTTGGGATGCCTTGACCCAGCAAGCAGACCAAGTCTATCAATTGGGCCATCCCCAACTACCGGAACAAACCTGGGGTCGGGTGCCGGTGAGAGTAAGAGATGAATAAAAGATGCTTGGTAGAGTAGTTCCATCCAGGATGATGCGTAAAAAACTCTTCCAAGTCTTATGATTTGTGATATAATATAAAAGATTGAAAATAATATGAACCAAACACAAGGAGAATCCTCATGGGACGTAAATGGGCCAATATTGTAGCCAAAAAAACTGCCAAAGATGGTGCCAACTCAAAAGTATATGCCAAATTTGGTGTAGAGATCTATGTAGCCGCTAAAAAGGGTGAACCAGATCCAGAATTGAATACTGCTTTGAAATTCGTTATCGACCGTGCCAAACAAGCGCAAGTGCCAAAGCACGTAATTGATAAAGCGATTGATAAGGCAAAAGGAAATACAGACGAAACCTTTACAGAAGGACGTTATGAAGGATTTGGGCCAAATGGTTCAATGTTGATCGTTGATACCTTGACGTCAAACGTTAACCGTACAGCTGCCAATGTCCGTGCTGCTTTTGGTAAAAACGGTGGAAACATGGGAGCTTCAGGTTCTGTATCTTACCTCTTTGATAACAAGGGTGTCATCGTATTTGCGGGTGATGATGCGGATGCCATCTTTGAGCTGTTGTTGGAAGCAGATGTGGATGTAGATGATGTTGAAGCAGAAGAAGGAAGCATCACTGTTTACACAGCTCCAACTGACCTTCACAAGGCTATCGTTGCTTTGCGTGAATCAGGTATTGAAGAATTCCAAGTGACTGAACTTGAGATGATTCCTCAGTCTGAAGTGGAATTGTCAGGTGAAGACTTGGAGACCTTTGAAAAACTCTACAGTGTTCTTGAAGACGACGAAGATGTTCAAAAAATCTACACCAACGTGGATGGATTCTAATAGAAATAGGAGAGTGGGACAGAAATCGGTCATTCGTTAGAATTCGATTTCGTCGTCCCACCTCCGCACAGTTGAGTAGGGCTGTAAAAGCTGATGAAATCAGCGTAGTAGAGCCCACTCAACCACTGCGTCTTGCTCGACAATCCAAAGACAATTGAGAGACTAGGACTTTTGTCCCAGCCTCTTTTTTCTTGCGGTTCGACTTTTTAGAAAGGACGGCAGAGGTCCCAAAAATAATGATATAGTCCCTGGCTATAACTGAGAGAAAAAAATAGGAATTAGACGAATAGAGATCACAGTGATAGAATAGAACTATGCTAGAAAGGGGACGAGAAATGGTTTCATTTTCCTATGATCATCTAGTGCCCATTCGGCATTATGTGCATCAGCATCCAGAGTTATCTGGACAAGAATACCAAACCACAGCTTATCTCAAAGCCTATTTGGAAAAGCTTGGTGTACGCATTTTAAACAGTGGATTAAAAACCGGCCTGATTGCTGAAATTGGTAGCGGTAAGCCAGTCATTGCCCTGCGAGCAGATATTGATGCCCTCCCAATTCAGGAGAACACGGGTCTCGACTACCAAAGTCAAAAACCTGGTGTCATGCATGCCTGTGGCCATGACTTCCACCAGGTCAGTCTCTTAGGGGCTGCAGAAGTCCTAAAAGGTATGGAAGCGGACCTAAAGGGAACGATTCGGTTGATCTTTCAGCCGGCTGAAGAGACTTCTGAGGGAGCATCTGCGGTATTAGCAACCGGACTCCTCGAAGATGTCCGAGCCATCCTTGGATTTCACAACATGCCGTCATTGCCTGCGGGTCAGTTGGCCTTGCGTCCAGGAGCTATGATGGCAGGGGTTGAAAAATTCAAGGTGACTGTCGCTGGGGTGAGCAGTCATGCAGCTCGACCGGATCTTGGTTTGGACACTGTTGTAGCAATCACAAGTATGGTCCAGCAGTTGCAAACCTTGGTCTCTCGTACGGTTTCGCCATTTGAAACAGCCGTCCTATCTGTAACGCATATCGAAGCTGGTTCAACCTGGAATGTTCTACCCAAGTCTGGTTACTTTGAAGGAACCATTCGAACCTTTAATCCGGATCTCCAGAAACGTCTCAAGGCGGATTTCATTCGCGTGATCGAGCAAATCTCCAATAGTACAGGAGTCATGGTCCAGTTTGAATGGGGCAAGACGCCCCCGGTCACCTATAATGATAAGGCCTTGGCTAAAAAAGTCTTTCGCTGGTCTAAGTCTTTTGCAGAAGTTGTAGAGGCTCAGCCATCGACAGCGGGTGAAGATTTCGCCTTTTATCAGGAGAAAATCCCAGGGGTTTTTGCTTTTATTGGATCGAATGGTGCACCGGATGCACCGGATCTCCACCATGATAGCATGGTCATAGATGATGCTGCTTTTGCAGTATCGGTTCCATATTACGTAGAAAATGCCCTCGCTTTGCTGGAAAAATTTTCAAGCAAATGAGCCGTGATAGATAAAACCTATCACCTCCATAAAGAAAATATAATACCCAAGAGCTAGGAATTTTGATATGATGGAAAAAGCTGTTTTTTTACAGAGGAATAAACAATTTTAGTGAAAAGGAGAACAAATGAAATTGAATAAATTCATCAAATATGTTGGTTTGAGCCTTGTGGGCTTAGCAGCAGTTGGGACTTTGGTAGCCTGCTCATCAAAGTCATCAAGTAAATCAAGTGGAAAACGGACTATTGAAGTCGCAACGGTTGGAACAACCAAACCCTTCACTTATGATAAGGATGGGGAATTGACTGGTTACGAAATCGAAGTCATGCGTGAAATCTTCAAAGGATCAGATAAGTATGAAGTCAACTTTAATAAGACGGAGTGGTCTTCTATCTTTGCGGGCTTAGACGGTGATCGTTACCAAATCGGTGTCAGCAACCTTAGCTACGATAAAAAACGTGCAGAAAAATACTTGTATCCAAATCCTTACGCAAAGAACCCAGTGGTCTTAGTGGTAAAAAAAGGATCAGGCATCAAGTCATTAGATGATATCGGTGGCAAGTCTACAGAGGTCATCCAAGGAACATCTACAGCGAAACAGTTGGAAGCCTACAATGAAGAGCATAAGGATAATCCAACAGAGCTCAAATATACAGATGGTACTATCCAATCTATTCTTGCGAATTTGAGTGATGGACGTTCAGATTATAAGATTTTTGAACGCTTGACAGTTGAGGCCATCATCAAGGACCAAGGCTTGGATAACTTGGAGGTCATTGAACTACCAAGCGATCAACAACCATACGTATACCCAATCCTTGCCAAAGGTGAGAAAGAATTGGAAACCTTCGTCAACAAACGGATCAAAGAATTGTACGAAGATGGGACACTTGAAAAATTGTCTAAGAAGTACTTCGGTGGAACTTTCCTTCCAGAAGCTTCTGATATTAAATAAGGTTATTTAAAAACATTATAAGGAGAAAAGATCATGAAATTAACAAAATTTTTTGGAGTAGCAGCTCTTGCTACCGTTGCAACATTTGCTTTAGCAGCATGTGGTTCTTCAAAATCATCTAAATCATCTGATAAAGATGGTGTGACAACTGTTAAAGTTGGGGTGATGAACTTAAGTGATACAGAAGAAGCTCGTTGGAAAGAAGTGCAAAAGAACTTAGATGATGCAAAAGCAAACATCAAATTGGAATTCACTCAGTTTACAGACTACTCACAACCAAACCAAGCTGTTCGTGATGGGGATGTGGATATCAATGCTTTCCAACATTACAACTATCTTGAAAACTGGAACAAAGAAAACAGCGCAGACCTAGTTTCTGTAGCAGATACGTACATTGCACCAATCCGTCTTTACTCTGGTACAAAAGATGGAAAAAATAAATACACAGATGTGAAAGACATTCCTGAAAAAGGAACGATTGCAGTACCAAACGACCCAACAAACGAAAGCCGTGCCTTGTATGTATTGGAATCAGCTGGTTTGATCAAGTTGGATACAAAAGATGGGGAATTGGCTACCATCAGCAACATCAAAGACAATCCAAAGAACTTGACAATTTCTGAGTTGGACGCTTCTCAAACAGCTTCTTCACTTCCATCAGTTGATGCAGCGATCATCAATAACACCTTTGTTCGTGAAGCAGGCATTGATTACAAGAAAGCTCTCTTTGTAGAAAAAGCAAACAGCAACTCTAAACAATGGTATAACTTGATTGCAACTAAGAAAGATTGGAAATCATCTGATAAAGCGAAAGCAATCGAAGCTATTATCAAAGCCTACCATACTGATAACGTGAAGAAAGTGATTGAAAAATCTTCAGACGGTATGGACCAACCAGTTTGGTAATCAAGAGGATGAATAGAGAGGTGGAGAAGTTTTTCTCTACCTCTTATCGTGTATAGTAGGAGGAAATGATGTCGAATCCAAGAGAGACAGAACAAATACGCAAATTTGAAAATGATGAGGTCGCTCAGCATTATTTTGAAGTCCTGAGGACTCTCATCTCCAAGCGCTCCATCTTTGCCCAGCAGATTGGTTTAAAAGAAGTGGCGACTTACTTGGGAGAAATCTTCACAGCTGCGGGGGCTAAGGTGACTGTTGATGACACTTATACAGCGCCATTTATTATTGCTAAATTTGTTTCACCCAATCCGGATGCGAAGACCATCATTTTCTACAACCATTACGATACAGTTCCAGCAGATGGCGACCAGCCTTGGACAAGTGATCCCTTCACGCTTTCGGTCCATTATGGGACCATGTATGGTCGAGGGGTAGATGACGACAAGGGTCATATTACCGCACGCTTGACCGCTATTCGGAAATATATCCGTGAGAATGGCGACCTTCCGGTTAACATTACCTTTATCATCGAAGGGGCAGAAGAATCTGCCTCAACGGATCTAGACAAGTATCTAGCCAAGCACAAAAAACACTTGCGTGGGGCAGACCTCTTAGTCTGGGAACAAGGGACCCGTAACCAACAAGGAGAACTGGAAATCTCAGGTGGAAACAAGGGGATTGTTACCTTTGACATGGTGGTCAAAAGTGCAGATGTGGATATCCATTCCAGCTATGGTGGAGTGGTGGAGTCAGCATCCTGGTATCTGCTCAATGCTTTGTCCAGTCTTCGGGATAAAGACGGTCGCATCTTGGTGGATGGCCTCTATGATTTGATTGAGGAGCCTAACGAGCGGGAACTAGCCTTGATTGACCGCTATGCCAATAAGACAGCAGACGATGTGACTGAGATTTACAATCTTCAATTGCCTATCTTGAAAGAGGAACGCAGTGAGTTCTTGAAACGATTTTATTTTGAACCAGCCATGAACATTGAAGGTTTGGGAACAGGCTATCAGGGCCAAGGAGTCAAGACCATACTACCTGCAGAAGCTCGAGCCAAGATGGAAGTTCGATTGGTGCCTGGCTTGGAACCCAAACAAGTCTTAGAATTGATTCGTGCTCAGTTGGATAAAAATGGCTTTGAGAAGATTGATCTCGTCTATACACTAGGAGAAATGAGTTATCGGAGTGATATGAGTGCACCTTCCATTCTCAATGTCATTGATCTGGCCAAACGCTTTTATCCAGAAGGGGTCTGTGTCCTTCCAACAACTGCAGGCACTGGTCCCATGCATACGGTCTTTGAGGCCTTGCAAGTTCCAATGGCTGCCTTTGGAATCGGAAATGCCAATAGTCGAGATCATGGTGGGGATGAGAATGTGAAAATTGCTGACTACTATACCCATATTGAATTAATTAAGGAGTTAATCACAAGTTATGAGTAAAGAAATTATCAAATTGGACCATATCGATGTTACCTTTCATCAGAAAAAACGTGAAATTTCAGCTGTAAAGGATGTAACTATTCATATCAATGAAGGGGATATTTACGGAATCGTTGGTTATTCTGGAGCAGGGAAATCAACTCTTGTACGGGTCATCAATCTCTTGCAAGTACCAACAGCGGGAACGATCACCGTAGATGGGGATGTCATCTATCAAGATCAGGTGACCCTAAATGCGGCTGCTTTACGCCAAAAACGTCGGGACATTGGTATGATTTTCCAACATTTCAATCTAATGGCCCAAATGACCGCTGCTGAAAACGTGGCTTTTGCCCTCAAACATTCAAACTTATCTAAAGAACAAAAGGCTGAAAAAGTAGCCAAGTTGTTGGACCTAGTTGGGCTGTCAGATCGGGCAGACAACTATCCGGCTCAATTATCTGGTGGTCAAAAGCAACGGGTAGCGATTGCGCGTGCTCTTGCTAACGATCCAAAAATCTTGATTTCTGACGAGTCAACATCAGCCCTAGATCCAAAAACGACCAAACAAATCCTTGCTCTTCTACAAGAGCTGAACCAGAAGTTGGGCTTGACAGTGGTCTTGATCACCCATGAAATGCAAATTGTCAAAGACATTGCCAATCGAGTAGCTGTCATGCAAAATGGTGAATTGATTGAAGAGGGGTCTGTTTTAGACATCTTCTCTAATCCTAAGAATGAATTGACACAAGACTTCATCACAACTGCAACAGGGATCGATGAAGCCATGGTGAAAATCAACCAGCAACAAATTGTTAAGAAATTGCCAGCGGATTCTGTTTTAGCTCATTTGAAATATTCTGGTTCGGTGACAGACACAGCGATTATCAACGATATTTATAAACAGTACCAAGTGTCTGCAAATATTCTACACGGAAATATTGAAATTTTGGATCACACCCCTGTTGGTGAGTTGGTTGTTATCCTCACTGGTGAAACAACGAATCTATCTGCAGCACAGCGGGATCTACAAGCAGCAGGTGTTTCTGTGCGTGTCTTAAAAGAAGGGAGTAATGCATGATTGACTTTATTCAAACCTATCTACCAAATGTTTATCGGATGGGCTGGAGTGGCCAAGCTGGATGGGGAACAGCGATTTATCTGACCCTTTACATGACCTTTATCTCTTTTGTGATTGGTGGTTTATTGGGCTTAATTGCAGGCTTATTACTGGTCTTGACAGCACCTGGTGGGATTATCGAGAATAAATTGGTTTTCCATATCTTGGATAAAATCACTTCCATCTTCCGTGCGATTCCTTTTATCATCTTGCTAGCCTTGATCAATCCCTTTACTCGCATGATTGTGGGAACTGGGATTGGTCCTACGGCAGCCTTAGTTCCCCTATCTTTAGCTGTCTTTCCTTTCTTTGCCCGCCAAGTTCAAGTCGTTTTATCTGAACTTGACCGAGGTGTGATTGAAGCAGCCCAAGCAAGTGGGGCAACTTTCTGGGATATTGTTGGAGTCTATCTTCGTGAAGGTCTTCCTGATTTGATTCGTGTGACAACCGTGACCCTCATTTCCTTGGTTGGTGAAACAGCTATGGCGGGAGCGATTGGAGCGGGAGGTCTAGGAAATGTAGCTATTTCTTATGGTTACCAACGCTTTAATAATGATGTTACTTTACTAGCGACCTTCTTGATTCTGCTGTTGATTTTCTTTATTCAATTTATTGGTGATTTCTTAACCAAAAAAATTAGTCACCGGTGAGGATGGGGAAGGTAAATAAAAATGATACAGAAACATCAGTTTAAGCAGGTTGCAGCCTTTGCAGGCTTGTATTTTCTTGCCATTGGATTAGGCGTCCTACTGGGAAGTCTGGTTGACAATCGAGGCAACATGTTCTATGCTCCAGCCTTCTCTGCCCTGGTTGGTGGAGGAATCTATCAGGTCTATGTTGAGAAAATTCAACGAACAGGAGCCATTCTAGTCGTTGCTCTTGTGATTGGTGCTTTTTTCCTTTTCACTCGTCATGGAGCTGGAGCCTTTCTGCCTGCTCTTGTTGGAGGGCTTTTGGCAGAATTGGTCGCAGGCCGTGGCCACTACCAGTCGAAGTTAGGCAATGCGGTGTCTTTCCTCCTCTTTTCCTTTACGACGACAGGGCCTATCCTTATGATGTGGTTCCAACCAGCTAGTTACCGTGCTTCTTTACTAGCCCGTGGGAAATCGATGGATTATATCGAACGTGTTATGGTACCGTCGAATATGGGAACGGTGAGCTGGTTTTTACTGACCCTTCTTCTTGGAGCTCTGCTAGGTTATCTTCTTGGATACTTGGTCTGTCAAAAACTAAATAGAAAATGACATGATGGAGAAGAAATATGCACAATAATTTACTAGTCCTTCAGTCAGACTTCGGTCTGGTGGATGGAGCTGTCTCTGCTATGATCGGGGTTGCTTTAGAGGAATCACCAACCCTCAAGATTCACCACTTGACCCATGACATTACCCCTTATAATATCTTTGAAGGAAGTTACCGCCTCTTTCAGACGGTGGACTACTGGCCAGAAGGGACAACCTTTGTTTCGGTCGTCGATCCGGGGGTCGGCTCTAAACGAAAGAGCGTCGTAGCCAAAACGGCCAAGAATCAATACATTGTCACACCGGATAATGGAACCCTATCTTTCATCAAGAAACATGTAGGGATTGTTGCTATCCGTGAGATTTCAGAGGTCAAAAACCGCCGGGCCAATACAGAGTTTTCTTATACCTTCCACGGGCGTGATGTCTATGCCTATACAGGAGCTAAGTTAGCCAGTGGTCATATCAGCTTTGAGGAAGTGGGACCAGAACTCAGTGTTGAACACATTGTAGAAATTCCAGTGGTGGAAACTGTTATGGAGGACAATCTTGTCAAAGGAGCCGTTGACATCTTGGATGTGCGCTTTGGTTCTCTTTGGACCTCGATTACTCGGGAAGAGTTTAATCATTTGGAACCCGAATTTGGGGAACGCTTTGAAGTAACCATCTATAACAATGACATGCTGGTTTACCAAAACCAAGTAACCTACGGCAAGTCTTTCGCCGATGTGCGGATTGGACAGCCGATCCTCTATATCAATTCCCTCTATCGTGTTGGCCTTGCCATCAACCAGGGATCCTTTGCCAAGGCCTATAATGTAGGAGTTGGGGCTTCTTGGCATATCGAAATTAGAAAAATAGAAAATTAATAGGAGATAAAATATGAAACAAAAACAATTTTTTTCAATTAAGGATGTTGTAGCCATCGGGGTTGGAGCAGCCCTCTTTGTGGTCATTGCGATGATTCCAATTCCGGCGCCAGCTCCAAATACAAACATTCAGTTGCAATTTGCTCTTCAAGCCCTCTTTAGTGTGATCTTTGGTCCGATTGTTGGTTTCTTGATGGGCTTAATCGGTCATGCTATTAAGGACGCTATGTCAGGTGGTCTTTGGTGGACTTGGATCATTTCTAGTGGCTTATTTGGTCTCTTTGTTGGTTTATTCCGCAAACAAATCGGTGACCTCAAAGGAGAAGTGACCAAGAAAGAATTGATCGTTTTTAACGTTGTGCAAGTCATTGCCAACTTGCTTATTTGGGGATTGATTGCTCCGGTTGGGGATGTCTTGATCTACCACGATAATCCAAATAAAGTCTTCCTACAAGGTGTTGTTGCGGGTTCTGTCAATGCTTTAGTGGTTGCTATTGCAGGTTCTCTTCTCTTGATTGCCTATGCCCGTACCCAAACAAAAGATGGAAGTTTATCTAAAGATTAATCAAAAAAAAGAAGATAAAGCCTGGTTTCCCAGGCTTTTTTGTTTATCTAAAATATTTTTTACAAAATGCAAGATATATATTGCAAAATAGAAAATATAGTGTATAATATAGCTATAAAAACAAGAAAGGAAAAGCCTGTGGCAAAAAATCTCAAATTAAAAATGGCCCGGGTCGAGCACGATATGACCCAGGGAGATCTTGCAGATGCCATCGGGGTGACCCGCCAGACCATTGGCCTGATTGAGGCAGGGAACTACAATCCAACCCTCAGTCTCTGCCTGGCCATTTGTAAGACCTTGGATAAGACACTGGATCAACTGTTCTGGGAGTAACAGTTTTAAACAATAGAAAGAGGAAACATATGAAACAAAAGAAAGAACCAATTGTAAAAGATGAACGGACCATGCTGATTGATGGAAAAATTGCAGGGGAACTTGTTCTTGGAATGACCTGCTTTATTGCAGTATCCGCCTTTGTGAAAGCTAGTATCCTGGACTTGGATCTAATAGCCTATTTTCCAGAGCTTATTCTCTTGATTGGCATGGGAGCTTATGCCCTTGTCAGAAGAATCAGTTCTGGGATTGATGTTCGAGATATGTTAGAAACAGACAGCTGGTTCAGTCGCATTGGCTCAGGTATCTTATTTGCCTTATTTGTGATCGTAATGGATGTGATTGGAAAGCGGGAAACGATGAGCTTTATGCTTAGTCCCAAGTATCTGCTCAAAATCGTCCTTGCCATTTTAGTCTTTGCCTTTCTGACTTATCTGTTAGAAAAGCCACTCGCCTTTATCAATCGGAAAAAACAGAAGAAGATCGAGGCAGAGTTAGAGGAGGAATAGATGAGATTACACTTAATGAACAAACAAATCATAGATGAACGAGAAGAAGGACTCGCCAATAAGGCTGGTGCTGAAACAGCTGGGTTTCTGTTTCTTGCCTTAACCGTTTTTAGTGTGGGGTCTATCTTTACTTCTCAGGTCGGTCTAAGTCCAATCATGGTAGTGAGCTTACTTATTGTCTCGGGAATTTATTATGCTGTTCGTTGTCAACGATTGGGCGTACGGTTTATCAGCTATAGCTACCTAAATCTAACAGGTGTTATAGTAGTGACCTGTATTCTTTCCTTATTCATCTGGACTCAGAATTATCAATTAAACCAAACTGTCTATCAGTCTAATCCCTTCCATTCAAAATTCTTGCTAGTGCTTCCCATCACCTTTCTCCTGAATCTTCCGATTGTATGGGGGATGAATTTCCTTGTGATGCTCCTTGCAAAAGTAGAGAAGAAACGTTATGAAGACTATCTGGACCAGTTGGAGATGGAAGAATAAGAAGTTGAAGCCTTGATGTCATCGTAGAAATATACTAAAACATGACTAGAAATCTAAAATTCATTTACATTTCATAAGTATAATCGATAAATTCGAATAAAAGTTTGGAATCCCAGGCTTTTATTTTTCGGTCAAATAAATTGCATTCGTTTTCTTGGGAGAGTATACTGGTATAGTTGAATGAAAAATTCTGATAATTTAATCTTAGAAAAGAGAATCTTATGGCAAAACCTATTCGTGTCTTACTTTACTATAAATATGTTCCCATCGAAAACGCAGAACAATTTGCGACAGACCACTTGGCTTTCTGTAAGTCGATTGGCCTCAAAGGGCGTATCCTAGTCGCTGACGAAGGGATCAACGGAACTGTTTCTGGTGACTACGAAACGACACAAAAGTACATGGACTACGTTCACAGTCTTCCAGGCATGGAAGACCTCTGGTTCAAGATGGATGAGGAAGAAGAGCAAGCTTTTAAGAAGATGTTTGTTCGCTACAAAAAGGAAATCGTTCACCTTGGGTTAGAGGATGAAAACTTCGATGAAGATATTAATCCACTTGAAACAACAGGTGCTTATTTGTCTCCAAAAGAGTTCAAAGAAGCTCTTCTAGACGAAGATACCGTTGTCCTTGATACTCGTAACGACTACGAGTACGACCTTGGACACTTCCGTGGGGCTATCCGTCCAGACATTCGCAACTTCCGTGAGTTGCCACAATGGGTCCGTGATAACAAGGAAAAATTTATGGACAAACGGGTTGTAGTTTACTGTACGGGTGGTGTCCGCTGTGAGAAATTCTCAGGCTGGATGGTGCGTGAAGGCTACAAAGATGTCGGTCAATTGCATGGTGGAATCGCGACTTACGGAAAAGATCCAGAAGTTCAAGGAGAACTGTGGGATGGGAAGATGTATGTCTTTGACGAGCGGATTGCGGTTGATATCAACCATGTTGATCCAAGTGTTGTCGGAAAAGACTGGTTCGATGGTACACCTTGCGAGCGCTATGTCAACTGTGGAAATCCCTTCTGTAACCGTCGGATCTTGACCTCAGAAGAGAACGAAGACAAGTACCTCCGTGGTTGCTCACACGAGTGCCGTGTTCACCCACGCAATCGCTATGTAGAAGAGCACAAGATGTCACAAGAAGAGGTGAGTGAGCGTTTGGCAGCCATTGGTGAGACGCTTGATGGAGCACCTGCATAAGATAAAAACAGCCTTTCGGCTGTTTTTTTATATGGAAAATCATGAAAATTTGTGCTATAATTCGGTAAGCGATTACATAAAGGAGAAAACAAATGTCAGTTGTGTTTTCAATTCGAAATAAAAAGAGTATGTTTGGCTATCAAAAAGTGATGCCGGCTAAAGATGTATTAAATTTGGTGGAGGGAGTACTTACCTACAGTTTTGAGGAAGCCATGCTTAGTCGCTCTCTCAAAGATTTTCCAGCTATGATGTGTATCCGCTATGGAAAGAGCTGTTTGCCAATCATCCTTCGCTATCTGGATCAAGAGCATGCTTATCAGTTCATCCTTGCAGATTTTGCAACCCTTGAAGATTGGCGACTCATTTTAGAATGGCTCAGTGCCCTTGCTCGCCAGTTGGGAAATGAGATTCACGATAATTTGGGGACCAGCTATGACGCAGATTCTATTTTCTCTTTTGACTATGAGACCTATTTGTTGAAGAATTTACAGAATCTAGAAAAAGATCCAGACCTTCATCAATACCAGATTCAGGGATTTGCTCATCCTGTTATCTTAGATCGTGAGCTCCTCCGTAAAATCTTAGATTCTCCTCAACCTTTAGAGGAGTTCAGTCAAGTGGTTAAAAAGGTACAATACAGCTCCGCTTTCTTTAGTCAAGTCCGTTTCTACCGTCAGAACGAAACGGGAGGCATCATTGGCAGTTACAGTCTAACAGAAGACACGGATACCGTTTTGCCACGTGTGCCTTTTGTGCCTGCAGAGTTTGTAGAGAAGGTCAATATGGATGAAGTCATCGACTGGAAAGTGAACTTAGTGGAAATCACTGAAAATCCCGATATGCCAGAGAGTTATATGCCGGTAGCAGCTGTAAATCTAGAAGCCCTGCTGGATGCTTTGGATGCAAGTGAATTTGAATTGTTAGATGCCAATCAAATTGAAATCAAAAAATTGTCCAAGGAACGCTTGTTGCAATTGGCCCAAGTCTAATAAAAAAAGTTCTCAATTCTGAGAACTTTTTTTATTAGTTTGATTCATGTGGCAAGATCAAGTTGAGAATGATTCCTGTCATAGCTGATAAGGCAGTACCTGAAAGTGTAACGGGACCAAGTTTAAGGATTGCACCACCAAGTCCAAGTACCAACATAGCACTTGCGATAATCAGGTTGCGCATCAAGCTGAAGTCAACGCGCTCTTTAATCAAGACTTTCAAACCGTTGCTTGCGATTACCCCGTAGAGAAGGATGGACATCCCACCAAGTACGGCATTTGGAATTGTTGAAATCAATGCTGTGAATTTTCCAAGGAAGCTTAGGGCAATTGCGATAAAGGCTGCGTTACGGATAACTGATACAGAAGCAATACGAGTCATCCCAATCACTCCTGTATTTTCTCCATAAGTGGTATTAGCTGGACCACCAAGAAAGGCCGATACAGAAGTTGCAATTCCGTCACCAAGAAGGGTACGGTGAAGTCCCGGTTGTTTCAAGAATTGACGGCCACAGATTTGGCTAAGCACCGTATGGTCACCAATATGTTCTGAAATCGTTACGATAGCGATTGGCAAGATGGCGATGGTTTCAGGACCAAAGTACAAGTTGTATTGTTTGAAGGCACCACCTGTATTGAAAGGAAGATAGAAGCCAGGAATCTCAAACCAGTTAGCTTTGAGAACTGGATCGAAGTTAACCAAGCCCAAGCAGACTGCGAAGACATAGCCACCGATAATGGCAAAGAGGAAAGGAATAATTTTGAAGAAGCCTTTTCCTTTGGTGTTGATGAAGGCAGCGATTAGGAAGGTCACGACAGCGACAAGGGCGTTTTTCCAATCTCCTCCTTCAACAAAACCAGCATTCTTAACAGCGGATCCTGCAAGCCCTAAACCAATGACGATAATCATAGGTCCAATAACAACGGCTGGAAGCAATTTGTCAATCCAGCGAGTGCCAGCAACTTTAACACCTGCTGCGACAAGCACGTAGATCAGACCAGTCAGGATAACCCCAGTTTGGGCTGCATCGACTTTTCCGCCCATTTCCTTCATGGCCAAAGCCATAGCAGTGATGAAGGCGAAGGAAGAGCCGAGGTAGACAGGGACTTTAAAGCCGGTACAAGTCATATAGATCAGCGTCCCAACACCTGATGCAAAGAGGGCAACAGATACGGGCATGCCTAAGATGAGTGGTACCAGGATGGTTGCCCCAAACATGGCAAAAACGTGTTGGAAACTTAATAAGATTCCTTTTAGGGGTGCCGGACTTTGATCGACATCCAGGAGCAAATCAACAGTTGATTCTTCTTTCATAATAACCTCACTTTTGGGCACCAAAAAAGAGCCCATGATTTTTTTGCATAGCAAGGGCCCTCAGATTATTCATATTCTGCGTCTTTGTCACCTCACGGGATGACATTAAAAACCTTTGCTTCTAAGAAGTATAGCAGAAAAAATTCGTTTTGTAAACGAATTTTTCCCGAGCCTAGAAATAAGAGAGCGAGGGAGGGACGACGAAAGCATTTTTTTAATTGATTATTGCTTTCTGTCCCTCTCCCTTTTCCCGAGCCTGAAAACAAGAGAGCGAGGTAGGAGTTAGTAAGAGTGACCTATTTGCATCAGGGAAGAGGTCAACGATTGACGCAGTGGTTGAGTGGCCCCTCTTCATTTTTTTTTGAAGACAGCTGTATTGTTTCCTACCACAAAAGACGAACAAGTGGGGCTTCTTGCTCCTTTGTTAGAAGGAAAGAAGCCGGTTTTGTGGTATAATAGAGGACTAGAAGTAGAATAAATGAAAGAGGAGCAAGAGATGCTGTTAGAAGAATTTGATGCCAACCGACAGGCGATTATCAATCCACAGGACTTACACAAACCAATTGAGGGATTTCCTAAAGTAGCCATCTCTTGCTTTTCAAGAGTGACCTTTGCGCGCCTACTTGAGAATTACGAACATTATGAGATTACAAGAACCTCTATGGCTAACTTTGAAGTCATTGTCTATGGGATTACGATTGGAGACCAACAGATTGCTGTCTTCAATGCGCCTGTTGGGGCTGCTTCCTGTGTGGGAATTATAGAGGATCTGATTCAATTTGGGATGGAAAAGCTCGTTCTCTTTGGGACTTGTGGGGTTTTGGACCAAGATATTGAGGCGACCTCCATCATCATTCCGACAGCTGCCCTTCGAGACGAGGGAACCAGTTACCACTATCTTCCGGCCAGTGATGAAGTGGAAGTGAACAAGGGAGTCCTTCCTCTCTTCCAATCTTTTCTGGATAGTCACAAGGTTTCCTATCAGTTGGGAAAAGTGTGGACCACAGATGCTCCCTATCGAGAAACCATCGACAAGATGAAGCGTCGAAAGGAAGCAGGAGCCATCTGTGTCGATATGGAGTGTTCTGCAGTGGCGGCCTTAGCAACTTTTCGAGACTTTGCTCTCTGCCATTTCTTCTATGCGGCGGATCACCTTTCGGAAGAAAAATGGGATATCCGAACCTTATCTAGTCATGCGGACTTAGATAGTAAGGATCGAATCGCAGAGTTGGCAATCCAATTTGCGCTCTTATGGGAAAAGGCAAACTAAATGAAAGAAGCAATCATTGAATTGAAGGATTTTTCCTTCCAGTATAAGGCCCAGTCTGAGCCAACCTTAAAAGGGATTAACCTGACCATTTATGAGGGAGAAAAGGTCCTGATAGTGGGACCATCTGGCTCTGGCAAGTCAACGATAGGCCAGTGCTTGAATGGGATTATTCCCAATATCTATAAAGGAACTAGTAGTGGGCAATTCCTTATTCGGGGGAAAGAAGCCTTTGATCTCAGTATTTATGAGAAGTCTCACTTGGTCAGTACGGTCTTACAGGATACGGATGGTCAGTTTATCGGTCTTAGTGTTGCAGAAGACTTAGCTTTTGCTCTTGAAAACGATATGGTCGAGCTGGAAAGCATGAAATCTCGGGTTCATACCTGGGCGGAGCGCTTAGACTTGGGCAAACTCTTGGACCATCGGCCTCAAGATTTATCCGGTGGACAAAAACAGCGGGTCAGCTTGGCAGGCGTCCTGATCGACGAAAGTCCGATCCTGCTCTTTGATGAGCCACTGGCTAATTTAGATCCCAAGTCGGGTCAGGATATCATTGATCTGATCGATCAGATTCATGAAGAGCAGGGGACGACGACCATTATCATTGAGCACCGTTTGGAGGATGTGCTCTACCGTCCTATCGATCGGGTCATCTTGATCAATCAAGGGCAAGTTCTCTTTAATGGGCGACCAGATGAGTTGTTGAGAACGACACTGCTGGCTGAAAATGGGATTCGGGAGCCCCTCTATTTAACAACCCTTCGCCAGTTAGGGAAGGATATAAGCAAGCTGCCTTATTTGGACAATGTAGGAAAACTACCACTTGAGGACGTATCAGTAGATATTCCAGTTCCAAATTTTGAAAAAGGAGCAGAGGTAGAAGCAATTTTAGAGCTTGGTCATTTGAACTTTGCCTATCGAGAAGGCCAGCCTATTCTAAAAGATCTTTCCTTGACCATTCCAAAAGGACAACGGCTAGCGATTGTAGGTAAAAATGGAGCTGGAAAATCTACTCTTGCTAAGGCGATTTGTGGCTTTATCCAGACGGAAGGAACTTATTTCTCAAAGGGTGAAGATATCAGGGGTGATAGTGTCAAGGAGCGGGCAGAGCGAGTAGGTTATGTCTTGCAAAATCCCAATCAGATGATTTCATCGACTATGGTTTTTGATGAGGTGGCCCTCGGTCTTCGCTTGAGAAATGTCCCAGAGGACCAGATTGAAAGTCGTGTCCATCAAGCCTTGAAAACCTGTGGTCTCTATGAGTTTCGTAAGTGGCCGATTTCCGCCCTGTCTTATGGCCAGAAAAAGCGGGTGACCATCGCCTCTATCCTCATCTTGGGACCAGATGTTCTGGTTTTGGATGAGCCAACGGCTGGTCAGGACCAACGAAACTATACGGAAATTATGGACTTCCTTGATGAACTCCATCAAAAGGAACATACCATTATCATGATTACCCATGATATGCAACTGATGCTGGATTATTCCGATCGAGCGATCGTGGTGACGGATGGGCAAATTTTGGCAGATTTGACGCCGGCAGAGCTCTTGACCCAACCAGAAATTTTAAGACGGGCTAATTTGAAAGAAACGTCTATTTTCGCCTTGGCAAATCGTCTTGGTGTCGATCCTCTTGCCTTGACCCAGTTTTATATGAATCAGAAGGGGGTAGGTCATGAATAATCGTTTAGTCGGCTACCATGCCGGAAACAGCTTTCTGCATCGCCTCTCAGGCGCCAGCAAACTCCTATTCTTATTGTTGGTATCATTAGCTGCCATGTTGAGTTACGATACCCGTTTGTTATTGGTCATTGGTCTAGGTGCCCTGGCCTTATTTGCGACCTC
The DNA here is from genome assembly GCF_003943615.1 of Streptococcus australis. Taxonomy (GTDB): domain Bacteria; phylum Bacillota; class Bacilli; order Lactobacillales; family Streptococcaceae; genus Streptococcus; species Streptococcus australis_C. The sequence goes on along the minus strand of NZ_RJPZ01000002.1, from coordinate 238,522 downwards.
AGGCATTCGTTTGAAAGACATCTCTTTTATTCTTAGTTTTGCCCTGGTCTTTGCTCTTCTCAATGTCTTGATGGTCTATCTTTTTGCCCCTCAATATGGGGTAGAAATCTATGGAGCAAAAACAGTTCTTCTAGATGGTTTAGGGGCATATAGCATCACAGCTCAAGAGTTGTTTTATCTCTTCAATCTAGCTTTGAAGTATGTGTGTACCATTCCTCTGGCTCTTATTTTCCTAATGACCACCCATCCTAGTCAGTTTGCTTCAAGTCTTAATCAGATTGGGGTGTCTTACAAGATTGCTTATTCAGTAAGCCTGACCCTGCGCTATATTCCAGATGTGCAGGAGGAATACCAGATTATCAAGCTCTCCCAAGAAGCAAGAGGATTGGAATTGTCCAAAAAGGCCAACTTTGTCCAGCGGGTGAAGGGGAATCTTCAGATGATTTCTCCCTTGATTTTTAGTTCTCTGGAGCGGATCGAAACGATCTCTACGGCCATGGAATTGCGTCGCTTTGGGAAAAATAAAAAACGGACCTGGTACACCTATCAAGAGATGACGACTCGTGATCGTCTGATTATCCTAGGATCCGGTCTGATGGTAGTCTTGAGTTTGGTCTTGATTTGGGTGAACCAAGGTCGATTCTATAATCCTTGGAGGTAAGAAAATGGCAGAAACAATTTTAGTAACAGGAGCATCCGCTGGCTTTGGTCAAGCCATCTGTCGGCGCTTAGTTGCCGATGGACATCGAGTGATTGGTGCGGCTAGACGCATTGAAAAATTACAGGCCCTTTACGAAGAGTTGGGAGAAGCCTTTTATCCTCTTCAAATGGATGTAACAGATCTCACTCAGGTGGATCATGCACTTGCCAGTTTACCAAAAGCTTGGGAGCAGATTGATGTCTTGGTTAATAATGCTGGCTTGGCCCTAGGCCTCGCTCCAGCTCAGAAAGCAGAGATTGCAGATTGGTTGACCATGATCCAAACCAATATCATCGGTCTGACCTATTTGACCCGGCAAATCCTCCCCCAGATGGTGGAAAGAAATGATGGGTATGTCATCAATATGGGGTCGACTGCTGGGACGGTTCCCTACCCTGGGGCCAATGTTTATGGTGCTTCCAAGGCCTTCGTTAAACAGTTCTCTTTAAACCTACGTGCCGACCTGGCTGGAAAACAAATTCGGGTGACCAATATTGAACCAGGTCTCTGTGAAGGGACCGAGTTCTCATCGGTTCGATTTAAAGGGGATGAAAAACGGGTAGAAGCTCTCTATCGAGACGCTCATGCTATTCAACCTGAAGATATAGCCAACACGGTGTCTTGGCTCATTCAACAACCCAAGCATGTCAATGTCAATCGGATTGAAATCATGCCAGTTTCCCAAACCTTTGGCCCTCAACCGGTCTATCGGGGTGACTAGTTTTACTAACCAGCTCTATCTCGTGCTGGTTATTTTTCCATGTTGAGGATAGAAAATAGGAGGAGAATATCCATGTCAAAAGCCTTGGTGATTGGATCCACTGTTTGTGATATTATGGTCTATCTGGATCGTCTACCAAGTCGGGAAGGGGACGCCCATATCCATGAGCAGACTTGGTCTCTTGGAGGGTGTGCCTTTAATGTCGTCTCTGTACTTCATGCTTTAGGTCAAAAGGTAGACTTCATCTCGCCAGTTGGGACGGGTGTCTACGGGGATTTTGTTAAGGCAGAACTAGAAAAGTTGGGCATCCAAACCCCTATTTCAGTAACAGGAGCGAATGGTTGTTGCTATTGTTTCATTGAGTCGGATGGAGAACGAACCTTTTTATCAGATCATGGAGTGGAATATGGTTTTCAGAAGGAATGGCTGCAGTCTCTGGAGCAGGAAAGTTATGACGCTATTTATCTCTGTGGCCTTGAAGTAGAAGAGCCGACCGGGATGGAACTCATTCAAGCTGTGTCAAAACTCGAAGGCCAAGTTATCTTTGCGCCAGGGCCTCGCGGTCTCTTGATTCCCAAGGACCGACTGGAAGCAATTTATGATCTCCAACCCATCCTCCACCTCAATGAGCTAGAAGCTAAGGCTTTTTCAGAATGTGAAGAGATTGCTGAAGCAGTTAAGATCCTTTACCAGAGAACAGGGCAGTTAGTCATCGTCACTTTAGGAGAAAAAGGAGCAATCGCATACGATGGTAGGTGGTATGAGGCTATCGGATTTCCGACAGAAGTTCTTGATACCGTAGGAGCAGGAGACAGTCATTTGGGAGCCTTTTTAGCAGCATCCTTGCAAGGGGTAGATGTAGAGGATGCCTTAAGCTTTGCTAACCGTTTAGCAAGCAAGGTTGTGGCGACTAGGGGAGTTCATTTAGAGCGCCATCACTACCATTCCCTAGAGCAAGAGTTGAACCAATTGGTCCAGTCAAAAGAGAGTGGGACAGAAATCGGTAATTCGTAAGAATTCGATTTCGTCGTCCCACCTCCGCACAGTTGAGTAGGGCTGTAAAAGCTGATGAAATCAGCGTAGTAGAGCCCACTCAACCACTGCGTCTCGCTCGACAATCCAAAGACAATTGAGAGGCTAGGACTTTTGTCCCAGCCTCTTCTTTTGAGTTGATCTTATAATGGTCGCTTATTAGGCATGCCAGCTTTTCTTGGATATTTATTAGGAGTTTCTTTTTTCTTCTCCACAACAGTGATGTAACGAGGATCTCCATTTGGCAATTCATACTGTAGATTGTCTTCGACCTTGCTAAAAAGGATGTTGAGGGCATTTTTTGCTTCTTCCAACTCTTCTGGAGCATTGCTAGCTTTAAGTGCGAGGAGTCGTCCTCCAACTTTCAGATAGGGGATGGTCAGTTCAGAAAGAACCTGCATCCGGGCAACCGCACGAGCGGTCACAAGGTCAAATTGAGCACGGAAGGCCTTGTCTTGTGCGAAATCCTCAGCCCGTCCATGATAGAAATGAACCCCGCTCAAGCCTAACTCTTCAGCCAGCAGGTGGAGAAAGTTAATCCGCTTATTGAGAGAATCAATGATGGTCACATCCAGTTCAGGGAAAAGAATCTTCATAGGAAGGCTGGGAAAGCCAGCACCAGCTCCGATATCCAAAAGACGGATAGGTTGATTTTCAATTAAGCCCTGCAAAATGGGCGCAATAGAATCATAAAAATGCTTGAGATAGACTTCGTCTTTATCGGTGATAGCGGTGAGATTAATTTTCTCATTCCATTCTACGAGGAGCTCAAAATAGCGTTCGAATTGTTCTTTTTGTCGATCAGTTAATGGGAAGCCGAGGTCGGCTAAATGGACATAAAATTCTTCTGGTTTCATAAGATAATTTTACCACAAAATAAGGGAAATTTGATATACTGGTAGAAAGAAATGAAAGGAATTCAATAAAATGATTTGGATTATTCTTGGGATCCTAGTGGTCCTCGCATTTTTGGTCGTTGGAGTATACAACGGCTTGGTCAAAAGTCGGATGCAGACTCGCGAAGCTTGGAGTCAAATCGATGTGCAATTGAAACGTCGGAATGACTTGATTCCAAACTTGATCGAAACGGTTAAAGGGTATGCCAAGTACGAAGGAGATACTCTTGCTAAGGTCACTCAACTTCGTCAACAAGTTGCTCAAGCATCTTCACCTGCAGAAGCAATGGCAGCCAGTGATGCTCTTTCACGTCAAGTAGCAGGCATCTTTGCGGTTGCGGAAAACTACCCAGACTTGAAAGCTAACACCAACTTCATGCAATTGCAAGAAGAATTGACCAATACAGAAAATAAAATTTCTTATGCCCGTCAATTGTATAACAGTGTGACAAGCAACTACAATGTGAAATTGGAAACTTTCCCAACAAATGTGATTGCTGGAATGTTTGGCTTCAAACAAGCCGAATTCCTTCAAGTGCCTGAAGAAGAAAAAGCAGTACCAAAGGTGGACTTTAGCGGATTAGGAGACTAATATGCTGTTTGACCAAATTGCAAGCAATAAAAGGAGAACCTGGATTCTCCTTATTGCTTTTTTCATACTCTTGGCTCTCATCGGAGCAGCCGTTGGCTATCTCTGGTTAGGCTCCTCACTTGGTGGCGTCATCCTAGCGTTGATTATTGGTGGTATCTATGCCTTTAGCATGATCTTTCAATCGACGGAGGTCGTCATGCGGATGAATGGAGCGCGTGAGGTCACAGAAGATCAAGCCCCTCAACTCTACCACATTGTGCAAGATATGGCTATGGTGGCTCAGATTCCCATGCCCCGTGTCTATATTGTAGATGATCCATCCATGAATGCATTTGCGACAGGATCCAATCCTCAAAATGCTGCTGTTGCAGCAACGACAGGTCTTTTAGCTGTGATGAATCGTGAGGAATTGGAGGGAGTCATTGGACACGAAGTTAGCCATATTCGCAATTACGATATCCGTATCTCCACCATTGCAGTGGCCTTAGCCAGTGCCATCACGATGCTCTCTAGTATCGGAGGCCGGATGATGTGGTGGGGCGGTGGCCGTAGACGGGATGATGATCGAGAAGGTGGAAGTGGTTTAGAAATTATTGTTCTGATCCTTTCCTTGATTGCCATCGTTCTAGCTCCTTTAGCGGCGACCTTGGTGCAGTTAGCCATTTCTCGTCAAAGGGAGTTCCTGGCGGATGCTTCCAGTGTCGAATTGACACGGAATCCTCAAGGGATGATCAATGCTCTTTTGAAACTGGATCATAGTGCGCCCATGCAGCGAGAAGTCGATAGTGCCAGCAGTGCTCTCTTTATTAACGATCCAAAAAAAGAATCAGGCTTTCAAAAGCTCTTTTATACCCACCCACCTATTGCAGAACGGGTGGAAAGACTAAGAAACATGTAAAGTGAGAGTGGGACAGAAATCGGTCATTCGTTAGACTTCGATTTCGTCGTCCCACCTCCGCACAGTTGAGTAGGGCTGTAAAAGCTGATGAAATCAGGGTAGTAGAGCCTACTCAACCACTGCGTCTTGCTCGACAATTCAAAGACAATTGAGAGGCTAGGACTTTTGTCCCAGCCTCTTTATTTGCTAGACAAGAGGACAGTACCGAAACCAAGGAAGGCAAATATTCCCCAAGCAAGAGAGAGGTTCCAGATAGCTAAGCTAGAGAAAAGGGCTGTTCCAAGTGGCATGGCAAAGCTTACCATCAGTCCCAAAAAGCTAGAGGTAGAAGCTAATTTTTCAGCTGGCAGTTTGCTCATTAAAAGACTGGAAACTTTTGGATTTATTTTTGCAACAAGATAACCGAGGAAAGTGATGAGTAAAAGGGAAAGGATATCCCAGCGCACCAAAATATTTGTGATACCAAGCATGCTTAGGCCACCTGCGATCCACAGGAGGATATGATGGAGCGATTGCTTGGAAAAATAGTCATGGGGTGTCAGGCTAGCCCAGACCATACTTAAGATCGTTACAGCTTCTAAAATCAAGAGAGATTGGCTGAAGCTCAAATGAAAGAAGGGGGAGTGAAGCAGTTGCAAATTGTAGATCCCAGAAATAGATCCGCCCAAAGCATTGATAAAAACTAAGGATAGGAGAAGTTTTCCAAAGTTGTGAACCTCTTCATCTGCAAAGATAGTGGTGACATTGCGATACATGTCTCGACATTCTTGAAGGAAAGAAACGTTCTTACTAGAATCCGCTTGAATAGGTTCGTGGGTCAGTTGACTTCGTCGGATGAAAAGACAAGTGGAAGACAGGAGAAAGGTCAAGGCATTGATCGAAGCAACCAGTGCAAAGTTTTGGTGACTAATAGCTAAAAGCCAGACTCCCAACGCTTGACCTGAAATGGAACAAACCATACTCAGCAGTTGATTGAAGGAGTAAGCCTCCATCAGATCCTCGCTAGGGATGTTCTTCTGCATAATGGGAAGTTGCAAACCCCCGCGATAATCACTTAAACAATCTGATACAATATTCAAGAAGCAAACGATCGAAAAGGCAAGGTAACCCGGAATCTTGGTCATCAGTGCAATGATGACGAAAAGAATAGCTTGCAGAAAGCCCATTCGGATCAGCCAGTCAGCTTTTTTAGCGGTGTGATCGGCCTTCATTCCAATGAAAATGGTGAAAAGACTTGGGATAAAAACAATGAGATTGGCGATCCCAACTGCCAGACTTGGATGGGGCATGCTAGCCGCAAAGACCACAAAGACAAGGTTGTATATTGCAGCACCAATGGTATTCAAAAAACGTGAAAGACTGAGTAAGGCAAAGATGTGATTGCGAAATAAGAGTTTCATAAGCTTTCCTCCTTCTGTTTAGCACAAACAATAACTTTTCTTAAATGTTGCACCACCTGCTTCAGAAGAGACAGTTTCTCTTCTTCTGTCAGTTCTAATTTTTCCTCTTTAACATAAAAACTAGTCTGTTTAAGGAAATAATGAAGGAGACGATTCTTTAGTTTGGTTATCATACTGGACCTCTTTCTTTTCTTGGTGATCCTATTATAGACCTCCAAAACAAGAGAAAACAACATGTTGCATATTTTCAACAAAAAACTCACGGAATAGATCTGTGAGTTTTTAGGATTCCTTGATGAGTTCTTGCATGCCCTGTTTGTAGTAGTTGGCACTGACCTTACAATCCAGAATAGAGAGGACCTGGATGGCCTGTTCCATCTTTTCAAGACCAGTTTCTTTTTCTCCCTTTCGATAAAGGAATTCCCCTTTGGCATAGAGATAAACCGTCCGAAGGTAGGCTTCGTTTTCGGAGTAAAAGTGGTCCTTGATCAGCTGATCAAAATAGGTCGCATCTTCAAATTCATTTGAACTAATGGCCAGAAAAAAGCCATTGAGAAAAATAGAGTTGAGGGCAGGAAGAGAAGAGTCTAGGAGAAGCTTGAAGTCCTCCCGTTGGACCAATTCCTCTGTGTACTGTCGATAGAGCTGACTGGAAAAAAGTGGAGAGGTTAGTGAAAATAGGCTTAATTCAAAATTTCCCCAGACCATGACAGAGAAGAGGTAGTCATAGAGGAAATCTAGTTCCTCTTGGTTAGCATTCAACTCTACCTCAGGATAGTTGCCAAGCATTTGGGCCTTGAGAATAATGCTGGCTAAGAAGTCTTCTTTTTTCTGATCTTTCTGGTAGGCGAGCTGGTAGCTTTGGTACAAGGCTTGATCATGTTCCAAGCTCATGTTTTCATAGTGCTCTTTCAACAATTTGGGGATAAAGGAGTGCTGATCGATCCCTGCAAGATGGGAAAACTCGCTGAGACTGGTTTTAACCTGTTGTAAGGCCAGGAAAAAACGTTGGGTCGTCAGGTCATTTTCTCCTCTTTCAAATCGAGATAGCATAGAGCGCGAAAAGTCGCCACCTGTAGCCTCCTCTAAAGAGATGTGGCGACTTTCCCGTATTTGTCGAAAAACTGCTCCAATTTCTTTCATGCCTTCTCCTCTATCTATACAAGGACCAATGCCTTAGCAAATGAACCTCTTTTATCCAAGAGATTGTGGGACCTTGGTGTACAACACCAATAGGTCTAGTACACTGTATCTTTTTCATGATTATAACAAATTTTTTAGGAGACTTCTTGGTTGAAGGGACAGCTTCATGATATACTAGTAGTATCTAGAAGATGTGAGGGCAAAAGAATGAACTTATATACACAAGAAATCCGTAAAAATCCTGAAGGACTGGTTTTTGATCAAGAGTTGGATTTGCTAAAGGATCTGCAAAAGCGCAATCCGGAAATTCTTGATTTAAAGGATGTGACAGCGACAGGCCGAGTAGCCTATGATACAGGTCTCTATGTTTTGGATTACCAATTGACCTATACCATCGTCCTTGCATCTAGCCGAAGCATGGAGCCTGTTGAGATCAAAGAGAGCTACCCTGTAACAGAAGTATTTGCGGAGGATGTGCAGTCAGAGGCCGATATCGAAGCTCTTGAGGAAGATTTAATCCTTCCGATTGAAGGGGGCAAGATTGACCTGAGTGAGAGCGTGGCAGATAATATCCTGCTTAATATTCCTCTCAAGGTACTCACTCCGGAAGAAGAGGATGGACAAGGCTTTATCGAGGGCAATGATTGGAAAATCATGACAGAGGAAGAGTATCAAGAAGCTCAAGCGATTAAGAAAGAAGAAAACAGTCCCTTTGCCGGTCTCCAAGGTTTATTTGACGGAGAAGAGTAATGTTTGATAAGAGGCTTGGTGAAGGAAGGCCAAGGCAGGGTTCAGGAGCAGGAATGGATGTTCTTTGCTAGCAGTAAGTCGAAGCTAGAAACGGTGCAGCTCAACAAGTAGCGAAAATTCTTGAAGCCAATGACTGAACTTCTAAAGCAGAAGAGTAGAATCGATCGGAAAGTGTCTGAGAACTCAAACTCAGGCACTTTTTGTTCTTTGCTTCAAACTAGATAGGAGGTGTCTTTCTACATGAATGGGCAAGAGAGTGATTTTCTGCTTTCATTTGATGTCAAAAAATGATAGAATATAGGCAAACTATAAAGAGGAGTGTCACATGACAAAAGCAAACTTTGGTGTTGTTGGTATGGCCGTAATGGGTCGTAACCTTGCCCTTAATATTGAATCCCGTGGATACACAGTTGCTATCTATAACCGTAGTAAAGAAAAAACAGAAGATGTTGTTGCTTGCCATCCTGAAAAGAACTTCGTGCCAAGCTATGATATCGAAAGCTTCGTAAACTCTATCGAAAAACCACGTCGTATCATGCTTATGGTTCAAGCAGGACCTGGTACAGATGCAACCATCCAAGCCCTTCTTCCACATTTGGATAAAGGCGATATCTTGATCGACGGAGGAAACACTTTCTACAAAGATACTATCCGACGTAATGAAGAATTGGCTAACTCAGGGATCAACTTCATTGGTACGGGTGTCTCTGGTGGTGAAAAAGGTGCCCTTGAAGGTCCTTCTATCATGCCTGGTGGACAAAAAGAAGCTTATGAATTGGTTGCAGATGTCCTTGAAGAAATCTCTGCAAAAGCACCAGAAGATGGCAAACCGTGTGTGACTTACATCGGTCCTGATGGAGCTGGTCACTACGTGAAAATGGTCCACAACGGTATCGAGTATGGGGACATGCAATTGATCGCAGAAAGCTATGATTTGATGCAACACTTGCTTGGACTTTCAGCTCAAGATATGGCTGAAATCTTTACTGAGTGGAACAAGGGTGAATTGGACAGCTACTTGATCGAAATCACTGCGGACATCCTTGGACGCAAAGATGATGAAGGTCAAGATGGACCAATCGTAGACTATATTTTGGATGCTGCAGGAAACAAGGGAACTGGTAAATGGACTAGCCAATCAGCGCTTGACCTTGGTGTGCCTTTGTCACTTATTACGGAGTCAGTATTTGCACGTTACATCTCTACTTACAAAGAAGAACGTGTACACGCTAGCAAGGTGCTTCCAAAACCAGCTACCTTCAAATTTGAAGGAGATAAGGCTGAGTTGATTGAAAAGATCCGTCAAGCCCTTTACTTCTCAAAAATCATTTCTTACGCACAAGGTTTTGCACAATTGCGTGTGGCTTCTAAAGAAAACAACTGGAACTTGCCATTTGCAGACATCGCTTCTATCTGGCGCGATGGCTGTATCATCCGTTCTCGTTTCTTGCAAAAGATCACTGATGCCTACAACCGTGATGCAGATTTGGCTAACCTTCTTTTGGATGAGTACTTCTTGGATGTCACTGCTAAGTACCAACAATCTGTTCGTGATATCGTAGCTCTTGCTGTTCAAGCTGGTGTGCCAGTCCCAACCTTCTCAGCAGCTATCACTTACTTTGATAGCTACCGTTCAGCGGATCTTCCAGCGAACTTGATTCAAGCGCAACGTGACTACTTTGGTGCCCACACATACCAACGTAAAGACAAAGAAGGTACTTTCCACTATTCTTGGTACGACGAAAAATAATTGTAAGTTATGACAAAGCGGATATTACTAGTAGAAAATGAAAAGAATTTAGCGCGCTTTATTGATTTAGAACTTCAGAAAGCTGGCTATGTAGTTGATTTGGTAGAACAAGGGGAAATGGCCTTGAAACTCCTGCAGGCTACAGAATATGATTTAATTCTTCTCAATTACGAACTAGAAGATATGAGTGGGGAAGAGTTTGCCCAGCGCCTGAGCAAGATTCGTCCTGCAGCAGTCTTGATTGTCTTGGATAGTCGTGAGAAAATTTCAGAGCATATAGAGAGTATCCAACGATTTGCAGTATCTTATGTCATCAAACCATTCGTGATCAGTGATTTGGTTGAGAAAATCATCGCTATTTTTAGAGGCCGTGATTTTATTGACCAACATTGTAATCAGATGAAAGTTCCCACCTCCTATCGGAATTTGCGAATTGATGTCGAGAATCATATGGTGTATCGGGGAGAAGAAGTGATTGACCTGACACGTCGTGAATATGATTTATTAGCGACTTTGATGGGAAGCAAACATGTCCTTAGTCGGGAGCAACTTTTAGAGCGGGTGTGGAAATATGAGAGTACAGCAGAAACCAATATCGTTGATGTCTATATTCGCTATCTTCGTGGAAAAATAGATCTTCCAGGACAAAAGAGCTATATCAAAACTGTCCGAGGTGTCGGCTACCAAATGCAAGAATAACAACAATCCCTTTGATGAGAAATCTCAAAGGGATTTTTTTTGTTTGTCAAAAGGAAGAAAAAATTTTAAAAAAATTTTTAAAAAAAATCTTGTGAAAGAAGCAAACGTTTGCTTGAATTACAGTATTTTCAAGGACTTTGAGCATCATATTTGTGAATTAAAAAAGTGGATGTAAGGGCTTTACAAAAGAAAAAAAAGTGGTATAATAGTAAGTGAAATATGCAAACGTTTTCTTATATGACGGGCATTTCAATTTTATAAGGAGGTCGAATGATGAATAAACAATCATTCAAAAGTCTATTTAGCTTTGAATTTTGGCAAAAATTCGGTAAAGCGTTGATGGTGGTCATTGCAGTTATGCCGGCGGCAGGTCTGATGATCAGTCTTGGTAAAACCATTGCAATGATTAATCCAGAACTTGGTTTCTTGGTAACTACCGGTGGTGTTCTTGAACAGATCGGTTGGGGAGTTATCGTTAATCTTCACATTCTCTTTGCTTTGGCTATCGGTGGTAGCTGGGCAAAAGAACGTGCTGGTGGTGCCTTTGCGGCAGGTCTATCCTTTATCCTGATTAACCGCATCACTGGTGTAATATTCGGTGTAACAGGAGATATGCTGAAAGATCCAGAAGCGAAGGTGAAGACACTTCTTGGTGGATCTATCAAGGTTGCTGATTACTTTACTAGTGTTTTAGAGTCACCTGCCTTGAATATGGGAGTTTTCGTTGGGATTATTGCCGGTTTTGTAGGGGCGACAGCCTTTAACAAATACTACAACTACCGCAAGTTACCAGATGCTCTATCATTCTTTAACGGGAAACGGTTTGTTCCATTTGTCGTTATCCTTCGTTCTGTAATTGTGGCTCTTATCTTGTCATTCTTATGGCCAGTAGTCCAAACAGGAATTAACAACTTTGGTATTTGGATTGCTAACTCAAAAGAGACTGCTCCAATCTTAGCCCCATTTGCCTTTGGTACTTTGGAACGTCTCTTGCTTCCATTCGGTCTTCACCACATGTTGACTATCCCAATCAACTACACACAATTGGGTGGTACTTATGAAGTGTTAACTGGTGCAGCAAAAGGCACTCAAGTATTTGGTCAAGATCCACTTTGGTTGGCTTGGATTACAGACTTAGGAAATACAAAAGTTTCTGACCCTGCTACTTACCAACACTTGTTGGATACTGTCACACCTGCTCGTTTCAAAGTGGGACAAATGATCGGTTCATTCGGTATCTTGATGGGGGTTGCCCTTGCCATTTACCGTAATGTAGACCCTGATAAGAAACACAAATACAAAGGGATGATGATTGCGACTGCTCTTGCAACCTTCCTCACAGGGGTTACAGAACCAATCGAGTACATGTTTATGTTCGTAGCAATGCCTCTTTACCTCGTTTATGCAGTGGTACAAGGTGCAGCCTTCGCGATGGCAGATATCGTCAATCTCCGTGTCCATTCATTTGGATCAATTGAGTTCTTGACTCGTACACCAATGACCATTAAAGCTGGCCTTGGTATGGACATCTTTAACTTCATTTGGGTAACGATTCTCTTTGCTGTGATCATGTACTTCATTGCAAACTTCATGATCCAGAAATTTAACTACGCAACTCCTGGACGTAATGGAAACTACGAACAAGCTGAAGGAGATGTAGATGCATCTGAAACTTCAGGTTCAGGTAAAGTGGCCGCTGCTTCTCAAGCAGTTAACGTGATCAACCTTCTTGGTGGTCGTGCCAATATCGTCGATGTAGATGCATGTATGACTCGTCTTCGTGTGACTGTTAAAGACGAAACAAAAGTCGGAACAGAAGAACAATGGAAGGCTGAAGGAGCAATGGGACTTGTCATGAAAGGACAAGGTGTCCAAGCGATTTACGGTCCAAAAGCGGACGTCTTGAAATCAGATATCCAAGATTTGTTAGACTCAGGTGAAGTGATTCCTGAAACCCTTCCAAGTCAACAGACAGCGGCTCAACAAGCAGAAGTTGCCTTTAAAGGGGTGACAGAAGAAGTTCGCTCGGTTGCTGAAGGACAAGTCATTGAATTAGAAAAAGTTCAAGATCCAGTCTTCTCACAGAAAATGATGGGTGACGGATTTGCAGTTGAACCAGCAAATGGTCAGATTGTTTCACCAGTAGCTGGTAAGGTGACAAGCGTCTTCCCTACCAAACATGCGCTTGGTTTGGTAACAGAATCTGGTCTTGAAGTCCTCGTTCACATCGGTCTTGATACTGTAAGTCTGGAAGGTAAACCTTTCACAGTGAAGGTAGAAGAAGGCCAAACAGTGGCAGCGGGAGACCTATTGGTAGAAGCAGATTTGGATGCTATTCGTGAAGCTGGACGTGCAACTACAACAGTTGTAGTCTTCACAAATGGTGCAGCTATTCAATCTGTCACTCTTACACAAACTGGTCAACTTCCAGCAGATGCTGTGGTTGCTAAGGTTGAATTATAATCTATGAGAGTTATTCCTTGTATCTATTGGATACAGGGAATTCTCTATTAGGAGAGTAGGATCATGAAATTTTTAACTTTAAACACTCATAGTTGGATGGAAGAAAATCCCCAACAAAAATTTGAGGACTTATTAAAAGACATTCTTGCAAAGCAATACGATGTGATTTGTTTCCAAGAAATAAATCAGACCATCGAAAGTCCAGTTGTTCCTGTTAATGACTTGTACCATCCAACTCCTTCTGCGGAGCCGATCCATCAGGATCACTATGTTCGTTGTTTAGTTGAAAAATTAGAAGAAGAAGGATTGAGCTACCACTGGACCTGGGCTTATAACCATATCGGCTATGACCGTTATCATGAAGGCGTGGCGATTCTATCGCGTACCCCAATCCAGGCAAGCGAACTCTTGGTTTCAGATGTGAATGATCCAACAGATTATCATACACGACGGATTGCCATTGCAGAAACCCAAGTTGATGGGAAAGACATTGCTGTTGCCAGTGTTCACCTCTCTTGGTGGGACAAAGGCTTCCAGCAAGAGTGGGCGCGTTTAGAAGAACGCTTTAGCCAATTGCAAAAGCCTTTGATTTTAGCTGGGGACTTTAATAATCCAGCTGGGCAAGAAGGTTATGAAGCCATTTTAGCGAGCCCGCTAGCTCTTCAAGATAGCTTTATTGAAGCTCGCCAGACCAAGGGGACTTACACTGTAGGTCCTGGAATTGATGGATGGGATGATAATCAAGTACCCTTGCGGATTGATTATATTTTCACCTCAAAAGAATGGGTTATCGAACGGCTAGAAGTTGTGTTTGATGGTTCTAGTCAGCCTCTCGTCAGCGACCATTATGGTTTGTCAGCTGACTTGTATTTACCATAATACTCAAATCCCTATCCCTCCAGGAGGCTAGGGATTTTCTTTATTTCCCTTGCTTTCACTTTAGCCCTAAATATGATAGAATAAAGTATTAAGAAACGATAAGGAGGGTGTCCATGCGGTGTCCAAAATGTGGCGGAAATAAGTCTAGTGTTGTAGATAGTCGCCAGGCAGAAGATGGGAAAACGATTCGTAGAAGAAGAGAATGTGATGAATGTCATCATCGCTTTACCACTTATGAACGAGTAGAAGAGCGGACTCTTGTTGTGGTGAAAAAAGATGGCACCCGGGAACAGTTTTCTAGAGATAAAATATTTAATGGGATTATTCGATCTGCTCAGAAACGTCCCGTGTCGAGTGACGAAATTGAGGAAATTGTGGGGCGAATCGAACAAAAGATTCGTAGCCAGAGTGAAAATGAGATCCAGAGTGACTACATCGGATCGCTTGTCATGGACGAGTTAGCAGAATTGGACGAAATTACCTATGTTCGGTTTGCGAGTGTCTATCGTAGTTTCAAGGATGTTGGTGAATTGGAAAGTCTCTTAAAGCAGATTACCAAAGGAACAAAGAAGAAAAAGGAAAAATAGATGAAGCCCAATACTTCATTTTCTTTCTTGAAGAATAATTATTTAGCGCCTACAGGAGCCTCTTTCACGCATCTGTATGGACCAATATTAGGTGTTCAAGCAAGTCAATTATATACTTTTCTGCTGAGTCTCTATGATCAGGGGAAAGAAAAACGGCTGATTGCTGTTCTTTTAAATCATTTGGATCTAGGTTTCGCACATTTTCTCGAAAGTCTAGACCGCTTGATAGCCATGAATTTATTAGAGGTTTTTGAGACAGATGAAGGACTTCAGTTCCGATTTTTGGCTCCGCTAGAAGCAGATCAATTTTTTGCGAATATTGCTTATCAGAAGTTGCTGGAGAAAAAAATAGGAGAAGCAGCAGTTCGTGACTTTCTTCCTGAAAAACCAGAGGGAGAGAAACGGAAGGTAAACTTTGCCTCTGTTTTTGGGATTGATGGTGTTTCGACCCCTCAGAGGAAAGTATCTTCCTTCAGTCTAGAGCACTTTAAACAATTAATGGTACGGGATGGCCTTCGTTTTGAGAACGAACAAGAGGACCTCTTGGTTCTTTATGCCATCACCGAAGAGAAGAATTGGACTTGGTACGAGACCTATCTATTGGCCAAGGAGACAGCGGTTAATTTGGTCATTTCGACCAAACGGATGAGACAAAAACTGACCCAAGAGCCACAAGAAAAAGGTAAGGATGAGTTCACTCCGCAGGAAAGAGCTATTATCCGGGAAGCTAAAAATAAGACCAGTCGTCAATTTTTAGCAGGAATTAAAAAAGCGCGTAAGGCTGTTGTGACCCAATCAGAACGCCAAGTAATTTCTGACCTGGCCCGTTTAGGCCTGTTAGATGAAGTCATAAACGTAATCTTGTTGTTTACCTTTAACAAGGTTGCTTCCGCCAATCTCAATGAAAAGTATGCCTTAAAAGTTGGAAATGACTTTGCTTATGAGGGGATAAAGATGGCTGAGGAGGCCGTTCTGAAGATCCGCCAGCGCCAAGACTCCCATTTACAAAAAGCAAAAGAGAAAGTAGCTAAGAGTGGATCAACGACAGGAAAGACCAATGTTCCGAAGTGGAGTCAGCCTAACTATACCAATCAGACTAGCCAAGAAGAACAGGCTAATCTGGAACAACAAAAACGAGCCTTGCTCGAGAAATTAAATCAAGGAGGGGAGTAAATGGAGAGCGTAGGGAAAACCATGTCCCAGATGAATCGATCACAGCAGTTCAATTATGAAGAATTGGTAGCTCAAATTCTCGCCGAACCTGAGATTGCAACCTTTATTCAAAAGGAAGGTTTATCGGATGTAGAAATCCGTCGTAGCATTTCCAAATTTAACCAATACATCAGTGAGCGCAATCGCTTTGTCCTTGGGGATGAAGATTATATTGCAAGAGGGTATAAGCCTGTTTTAGTAATGAATGAAGGTTATGCGGATGTTTCCTATGAGGAGACACCTGAATTAATCGAGGCACAAAAACAAGCCGCTATCAATAGACGCTTGCAGCTGATCAACTTACCAAGCACCTTGAAGGAAGCTTCCTTAGCCAAAGTCGACTTGGATGATCGTGGGCGCTTTGGGGCCTTTGAAGAATTAGCGAATTTTGTCGCATCTTATCCTCAAGCTCGTAAAGGGATTTTTCTATATGGAGATTTTGGAGTTGGGAAAAGTTATATGATGGCAGCCCTTGCCCACGACTTATCTGAAAAACGGCAGGCTTCTTCAACGATTCTGCATTTTCCAAGCTTTGTCATCGATGTCAAAAATGCCATTAATACAGGCCAAGTTAAAGAGATGCTGGATCAAGTCAAGAAGGCTGAAATCTTGATTCTTGATGACATTGGGGCAGAGCAAATGTCGCCTTGGGTGCGGGATGAAGTCTTGCAAGTGATTTTGCAACACCGGATGCAGGAGATTCTGCCAACCTTCTTTACCTCCAATTTCAATTTTGAAGACTTGGAACGTCATTTTGCTACGTCTCGGAATGGAGATGAGACTTGGCAAGCTAAACGTGTCATGGAGCGAATAAAGTTCCTGGCTAAAGAAGTGCGCCTAGAAGGAGAAAATCGTCGATGAATACCGTTATTGATTTGATGAAATCTCATTCCTCTGTCCGTCGCTTTAAAGAGGAGGATATCAAGGAGGAAGATCTTCGAGCGATCCTAACAGCTGGGCAAATGGCTTCCTCTTGGAAAAATTTTCAGTCCTATTCCATCATCTTAGTGAGAAGCCAAGAAAAGAAAGAGGCACTGTATCAATTTGTCCCTCAGGAGGCCATCCGTCAATCCTCTGTCTTCCTATTGTTTGTAGGAGATCTCAACCGAGCTGAAAAAGGGGTTCGGATGCATACGGATCAATTCCATCCAGAAGGACCGGATAATTTGTTGATTACTTCTGTAGATGCTGCCTTGGCAGGTCAAAATACTTTGTTGGCTGCAGAGAGTTTAGGCTATGGAGGGGTCATTATCGGCTTGGTGCGTTATCAAGCTTCTGAAGTGGCTAAATTATTTAATTTACCAGACTATACCTATCCTGTCTTTGGGATGGCTTTAGGGGTGCCAAATCAGAATCATCCTGTTAAACCACGCCTTCCTTTGGAAGCTGTTGTATTTGAGGAAAGCTATCAAGTGCAGACTCCTGAGGTGATTGAAGCCTTTGACCAAGTACAGACTGCCTATGCTGGAGCACGGGCAACAGATACTTGGAGTCAACGCTTGGCTGCCCAATTTGGACAGGAGGAACCAGCTGCTACGGCAGAGTTATTAAAGAAACACCAACTAGAAAAATAAGAGAAAAGAGGATACCATGGCTTTACCTACTGTTGCCATTGTAGGACGTCCTAATGTCGGGAAATCCACGCTCTTTAACCGGATTGCCGGTGAGCGGATCTCCATTGTCGAGGATGTCGAAGGAGTTACTCGGGACCGTATTTATGCAACGGCGGAGTGGCTCAACCACCAATTTAGTATTATCGATACTGGCGGGATTGATGACGTGGACGCACCTTTCATGGAGCAAATCAAGCACCAAGCTGAGATTGCCATGGATGAAGCCGACGTCATTGTCTTTGTAGTATCTGGAAAAGAAGGGATTACCGATGCGGATGAATATGTCGCTCGGATGCTCTACAAGACTCACAAACCAGTCATTTTAGCGGTCAATAAAGTGGATAATCCAGAGATGCGAAATGACATCTATGATTTCTACGCTCTTGGCCTGGGAGAACCCTTGCCAGTGTCATCTGTACACGGGATTGGTACAGGGGATATCTTGGATGCCATCGTTGAAAATCTTCCAACGGATCGTGAAGCAGAAAACCAAGACGTCATTAAGTTTAGTTTGATTGGTCGTCCAAATGTTGGAAAATCAAGCTTAATCAATGCCATCCTTGGAGAAGACCGCGTCATTGCTAGTCCTGTGGCTGGGACTACGCGAGATGCTATTGACACCCATTTCACGGATGCTGAAGGCCAAGAATATACTATGATTGATACTGCCGGAATGAGGAAATCTGGTAAGGTCTATGAAAATACAGAGAAATATTCTGTGATGCGGGCCATGCGGGCTATCGATCGTTCGGATGTGGTCTTGATGGTCTTAAATGCGGAAGAAGGGATTCGAGAGTACGATAAGCGGATTGCTGGATTTGCCCATGAAGCTGGAAAAGGGATGATTATTGTGGTCAATAAGTGGGATACCCTTGAAAAGGATAACCACACCATGAAGCAATGGGAAGATGATATTCGCGATCAATTCCAATATCTTTCTTATGCACCCATTATCTTTGTCTCTGCTTTGACAAAACAACGCTTGCACAAGTTGCCAGACATGATCAAGCAGATTAGTGAGAGCCAAAATACACGCATTCCTTCCGCTGTCTTAAACGATGTCATTATGGATGCTATTGCTATTAATCCGACACCGACAGATAAAGGAAAACGTCTGAAAATCTTCTATGCGACTCAGGTTGCTACCAAGCCACCAACTTTTGTGGTCTTTGTCAATGAAGAAGAGCTCATGCACTTTTCTTACCTACGTTTCTTGGAAAATCAAATTCGGAAAGCCTTTGTCTTTGAAGGGACCCCGATTCATTTGATCGCTCGGAAACGGAAGTAATAGATGTTTACTCCGAAAGAATGACTAATTCTAGGAGAAGAAGCCATCCTTTATGGGGTGCTTCTTTTTTTACTGGCGAAGTGATACAATAGAAGTGGAGGTGAGGAGAATGAAGATGATCATCATTGGGGTGATGTTTTTACCATTTTTCTATTATCATAGTTGGAAAGATCGCCCTCATCTAAATCATTCTTCTTTTTGGAAGAGCTATATATTTTTCTGGCTCTATTTACGACTTCTTCTTATTATTTCAATCCTTGGGCTTGGGATGATAGGTCTTGGCTTAGTCAGTATACAGAAGATAGCGTTCAGTATTGGCTTCCTAATCCTCTCTATCTTAGGCTTGCTCTTGTATTCTTTCTTCCTCTTTGACATTTATCGGGGAATAAGGACATTAACACAACTAAAAATGAAAGTTATAGACACATAAAAAGAGGGGGAACCCTCTTTTTTTGCTAGTCCTATTTCAAAAATTCTCAGGCTGTTTATGACTGTATTCTTTACAATTCTTTGTCTTCTTTTTCTATTTTAGAGGGGATATGTTATAATAAAGAGATAAATATAAGGTGGTAAATATGGCAAAATTAATTCCTGGGAAAATCCGTTCAGAAGGAATCCTTCTCTATGAAAACGGGAAAGTATCCCTACAGGAAATGAAGAATCAGTACCTCTATTTCAGAATTGACAATGATTCCCTCCGGTATAGTCTTGATGATCAAGCAATCTTTTGTAGTTGTGAGTTTTTCCAGAAGAAAAAATTCTGTGTGCACTTAGCCGCAGGAGAAGCCTTTTTAAAAAATGATGAAGAAGGGAAGGAACTCTTGCTTGGTTTGGAGCAAGATGCAACAGAAAGTCAAGAAACAAAGGAAAAAGTATCTTTTGGAAGTTTGTT
Source organism: Streptococcus australis (assembly GCF_003943615.1). GTDB lineage: Bacteria > Bacillota > Bacilli > Lactobacillales > Streptococcaceae > Streptococcus > Streptococcus australis_C. The sequence continues at coordinate 219,007 of NZ_RJPZ01000002.1, read as the reverse complement.
TTTAGATCAGGTCCTGCCAAAGATTGAAAGCAAAGAGGTCCGTTTTGGGCTCTCAGCGACCGGTCATGTAGACGACTATTCTGGTCAGTTTTTGTGGACCCTTCGTATCTATCGCAGACCGGATGAGAGAACGTATGTAGTGCGGGATGTTGTGGCATTTTTGCAAGCTATCAGAAAACAGTCCCATTTTCCGATTGGGAAAAGTTATTATGAGCCGATTTCCTACGCAGCCTTTGACCCTGAAAGTCGTGCCTTGATACGATTTTTAGAAGGCTTATTATCGGGGGATCCGGTACATGATGTTCTCTTCTTTCCAAATGGAGGCCGTCACCTTTACTTTCCAATGAGCTTCTTTGAAGAAGCTGTACAATTATTAATGGATCTACCGTCTTTTATCCTTGAAGTCGGGATGGATGCCTATCAGGAAGTTTTCTTTCAAGAACTCCAGGAAGATTCGGGCTTGTTTTCTTTCCAAGTCGTGGAAATGAAGGAGTTTATCGAACTACAGGTCCAAGTGTCTTCCTATAAAATGGTGGAAGGTCGCTTTCTTTTGGCAAATGGCCATTTTTACCAAATCTCGCCACTTCAAAATATTTTGATTGAGGCGGTTCAGAGTTTACCCCTATCCAGTGATCAGAAGAGACATGTTCAGTTTGATTTGTCGGATCAGACCAAATTGACCTATAGCTTAGAGCAATTCAGGAAAATTGGTGAGGTGAAAGCACCAAGTAACTTCTATATTCATGATTTTCAACCTCACTTTACTTTCGATTTATCTGAACAGGGAGAAGTGTTGTTAGAAGTGGCTTTTGTCTACGAGGACCGTATCGTTCGTTCTGAACAAGATCTCAAGGATCTACCTTATTCCAGTAACTTTGATAAGGAACGTATGGTTTTTGAAACCATTTTGGCAGCTGGTTTTACCAAACACTTTCAAACCAAACGGTCTCCTCTTCTTCCTAAACAAATCTATCCTTTCTTTCAGCAAACTCTTCCATTATTTGAACAACTAGGAGAGGTAGAAGTTTCGGAGAAATTGTTGGATTTGTATCAGGTGGAGAAGCCCAAGATTGACATTCAAACCAGTGGACGACTGCTTGAAATTGGTTTTGAATTTGACTCCATTGATCCTTCTGAAGTTGACCAAGTCATGAGTGCCTTAATCGAGAAGAATGACTATTACATTAGTCAAACAGGAAAGGTCCTTATCTTTGATGAAGAAACCAAGCGGATCAGTCAGACCTTATTGAATCTTCGCGCAAAGAAGACAAAAACAGGTCAGTTGCAAACCAATCGTATTGCAGCTTTCCAGCTCTCCCAGTTATTTGAGACAGCTGACAATGTCCAATTTTCTGAAGAATTTCGTCATTTGGCTCATGATTTGATTCATCCAGAGCAATTTCCATTAGGTAAGCTACAAGTTACAGCTAAACTACGAGATTATCAGGAAGTAGGAGTCCGCTGGCTATCCATGCTCAATCACTACGGCTTTGGGGGGATCTTGGCAGATGATATGGGACTTGGAAAGACACTCCAGACCATTGCCTTTCTCTCGAGTGTTGCGACAGCAGATTCTAAGATTTTGATTTTAGCTCCATCTAGTTTAATCTATAATTGGAAAGAGGAGTTCGAAAAGTTTGCCCCACAAATGAAAGTGGAGGTCATATATGGACTTAAAGCAAATCGCGACGAGATTATTGCAAGCAATCCTCAGGTAGCTATTACCAGTTACGCTTCCTTCCGTCAGGACGTAGAGCAATACGAAAAAAATCAGTACCAATACTTAATCTTGGATGAAGCGCAGGTCATGAAAAATTCCCAAACCAAGATTGCTCAATACTTACGGAAATTCGATGTTCCTCATACCTTTGCTTTGTCGGGAACACCAATTGAAAACCATGTGGAGGAACTCTGGTCGATTTTCCAAATTGTTCTTCCAGGTTTATTTCCCGGTAAAAAAGAATTTAAACAATTGAGTCCAGAGACCATCTCTCAATACGTTAAGCCTTTTATCATGAGACGGAAAAAAAGTGAAGTCTTGCAGGAACTTCCGGATTTGATAGAGATGACCTATAAGAATGAATTGGCTGACGACCAAAAAACAATCTATTTAGCTCAGTTGAAGCAAATGCAAGATCGTATTCTAAGCTCTTCTGAAGAGGAACTTAATCGCAGTAAGATGGAAATCTTATCAGGCTTGATGCGTCTTCGTCAGATTTGTGATACGCCATCCCTCTTTTTAGAGGACTATGCTGGAGAAAGTGGGAAGCTAGATAGCCTTCGAGAACTGCTAGAACAGATCAAAGATGGCAACCAACGGGTTTTGATTTTCTCACAATTTAGAGGGATGTTAGATATCATTGAAAAAGAGTTGGATGCTCTGAAGATGACTTCTTTTAAAATTACAGGATCTACGCCAGCTAATGAACGCCAAGACATGACCAATGCCTTTAACTCTGGTCAAGGGGATGCCTTTCTCATTTCCTTGAAAGCAGGTGGAGTTGGTTTGAATTTGACAGGTGCGGACACGGTTATTCTAGTTGACCTATGGTGGAACCCTGCAGTAGAAGATCAAGCCATTGGCCGCGCCCATCGAATGGGACAAGATAAGAATGTTGAGGTCTATCGGATGATTACTCGAGGGACCATTGAAGAAAAAATACAAGAACTCCAGACCAGCAAACGTCATTTAGTTTCTACCATATTAGATGGTACCGAAACGCGCTCCAGTCTTTCTATTGAAGAAATTCGGGAAATTTTGGGTATTTCGGTGGAATAACTTGAAAAATAAAATGAATAGTTTATAATTAATGAAGTGTCGAAAGGAAGATAAAGGATGACGGATAAGCTTTTCCCTCAAGTAGCAGATGATGAACTGATGCTAACTCAAATGCCCCATATGAATTTATATGATGATGGGGACTTCATTAGTAATATTCTTGGGGAGTATACAGACAAAAATTATTTAGAATGGGAGCCGATTGCGACCGGAAAAGTAGCAGAGCAACCCTATCAAAAAAACCTAAAAAAATCCCTTCAAAAACCATTTGAAGTGCCCAAATCAAGAAGGCAGCCAATGGCTCCGGATTTCAAAGAGCCTGTTGATAAAAAGAGCCCGGCGAATCGCTATGCAGAAGAGGCGCGTGAAGCAGCGCGAGCTGATTTGAAAAAGAAGCGAACGGCTCCTTATTTAACAGCAGATATTGCCTCTAAACCCAATCGGAAAAAATTCACCCCTTCTTTCATACCAAAAGTGAAGCCAACAGCTCCTTTTCAAAAAGAAAATCCAGGTGAATTAATCAAATATGGCGAGCGATTGAAACAAGAGCAATTGATTCTTTTAGAGGGGGCTGAGGAACTTCCAGTTCAAGAATCTCATCAAGAAGAGAAACCAAAAAAGAATAATTATGATTTTTTGAAAAAGAGCCAAATCTATAACAAGAATCAACAGAACATTTCAACAAAAACCATTAAACAAGAACTCAATGTGACCAATCTGGACTAGCAGGAGGAGAAACTATGTCAAAAGTATTTCATTTTATCGGAATAAAAGGAGCTGGAATGAGTGCCTTGGCACTGATGCTTCATCAGATGGGACACACTGTACAAGGATCTGATGTAGAGAAATATTACTTTACACAAAGAGGTCTGGAGCAAGCAGGGATTACCATTTTACCATTCAGCGAGGAAAATCTTACGGGTGATCAAATCCTCATTGCTGGGAATGCCTTTAAACCTGAGAATAACGTAGAGATTGCTTATGCAGATGCGCAAGGCTATACCTATCAACGCTACCATGAATTCTTGGGTGAATTTATGCGTGATTTTGTCAGCATGGGAGTAGCAGGAGCTCACGGGAAAACTTCTACTACAGGGATTTTGTCCCATGTCTTGTCTAATATCACAGATACCAGCTATTTGATTGGTGATGGAACTGGCCGTGGTTCCAAAGGTGCTAAGTACTTTGTCTTTGAATCAGACGAGTACGAACGTCACTTTATGCCTTACCACCCAGAGTATTCGATTATCACCAATATTGACTTTGACCATCCTGACTACTTTACTGGCCTAGAAGATGTCTTTAATGCCTTCAATGATTATGCCAAACAAATCTCCAAAGCCTTGTTCATCTATGGGGAAGATCCTGAGCTTCGTCGGATTACAGCTAATGCCCCAATCTATTACTATGGCTTTGAAGAAGAGGGCAATGATTTTGTAGCCAGTGATCTCTTGCGTTCTACTACTGGATCAACCTTTACTGTTCACTTCCGTGGAGAAGATTTGGGACAATTCCAAATCCCATCCTTCGGACGTCACAATATCATGAATGCTACAGCGGTCGTTGGTTTGCTTTATATCGCTGGATTCGATCTTGATTTAGTTCGGGAACACTTAAAAACATTTGGCGGGGTCAAACGTCGCTTTACAGAAAAGATTGTCAACGATACCGTCATCATTGATGACTTTGCCCACCATCCAACTGAAATCATTGCTACTTTGGATGCGGCACGTCAAAAGTATCCAAGTAAGGAAATCGTGGCGGTCTTCCAACCTCATACCTTTACTCGGACGATTGCTCTCTTGGATGAATTTGCGGATGCCTTGAACCAGGCCGATGCAGTTTACTTGGCACAGATTTATGGATCAGCCCGTGAAGTGGATCATGGGGATGTAAAAGTGGAAGATCTAGAAGCGAAAATCATCAAGAAATCAGGTGTGATTACAGCTGAAAACGTTTCTCCACTCTTGGATCATGACAATGCTGTCTATGTCTTCATGGGAGCAGGAGATATCCAGACCTATGAATATTCATTTGAACGTTTACTTGGGAACTTGACCAATAACGTTCAATAAGGAGATACCATGCAACCAAACCTTAGGATTCGGTTTGCTAAAGAAATTGATTGGGATGAGATCGAACAGATCACGTCCCAAAATTTTTCTTTTCAAAGTGCTAAACGACAAGAACTGAACGGATTCAGGACCCTGGTCTTGGAATTTGAAGAGCAAGTGATTGGGAGTTGCCTGATTCAAACAGAGGATCAGCTCGAAAATCCCTCTTTAAAATTATTGTGGTTGGAAATTCTTCCAGACTTTAGAAAACAAGGTTTTGGTACCTTGTTACTGGCCTCACTCAAGTCTCTTGTAGCTCAAGAATCCTTGTTAGGAATTCATGTGCTCTGCCAGGAAGAACTGATTCCGTATTTTGAAATGAATGATTTCCAACTAGAGATAGGGGATAAGGAAGAAGGAGTGGAGGGCTATCACCTAATGTGGCACCTATCCCTATAGAAAGGAAGAAAAATGAACATTCGTCGTGCAACTATGAAGGATTTAGAAGCCATCGTTGCCATAGAACTGGAAAATTTTAGTCCAGAAGAAGCAATAGATGAGACAGTGCTTGCCAAACATATCGAATCGTTTCATAATAGCTTTTTAGTGGCTGAAAAGGGTGGCCAGCTCCTAGGCTATCTAGAAGGACCAGTTACTCAAAAGAGATATGTGGATGACCGCTCTTTTACAGTGGATGTAAGGGATGAGTCGCATCTACCAGGAGGTTTTATTACCATTACGAGTCTTTCGATAGCTCAGTCCGCGCAAGGCTTAGGGGTTGGGAAAGCCCTGCTTGAGACCATGAAGAATCTTGCTTTAGAGGAAGGACGCGAAGGGGTTAGCTTGACCTGTCATGATTACTTGATTGAGTATTATGAAAGGAACGGCTTTGTAAATGAAGGTCGCTCGGCCTCTACTTATGCTGGGGAAGTCTGGTACGATTTAGTATGGGAGGTCCCATCAAGTAAGTGATCAATAGGATTTGAGGGGCTCAAGCCTCGTTCCTATTGCTTTTCTATCCCTTTTAAGATATAATATTAAGGATTATGACAAGGGGGGTCAAGTATTTGACTGATAACCAACAAGAGAATGAAAAATTATTAAGCTTTAAAGAGCGGATTCTCCGTGATCTTGAAGAAGCGAATAAGCAGATTGTACAGGTTGAAAAAGAATATGACTTACCTGTTCAAGAAATCTCTAGTCCAGAAAACAAAGAAGGCGAGACGGAAGGACCGCTTCCTGAACTTGTGTCAGAAGAGACTGGGGTTCAGGACAAAGTAGCAATTTCAGAGGAAGCAGAAGTTTCAGAAGTGCCAGAAGTTACGGAAATTCCCGATCTTCAAGGTATAGAAGAAGAGACTCAAGAAGAAACACCTCTTCCAGTGCAAGAGCCAACTCGACGATCAGAAATCTCAAGTCAGCCAGTTGTTGCTTCGAGAAAAGAAAAACCGGTATCTAGTGTTTCGCGCAAGGATCGTGACCAACGTGTTCAGAAAAAGAAAAAACAGAATACTATTGCTAAACGGATCGTCTTAACGGTTCTAGGAATTCTTTTTGTCTTAATGGTTGCAACTGGAATTTTCGCAGTGACCTATGTCAAATCTAACTTAAATGCAATAGATACCAAGTCTACAGAGTTTGTAACCGTTGAAATTCCTGCTGGATCTAGCAATCGTGAAATTGGGACTATCTTGGAGAAAAAAGGCTTGATTAAGAATGGTCAGTTCTTCAACTATTACACCAAGTTTAAGAATTATGGAAACTTCCAATCCGGTTATTTCAATTTACAAAAGAGTATGGATCTAGATACCATTATTCAAAAATTGCAAGAGCAAGGAACCAAAACTCCGGAACCACCGGTCTTAGGAAAAATTACGATTCCTGAGGGCTACACGATTGATCAAATCGCGCAAGTGGTTTCTGTGGATGCTAGTTCCAAATCTGGAGCTAAGACTCCATATACGCAAGAAGAATTCTTAAAAGTAATCCAAGATGATGCTTTTATTGAAAAGATGGTAGCCAAATATCCTAAGTTACTAGCAACCTTACCGTCTAAAGAAAGTGGCGTACGCTATCGCTTAGAGGGCTATCTCTTCCCAGCTACTTACGGCTATGGAAAAGATAGCAAAATGGAAGATCTTGTGGACCAGATGTTAGCTGCAATGAACCAAAATCTTTCAGCCTACTATGACACTATGGAAGCTAAAAATATTGATGTCAATGAGGCATTGACACTGGCTTCTTTAATTGAAAAAGAAGGCGCTACAGATAAAGACCGCAAGGATATTGCCAGTGTCTTTTATAACCGTTTGAACCAAGATATGCCTCTTCAAAGTAATATTGCCATCTTGTACGCACAAGGTCAATTAGGCAAGAAGACGACTCTGAAAGAAGATGCAACGATTGACACCAATATTGATTCACCTTATAATATCTACAAGAATACTGGTTTGATGCCTGGTCCAGTAGATAGTCCAGGGCTATCTGCTATTGAAGCAGCCGTCAACCCAAGCAAGACAGACTACCTCTACTTTGTCGCAAATGTAGAGACAGGGGAAGTCTATTTTGCGAAAACTTTTGAGGAACACACTAAAAACGTGGAAGAACACGTGAATAGCAAATTAACAGAAAGCAGCTCAAACTAAGGAGGATGTGGCATGCCACACCTTTTTAGTTCGAAAAAAATAATAGAAAAGAGAAATAAATATGGCAGAAAAAACCTATCCAATGACCCTTGCTGAAAAGCAAAAGTTAGAACTTGAATTAGAAGAATTGAAATTAGTTCGTCGTCCAGAAGTTGTAGAGCGGATTAAAATTGCTCGTTCATACGGGGACCTTTCGGAAAACAGTGAATACGAAGCAGCTAAAGACGAACAGGCTTTTGTTGAAGGGCAAATCTCCAGCCTAGAAACAAAGATTCGCTATGCTGAAATTGTAGATAGTGATGCAGTCGCTGTTGATGAAGTAGCGATCGGAAAAACAGTTACCGTGCAAGAAATTGGTGAAGACGAAGAAGATGTCTACATCATTGTTGGTTCAGCTGGAGCGGATGCTTTTGCTGGTAAGATCTCAAATGAAAGTCCAATTGGTCATGCCTTAATTGGTAAGAAAACGGGGGATACTGTGACGATTGAAACTCCAGCAGGAAGCTACCAAGTAAAAATCGTGAACGTTGAAAAAACAGAATAAAAAGAGAGTGGGACAGAAATCGGTCATTCGTTAGAATTCGATTTCGTCGTCCCACCTCCGCACAGTTGAGTAGGGGTGTAAAAGCTGATGAAATCAGCCTAGTAGAGCCCACTCAACCACTGCGTCTTGCTCGACAATCCAAAGACAATTGAGAGGCTAGGACTTTTGTCCCAGCCTCGTTTTTTATAGTAATGGAAAAGGCCGAGATATTATCTCGGCCTATTTGTATGTATTAGTTACGGTTGCGTTGTTTTCCAGCGTTTCGTTTTTTGTTTCCGTTAGTTGGAAGGGAACGTTGAGCCTTGGCTGGATTGGTAGGTGTGATATCTTTTTTTACGCGACGTCCATTGGAAGCTGGAGCTTTTGGAGGATTGTTTTTATATTCCTCTGCAACTTGTTTCCGCAATCTTGGACGGATGAGGTAGTTGATGACAAATTGTTGAATAATCTGTACAAAACCACCGACTACCCAGTAGAGGGTTACACCAGCTGGTGCCATCAAAGAGAAGACAGCAATCATAATAGGACTCATAAGAGCTGTTTTCTTCATGGTTTCTCTTTGGTTTTCATCTTCGATACCATGGAGAGAAAGCATACTTTGAATGTAGTAAAGAACAGCAACAACGAGGGTCAAAGCCAGGCTTTTTGAACCGAGACCAATGCCAAGGAATGAGTCCTTGCTGATACCCGGAGTGTATTGAGCTGCAAAATAAAGGGCTGAGAAGAATGGCATTTGAATCAACAAAGGCAGACATCCAATACCACCGAATGGGCTGACGCCGTTTTCTTTTTGGGCATTCATCAATTCAGAATTGGCAAGTAGTTTTTCTTCTTGAGTCTCTGCATTTTTAATACGTTCTTGAATCGGTGCAAAGATCGGTTTGAGGTAGTTCATCTTTTCTGATTGGTAGGTTGCCTTCCAAGATTGATAAATACCTAGAGGGAAGATGATGATTCGAACGATTACGGTTACTAAGATAATCCCTAAACCAAAGCCAAGCCCAAGATCTGTCGCAAAGAAATTGATGGCTTCTCCCATTGGTTTTCCAATGAGATTCCAGACGAAACCGGTCGGTTGTTTGGTCGTCTTGTCAATGCTGACACATCCCGTTAAGAGGAGGAGGGCAGACAAGCTGAGGGCTGCAAGTAGATAACGTTTATATTTTTTCACGAGTTTTTTATCCTTTAATTTTAAATAATACCTTTCTATTCTACTGTTTTTTTATCAAATTAACAATAGTTCTTAAGACTTAATTTGAAATTTTAAAATCTTTGTAGGGTTCGAAGTTCGCCAGATGGACGTCTAGATAAGAAACCTTGGAAAAAGGAGTCGGACCTTTTCGTATTTCTTGGATAAATTTGGCCATGAGGGTATTGTCTTCGCAGGCGGCAAGGATAGTAACTGTGCCGTCATCATTATTCCAGACCCGACCTGTAATACCTCCGATTTCTAGTGCTAAGCTATAAACTCCCCAGCGGAAGCCAACACCTTGAACCCGTCCTTGGGCCGTCATTTTAACTTTTTGCATGCTTGTCCTCCTTGTGCTTGAATTCCTACTCAGGACGGAGAAGCTCCTCCTGTGAATGTGGTATAATAGTCTTATGAATATTATAACCTCTAAGTCCAATAATGGGATTAAAAAAGTTAAAAAACTTCATCAAAAAAAATACCGAACCGACTCCTACCTCATCGAAGGGTGGCATCTCTATGAAGAAGCTGTCAATCATCAGGTTCCGATTGAACAAGTCTTTGTTCTGGAAGAATTCGTAGATAAGATCAAGATAGATGCGAAGGTGACCATCGTATCTCCTGAAGTTTTAGCAGAAATTTCTGATTCAAAAAGTCCTCAAGGAATTGTGGCTGAAGTCAAGATAAATCCGATTCATCATCTTCAGCTGACCCAAGGACGGTATTTGTTGCTAGAGGATGTACAAGATCCAGGCAATGTTGGAACCATGATTCGGACTGCTGATGCAGCAGGCTTTGATGGGGTGCTTTTAACCGATCAATCTGCGGATTTGTATAATATGAAAACCTTGCGCTCCATGCAGGGAAGTCATTTTCATCTTCCTGTTATCCGTTTAAACAAAGAGCAACTCTTGAAAGGTATTAAAGAGAGCCAGCTCCCCATCTATGCGACCACCTTATCCAAGGACTCCGTTGACTATAAGAAAGTGGAAAAAGTCCCTGCTTTTGTATTAGTTATGGGCAATGAGGGCCAAGGTATCAGTTCAGAGATGGCTGAGAAAGCAGATCAGCTGATTCATATCTCGATGCCGGGTCAAGCAGAAAGTCTGAATGTCGCAGTTGCAGCAGGGATTTTGATGTTTTCTATGATTTAAGAAGAGTGAGCTAGTCAGATTTAAGGAGGTGAGACTCGTGTATCGGAAAGATAAAGAATATATGGCTGAAGTGGGACATTTGATTCAACACCCAAAACTTCAAAAATTAAAGGAAATTCCGCATCATATTCACTCCAATCGTTTGGAGCATTCTATTCATGTTAGCTACACCAGTTACTGTATTTCTAAGAAGATGGGCTGGGATACCAAAAGTACAGCGAGGTGAGCTCTTCTGCACGATCTTTTTTACTATGATTGGCGTCAAGTCAAATTCAATAAGAGCCATGCTTGGGTGCATCCACGAATAGCTGTACGAAATGCAAAAAAGATAACAAGCCTCAATAAAAAAGAAGAGGATATCATCCTCAAACATATGTGGGGATTGACGCTTGCTCCACCACGTTACAAAGAATCTTTCCTTGTGACCATGGTCGATAAGTACTGGGCTATCAAAGAAGCCTCAGAACCAATGAGAAAAAAGTGGTCAAAGAGGAGACTTTTCCATCGAAAAATGTTAAAATCATAATAATTTAAGTTTGAAAGGAATGATTGATCATGAATCAACAAACCGTTATCCACGAACAAAGTGGCCTTAATAGCTTTTATAGCAAAATTTATTCTCTCGTCGGAGTTGGAGTTGGAATCTCAGCTGTTGTATCAGCTTTGATGATGACCCTTTTCCAAGAAACCTTCATGTATATTCTAATTCAGGCTCCATGGGTCTACTATATTGCCATTGCCGTTGAATTGATTTTAGTCCTTGTCGCTTCTAGACAATCGGTGAAAAACAATCCCATGGCCTTGCCTCTCTTTTTAACCTATTCCGCTTTGAATGGCTTTACCTTGAGTTTTATCATTGCTCGCTATGCTCAAGCGACAGTCTATAAAGCTTTTGTAGTCAGTGCCTTGATGTTCTTCATCATGTCAGCGATTGGTCGTGTAACTAAAAAAGATTTATCTACAATGGGCCGAGCATTTATGGGAGCCTTGATTGGTATTATCATTGCTTCGATTGCGAATATTTTCTTACGAAGCTCTGGTATGGATTATGTCCTTAGCATTCTTTGTGTGATTATCTTTGCAGGTTTGACTGCTTGGGATAACCAAAAGATTCGTTATGTCTATGAACAATCCAATGGTCAGCCAACAAATGGATGGGTTGTTGCCTTGGCTTTGGAACTCTACCTTGACTTCATCAACTTGTTTATCAATATCTTACGTATTTTTGGACGCAATGATTAATAGAAAGAGCCGGGGAACCGGCTTTTTTTGTTGGAAAACTTATGATATACTAAAGAAAATTGGAAAAGAGAATCTTCAAATGAAACGTCCATTTATTAGCAGAGAGAAATTAAAACAAATTACTGAAACTTATCCAACTCCCTTTCACCTATATGATGAAGCTGGGATCCGGCAAACAGCTCGTGCCCTTCATCAAGCTTTTTCTTGGAACCCAGGATTCAAGGAATACTTTGCTATCAAAGCAACTCCTAATCCAGCCATCCTAAAAATTCTCAAAGAAGAAGGATGTGGCGTGGATTGTGCTAGCTATGTGGAATTGTTGATGGCACAAAAATTAGGATTTACGGACCAAGAGATTATGTTTTCTTCGAATAATACGCCGGCTGAAGAGATGGTCTTTGCCCGTCAACTAGGAGCAACTATCAACTTGGATGCCTACGAAGACGTAGCTTTCTTACAGTCTGTTGCAACTCTACCGGAGGTTATCTCTTGCCGCTATAATCCAGGAGGGGTGTTTGAACTGGGAACGGATATCATGGATCACCCTGAGGAGGCTAAGTTCGGCATGACCAAGGAGCAATTGATCCAAGCCTTCCGTGAGTTAAAAGACTTGGGGGTTAAGCGCTTTGGAATCCATGCCCTCTTGGCTTCGAATACCGTCTCTAATGATTACTATCCAGAATTGGCTAAGCAATTATTCCAGTTGACTGTAGAAGTTGTTGAAAAGACAGGGGTGACTTTGGATTTTGTCAACCTTTCTGGAGGGGTTGGAGTGAACTACAAACCAGAAGACCAGCCGAATGACATCGCTGTGATTGGAGAGGGTGTCCGTCGTGCTTACGAGGCTATTTTAATCCCTGCCGGTTTAGATCAAGTGAACATCTATACGGAATTAGGCCGCTTCATGTTGGCACCACATGGCTTGTTAGTCACCCATGTCACCCATAAGAAACAGACTTATCGGACCTATCTAGGAGTGGATGCTTCGGCCGTCAACCTGCTCCGCCCTGCTATGTACGGGGCCTACCACCATATCACCAATCTCGATCGTCCAGATGGAGAGACAGAATTAGTAGACATTGTTGGTAGTTTGTGTGAAAACAATGATAAGTTTGCCAAGAATCGGGAATTTCCTGTCTCGGAGATTGGGGATCTCTTGGTCATCCATGATACAGGAGCGCATGGTTATTCCATGGGCTATCAGTACAACGCCAAGCTTCGATCTGCCGAGATTTTATTAGAAGAATCGGGCCAAACTCGTCTCATCCGACGGGCCGAAAAACCAGAGGATTACTTTGCAACATTGTATGGCTTTGACTTTGAAAAATAGGGCCTTTTTGGTATAATAGAAAATGTGTAAATATTGAATTTAGGAGAAAAACACTTATGTCTACATTTTTGACAATTTTATTGATTATCCTTGCTTTCTTTGGTGGGATGTTGGCAGGTATGTACCTACTTCGTAAGCAGTTTGAAAAAGAATTTGCATCAAACCCACGCTTGAATGTTGAAGCGGTTCGTACTTTATTGGGAGCTAGCGGACAACGTCCAAGTGAAGCGAAGGTACAACAAGTATACCGTCAAATTTTGAACCAACAAAAAGCATCTTTGAACACGAAGAAGAAATAAAAGCAAGACTGATTACACAATAAAATAAGTAGGGGGACTTTAAGATTTTTCTTGGTCCCTTGTTTTGAAAGGAAGGCAGATGGACAATCGACCAATTGGTTTTTTGGATTCGGGTGTCGGAGGGTTAACCGTTGTACGCGAATTGATGCGGCAACTACCCCATGAAGAGGTCGTCTATATTGGTGATTCTGCCAGAGCACCATACGGCCCGAGACCAGCAGATCAAATTCGTGACTATACTTGGGAGATGGTTCGTTTTCTCCTAACGAAAAATGTGAAGATGATTGTTTTGGCCTGTAATACAGCGACAGCTGTTGTATGGGAAGAGGTAAAAGAAGCCTTGGATATCCCCGTTTTAGGAGTGATTTTACCAGGAGCTTCCGCAGCGATCAAGGCGACGAGAAGCAAACGAATTGGCGTTATTGGGACACCGATGACGGTCGCCTCAGATATTTACCGTAAGAAGATTCAAAGCCTGTCACCAGAAATGGCAGTTGAGAGTTTAGCCTGTCCGAAATTTGTCCCTCTGGTTGAATCCAATGAGTTGCAGTCCAGTGTTACAAAAAAAGTCGTCTATGAAACCTTGAAACCCCTTGCCGGGAGGGTAGATACGCTGGTTTTGGGCTGCACCCATTACCCTCTTCTTCGTCCTATTATCCAAAATGTCATGGGGCCAGAGGTTCAATTAATTGATAGCGGGGCAGAGTGTGTCCGGGATATCTCGGTCTTACTCAACTACTTTGAGATTAATCGCAGTCGCCAATTGGAGGATTGCTACCATCAATTTTATACAACGGCTAATGCAGCCAGTTTTGCAGCGATTGCCAAGACTTGGTTGCATCAAGTCGTTCATGTGGAGCATGTAGAATTATGAACCAAAAGATATATGAATACAAAGATGCCTTAAATTGGTTTTTAGCTGAATGGGGAGATCGGAGTGACTATAACGAATATAGTGAAGTCTCTTCAGAAGCTTCTGAGCTTGTTGACTTAGTAGAATCACTAGTTGGAGACACAGACTTGGGCTTCCCCCTGAATCTTACAGTTGTCCGTTATGCCTCTAGTTTGCAGTTTTTGACCTTCCTCTTTCAAATCGTGGAGGAAACACTAGGCCGGAAAATTGAAATCGTGCAACGGCAAGGAGCACTTCTCATTGTAGAAGGAGAACGCTTGCTCTCTGTTTATCTGCCAAAGAATGGTCTTCCACTTGCAGATTTTTTGGGGCAGGAAGGCCTTAAGGATCGCTTGCTAATCGCTACTCGGAATGAAGGAAAAACCAAAGAGTTTCGTCATATTTTTGAGCAAATGGGCTTTGAAGTGGAGAATCTCAATGATTATCCTGATCTTCCAGAAGTAGATGAAACAGGAATGACTTTCGAAGAAAATGCTCGCCTAAAAGCTGAGACGATTTCACAGTTAACAGGGAAAATGGTGTTGGCGGATGATTCAGGACTCATGGTCGATATCCTTGGGGGCTTACCAGGTGTCTGGTCTGCTCGCTTTGCAGGTGTAGGAGCGACCGACCTAGAGAACAATGCTAAGCTCTTACATGAGCTGGCGATGGTCTTTGAATTGAAGGATCGGTCAGCAAAATTTCATACAACCTTAGTGGTTGCCAGTCCTGGTAAGGAAAGCCTTGTTGTGGAGGCGGATTGGCCAGGATACATCAATTTTGAGCCAAAAGGTGAAAATGGGTTTGGCTATGATCCCCTCTTTCTAGTTGGAGAAACAGGTAAGACATCTGCCCAACTAACTCTAGAGGAAAAGAATCAACAATCGCATCGAGCTTTAGCCGTAAAGAAATTAGTGGAGGTATTCCCAGCATGGCAGAACAAGTAATCATCGTCATGAGCGATTCTCATGGTGATTGTCAGATCGTAGAAGAGATCAAAAACCACTATAACGGAAAGGTCGATGCCATTTTTCACAACGGGGATTCTGAGTTAGAAAGTACCGATCCTGTATGGGAAGGCATTCATGTTGTCAAAGGGAACATGGACTTTTATGGGGAGTACCCGGAACGTTTGGTGACGCAATTGGGTCCTACTCGGATCATTCAAACCCATGGCCATCTTTTCCAAATTAATTTTAGTTTTCAAAAGTTAGATTTGTGGGCCCAGGAAGAAGATGCAGATATCT
This sequence comes from Streptococcus australis, assembly GCF_003943615.1. Taxonomy (GTDB): domain Bacteria; phylum Bacillota; class Bacilli; order Lactobacillales; family Streptococcaceae; genus Streptococcus; species Streptococcus australis_C. The sequence goes on along the minus strand of NZ_RJPZ01000002.1, from coordinate 203,632 downwards.
GCCTCTATGGCCATCTGCATATTCCGGATGCTTGGAAGGAAGGGCGTACCCTTTTTCTGAACCCTGGGTCAGTCAGTTTACCGCGGGGGCCCATTCAAGAGTGCCTCTATGCTAAAGTGGAAATTGATGCAGATTCCTATCGAGTTGAATTTTTAAATCGGAAACATGAGGTGTATGAACCTCTTACAAAGGAGTTTGATCGATGATCGCTAAGGAATTTGAGGAATTTATACTTCGAGAAGAAAAAACTTTTTTGACTCCAGCGCGCAATTTAGCTGTCTTGATTGATACGCACAATGTGGATCATGCTATCTTGGTGCTCAGTCAAATTAGCTACACTCGTGTTCCTGTTGTGACCGATCAGATGAAGTACGTAGGGACGATTTCTTTAACAGACATTCTTTCTTACCAAATGAAACATGATTATTCTGATGACGTCTTTTCATCCATGGACATCGTTCATATGACAAAAAAGGATGGAGAGCGCTTAGGGAAAGATTATACTGTGACAGAAGTCTTGCATAAGTTGGTAGAGGAATCCTTTCTACCGGTTGTTTCAGAAGATGGAGTCTTTGAAGGAATCATTACTCGAAAATCCATTTTAAAAGCCATCAACTCCCTCATGCACAATTTCTCAAATGAATATGAGATGAGGAAAATATGAAAGAATACATAGCTAGTTTTATCAAAGAAAAAGACTTAAGTGAAAATTCGCAGGCGGCCTATTCTTATGATTTGGATCAGTTCGTGGATACAGTTCATAACCATGTCTCAGATACCAATCTTCGAATTTATCAAGCTTCGATTAAGGATTTTAAACCAGCTGTTCAAAAACGGAAGCTTTCTGCCGTCAATCAATTTCTATTTTATCTTTATCAACATCAGGTTATTGAGGATTATCATCGCTTGGTCCTTCCAAAAGTCTCTGTGTCCAAGAGCCACGATCAAGAGCTATTGGATTTATCCCTTTTGTGGGAAGGGTCAGACCTATCCCAAGGACGCTTGATTGCCCTCTTGATTGTCGAGATGGGCTTGTTGCCTAGTGAAATTCTTCAGTTGAAAATCGTTGATATTGAACTCGATTTTCAGGTTTTACGAGTAGGGAAAGAAGGACAGAAACGGGTCTTGCGCATTCCGGATGCTCTTCTAGGAGAGTTGACAGATTTGATGACTGGGACTTATTTATTTGATAACAAGGGTAAGGCCTATTCGCGTCAGTGGGGCTTCCGTCAATTAGAGTCTTTCCTATTGGAAAAAGGGTTTGAAAATCTTTCGGCGCAATCCTTACGGGAACAATATATTTTAAAACAAAGAGAACAGGGGATGGATCTGTTTAGCATCGCCCGAGAGCTAGGTTTAAAAACCCTAGTAACCTTAGAAAAGTATAAGTAATGGATATTAAAATAAAGGATTTTGAAGGTCCCTTGGATCTTCTCTTACACCTCGTTTCAAAATACCAGATGGATATTTATGAGGTTCCTCTGATTGAGGTGATCGAGCAGTACTTGGCCTATCTGACGACCCTTCAAGCAATGCGCCTAGAGGTCGCTGGTGAATACATGCTGATGGCCAGTCAGTTGACCTTGATTAAGAGTCGGCGTCTCCTTCCAAAAATTGCGGAGCAAGTAGCTGATGAAGAAGATTTAGAACAGGACCTCCTGTCTCAAATCGAAGAGTACCGGAAGTTTAAATTATTGGGTGAAAAGATGGCCCTTCAACACGAGGAGAGAGCCCAGTACTTTTCAAAACCCAAAACGGAATTAGTCTATGATGATGCAGAATTGGTCCATGATAAGACCACGATTGATCTTTTCTTAGCCTTTTCAAAATTGTTGACGAAAAAGAAGGAAGAATTTCGACAAAATCATACGACCATTGTTCGAGATGAGTATAAAATTGAAGACCTGATGAATGAGGTTCGTCGCTTGTGTCAGCCTGGCAAGAGAATCTTGCTCCAAGATATTTTTGAAGAAGCCAAAGATGTGAACGAACTGATTACTGTCTTTTTGGCAACTTTGGAGTTGATTAAAGTACAAGAAGTTGAGGCTCTTCAAGACGAACCATTTGGAGATATTATTTTAGTAGGATTAAAGAATGAGTAAAATTGCAGAGATGGAGGCTCTCTTGTTTGTTGCAGGAGAAGATGGTTTAACGGTGAGGCAGATTGCAGACCTCCTATCCCTTCCTCCCACAGGGGTGATTCAAAGTTTAGAAAAAATGGCCCAAAAGTATGAGCAGGATCAGGATTCTAGTATGGCCTTGTTGGAGACAGCATCAACTTATAAATTAGTGACCAAGTCCCAATATGCAGAGCTGTTACGCGAGTATTCAAAGTCACCAATGAATCAAAGTCTCTCTCGTGCTGCCTTAGAAACTTTGTCTATCATTGCTTATAAACAGCCGATTACTCGGATTGAAGTCGATGATATTCGTGGAGTGAACTCTAGTGGGGCCATTTCAAAATTACTTTCTTTTGAGTTGATTCGAGAAGATGGGAAGAAAGAAGTCATTGGGAGACCCAATCTCTATGTGACGACAGATTACTTTTTGGATTACATGGGGATTAACCACTTAGACGAGCTACCAATTGTTGAAGAGACTGAGTTAATCGGTCAAGAAAGCCAATTATTTACAGAAAGAACTGAGGAAATTGATGAGAATTAACAAATATATTGCTCATGCTGGTGTCGCAAGCCGCCGCAAAGCAGAGGAATTGATTAAGCAAGGCCTTGTCACTGTAAATGGTCAAGAGGTCCGTGAATTGGCGACGACGATCAAGTCTGGAGACAAGGTAGAAGTAGAAGGTCAACCGATTTACAACGAAGAGAAGGTTTACTATCTCTTAAATAAACCAAGAGGCGTCATTTCCAGTGTATCAGATGATAAAGGGAGACCAACTGTTATTGATTTATTACCGCAAGTCAAGGAACGGATTTATCCTGTCGGTCGCTTGGACTGGGATACTTCTGGGGTCTTGATTTTGACCAATGATGGTGATTTCACGGATGAAATGATCCATCCGCGTAATGAGATCGATAAGGTTTATGTTGCGCGTGTGAAGGGATTGGCGAATAAAGAAAACTTGCGTCCCTTGACACGTGGTGTGACCATTGATGGCAAAAAGACCAAGCCAGCAACCTATGAGATTCTAAAGGTTGACCCAGAAAAGAATCGCTCGGTTGTCCAATTGACCATCCATGAAGGACGCAATCACCAGGTTAAGAAGATGTTTGAAGCTGTTGGCCTCTTAGTGGATAAATTGTCCCGGACCCAATTTGGAAATCTAGACGTTTCTGGACTTCGCCCTGGTGAATACCGCCGACTCAATAAAAAAGAAATCAGCCAATTGCACACTCTGGCAGTGACAAAAACGAAAAAATAATGAAGAAATGTGCAATCGGACTTGTTCGTCTCTATCAACGCTTTCTTTCGCCCCTTTTTCCGCCTTCCTGTCGCTATTCTCCTACCTGTTCCAACTATATGATTCAGGCTATTGAACGGCATGGATTAATAGGGATTCTGATGGGGCTTGCTCGGATTCTCCGTTGCCATCCCTGGAGCAAGACGGGAGTGGATCCAGTTCCAGATCATTTCAGTCTGAAAAGCCACCTAGAAGAGGAAGAGAAAGGCAAAAATTAAGATCGAACATACTTTAATCAAAAGTCTCACTCAGAGCAAAGAAAAAGAGAGTGGGGCAGAAATCGGTCATTGGTTAGAATTTGATTTCGTCGTCCCACCTCCGCACAGTTGAGTAGGGCTGTAAAAGCTGATGAAATCAGCGTAGTAGAGCCCACACAACCACTGCGTCTTGCTCGACAATCCAAAGACAATAAAGAGGCTAGGACTTTTGTCCCAGCCTCTTTTGTTTTTTTAGCGGTCTGACCAAGTGCGTGGCATAAAGAGCAGTAACATAGGGTAGATTTCCAACCGTCCTGCAATCATGGCGATCGATAGTAAGAGCTTAGAGATTGGGCTAAAGATAGCAAAGGTATCCGTTGTTCCAATCATCGGTCCGATATTGTTAAAGCAACTAAAGACAGCGCTGACGACCGTCATAAAATTATTGCTATCAAAGCTGACAATCGCAATGAGAGAGATCATAATCAAGGTATAGACTACGAAGTATTTTAAGATTTTGTGCTGGGTATCCTTATCCAAGGCTGTGCCATTCACATGCAGGGTCATCACCCGATTGGGTGAGAGGGTCGAACGAATTTGATTCTTCCCGATTCGAGCTAGAATTAAGAAACGAATGACTTTCAGCCCCCCTGCAGTTGAGCCAGCCGATCCACCAACCACCATGAGCATGAGGAGGAGGAACTGAGAAAAGAGCGGCCAATCAACAGTGTTGCCAAAACCAAATCCAGTCGTGGTAATGACGTTGGACACTTGGAAAAAGGACATTTCGAAACTATCTGCAAAATTGTGATAGAGGTGAAAAATGTTGCAGGCAATCAGTAGGGAAGAGACACCGACAATCATTAAATAGGTACGAAGTTCTTCATCGCCGAAAAAGGCTTTGAACTTGCGAAGCATGATGTAGTAGTAAAGGTTAAAGTTAACCCCAAAGACCAAGACTCCGAAACTGACCAAATAAGTGATGAGAGTCGAATGGTAGTGGGCAATTCCATCGTTAAAGACGGTGAAACCACCAGTTCCGGCTGTCCCCATGGCAATGATAAAACTATCATACAGGGGCATGCCAGCACAGAAGTAGATAATGACGAAGAGGAAGAAGAGGGCCAGATAGAGATAGTAAAGGATTTGAGCTGTATTCTTGAGTTTGGATACAATTTTACCAAATACCGGGCCAGGAACTTCTGCCTTCATCACTTCGAGGTGGCTGTTCTTATTATTGTCCATAATCGCTAGGGCAAAAACCAGCACCCCCATCCCTCCGATTAAGTGGGTAAAACTACGCCAGAAGAGAAGAGAAGGGCTAAGGACAGAGACGTCATTTAAAATGGTAGCCCCTGTGGTTGTGAAGCCAGAGCTAACCTCGAAAAATGCATCAATGATGTTTGGAATTTGTCCTGAGAAGACAAAGGGGAGAGCACCGAAGAAGGACCAGAGGATCCAACACAAAGCTACAATGAGAACGCCTTCTTTGGCGTAGATGTGAAAATCTTTGGGCTTGAATAAGGTACCAATTCCTCCAAGGATGAGGAGGATGGCAATGGTTGCAAATAGAGAGATAAAGACAGCCGGACTATCTTTCACAACAAAATCATTCTTTAGATTGAGGAGTGCAACGACAATCGGAACACAAAGCAACATGGCTTCAATCAAAAGGAGTTTTGCTAAAAGGTAGCGAATCATACTTTTATTCATGGCTTACCCCTCTATCAAATCATAGATTTTCGTGATATTGCTGATTAAGGTGGTAACGATAATTCGGTCCCCAATCAAGAGGTGATCATCCCCAGTTGGGAAAATGGCTTTCCCATTTCGGATAATGGCCGCTATCAGAACACCTTTTTTCAATTTCAATTGAGCCAAAGGCTTGCCAGTCATCTTATTTTCTTCTCGAATCTGGAATTGAAGGGTTTCAATTTGACCATTGGCAACGTGGTGCAAGGCTTCAAGATTCGAATAACGGGCATTGTAGCGTCCGCGGATGAAATGCATGATCGTATCAACTGCGATTCCTTTGGGTGTCACAATACTTGAAAAATCTTGACGATCAATGATTTCAAGTAAGCTGGTTCGATTGACCTTGGTAATATTCTTTTGTACACCAATACTATTTAGGAACATGGAAGAGATAATGTTTTCTTCATCGACGCCCGTTAAGGTTGCCACAGCATCAAAGTTACCTGCGCGTTCCTCCATGAGGATATCTTTTGATGTCCCGTCACCTTGGATGACATAGAGGTCGGGGAATTCTTGACTAAACCATTCTGCTCGTTTTTGGTCGATTTCAATGACTTTTAAGTCGATTTTTCGTTTATTATTACTAAGAATATTCAGAAGATAGTAGGATATCTTGCCAGCACCAATGAGGAGGAGACTTTTAACAACCTGAGGACGAATACTATTGTGGAAATTCACGATTTCCACTCGATTTCCCGTCATAAAAATCTTATCAAAGGCTTGTAAAGTGAAGTCCCCATCTGGAATAGTTAACTGTCCTTGTCGTTCGATAGCACAGATAATAATGTTTCCATATTTCTTCCTGAATTGAGAAAGGGTCATCTGACAGAGAGGGCTTTCCTCTTTGATTATAAATTCCATAAAAGCGACCCGTCCACTAGCAAAATGCTCAACAGACAAGGCGTTTGGAAAGTCAATACTGTTAGCAATGTAGCGAGCTGCTAGAAGCTCAGGATTGACGACTAGAGAGAAGCCAAGAATATTTTTTTCTTTGAAATAAGAATTTGAGTATTCTGGATTCCGGACGCGGACAACGGTCTCTTTGGCTCCCATTTTCTTAGCCAAAACGGCAGATACCATATTGACTTCGTCTTGCTCTGTCAGGGCGACAAAAATATCGCAGTCAGCCACATCTGCTTGTTCTAGAATTTTAAAGTTGGCACCATTTCCAACAATACCAATGATATCGTAGCGTTTGGTAATATGATTAACAACGGCTTCATCTTGTTCAATCAAGATGACATCGTGATTTTCCGCGACGAGGGAACGACAGAGGGCTGTTCCGACCTTACCGCCTCCAACTACAATAATTTTCATGAATATTTCCTCCAAAGTATGATTCTATCTTACTCTATTTTCAAAAAAAAATCACCTCTTAATGGTGCAAATAGGGCATAAAGAGCCAGAGTCTCTTCAATACATGAAAGAGAATGTAAAAAAGTGAAATTTTTGGGCCGAAATAGTTGACAGGAGGGATGAAAGTGGTATACTGATACAGTAACCTCATTGATTTACCTCAAACCTGTTGTGAGTTAAGTTAATGAAGTCGTAACCACGCTGTTTGCTGAGCTTGACTCCGGGCAGTGTGGCTATTTTTTTGTCGGAAAAGAGATCGTGATGAATATCGAAGAATTAGCTTATACAGAAACCAAATCAAAAAACCATGTAGTCCTCTATCAACCTCAAATCCCCCAAAACACAGGCAATATCGCTCGCACTTGTGCAGCTACCAATGCCCCTCTTCACATCATCCGTCCCATGGCCTTCCCTATTGATGATCGGAAGATGAAACGAGCTGGATTGGATTATTGGGATAAGTTAGACGTCCGCTTCTACGATAGCTTGGAAGAATTTATGGAGGCTGCGGCTGGAGGAAAGGTTCACCTAGTATCAAAATTTGCTGATCGAACCTATTCGGAAGTAGCCTACAATGATGATGCAGAGCATTATTTCATTTTTGGTCGTGAGGACAAAGGATTACCAGAGAATTTTATGCGACTCCATGCTGAAAAGGCGATTCGGATTCCGATGAATGATGAGCATGTCAGAAGCTTGAATGTCTCCAATACCGTGTGCATGATTGTTTACGAAGCCCTCAGACAACAGGAATTTGCTGGATTAGAGCTAGTCCATCAGTATGAGGGAGACAAGTTGAAGTAGGAAGAGGCTCTTTACAACAGGGACTTCGTTGTAACTTTTGATATTACAAAACACTTGCAATAGCAGGTGTTTTTTGATATGATAAAGGAGTCTTCAGGGCAGGGTGTGATTCCCGACCGGCGGTGACTTTTACTAGCTATTTTGGCTTACTCGTCGTTGTCTTGTCTCGATATACGATAGTATTATCTTCGACTGCAACGCCTAGATTAATCCAAAATATCTTCGTAAAAGAAGTCCGCGAGCGCAAGCTGATGTGGTGCGATTCCACAACCGACAGTATAGTCTGGATGGGAGAAGACGAGAGAGGAACAAACCTGTTCTTATTGACGATTGACTTGATGGAAATGTTCTTGATTTTATAAGAAACCAGTCTTCGAGCTGTTTTCTTGTAGCATCCTGATATCTGTAGTCAAGTACCAAGAAACTTTTTAAGTTTTCTTTAAAACGATTCGAATAGAATATGGGTAAGGGAATCTTTCCAACTTCTTCTAATTTTAGTAAAAATTGGAGGAACCTATGATGACAAATACTCGTAAACTGACCCTAGTGGCTGTTTTATCGGCACTTTCTTTTCTATTGATGTTTTATCAACTATCAATAGGGATTGATTTTTTAAAGGTTGACTTTAGTACGATTCCAATCTTACTCGCCTTAGTTTTGTTAGATTTGAAGAGCTCATTTGTGGTGATTTTGATTCGATCTGTTCTCAAGTTAGTTCTGAATGGTCGAGGAGCTGAGACCTTGGTTGGCTTACCTATTAATATCATTGGTGTTTTAGTCTTTGTCTTAGCATTTGCAGTCATTTGGAATAAGAAGAAAAACACAGGGCGATTTGTGATAGCTAGTCTAGTTGGGACCATTGCTTTAACCCTTTCCATGCTCCTAGTTAATTATTATTATGCCATCCCTCTCTATGCTAAATTTGTCGGTTTTGACATAGCGAAGATGGTCGGAGTTGAAAAGTATCTTCTCAGTATGGTTGTTCCCTTTAATCTAATAGAAGGACTGATTTGGGCTGTTACCTTCTGGATGGTTTACACCGTCGTACAGCCCATACTTAAAATCTATGAAAAATAAACAATCTCATTTCTTAAAGGGCTCTTTTGCCCTTTTGTTATTTATGATTCTGGGCTATGTAGTCAAATTTTATCCGGAAAATTTAGTCGGAATTGATCAACCGATCCAATCGGCTATTCGCGGGGATTTACCAGCCTATCTGACGGCCTTCTTTACCCGTGTAACAGTGCTGATGAACACACCAGTTGTCACATTTTGGGTTGGCGTCATCGTCCTCTTCTTTGTCTGGAAGAAATGGTATACAGAGGCCCTACTCCTCACAGGAAGTTTAGTTACAACTGGATTACTGGTTGTGATTCTGAAGCATATTTATCTGCGTCCACGGCCAGCTCTTCAACACTTGGTCCAAGAAGGGGGCTATTCTTTTCCAAGTGGCCACTCCTTGGCAGCCACCCTCGTATTTGGTAGTTTGATCATTGTGGTAGGGCAACGGATGACCTCTCAAGTCGGGAAAGTCCTAGCTCAGCTTGTCCTCTTCCTTTGTATGGCGACCATTGTCCTTTCGCGTGTCTATGTTGGGGTTCATTACCCGACTGACGTGACAGGAAGTATGCTTTTAGGATTCGGTCTTTTGCAAATGGTCTTCCCTTATTACGATCGTTTGCGTTTTGAATGGCGCTTTAAGAGTAAGCAGAAGTAAAGTATGAAAGATCTATTTGAAGAAAAGGTTTTAAAGGTCCTGGCTCATATTCCAATAGGATGTGTAGCGACCTATGGACAAATCGCCCAACTCATTGGCTATCCTCGCCATGCCCGGCAGGTCGGCAAGGTTTTGGCCACTTCTAAAAAGGCTGTGGCCTATCCCTGTCATCGGGTCGTAACATCTACTGGTCGCCTGGCTCCTGATTGGGAAGAGCAAGGCACGCTTCTCTGGGCAGAAGGGGTGGAATGCAAATCCAACGGTTGTGTCGATCTTAAGAAATACAAGTGGAAAGCAGAGGAAACTCAACTTTGAGTTCACTCTGCTTTTTTGCTATAATGAGGGGTATGAAATCCTATACGACTTTAAATGATTATTATCGAACCCTATTTGGAGAAAAGACCTTCAAAGTCCCGATTGATGCGGGCTTTGACTGTCCCAATCGTGATGGAACTGTTGCTCGTGGGGGCTGTACCTTTTGTACGGTTTCTGGTTCTGGAGATGCCATTGTGGCACCAGATGCTCCCATTCGGGATCAGTTTTACAAAGAGATTGATTTTATGCACCGCAAATGGCCAGATGTGAAAAAGTATTTAGTGTATTTTCAAAATTTCACCAATACCCATGAATCCGTCGATGTCATTCGTGAACGCTATGAGCAAGCCATCAATGAACCGGGTGTTGTAGGGATTAACATCGGGACACGGCCAGACTGCTTGCCAGATGAAACGTTAGCCTACCTAGCAGAATTGACAAAGCGAATGCATGTGACCATTGAGCTAGGCTTGCAGACGACCTATGAAGCGACATCTGAATTGATTAACCGTGCTCATAGTTACGAGCTCTATGTAGAAACGGTCAAGCGGATTCGTCATCAGGTTCCCAAGGCTGAGATTGTTTCGCATTTGATCAACGGTCTTCCAGGGGAGACGCATGAGATGATGGTAGAGAATGTCCGCCGTTGTGTAACAGACAACGATATCCAGGGCATTAAATTACACCTGCTCCATCTGATGACCAATACTCGGATGCAACGGGACTACCATGAAGGGCGATTGCAATTGATGAGTCAGGAGGGATACGTATCGGTCATCTGTGACCAGCTAGAGATTATTCCCAAGGAGATTGTCATCCACCGGATTACAGGAGATGCTCCACGAGAGATGCTGATAGGCCCAATGTGGAGTCTCAATAAGTGGGAAGTTCTGAATGCTATTGAAACAGAAATGCGTCGTCGAGGAAGTGTTCAAGGCTGTAAACTAGGAAAATTGGAGGAGTAGGATGTTGCGACCATTAGAAATGGCCCATGATTTTCTTAGGGAAGTCATTACGGATCAAGATACCGTCGTTGATGCGACTATGGGCAATGGGCATGATACCCTTTTCTTGGCGAAACTAGCCAGAGAAGTTTATGCATTTGATATTCAAGAGCAGGCCTTGGTCCATACGCAGAATCGTTTGGAAGAAGCAGGTCTTTTCAATGCCCACCTTCTTTTGAAGGGGCATGAAGAGGTGGATCGCTATGTAGATCAGGTCAAGGCCGCTATCTTCAATTTAGGCTATCTTCCTTCAGCAGACAAGTCGATCATTACCAAGCCCAGGACAACGATACAAGCCATCGATAAGCTATGTCACCTCCTGGTCAAAGGGGGCCGGATAGCCATCATGATCTATTATGGTCATGAAGGTGGAGACTTAGAAAAAGATGCTGTCTTGGATTTTGTCTCTCAACTTCCCCAACAAGAATATACTGTTACTAGTTATCGGACTCTCAATCAAATTAATCATCCACCATTTTTGGTGATGATCGAAAAATTAGAAAGTTACCGCCATGGATAAAGAATTTTTAAAAAATAAAATTGAAGCCCTTCGCCACGATTTTGTGGAGTCAACGTCTCATGAACGTGCTGTCGGTTTTTTGGATGAAGCACGGATGAGCAAAAAGATGATCAAAATCAAGAAGAAGCTGGTCTCTCTTGAAATGGAACGTTGCCAGAAGAAAATTGAGCACAAGGATCTGACAAAGATTGATCAAAAGATCCAAGAACAAAAACAACTCTTTGAGGACTGTTGTAACCAACGATCAGGAGGATAAGGGATGGAAATTCTTGTATATGCCATTGTCTTTTCCCTAATCCTGATTGTCTCCAATGCGACCAATAAGTTGATTCCGACCTTGCCCCTTCCCTTAATCCAGATCGTCCTTGGGATTGGGATTGGCTTTCTCTTACCCAATGCGGAGTATCACTTAGATACCGAGCTCTTTTTGGCTTTGGTTATTGGTCCCCTCCTCTTTCGAGAGGCAGAAGAAGCGGATATTACTTCTATTCTCAAGCACTGGCGCATAATCGCCTTTTTAATCTTCCCAGTTATTTTTATTTCGACCCTTAGCTTGGGATGGTTGGCTCATCTCTTGTGGCTAGGAATTCCACTAGCTGCCTGTATGGCAGTTGGGGCAGCACTCGGTCCGACAGATTTGGTGGCCTTTGCCTCCCTTTCGGAACGCTTTACCTTCCCTAAACGGGTCTCCAACATTTTAAAAGGAGAAGGCTTGCTCAACGATGCTTCAGGTTTGGTGGCTTTTCGAGTAGCTCTGGCTGCTTGGACCACTGGAGTCTTCTCCTTGGGACAGGCTAGTTGGGACTTGGTAATCTCTATTTTGGGAGGTTTTGCAGTAGGGATTGTAACAGCGGCCGTCAATCGTGGACTTCAAAAATTATTGTTGAGTGTTCGGGCGACAGATATTGCCAGTGAGCTCATTTTAGAATTGAGTCTTCCCTTGATAACCTTCTTTATTGCAGAAGAGATCCATGTGTCAGGGATTATTGCGGTTGTCGTGGCGGGCATCCTAAAGGCTAGTCGGTTTAAGAAAATTACCCTACTAGAAGCTAAAGTCGATACGGTGACCCATACGGTTTGGAATACAGTCAATTTTGTCCTCAATGGATCCGTCTTTGTCCTTTTGGGGATGGAGCTTGAGATGATTTCTGAGCCAATTCTTAGGACCCCCTTTTACAACAATCTGCTCTTGATTGTGACCGTTCTCTTATTGACGGGATTCCTATTCCTGATTCGCTTTTTGATGGTGTATGGATTTTACTGGTACCGTGGTTTCCGATTGAAAAAATCCATTGATAAGTATCTGAAAGATGCCCTCTTGTTGACCTTTTCGGGAGTTAAAGGAACGGTGTCCATCGCGACCATTCTCTTGATACCGACGCAGCTAGAAGCAGAATACCCAGTTCTCTTGTTTTTAGTAGCCGGGGTAACCTTGTGTAGTTTTTTAATCGGACTCCTCATCCTACCGAAGCTCTCCGAAGACAAAGAGGAATCCAATGATCATTTGATGCACATTGCTATCTTAAACGATGTCGTCATGCTATTGGAGAAGGAGTTGACAGTGACCAAGCAGAAGGGGCCTCTCTATGCGGCTATTGATAATTATCATGTGCGGATAGAAAATATGATTCTCAATCAGGAGGATAAGGCCACTCAAAGAGACTGGGAGCAACTGAAACTCCTTATTCTCAGTATCGAGAACGATGGCTTGGAACAAGCCTATGAAGAAGGAAAGATTCGAGATAGAAGCTACCATGTCTATCAACGTTATCTCAGAGCCATGGAGCAGAAGGTCAACCGCAATCTTTCATCACGCCTGACCTATTATTTCTTGGTGCTCTTCCGCCTAATCCGACTCCTTTTCCACGAAGTGTTGACCTTTGGATCAGGTATTCGGGCATGGAAAAATGGAGAAAATTATAAGCTCGAAGCGATCGATTATGATCAGATTGCCGCCTTGTATTTGGCGAATACGGAAATTATTATCGAGAGTTTGGAAAATCTAAAAGGGGTTTATCGCAGTAGCCTGGTTTCTTTCCTTCAAGAATCACGCCTGCGTGAAACGTCTTTGATTACCAGTGGAGCCTTTGTAGAGCGGGTTATCAATCGGATCAAGCCCAATAATATTGATGAGATGCTAAGAGGCTATTACCTGGAGAGAAAACTCATTTTCGAATATGAGGAGCAGCATTTGATTTCGGCCAAGTATGCACGTCGCATGCGGCAAAATGTCAACGAATTGGAAAACTATTCCTTGAAAGAAAGTGCCAATACTCTACCATATGATATGATCAATTACGCTCGAAATCGATAAAAAATGACAGTTCTATCTAAGATAGAAGAAGAAAAGAGATTGGTGACGTTTGTCCCAATCTCTTTCTTATTTGTATTAGTAGGCTGATGATTACTGGTCAGGCTGAATGTAATAGCGATCTTCCCCGATAGGAATCAGCTGGACCTTTCCCCCATAAAAAGCTGATAGAGTTTCTTGGGTGAGAATTTCCTCCTTAGGCCCTTGGGCAAAACTTTGTCCCTCCTTGAGGAGAAGGACATGACTAAAGGACTTGGTGATTTCCTCTGCATGGTGGGTGACAAAGAGAATGGTCGGTGCCTTTTCCATCTGTTTGATCTGGTGGATCAGCTGAAAGATGGCTTCCCGAGCAAACAAGTCGAGCCCACTTGATGCCTCGTCAAAGATGAGAAGATCGGGTTCTTCCATGAGACTACGGGCGATAAGAATCGTCTGTTTTTCCCCTTGAGAGAGGGTCCTGTATTTTCGCCCAATCAAAGAAGTAGCACCGATGCGACGCAACATGGACCGAGCTTCTTCGAGTTCCTTCTCTCCATAAGTTGTATAGAGGATGCTACTCTTGTATTTCCCAGTGAGGACAATTTCTTCTGGGGATAGAGATTCAGGGATGCGCTCAGAAATAAAGGAGCTAACCACTCCAATTCGCTTGCGGAGCTCAGGGATACCCCCTTGTCCAAATTGCGTCCCGAGCACAGAAATCTCTCCTTCTGTTTTCCAGTATTCTGCCATTAAGAGACGAAGGAGGGTCGATTTACCAGCACCATTCAGTCCAAGGATGGCCCAGGTTTCCCCTTTTTTAACAGTCCAATTTAAATGGGAAAGGAGGTTTTTTCCTTCTTTTCTTAGAGTGACATCTTTCAGTTCAATTAAGCTTTCTTTCATCTTTTTAACCTTTATAAAAATATTCTCTATTTTATCATAAATATGATAAAATAGCAGATAGGAGGAAAGGGATGTTTCATAAAAGTAAATTATTTTTCTGGACCTGTGAAGTCTTATTATTAACGATTATATTCTATATTTGGGGAAGTATGGGAAGCCTCATCTCTCCATTTGTATCTGTTCTGAATACCATTATTCTTCCGTTTTTGATTGCTGGTTTCTTGTATTATATCACCAATCCCATCGTAGAATTTTTGGAAAAGAAATTTCATCTGAATCGAATTTGGGGCATTCTATTAACCTTGGTAACCCTTTTTGGATTGATTATTTATGGGATTGTTTATATCTTGCCTATTTTGATCAATCAGTTGACAAGCTTGATTAATTCAACCCAAGGTTTGTATTGGGAAGTGCAAAGTTTTGTAACGAAGTTATCTAAGAATCCAGCCTTTCAGAGTATCAATATTCAATCAACCATTCAGCAGTTAAACCTGTCTTATGTGGATATTCTACAAAATATCTTAAATAGTGTGACCAATAGTTTAGGTAGTGTGGTATCAACGATTGTGAATACACTCTTCATTCTGGTGATGACACCGATATTCCTGGTTTACTTCTTGATTGATGGGAAGAAGTTGCTACCGATGTTAGAGCGGACGATCCTGAAAAATGACCGGCGGAATATTACCTCTCTCTTAGTGAGTCTCAACCAAACAGTTTCTCGCTATATTAGTGGGATTTCTATCGATGCTTTAATCATCGGGACTTTAGCCTTTATTGGCTACAGTTTTATCGGTTTGAAGTATGCCTTGGTCTTTGCCATTTTCTCAGCCTTGGCCAACCTCATTCCTTATATTGGACCGACAATCGGCTTGATTCCCATGGTGGTCACTTATGCTTTTACCGATTTCAATATGATGGTTAAAGCAGTCATCTTCATGTTGATTGTTCAACAAATCGATGGAAACATCCTTTATCCACGGATTGTCGGAGGCGTAATGAAGGTGCATCCCATTACGATCATGGTCCTCTTGCTCTTATCCAGTAACATCTATGGTGTAATTGGAATGATTGTGGCGATTCCGGTTTATTCGATTGGTAAAGAGATTGTAAAATTTCTCGCAGCCTTGTATGAAAATCATAAAAAGACACAAGAGCAGCGCAAGCAGGAAGAATTTGGGATTATTAATAAATCCTAACAGAATAAACAAGAGGCTGGGATAAAAGTCCTAGCCTCTTAATTGTCTTTGGATTGTCGAGCAAGACGTAGTGGTTGAGTGGGCTCTACTACGCTGATTTCATCAGCTTTTACAACCCTACTCAACTGTGCGGAGGTGGGACGACGAAATCGAATTCTAACGAATGACCGATTTCTGTCCCACTCTCTTTTGAATATAGACTTAGAAAGGATAGGCAAAGTACTTGAATCGTAAACCTTTACCTTTCCTTTAAGAAAATATGTTATAATGAATTAGTAATGATACAAAATCAAGGAGTTTCTATAAGATGATAGAATTGCTTGCCAAAAAGCAACGACGCCAAATGCGTTTGCTAGAAACATTAATTCGAGAGAAGCGCTGGTTTCATTTGAAGGAACTCGCTGAAATGTTAGATTGTACAGAACGCTCATTAAAAGAGGATCTTTCAAATTTACGAACGGTCTTTAATGAGTTCTTGATTGAGTCTTCGACAAATGGCATTAAGATCAGCTATGATGATTCGGTTGGGATCGAGGTGGTCTACCATCACTTTTTTAAAGAATCTACAGCTTTCTCCCTCTTGGAATACTTGTTCTTTCATAAGGACGTTTCCAGTGACTTAATTTGTAGACGATATGATCTCAGTCAACAATCGTTTTATCGCTTGATTCGAAACATCAACCAAATTATTCAGGAAAAGTACAATATTCGAATCACCTTGAATCCTCTAAATGTCGTGGGAGACGAAGTCGATATTCGCTTTTTCTATTCCCAATATTTTGCAGAGCGGTATTATTATTTAGAGTGGCCATTTCCAGATATCAGAGAACAAGTCATCATTGATTTCATCACCTTCTTCTATAAATTGACGGAAATCCCACTGACTTATTCGGTCTTCCATTCTTATAAAATTATGCTGACGGTGTATCTTTACCGGATTAAGCAAGGTTATCGAATTGAAGGGGCCAATAATTTTGAACAATACGCCTATCTCTATCAAGAGCTTCCAAAAATCAATGAGATGCTTCGTTATTTTGGTTTGCAACTGGGTGTAGAATTTAACGAAGAAACCATTGAACAGCTCTTTATTATCTTCCTGCAGAAACGCTTCTATTTTACTCCACAGGGTCTGATTGATGCTACAGAGGAAGATGCTGTTACAAAAAAATCCTATATTTTAGCCTCTCAATTTCTTGATCACCTGAGTGAATCTTATGGTTTAGAACTTGAGAATTATGAAGAGATGATCATGCATATTCACAACACCTCCCATTTGGAGCGACGTGAAATCTTTGGTGAATTTCTCCTCTATGATACCAAGAGTTATACCAATGAGGATTATCGAACCCTATTCCCAAAATTTTATCAGGATGTTGAAACGGGCTTGTATCACTATCTCAAAGAGATGGGCTTTCATGAAAATCCTGAAAATCTCAAGCATCAGGTTTATACCGTATTTTCACATTGGGAAAATCTATTGCCTCAACTCCTAAGGAGACGGACGGCTGTTAAGGTCTTAATCATTAGCCGATACGATGACCACCATGCCAAGTCCATGATTGATTTCTTAAAATTTTATTGTACGGATAACTTTGAGTTTTCACAGGTCATCAAGCACGACTTTAATCTTCATGAACTAGAGCACACCGAATATGATGTCATTGTTGCCAACTTTATGATTCCAGATATAAAAGGGAAAAGATTTATTTGTACAAGTAGTTTAACCCTTTTGGAACTTGTAGAAAAACTGAATGTACTCTTTTATGATTTCACACGATCTGGAGTATAATGAAGCCTTCCCTCCTCTTTTAGGAGGGAAATTTTTGCGACTATGCACCATTTTAAAAAATATGATATAATGGGCATTATTACTATACATTGAGGAGAAGATCCATGGAAGACCCTGGCAGTCAGGATTTAATACTGCAATTTGTTTTACTATTTGTATTGACCTTATTAAATGCTTTTTTCTCTGCAACGGAGATGTCGATGGTATCGCTGAATCGTTCTCGGGTAGAGCAAAAAGCGGAGGAAGGCGATAAGAAATATATTCGTCTCTTAAAGGTATTGGAAAATCCAAACCACTTTTTATCTACGATTCAGGTTGGTATCACCTTGATTACCATCTTGTCTGGGGCAAGTCTAGCCGATGATCTCGGGAAAGTAATAGCTTCCTGGATTGGAAATACGGAGACAGCGCGTGCGATCGCTAGTTTCCTCTCATTGGCTTTTCTGACCTATATTTCGATTGTATTTGGTGAGTTATATCCCAAGCGTATTGCCATGAATCTGAAAGATAGCTTGGCTATTCGGACGGCTCCAATTGTTATTTTACTAGGGAAAATCGTTAGCCCCTTTGTCTGGCTTTTATCGGCATCAACGAATCTGGTTAGTCGTCTGACCCCTATGCAATTCGATGATGCAGACGAAGAGATGTCACGAGATGAGATTGCCTATATGTTGGCTAAGAGTGAAACGAGTCTGGATGCTGACGAGATTGAAATGTTGCAAGGGGTCTTTTCACTAGATGAGCTGATGGCGCGTGAGCTAATGGTTCCTCGTACGGATGCCTTTATGGTGGATATCCAAGATGATACCAGAGAAATCATCGAAAGTATCTTAAAACAGAATTTTTCTCGCATTCCTGTCTATGATGATGACAAGGACAATGTTATTGGTCTCATCCATACCAAACGCCTGCTCAATGAGGGCTTTGTAAATGGCTTTGATAACATCGTTCTTCGAAAGATCCTTCAGGAACCTCTCTTTGTACCGGAAACGATCTTTGTGGATGACCTCTTAAAGGAGCTCCGAAATACACAAAAACAGATGGCTATTTTGCTCGATGAGTATGGAGGAATGGCTGGTCTAGTAACTTTGGAAGACCTTCTCGAGGAAATTGTCGGTGAAATTGATGATGAAACCGATAAGGCTGAAAATGATGTGTTTGAAATTGAACCCAACCTCTATATTGTTCAGGGGATTGTGACCTTAAATGACTTCAATGAGTATTTTGATGTGAAGCTGGAAAGTGATGATGTGGATACCATTGCAGGCTACTACCTGACTGGTGTCGGACGAATTCCAGGGCACAAAGAGCGCTTGAGTTTCGAAGTAGATAGCATGAAGAAACATTTGATCCTTACAAATGATAAGGTAAAAAATGGTCGTGTCACTAAGGTCAAGGTTGAGGTTAGTGACCTAGTCGATGAAGATGAGCAAGCGACAAAAGTTCAAGAATAAGAGTATGAAATCAGGGGTTTTCCCTGATTTTTTATGCTTATTTTAGTCAGGTTTGCATCTCCTATTAAATTCCTTTATAATAAAATTACTAAAGGTTAGAAGGAGATAGCAATGAAACAAGAAGAATGGTTAGCAGAGTTTGAGAGAGTCCATGGTCGATCGGCCACTCAAGAGGAAATACAACAAGCATTTGGTATGTTTGGAAGCCCAGAAACACAAGTGGCTCCAGATACGCCGTTAAATCCAATTCAATCTCCATTTGAAGGGGCAGCACCTGTTTCTAATCAAGGACAATTTGGGGGGTCCTTACCGTTTCCAGAACAAGCCAAATTTGGAGGCGCAACACCGGCTCCAGAACAAGCTAAATTTGGAGATGCAACACCAACTCCGGAACAAACGCAGTTTGGAGGTGCGACGCCAACTCCAGAACAAACGCCATTTGGAGGTGCGACCCAGGCCCCAGAACAAACACAGTTTGGAGGTCCAGCTCCGACCCAAGCCCCATTTGGAGGTGCAAGTCCAGCTCCAAATCAATTCCAAGATGGAACAAGTCCGTTTCAACAACAAGGACAAGCTTTTGGTCAAGGTGGAATCCAGCCACAAGTTCCTGTTCAGGAGTCCGCTCAAGCAGGAGGAACCTTCTCGCCCTATAACAATTCTCAGATGCAGGGAGGCTATCCAAACAATGGGCAACTAAATTATCAGACTAATTCCCCGTATATGGGCCAAGGTCCAATGCCAGTGAAGAAGTCTAAAAAAGGGCTTATTATTGGTTTATGTAGTCTAGCTACCGTTGCAGTTTTGTTTGTGCTTGCCTTTTTCTTATTTGCTAAAAATCCAAATAGTATTCAAGGGAAATGGTCAGCTACTCCTGAAATGAAAAAGACAATGAAGTCTGCTTTTTCAGGCACCTTCTCTACGACATCAGATATTTCTAGTGAATTTGTAAAAGATGTGGATATGATCGTAGAGGTAAAAGGGAAAAAAGTAACCATCAGTGTGATTGGTAAGATTGATTTCAAAGGAGCTGCAAAGGAACTCTATGATGATGGGGACAATGATTTTTACTCTGTTGAGGATGCCTTAGACTATATTCAAGAAAACAGTGAGAATTCCTATTTAGAGGATATGGGACTTGAAATCGATGTGAAAAAAGGCACTCTTAAAATGGTAGCCTTTGAAGGTGAGGTGGATGAAAAAGATCACCGATTCATTCAGGATGAAGATGCGAGTCATTTCCTTCAATACGACCTCAAGTATAAAATTGAAAATGGAACGCTGAAAGTTTCCGTGGATGGAAATGATTATGGAATAGAATACTCCTTTAAAAAATAAGATATTCGCTCATTTAGTGCCCTCATCGGGCACTCTTTTTGTTTGGTAACGAAGAAAAAATAAGATAATTAAAAAAATTCTGAATTTAGTCTTGACAGTCTGAAAAAATTTCGGTAAGATAGTCAACATAAAAAACGAAAGCAGAATCTTATGAAAAACACAAACTCCACATTGTTGAATCAAAACTTTTACTTTAGCTACTTTAGATAGTGTTTGTAGACATGAACTCATGGATGCAAACGAAACGAGCAATTTGTTTGTATCTATGTGGCTAAGATTTTTGATTGTGGTCCATATAGATGATATCTAAATGGACAGAAATGCTGGCATACTTTTAAGTTTGTGAGGAATGATACCAACCGTTTAGAATCATCTAAACGGTTTTTTGTATTCTGTTTGAATGTTTTAGAGAAGGAGACATGTTTCATGAAAGTTGTAAAGAAGTTAATTGCCCCGGTTCTTGTGGTTGGTCTACTGATGACCTCCCTCTTGACCCTCCATCACTTGAAGAGCTCTAAGCATCAAAAGATTAAGATTGGGGTTTCTCAGTATATTACCCATAAGTCTCTTGATGCAACTCGAAAAGGCTTTGTGGAAGAGTTAGCAAAACAAGGCTATGTAGATGGAGAAGAGATTGAAATTGATTATCAAAATGCTCAAGGAGAACAGAGAAATTTGAAAAATATTTCAAATCAATTATCACAGGAAAGTGACCTTGTGTTTGCCATTGCGACTCCATCAGCACAAAGTATCGCCAATACGAACAAAAGAACCCCTGTAGTCTTTTCTGCGGTAACGGACCCTCTGGCTGCTAAGTTGGTCAAAAACTTGGATCGTCCTGGTGGCAATGTGACAGGAACGAGTGACCAATCTTCAGATGCGATTACTACACAAGTCGATCTGATTCAAAAGGTTTTACCAACAGCTAAGACAATCGGGATCCTCTATACGCAAAGTGAGCCCAACTCCGTCGTTCAAAAAGATGAGGCTAAAAAAGTCCTTGAGGCCAAAGGCTACCGTGTCGTAGAGAAAACCATCTTAGACAGTAATAATGTGAAAGCAGCAGCGGACAGTTTGATGTCAGAGGTCGACCTAGTCTTTATTCCAACAGACAACATTATTTCCTCTACGATGGAAACGATCAAACAAGTTTCTTTAAAACACAAGGTTCCAGTCATTGGAGGTTCAATTGAAATGGCTAAAGTAGGAGGCCTCTATACCTATGGGACAGACTACACCGAGTTGGGTCGTCAATCTGCCCGGATGGCGATTCGTATCCTGAAAGGGGAAAAGGCAGCCGATCTGGCTGTGGAAGCCCCTAAGAATTTAGAATTGTATGTCAATAAAGAGATGGCTAAGAAATTAGGAATTGATCTCTCTGGTATAAACGAAAAGAAATAGGAGATGGATGATGGATTTAGTATTATCAAGTTTATCTGAAGGTTTATTGTGGTCGATTATGGCCATTGGTATATTCTTAACATTCCGCATTTTAGATATAGCGGATATGACAGCAGAAGGTGCTTTCCCGCTTGGGGCTGCAGTCGTTGCATCCCAAATTCAAGCAGGTCAAAACCCATGGCTAGCAACCCTCTTTTCTATTCTAGCAGGGATGTTAGCAGGTCTAGTTTCTGGCCTCCTTCATACTAAGATGAAGATCCCCGCTCTCTTAACAGGTATTGTGACACTGACTGGTCTCTATTCGATCAATATTAAGATCATGGGGGGTGTCCCTAATTTATCCATTGGAGATTCAAGTACCATCTTCAAGTCTGTGATGGGGTTGGGTTTGTCCAATGAGGCTGCTGTCTTTGTTGTTAGTCTTTCTTGTTTGTTATTGGTCTGTCTGATTTTGACCCTTTTAATGAAAAGCCAGATTGGTTTGGTTCTTCGTTCAACTGGTGACAATATCCCAATGAGTGAGGCCAATGGGGTGAATGTGGACACCATGAAAATTTTCGGTTATATGATTTCTAATGGACTGGTTGCATTGTGTGGGGCTCTCTTCGCTCAGACAGATGGCTTCTCAGACGTGACTTCTGGTACAGGGACCATCGTCGTAGGTCTCAGTGCTGTTATTTTAGCAGAAGTCCTAATCCATGATTTGACCATTGGAGGACGCTTGCTTTCGATTGGAGTGGGGGCAATTGTCTACCGCCTCATTATCCTCAATATCTACGAAATTCCAAACCTAGACCAAAACTTAGTCCGTTTGTTTAACGCCATTCTCTTGGCTTTGGTCTTGTTTGCACCAGAAGCCCAGAAACGTCTCAAGATTCGTGGATTAAAACTAATCAGCAACTAGAAGGAGAAGATAAATGGCAACATTGTTAAAAATTGAAGACATCCATAAGACATTCGAAGCAGGCACGGTCAATGAAAACCATGTTCTCAAAGGCTTGGATCTAACAGTAGAAGAAGGGGATTTCATCTCCGTCATCGGAGGAAATGGAGCCGGGAAATCTACCTTGATGAACATCCTGGCAGGTGGTTTGCAAGTAGACCAAGGAGATATTCTTTTAGAAGGAAAATCTATTAAGCAGACCAGTGTTCGCAAGCGCGCCAAGGAGATCGCCCGTGTTTTCCAGGATCCTAAGATGGGGACAGCTTCCCGCTTGACCATTGAAGAAAACATGGCCATAGCTAAAAAACGTGGAGCAAGACGGGGCCTCAGTTGGGGGGTCAAAGAAAAAGATCGCGAAGAATTTAAAGCTGCTTTGAAGGAACTCAATATTGGGTTGGAGAATCGACTCAAAGTGGATACGCAATACTTATCAGGGGGACAACGGCAGGCCCTTACTTTGGTCATGGCAGCCTTGGTCAAACCGAAACTCTTGCTACTAGATGAACACACCGCAGCGCTCGATCCAAAGACCAGTGAAATGGTCATGGAAATGACGCAAAAGATTGTCGAAAGCCATGATTTGACAACTTTGATGATTACGCACGATATGAACCATGCCATCGCATATGGCAATCGATTGATCATGCTCTACCAAGGCAAGATTGTGGTCGATGTTAAAGGAGAAGAAAAGAAAAACTTGACAGTGGAAGACTTGATGCGCCTTTTCCATCAGAACAGTGGGGAACTCTTGGTGAGTGACGAATTGGTATTGGGATAAAATAAAGAGAGTGGGACAGAAATCGGTCATTCGTTAGAATTCGATTTCGTCTTCCCACCTCCGCACAGTTGAGTAGGGCTGTAAAAGCTGATGAAATCAGCCTAGTAGAGCCCACTCAACCACTGCGTCTTGCTCGACAATCCAAATACAATTGAGAGGCTAGGACTTTTGTCCTAGCCTCTTTTTTACCATAGAGAATAGGGGAGAGAAAGGCCGATTTAAATGTCCTGTACTAATACAATGGTATGTAATTGAAAAACAGTTTATTTTCTAAAAACTAGTCAAAATCCTTTTATTCACAAGGAATCATGTTATAATAAAGTCATAAAACGTTTTCAAGAGAGAAGGACAAGACATGGAAAATGAAACAGTTGACTATGGAAAAGTAACAGGAATGGTACACTCTACGGAAAGCTTCGGTGCTGTAGATGGACCAGGGATCCGTTTTATTGTCTTTCTTCAAGGCTGTCAAATGCGGTGTCAGTATTGCCATAACCCGGATACTTGGGCTATGGAAACCAACAAGTCTCGTGAACGAACAGTAGATGATGTTTTGGAAGAAGCCCTCCGCTATCGTGGTTTTTGGGGGCAAAAAGGTGGGATCACTGTCAGTGGCGGAGAAGCCCTCTTGCAGATAGACTTCTTGATTGCCTTCTTCACCAAAGCTCAAGAGTTGGGCATTCACTGTACGCTTGATACTTGTGCTCTTCCTTTCCGAAATACCCCTCGTTACTTGGAAAAATTTGACAAACTGATGGCAGTGACAGACTTGGTGCTCCTTGATATTAAGGAAATCAATGATGAACAGCACAGATTTGTAACCAGTCAAACCAATAAGAATATTTTGGCCTGTGCCAAGTATTTGTCTGATATTGGCAAGCCGGTTTGGATTCGTCACGTCTTGGTGCCAGGTTTGACAGACCGAGATGATGATTTGATCGAACTCGGAAAATTTGTTAAAACCCTTAAAAATGTTGATAAATTTGAAATTCTGCCCTACCATACCATGGGTGAGTTCAAGTGGCGAGAATTGGGCATTCCTTATTCCCTAGAAGGAGTAAAACCTCCAACAAAAGAACGGGTTCAGAATGCTAAGGACTTGATGGAAACTGAAAGTTATCAAGATTACTTGAAACGAGTTAAAGGATAACATAAAACGAGACAGTTGCTCCTTCCAGCTGTCTTTTCTGATGAAATGAACAACTATTCCCTTTCTTTAAACGGAAAAACGTGCTAAAATAGAGTGAATCTATAAATGAAAATGAAGAGGTAGAAACATGTCAAAAATTCTTGTTTTTGGTCACCAAAATCCAGACTCAGATGCTATTGGTTCATCTGTAGCTTTTGCTTACCTTGCAAAAGAAGCCTACGGTTTGGATACAGAAGCAGTGGCTCTTGGAACTCCAAATGAAGAAACAGCCTTTGTCTTGGATTATTTTGGTGTGGAAGCACCGCGCGTGATTACATCTGCTAAGGCAGAAGGTGCAGAGCAAGTCATCTTGACGGACCACAATGAATTCCAACAATCTGTTTCAGATATCGCTGAAGTAGAAGTTTATGGTGTTGTGGACCACCACCGTGTGGCTAACTTTGAAACAGCAAGCCCACTTTACATGCGTTTGGAACCAGTTGGATCCGCATCTTCTATTGTTTACCGCATGTTCAAAGAACACGGTGTAGCAGTTCCAAAAGAAATCGCAGGTTTGATGCTTTCAGGTTTGATTTCAGATACCCTTCTTTTGAAATCTCCAACCACTCACCCATCTGATAAAGTCATTGCGCCTGAATTGGCTGAATTAGCTGGTGTGAACTTGGAAGAATACGGTCTTGCCATGCTCAAAGCTGGTACCAACTTGGCAAGCAAATCTGCAGAAGAATTGATCGACATCGATGCTAAGACGTTTGAACTCAACGGAAACAATGTCCGTGTGGCTCAAGTCAATACAGTTGATATCGCTGAAGTATTGGAACGCCAAGCTGAAATCGAAGCAGCTATCCAAGCTGCAAATGCAGCTAACGGTTACTCTGACTTTGTCTTAATGATTACAGACATCGTCAACTCAAACTCAGAAATTTTGGCTCTTGGTGCTAATATGGACAAGGTGGAAGCAGCCTTCAACTTCAAACTGGAAAATAACCACGCTTTCCTTCCAGGTGCTGTTTCACGTAAGAAACAAGTGGTACCTCAATTAACTGAAAGCTTTAATGGTTAATCATAGATGGGAAAACCCATTGTTAAAAAGGAGTTTCGGCTCCTTTTTTGCTAGGAGGAGACTATGTTAGAATCTGGCGATTTGATTTTTGTGAGGGATCATACGGAAATGGGGCAGGCCATCCAGGCATCTACTGGGAACTATAGCCATATGGCTATCTTTTTGGACGGTAAGGTCTATCATGCCACGGTGGAAGGTGGCGTTCTGGCTCAGTCCTCTGAAGATTTCTTTGAAGCTGAGAAAGGATATGATCTTTACCGCTATGCAGAGATTGATGACAAAGAAGTTAAAAAGCGAGCAGAAACCCTTTTAGGGGCTCCCTATAATGCTTCCTTTTATCCAAATGGAGATGGTTTCTATTGTTCCCAGTTCATCGCTGAACTGCTTCCCATCTTTGAGACCATTCCCATGAAGTTTGGTGAAGATAATCAGGAAATCAGTGATTTCTGGAGAGACTACTATAGAGAACTAGGACTAGCTGTACCTCTGAATCAGCCTGGGACCAATCCCAGTCAGTTAGCCCAGTCTCCCCATCTACAGTTTAAAGAAAGATATATGGATGATTACAATCATTAATCCCACACGTTTGACACGTCAGCCTTTTTTTAAGGACTTGATTAACTATCTGGATCAGCAGGATGATGTGATCCTACGACAAATCAAGGCCCAATTTCCAGATCAGCCAGTGGACAAGTTGATGGAGGAATATATCAAAGCGGGCTTCATCCTTCGAGAAAATAGACGCTACACCCTCAGCATGCCTTTCTTGAAATCTGCTGAAGCAGTCGACTTGGATCAAGAAGTCTTTGTCCGAGAAGATAGTGAGCTTTATCAGGAACTGAAAGCCAAGGTCTTCCAAACAGAACTTCGCAACACGACCAATGCAGCGATTCTCATAGAAGAGACTGACTTCGAGCGAAAGGCACAGACCCTGTCCAATTACTTTTACAAGGTGAAACACCAATACCCTTTGACGGAGGGTCAAGAGAAACTCTATGCCATCTTGGGAGATGTCAATCCCGAATATGCACTCAAGTATATGACCAGCTTTTTGCTCAAGTTCCTCAAAAAAGATGAAGTCCAGCAAAAGCGCAGAGACATCTTTGTCGATAGTTTAGTCTTATTAGGTTACATCGTTCAAAATGAAGATGGGAAATATGAGTTGGTTGTAGAATTTGATAAAGAAAGATTCATCTTTAGAAAAAAATAGAAGAAGGCTAGGAATTTTCCTAGCCTTCTTTAAACATACTATAGATAACGTTCAGCAACAGCCGCATCACCGGGATACTCTTCTTTTACGCCATTAACGATTTGGTAGCAGTCAGCTCCTTTTCCAGCAATAATGACCGCATCTTCAGGCTTGCTAGTAGTTGCCATAGCCAGTTGAATGGCTTGCTCGCGATCTGCAATTTTCTCGACAGGGCGCGTGATAAAGCTGCTGATTTCTTCAGCGATAGCCAAAGGATCTTCATAGTTGGGGTCGTCCGCTGTGAGGAAGACTTGGATCTCAGGATGGTCTTCTAAGAGCAAGCCAAAGTCCTTACGGCGGCTCTCTCCTTTATTCCCAGTTGATCCAAGGACCAGTGAAATCGTTCCTGTCTGATGGGTTTCAACAACAGAGAGCAGTTTTTTCAAGCTATCTCCATTATGGGCATAGTCAATAAAAACTTTTGCTCCATTCTTTTGAGTCAAAACTTCCATCCGACCAGGAACACGCGTTTTAGCGATCCCCTTTTTGATGTCCTCGAGACTTGCTCCTAGACGGAGGCAGGCGAGACCTGCAGCCACAGCATTTTCTTGGTTGAAGTGGCCAATGAGCTGGGTATCATAATCCCCTGCTAACTTACCAGTGACAGAAAAGCTAAAGGCTTTTGAGTTGTGGACTTGGTTGGTCGATTGACTACCGTAGAAGTCGTGGTCTTGCTCAGCTACCTGCTCCGCAAGAATCTTAAAATGGTCCATATCACTATTGACGACAACAGCACGACTATTTTCCATCAAGAGACGTTTATGGTAGAAGTAGTCTTCGAAGGTTGGATGCTCAATCGGTCCAATATGGTCAGGGCTGATGTTGAGGAAGACACCAACATCAAAAGTAAGACCGTAGACTCGTTTCACCAAATAAGCTTGGCTAGAAACTTCCATAATCAGGTGGGTCCGATCATTGGCAACTGCCTGGGCCATCATTTCAAACAGATCGATGCTTTCTGGGGTGGTCAAGGTTGATTTAAAGAAGGTCTTGCCATCCAAGGTTGTATTCATGGTAGATAGCATGGCAGGACGATGGCTTTGCTCAAGAATCTTGTAGGCATAGTAAGCAGAAGTGGTTTTGCCCTTGGTCCCTGTAAAAGCCAAGAGTTTTAGTTGGCGCTCAGGGTGGCCATAGAATTCCATGGCAAGCAAGCTCATAGCCTGTTTAATGTCCGTAACGATAATGGCCGGGATGCTGACCTCAAAGTCCTGCTCAGCGACATACCACTGTAAACCTTGCTCGATCGCTTGCTCCAAAAATTCCTTCTTGAAATTTGCCCCCTTCACAAAAAAGAGGGTCTCGGAGTTGACCTTTCGACTATCGTAGCTAATTTGATTAAAAGAAACACCACTTGCAGAATAGTGGTACTCTCCGTCTTGTAGGATCTCACGAAAGTTGTGATCCTCTTTTAAAATGTTTAGTACAGTTTCTATCTTCATCATAATCCTATTTTAAACTGAAAGACCTTATTTTACAAGTGTAAAGGAAAAGTTTATAATGAAAGAAGACTATAAAGTAGAGGAAACATATGAGTAACGAAACAAGTAATCAACAGGCCCAGATGCTCCGCGGAACTGTCTGGTTAACAGCCAGTAATTTCATTAGTCGTCTCTTAGGAGCGGCCTATATCATCCCTTGGTATATCTGGATGGGCAAACATGGTGCAGAGGCAAA
This sequence comes from Streptococcus australis, assembly GCF_003943615.1. Taxonomy (GTDB): domain Bacteria; phylum Bacillota; class Bacilli; order Lactobacillales; family Streptococcaceae; genus Streptococcus; species Streptococcus australis_C. The sequence continues at coordinate 175,312 of NZ_RJPZ01000002.1, read as the reverse complement.
CGGTCTCTTTACCATGGGCTACAATATCTACGCTTGGTTTTTGCTGATTTCAACAGCAGGAGTACCTGTAGCGGTTGCTAAGCAAGTGGCCAAGTACAATACCAAGGGTCAAGAAGAACACAGTTTTGCCATGATTCGTGGTTTCCTTAAGTTCATGTCTTTATTGGGCTTGGTTTTTGCCATTATCATGTATTTGCTTTCTCCAGTATTTGCAAACTTGTCTGGAGGTGGGAAGGACTTAATCCCTGTCATGCAAAGCCTGTCTTGGGCGGTCCTCATTTTCCCTTCCATGAGTGTGATTCGTGGCTTCTTCCAAGGTCATAACAATCTGAAACCTTATGCCATTAGTCAAATTGCAGAGCAAGTGATTCGGGTTATCTGGATGCTTTTGACAGCCTACTTCATTATGAAGGTCGGCTCAGGTGATTACGTTGAAGCCGTGACCCAGTCCACTTTTGCAGCCTTTATTGGGATGGGAGCGAGTCTCCTTGTCCTCGTCTATTACCTCTGGAAAACAGGACTTCTACAGCACATTATCCATCGACCAGAGTCTGATAATGAGATCGATACTAAGGCTCTCTTGTGGGATACCATTCGTGAAGCGATTCCGTTCATTGTAACAGGATCAGCCATCCAGCTCTTCCAAATTATCGACCAGATGACCTATAGCAATGTTATGTCTTGGTTTACCAACTTCAGTCGTTCAGAGCTTTTGGTTCAGTTCAGCTACTTTTCAGCAAATCCAAATAAAATCACCATGATTTTGATTGCGGTAGCGACCTCTATTGGAGGAGTGGGGATTCCTCTTCTTACAGAGAACTATGTTAAAGGAGATTTCCGGGCTGCGGGTAAGCTGGTTCAAGATAATTTGACCATGCTAGTAGCCTTCTTGCTTCCAGCGACGATTGGAGCAGTAGCCATTGCAGAGCCACTTTATACTGTCTTTTACGGGAAACCAGATTCCCTCGCTTTGGGACTCTTTATCCTAGCGATGCTACAGACTATTATTTTAGGCTTGTATACGGTACTCTCTCCTATGATCCAGGCTCTTTTCCAAAATCGGAAGGCGATTCTTTACTTTGGCTATGGAGTATTGGTGAAACTGATTCTACAAGTGCCTTTCATCTATTTCTTTAAAGCCTATGGCCCTCTTCTTTCTACTACGATTGGTCTCATGATTCCAATCGTCTTCATGTATAAAGAAATCCATGTCGTAACTAAATTTAATCGAAAGACTGTCTTTAAACGGAGCTTATTAACAGCTATTTTAACCTTCATCATGCTATTAGTGGTTTTACTTTCAGCCTTGATTCTTGGATTTGTCTTAAAACCAAATGGTCGAGTGACGAGCATGGTCTATGTAGCACTGATTGGTGGTGTGGGAATCGTCGTATACGGTGGCCTCGGTCTTCGTCTTCGTTTCTTAGATCGCTTCATTGGCAGCAAGGCAGCCAGTCTTCGAAATAAATTTCATATTTCATAACCAGTAGAGGTTGGGTCTATCCCACCTCTTTTTTTCATTATAGTTTGAAGCTATATCTAGCTCTTGAAAAAGGAAAAACCGAATCATCTAAAGAAGTGATACAATAGAGACAATTGAATTTACGTCCATTGGAGGTTTGTATGAGTCACAAAAAGAATATTAACACCATCCTAGCTCAAGCGGGAATCAAGTCGGATCCAGCAACGGGGGCTTTGATTACTCCGCTTCATTTTTCAACCACTTACCAGCATCCAGAGTTTGGTCAATCTACTGGTTTTGACTATATCCGTACCAAGAATCCGACGCGGGTAAACGCTGAAAAGACCTTGGCAGCTATTGAGAGTGCAGAGCATGCCTTGGTGACGAGCTCAGGTATGTCTGCCATTGTCCTAGCCTTTAGTATTTTTCCTGTTGGCAGTAATGTCTTGGCAGTACGGGATCTTTATGGGGGCTCTTTCCGCTGGTTCAACCAGATGGAACAAGAAGGACGCTTTTTCTTTACCTATGCCAATTCAGAAGAAGAATTGGTAGAGGGATTGAAAGAGGAAGTGGATATCCTCTATATTGAAACGCCGACTAACCCGCTCATGCTGGAGTTTGATATCCAGAAACTAGCTGCCTTAGCTCATGAAAAAGGGGCAAAAGTGATTGTAGACAATACCTTCTATAGCCCTATCTACCAACGTCCAATTGAAGAAGGAGCAGATATCGTCCTCCACTCAGCGACCAAGTATTTAGCGGGGCATAATGACGTGTTGGCTGGTGTTGTTGTCACAGATGATGAAGCCCTCTATGAGCAACTCTTTTATAATCTCAACACAACAGGAGCTGTTCTCTCTCCTTTTGATAGCTACCAATTGATTCGTGGGTTAAAAACCTTGGCTCTTCGTATGGAGCGCTCCACTGAAAATGCTCAGAAGGTAGTAGAGTTCTTGAAGGGGCATCAAGCTGTTAAGGAAGTCTTGTATACTGGCAAGGGAGGCATGGTTTCCTTTAAAGTAAGGAAGGAAGAAAAAATCCCAACCATTCTCAACCACTTGCATGTCTTTACCTTTGCAGAGAGTTTAGGTGGGGTGGAAAGTTTGATTACCTACCCAACGACCCAGACTCATGCAGATATTCCTGCAGAGGTTCGGCATTCTTATGGTTTAACGGACGACTTGCTTCGCCTTTCCATCGGAATTGAAGATGCGAGGGATTTGATAGAGGATTTAGAACAAGCATTGGCTAGATAGGAGTCCATCATGGGAAAAGAACAATTTTTGACCGTCCCCAATCGTTTGGGGCACCACACTAGCAAGTGGAGGGAGTCAGAACAAGATCCTGAACTTCTTCCTGCTTGGATTGCCGACATGGATTTTGAATCCTTACCTGCTGTTCGACAAGCAATTCGAGATTACGCAGATCAATTAGTCTACGGCTATACCTATCCTAGTGAGGAACTTTACCGAGCTGTTCAGGAGTGGGAAAAGACAGAACATGGATATGTGTTTGAGAAGGAAGCGATTGTCTTTATGGAAGGAGTGGTTCCCTCTATTTCAACGGCTATTCAAGCTTTCACTAAGGAAGGGGATTCTGTTCTCATCAATACGCCAGTTTATCCACCTTTTGCCCGTAGCGTCCGTCTCAATCAACGCAAATTAGTGACCAATTCCCTTGTGGAAGTGGATGGACTCTTCCAAATTGATTTTGAGCAATTGGAAAAAGACTTTGTAGAGCACCAAGTTAAGCTCTATATCCTCTGCAATCCTCATAATCCAGGTGGTCGCGTTTGGGAGCGAGAAGCCCTAGAAAAGATTGGTCGTCTCTGTCAAAAACATGGGGTCCTGCTTGTTTCAGATGAAATTCACCAAGACTTGGCTCTATTTGGAAATCGGCACATCTGTTTTAATACGGTAGATCCAAGCTTTAAGGATTTCACCCTTGTCTTATCGAGTGCGACCAAAACCTTCAACATCGCAGGGACAAAAAATTCCTATGCCATCATCGAAAATGATGCACTTCGGAAATCCTTCCAAGCTCGGCAATTACGAAACAATCAACATGAAATCTCTGCCCTTGGCTTTATCGCCACAGAAGTGGCCTATCAGAATGGAAAGGCTTGGTTAGAGGACTTAAAGGAAGTCTTGGAAGAAAATATCGACTACACTGTAGCAGTTTTGCGCGAGCAGACAGATATTGGTGTGATGAAACCGCAAGGGACCTATCTGCTTTGGCTTGATTTTTCTGCCTACGGTTTGTCTGAGGAAGAATTGCATGCTCGGCTTCATGATCAGGCTAAGGTCATCCTCAATAAGGGAACAGACTTCGGGGTCGAAGGGAAACAGCATGCTCGACTAAATGTGGCGGCTCCGAAATCCCTGGTTCAAGAGATTGTTGATCGGATTGTCACTGCCTTTCCTAAAAAAGGTTCATGTGAGGGTTGACTTTTCTATAGGGGAGGAGTATACTCAAGGAGAATAACGGTAGGTGAGGCTACCGCAAGGATACGGATGACTACCGCAAAGCAGTGGAGACACTACTCGTTGGTCAACAGTCCTGATCGCAAAGGTCAAGACTAAGCTCATTTCATCGCCTTGCGGAGCTAAAGCTTGGACGGTCTATTTTTTGAGAAATTTTATTAAAAAATAAACGACGAGTTTCATGAGTCCTACCTGAATGAGGGAGGGCTCTTTTCTTATGCATAAGAACCCTCTCAATATCAAGTAGAAAAGGAGAACACTATGATACAAATCGACGATCATCCCGAGCCGCACATAGCCAGCCAATCGCTGATTTGTGTCATCGGGACTCTATAAGCGTTTGGCTCCTGATGGAAAAGGAGATTCCAATGCAAACAACAAAAGAAAGATTCATTGCTGCATTGCAAGATGCAGAAACAACAACTTTAGCCAACTATCAATCTAGCTGGTCTGGCTTGACAGAAGACCAAGTAGAGGAGAACCGGGATATCTATGGAGAAAATGTTCTCACCAAGGGACAAGAAATCTCTATCTGGAAACGGATTGTTGAATCCATTATCAATCCCTTCACAGTCATCCTGCTTCTCATTGCCCTTGTTTCTCTGGTGACCAATGTTTGGTTAGCCAAACCAGGAGAGGAAGACCCAACGACTTCTCTCATTATCGTCGTTCTCGTTCTCCTCTCTGGAGGGATTCGCTTTGTCCAAGAGTTGCGAAGTGACAAGGCTGCTAGCAACCTCTCTCGAATGATTGTCAATACAGCGACGGTGATTCGAGAAGGCAAGGAAGAAGAAATCCCTATTGATGAAATCGTTGTGGGCGACTTGATCAAACTGAGTGCAGGTGACATGATTCCAGCGGATGTGGTCTTACTAGATTCACGGGACTTTTTCGTCCAACAATCTGGTTTGACAGGAGAGAGTGATGCTGTCGAAAAAGTTTGTTTAAAAAAGGCGACTAGCCAAAATCTAGACAGTCTCCTAGAGAGTGAGAGTCTAGCTTTCATGGGGACCAACGTTATCTCAGGTCGAGCAACAGCCTTGGTCTTGGTCGTTGGGGATGAAACCATGATGGGAGCGATTGAACAAACCATCAATACCTACGATGAACCAACTTCTTTTGAACGAGAAATGAACACCATCTCTTGGTTGTTGATTCGACTGATGATGGTGATGGTGCCCGTTGTCTTCTTTATCAATGGCTTGACAGATGGGGACTGGCTAGAAGCGGGCGTCTTTGCCCTCAGTGTGGGGGTAGGCTTGACTCCGGAAATGCTTCCGATGATTATCACTGCTAGCTTGGCCAAGGGCTCCATTATCATGGCCAAAGAAAAAGTCGTCATCAAAAAGCTCAACGCCATCCAAGACCTAGGTGCTATCGATATTCTTTGTACGGATAAGACGGGAACCTTGACTCAAGATGAGATTGTACTCGAATACCCACTTGATATTCATGGGGAGCTCGATTTGTCCGTCCTTCGTCGGGCCTATCTCAACTCTTACTTCCAAACGGGTCTTAAAAATTTGATGGACCGGGCCATTATCAGTCGGACAGAACGAGAAGCTAAGAAACACGAAATCGTCAGAGGTTTAGATCAAAGCTTCCAAAAGATTGATGAACTGCCTTTTGACTTTGAACGCCGGCGGATGAGTGTCATCGTCAAGGATGAGCAAGGCCTTGTGAGCATGGTCACCAAGGGAGCTTTGGAAGAAATGTTAGCAGTGTCTCGTTATGTAGAATACAAGGATGAGATTATTCCTCTAACAGACCAAGTGCGAGAAGAAGTCTTGGCAGAAGTAGCTCAGCTTAATGAGCAAGGTCTGCGCGTGCTAGGTGTCAGCTACAAATCAAACCTTGAGGAAGGCTATGCCTTTGAAGTAGCGGATGAAGCGGATATGATCTTGACGGGCTATCTTGCTTTCTTGGACCCACCAAAACCATCTGCAGCACCAGCCATCAATATCCTTGCTGAATACGGAGTTGCCACGAAAATTCTTACGGGTGACAATGAAAAAGTGACCCAAGCTGTCTGTGAAAAGGTGGGTCTGGATGTGGACCGCATTTTGCTGGGTAGCGATATTGACAGTCTTTCTGACCCAGAGTTAGCCCAGGCAGTTGAAACCACTACCGTCTTTGCAAAATTGTCTCCGGATCAAAAAGCACGCATTATCCTTCAACTCAAAGCAAATGGCCACAAGGTCGGCTATATGGGAGATGGTATCAACGATGCTCCATCCATGAAGGTGGCAGATGTGGGGATTTCGGTTGATACAGCCGTTGATATTGCTAAAGAAACAGCAGATGTTATCCTTCTGGATAAGGACTTGATGGTCCTTGAAAAAGGCTTGGTAGAAGGACGCAAAGTCTATGCCAACATGACCAAGTACATCAAGATGACCGTTTCTTCCAACTTTGGGAATATCTTCTCTCTTCTCTTTGCCAGTATTTTCCTTCCTTTCCTTCCGATGGCCCCTATCCATCTCATCGTTTTGAACTTGGTTTACGACCTTTCCTGTATCGCCTTGCCTTTCGACCGGGTGGATAAGGACTTTTTGAAGAAACCAAGAATCTGGGAAGCAAAATCCATTACCCGCTTTATGGCCTGGTTCGGTCCTATTTCCTCTGTCTTTGACATCCTGACCTTTATCATTCTCTACTTTGTTATCGTACCAATGATTACAGGATATGGCTATGTCCATGGTGCAGATAGTGCAGGACTCTTCATTATGCTCTTTCAAACAGGCTGGTTTATCGAGTCCATGTGGTCCCAAACCATGGTAATCTACATGCTTCGTTCTCCAAAATTGCCCTTTGTTCAAAGTCGACCAGCTTTTGCTGTCATGGCAACGACCCTATTGGGCGGGCTCTTGGTTACCTTCTTACCATATGGCCCATTGGCTTCCTTGTTAAAAGTAGCGCCACTGAATGCTCTCTATTTCCTATTACTAGCGGGGATTCTCTTCCTTTATATGGCAAGCGTCACCATGGTCAAACACTATTATATTGGTAAGTACAAGGAGTGGCTATAAGATAGCTATTAAAATAAGAAAAGAAAAGGTTTGCATATTTGTAGGCCTTTTTCTTCCTTTTTGATATAATAAGATGAATATAGAGAAAGAAGGAACCACAATGGGAAAACTTGAAGTTATTAAACATCCACTTATTCAGCATAAATTGTCTATTTTGCGTCGGACTGATACCTCTACAAAGGCTTTTCGTGAATTAGTTGATGAAATTGCTATGTTGATGGGCTACGAGGTGTTGCGCGAACTTCCTCTTGAAGATGTAGAAATCGAAACACCTATCACAAAAACGGTTCAAAAACAAATTGCTGGTAAAAAATTAGCAATTGTCCCAATCCTTCGTGCAGGAATCGGGATGGTAGATGGGCTCTTGAGTTTGGTACCGGCTGCCAAAGTTGGGCATATCGGGATGTACCGAGATGAAGAAACCTTGAAGCCAGTTGAATACTTGGTGAAATTGCCAGAAGATATTGATCAACGTCGCATCTTTGTAGTAGATCCGATGCTTGCAACCGGTGGATCAGCTATTCTTGCGATTGATTCTTTGAAAAAACGTGGAGCTAGCCACATCAAGTTTGTCTGCTTGGTGGCAGCACCTGAAGGGGTGAAAGCTCTTCAAGAAGCTCATCCAGATGTTGATATCTTTACAGCAGCCCTCGACGACCACTTGAATGATCATGGCTACATTGTTCCAGGCCTTGGAGATGCTGGGGACCGCTTGTTTGGTACCAAATAAGCGCCTATCCGATCCTTTTTTGGGAAAGTAAAAAATTGACCTTTGTTGACCAATGGGATATAATAGCTTTTATAAAGAATGGAAGGAGAGCTAGCCTCTCGAATCAACCGGATGAAACTCATGAGGTGGTGCCGGTTATAATGGATAAAAGGAGATGAATGAATGATTCCAGTAGTTATTGAACAAACCAGTCGTGGCGAACGCTCGTACGACATCTATTCCCGCTTATTAAAAGACCGTATTATCATGGTAACAGGACCGGTAGAAGACCAAATGGCCAATTCGATTATTGCCCAATTGCTCTTCTTGGATGCCCAAGATAATACCAAAGATATCTATATGTATATCAATACGCCAGGAGGCTCTGTCTCTGCAGGGTTGGCTATCGTCGATACCATGAACTTTATCAAATCAGACGTCCAAACTATTGTTATGGGGATGGCTGCTTCAATGGGAACTGTGATTGCATCAAGTGGTGCCAAAGGCAAACGTTTCATGTTGCCAAATGCTGAGTACATGATCCACCAACCAATGGGTGGTACTGGTGGCGGTACCCAACAAACAGATATGGCGATTGCTGCAGAACACTTGTTGAAAACACGTCACAGATTGGAAAAAATCTTGGCAGATAATTCAGGTCAAACCATCAAGAAAATCCATGCTGATGCAGAACGGGATAATTGGATGACTGCAGAAGAAACCTTAGCTTATGGTTTCATCGATGAAATCATGGCCAACAACAATCTTGGATAAGGAAACTTAACCACTGCGTCTTGCTCGACAATCCAAAGATAATTGAGAGGCTAGGACTTTTGTCCCAGCCTCTTTTTTAGTCTTTCTAGAAAAAGATAGAATTTTTACCTGAAATTTGCTATACTTGTAACAGAAGCAGAAAGGGATTGTATATGTTTGAGAAGCAAGCTAGAACAGGCTTAATTGTAAAATTGTATTATAATCGAGATGCAAAGAAATTACAGGGAATTGGGGATGTGATCTATCATTCCAAAAAAATGCGCTATGTACAGGTCTATGTTGATAGTCCTCAAGTCCTTGAAATCGTGCAGCAATTAAAAAAAGAACGCTTTGTAAAGAAGGTACAAATTTGCCATATTCAAGAATTGGATCGTGATTTTGTGGGAAGTTTGCATCGTCAAAAGGATGAAACACAAGGAGAAAACGCAATCATTTAAAGGATTGCGTTTTTTATATTGACAATTTTCAGATAATTCGGTATATTCTTAATATCTATTTATTTAAAGAATTATTTAAGGAGATTATTACAAATGAAGAATAAATTTGCTCTTTCATTTTTAACAATTGCAAGTGTCGCTCTTCTTGCTGCCTGTGGTGAAGTTTCAACTTCAGGTTCAAACACAACTGGTAACGAAATCGGCAAAGAACTAAAAATCGGTTTTAACTTTGAAAAAACTGGTGAAGTAGCAGCATATGGTAGTGCTGAACAAAAAGGTGCTCAATTGGCCGTTGATGAAATCAATGCTAATGGTGGAGCTGATGGTAAGAAGATTGTTGTCACAGACAAAGATAACAAATCTGAAACAGCTGAAGCAGCTACTATCACTACAAACCTTGTCACTCAATCAAAAGTGAACGCTCTTGTAGGACCTGCAACTTCAGGTGCCACTGCCGCAGCGGTTGCCAATGCTGGTAAAGCAGGTGTTCCATTGGTAACACCATCAGCAACACAAGACAATTTGACAAAAGGTCAAGATTACCTTTTCCGTGCAACCTTCATCGATAGTTTCCAAGGACAAATTATTGCTAAATACACAACTGAGAACTTGAAAGCGAAGAAAGTTGTTCTTTACTATGATAACTCATCTGACTATGCGAAAGGGATTGCTGAAGCCTTTAAGAAATCTTATAAAGGTGAAATCGTAGCGACAGAAACTTTCCAATCTAAGGATACAGACTTCCAAGCTGCTCTTACAAAAATCAAAGATAAAGACTTCGATGCGATTGTCCTTCCAGGGTACTACACTGAAACTGGTAAAATCGTAAACCAAGCACGTGGTATGGGAATCAAACAACCAATTATCGGTGGTGATGGATTTAGTGATGCGAAATTCGTTGAACAAGCAACACCTGCTGCAGCTACAGATATCTACTATGTAGCTGGATTCTCTACTGAAGGTGAAATGACTGATAAAGCTAAGAAATTCGTAGAAGCTTATAAAGCGAAATACAACGAAGAACCTTCAATGTTTGCAGCTTTGGCATATGATTCAGTTTACATGATTGCAGAAGCATCTAAAGGTGCTAAGAACTCTGTTGAATTGAAAGACAACCTTGCGAAGTTGAAAGACTTGGAAGGTGTTACTGGTACAATGTCTATTGACAAAGACCATAATCCGGTTAAATCTGCACTTATGATTGGCTTAAAAGATGGTAAAGTTGAGTCAGTTGAGTCGGTTAAACCTTAATTATCATTTGTTGTTTGTACAAGAGGCTGGGAGAATGAAAATTCCTGGCCTCGCTCTTTATTGTTAGAAAGGATGGTTCAAATGCTCCAGCAATTAGTGAACGGTCTAATCTTGGGAAGTGTCTATGCACTCTTAGCCCTTGGTTATACCATGGTGTATGGAATTATCAAATTGATCAACTTTGCCCATGGGGATATCTACATGGTAGGTGCCTTTATGGGATATTTCTTATTGAACTCATTGAAAGTTAACTTCTTTGTAGCCTTGCTTCTGGCGATGGTTGGGACAGCTATTTTAGGGGTTGTGATTGAATACCTGGCTTATCGTCCGCTTCGTCATTCAACTCGGATTGCAGCCTTGATCACAGCCATCGGGGTTTCCTTCTTGCTCGAATATGGGATGGTCTTCTTTGTAGGGGCCAATACCCGTTCCTTCCCGCAAGTCATTGAAATTGTTCGTTACAACTTTGGTCCTATTTCAATCTCCAACATTCAATTGATGATTTTAGGAGTGTCTATTTTCTTGATGGTCGCTCTTCAATTTATTATCCAAAAGACAAAGATGGGGAAAGCTATGCGTGCCGTTTCTGTCGATAGCGATGCTGCTCAATTGATGGGGATTAACGTCAACCGGACCATCAGCTTTACCTTTGCTTTAGGATCAGCCTTAGCGGGTGCTGGTGGTGTCTTGATCGGTTTGTATTACAACTCGATCGAACCTTTGATGGGGATGACACCAGGGATTAAAGCCTTTGTCGCAGCCGTTCTTGGAGGAATCGGAATCATTCCAGGTGCTGCTCTAGGTGGATTTGTCATCGGTTTGTTGGAAACCTTCGCTACAGCGATCGGTCTCTCAGATTTCCGTGATGCCATTGTGTATGCCATCTTGATTGTGATCTTGCTCATCCGTCCTGCAGGTATCCTCGGTAAAAATGTGAAAGAGAAGGTGTAAGCCATGAAACAAAATTTAAAAGTGAATTTAGTCTGGCTTGGTCTTTTGGTAGCAGGTTTTGCCTTGATCCAAGTCTTGGTTGCAGCAGGTGTCCTCAACCTCTTCTATATCCAAATTTTGGAACAAATCGGGATTAATATCATTCTTGCGGTTGGTTTGAACCTCATCGTTGGTTTTTCAGGTCAATTCTCGCTCGGACACGCTGGATTTATGGCGATTGGTGCCTATTCTGCAGCTATTCTCGGTTCTAAATCACCAACCTACGGAGCTTTCTTTGGCGCTATGGTTTTAGGAGCCTTGATTGCTGGTATCGTTGCCTTGATCGTTGGGGTACCAACCCTTCGGTTGAAAGGAGATTATCTGGCGATTGCAACACTTGGGGTTTCAGAAATCATCCGGATCTTGATTGTTAATGGTGGTACTCTAACAAATGGTGCCGCGGGGATCCTTGGTTTACCAGCTTTTACAACCTGGCAATTGGTATACATCTTTGTTGTCATTACGACTATTTTTACCATCAACTTCTTACGCAGTCCAATTGGGCGTTCTACCCTTTCTGTTCGTGAAGATGAAATCGCCGCAGAATCTGTTGGGATCAATACGACCAAAGTTAAAGTCATTGCCTTTGTATTTGGTGCGATCACAGCGGCGATTGCTGGATCTCTTCAAGCCGGCTTTATCGGTTCTGTTGTTCCGAAAGATTACTCTTTCACCAATACCATTAATGTCTTGATCATTGTCGTTTTTGGTGGTTTGGGATCGATGTCAGGAACAGTTGTGGCAGCCATCGTCTTGGGGATTTTGAACATGGTGCTTCAAGACTTCTCAAGTATCCGTATGATCATTTACTCATTAGCTTTGATTCTCGTAATGATCTTCCGCCCAGGTGGTCTTCTTGGAACATGGGAATTTAGCTTGAAAAAACTACTCTCAAAAAAGGAGGCTAACTAATGGCACTTCTTGAAGTAAAAAATTTAACAAAAAACTTTGGTGGTTTGACAGCCGTTGGGGATGTGACCATGGAACTCAATGAAGGGGAATTGGTTGGTTTGATCGGACCCAACGGTGCCGGTAAAACAACCCTCTTCAACCTCCTAACAGGAGTGTATGAGCCAAGTGAAGGGACCATTACTTTAGATGGGCACCTTTTAAACGGGAAAGCCCCTTATAAAATCGCTGCTGGTGGTCTTGGACGGACTTTCCAAAATATCCGTCTCTTTAAAGATTTGAGTGTTTTGGACAATGTCTTGATTGCCTTTGCCAATCACCACAAACCACATGTTTTTGCTAGTCTTTTCCGTTTGCCAAGCTATTACAAAAATGAAGAAGCATTGAAAGCAAAAGCCCTCGAATTGTTAGCAATATTTGGTTTGGAAAAAGAAGCAGCTACCTTGGCCAAAAACTTAGCTTACGGTCAACAACGTCACTTAGAGATCGTTCGTGCCCTTGCTACAGAGCCTAAGATCCTCTTCTTGGATGAGCCTGCTGCAGGAATGAACCCTCAAGAAACTGCAGAATTAACCCAACTAATCCGTCGCATTCAAAAAGAGTTTAATATTACGATCATGCTGATCGAGCACGATATGAGTTTGGTCATGGAAGTAACAGAGCGGATTTATGTATTGGAATATGGTCGCTTGATTGCCCATGGTACGCCAGATGAAATCAAGTCCAACAAACGTGTAATCGAAGCATATCTAGGAGGTGAAGCCTAATGTCTATGTTAAAAGTTGAAAATCTTTCTGTACACTATGGCATGATCCAGGCTGTCCGTGATGTCAGTTTCGAGGTAAATGAAGGAGAAGTTGTATCCTTGATCGGTGCCAATGGTGCTGGGAAAACATCTATTCTTCGTACCATTTCAGGTTTGGTGCGTCCAAGTGCTGGGAAAATCGAGTTTTTGGGTCAGGAGATTCAAAAGGTTCCGGCTCAAAAAATTGTAGCTGCTGGGCTTTCTCAAGTTCCAGAAGGCCGACACGTCTTTCCAGGCTTGACCGTTATGGAAAACTTGGAAATGGGAGCTTTCTTGAAAAAAGATCGAGAAGAAAATCAAGCGAACTTGAAGAAAGTCTTCTCACGTTTCCCACGTTTGGAAGAACGGAAGAACCAAGATGCAGCTACCCTATCTGGTGGGGAACAACAAATGCTTGCAATGGGTCGTGCCCTCATGTCGACGCCAAAACTCTTGCTTCTGGATGAACCTTCCATGGGATTGGCCCCAATCTTTATCCAGGAAATTTTTGATATCATCCAAGATATTCAAAAACAAGGAACAACTGTTCTCTTGATTGAGCAAAATGCCAACAAGGCCCTTGCCATCGCAGACCGCGGTTATGTTTTGGAAACAGGGAAAGTCGTTCTGTCCGGGACAGGAAAAGAACTCTTAGCCTCAGAAGAAGTCCGCAAGGCTTACCTTGGTGGATAAGTAGATAAAAAAGAGCCCTTGGGCTCTTTTTTTAAAATGGTTACGCTAAGATTGGAAAAATCTAGTTTTCAATGGGGAGAATGCAAGGATTATTAGGCAATTCTGAATTTTGAAAACAAGAGAAAACTGCTGAAAGCGTTTGAAATACTACTAAAAATCAAGTATAATAAAACTAATAAAAGCATAGGAGAATGATTATGGCTGTAAAAGATTTTATGACCCGTAAAGTAGTGTACATTAGTCCTGAGACTACCATTGCCCATGCGGCAGATTTGATGCGGGAACAAGGTTTGCACCGTTTGCCAGTTATTGAAAATGACAAATTGGTCGGCTTGGTGACAGAAGGTACCATTGCAGAAGCTAGTCCATCAAAAGCGACGAGTCTTTCCATTTTTGAAATGAATTACCTACTCAACAAAACCAAAGTTAAGGACGTCATGCTTCGTGACGTGATTACGGTATCAAAATTTGCTAGCCTAGAAGATGCGACCTATCTCATGTATAAAAACAAGGTGGGAATTCTTCCAGTCGTGGACAATGATCAAGTTTCTGGTGTGATTACAGACCGTGATATTTTCCGTGCCTTTCTTGAAGTATCCGGTTATGGAGAAGAAGGAGTTCGGATTCGCTTTGTGACAGAAGACAAGGTTGGTGTCCTAGAGCAAATCATTCACTTGATTGTAGAGGAAGGATACAACATTGCCAATACTGTCAATATCCCAACCAAAGATGATCATGTCGTCATTGAAGTTCAAATTGATGGGATTACCGATACAGAAGCCATCAAGAAGAAGTTTGAAGAAAATGGTATCCGTGTGGACGAAATTAGTCGCACATCTGCAAAAGCCTTCTAAAATAAAGAGCCTGAGAATCTCTCAGGCTCTTTATTTGTCTTAGCGAGCAATGGGTTGCTTATTGGTATCCAAGGTAAATCCTTCTCCCAGTATTTCGTGGGCTTCTGTAATGGTAATGAAGGCGAATGGATCAATTTTATTAATCAAATCTTTCATTTGCTTCATTTCGTTCCGAGAGACGACGCAGTAGATGATCTTCATTTCTTGTTGGCTATAATAGCCCATCCCGTTCATAAATGTGACTCCTCGACCCAAATCAGTCGTGATTTGTTTAGCAATTTCATCCGGTTTGGAAGTAACCACGAGGAACCCTTTTCCTGCAAAACCTCCTTCACCGACGATATCAATGACCACGGTGTCAATCAGGATAAAGAGGAGGGTATAGGCCGCAATTCGGAAGTCCTTAAAGACAATCAAAACAGTTGTCAAGACGATGGCATCCACAATCAACATCAGGCGTCCCATAGAAAGTGTCGTATACTTGTTAAAGATACGAGCGACGATATCGGTTCCACCTGTTGTACCGCCTGCGTTGAAGATGATCCCTAGTCCAGTTCCAAGGATAACCCCTGATCCGATACAGGCTAGGAGAATATCGCCATCTAAAGCAGTGTAAATCGCGTTCTGGAGATGATGACTCCCGGGAATCATCTCGAAGATAGCCATCCAAGAAGAAACAGAGAAGGTCCCTATCAAGCTCAGGTAGAGGGATCGAAGTCCCAGTAATTTCCAGGCTAGGAAAAAGAGGGGGATATTGATAGCCAAGTTCATGACCGAAACGGGAATTTTAAAGAGGTAGTAGGTGATTAGGGTAATCCCTGTAGCCCCTCCCTCATAAAAGTGAAATGGAATTACTAGAAAGAAGATTCCAAAAGAAAAAATGCCAGCCCCAAAAATAATGGCCAGAATATTTTTTGCCTTAAACATGCTCGTTCTCCTAATCGTTTTTCATCATTCATTTTACCAAAAAAAATGAAAAATAGGAAATAATTTTCATCAATTTTCACGGATTCGGACAGGATTTTTACCCCTATTTTTGGTAAAATAAAAAGAAGTGATGCATGTTAGAGAAAAGAGTATAGAAAGTTAAGATAAGAGAATGAAACAGGGAACATTAATTTCAATTGAAGGCCCAGAAGGAGCAGGGAAATCCTCCGTTTTAGAAGCCTTGTTACCACGCTTAGAAAAGGCAGGAATTGCCTATATTACCACGCGGGAACCAGGTGGCGTAGGCATAGCAGAAAAAATACGCGAAGTCATTCTTGATCCATCCCATACGGAAATGGATCCTAAGACAGAATTGCTTCTTTATATCGCCAGTCGTCGCCAACACTTGGCAGAACGCGTCCTTCCAGCTTTGGAAGCAGGGAAGCTAGTCATTATGGACCGGTTTATCGACAGTTCGGTAGCTTATCAAGGTTTTGGCCGTGGATTAGCAGTAGCGGATATTGAATGGTTAAACCAGTTTGCAACCGATGGTCTCAAGCCAAACCGGACCTTCTATTTTGACATTGATGTAGAAGAAGGATTGGCTCGAATTGCTAAGAGTGCTAGTCGTGAAGTCAATCGCTTGGATTTAGAAGGCCTCAGTCTTCATCAAAAAGTCCGTCAAGGCTATCTGGCCATCCTCGAAAAAGAACCGCAACGTGTGGTGAAAATTGATGCCAGTCAAAGTTTTGACAAGGTGGTCGAGGATACTTGGGTTCTACTTAAAGAAGTCTTGGAGATCAGTGAATGAAGTTAGAACAAGTGCAAAAACTTCAACCTCAGTTAGTAGACCGCTTCCAAGCTGTTTTAGAACAGGGACGATTGAGCCACGCCTATCTCTTTACAGGTGATTTTGGCAGTTTTGAGATGGCCCAGCTCTTGTCCCAAAGTCTTTTTTGTACGGATAAGAAGGGTGTCTGGCCCTGTGGGACTTGTCGGGCTTGTCGCTTGATTGAAGAGGATGAATTCTCAGATGTAACAGTTGTACGACCGGTCAATCACATCATTAAGACAGATCGGATCCGAGACTTGATCCAGAATTTTTCCCAGTCAGGCTATGAAGGATATAAGCAAGTCTTTATCATTTGCGATGCAGACCGGATGCACGTCAATGCGGCCAATTCACTCCTAAAAGTGATTGAAGAACCTCAGAGTGAAGTACATATCTTTCTGCTGACAGCAGATGAGCAGTTGCTTCTCCCGACTATTAAAAGTCGGGCGCAGCAGGTTCATTTCCCGAAAAACCAAGATTTCCTAAAAGAGTATCTCCTTCAGGAAGGTTTGTTGCTTCAACAAGCAGATCTGTTAGCTAACTTTAGCCAAGGTTTTCATGAGGCCCAAAGTCTCGCCCAGAATACATCCTTTTTCGATCTGGCGAGGGAGTGTGAGCGTTTCGTCACAGCTTGTCTAAAAGCAGATCCGCATGTCTACTTGCTGGTCTCTCGCTTGGTCCAAGAGACGGATGATAAAGAAAAGCAGGCCCAAGCCTTTCGCTTGATGGAAGTGTTCTTTGCACGCTCCATCAGTCTGTCCCTAGGAAGAGACTATCTAGAAAAATTAGTCTTAGCCAAACAGATGTGGGAACGTAATGTGAGTTTTCAAAATGCTCTTGAGTTTATGGTCCTGCAGTTGAAAAATAGAAGGTAAAGAGATGAATAAAAAAGAATTATTTGATGCTTTGGATGGCTTCTCCCAGGAATTGCTGGTTACATTAGCAGAGGTTGAAGCCATTAAGAAAAATCTCAAACTCATTGTCGAGGAAAACACTGCTCTCCGTCTTGAAAATGATAAATTGAGAGAACGGTTAGGAGAAGTGGAGAAAACCAGCTCTCCTAAATTCCATCGAAACGGTCGTGAAAATTTGCAAAGAATTTACAATGACGGATTTCATGTTTGTACAGATTCCTATGGTCAACGCCGTGAAAACGATGAAGAGTGTATTTTCTGTGATGAATTGTTATTTAGGGAGTAAGTATGCAGATTCAACGAAGTTTTAAAGGCCAAAGAGAGACAGGAACCCTCTTTTTAGTCCCGACTCCGATTGGCAATCGGGACGACATGAGCTATCGTATGATCCAAACCTTAAAAGAGGTAGATCTGATCGCTGCGGAAGATACACGCAATACAGGACTCTTGCTCAAGCATTTTGAGATTAGGACGCCACAAGTCAGCTTTCATGAGCATAATGCTATGGAGAAAATTCCTGATTTACTAGCTCATTTGGAATCTGGAAAGAATGTGGCTCAGGTATCGGATGCTGGATTGCCGAGTATTTCGGATCCAGGTCATGACTTAGTCAAGGCAGCCATTGAGCGAGAAATTCCCGTTGTGGCGGTTCCTGGTCCGAGCGCCGGTATTACGGGTCTAATTGCGAGTGGATTGGCTCCCCAACCTCATATCTTTTATGGATTTCTCCCGCGAAAGGAAGGGCAGCAAAAGGCTTTTTTCCAAGAGAAACGAGACTATCCTGAGACCCAAATCTTTTATGAGTCACCGCACCGGGTACGTGCGACGCTTCAAAATATGTTGGCTGTCTATGGGGACCGTCCAGTTGTGCTAGTCCGAGAACTGACCAAAATCTATGAAGAGTACACGCGAGGCACCATTGCGGAGTTAGTAGCTTACCTAGAGGAAAATCCCCTTAAGGGAGAGTGTCTCTTGATTGTAGAGGGAGCCAGTGAGCAGGAGCAAGATCTAGAAGCAGTGGATCTGATCCAAGAGATTGATCTTCTGGTCCAGTCTGGCATGAAAAAGAACCAGGCAATCAAACAGGTTGCCAAACAATTTGGGCTGCAAAAGAGTGATCTCTATGCCCGTTACCACCAAGAGGAAGAAAAAGGAGAGTCTGATGGAAATTAGAATGGCCTATCCCAATGAAATCAATCGGATTATGGAAATCATTCAAGATGGCAAGGAGAGCTTAGCCGCAGCTGGCGTGGACCAATGGCAGGATGGTTATCCCAATCAAGAAATCATTTTTGAGGATATCCTAGAGAGTCGTGGTTATGTAGCTGTAGAGAATCAAGAAGTCGTAGCCTATGCTGCTCTCTACAAGGGAAATGAAGCTGCCTATAATGACATTTATGATGGAAAATGGGAACATGATAACTATCTCTATATCAGTTTCCACCGGGTCGCTGTTGCCAAAGAAGCCGCAGGTCGAGGCGTAGCCCAAACTTTCCTTCAAGGTTTGATCGAAGGAGAGAAAGGTCCAGACTTTCGCTGTGATACCCATCCTGACAACAAGGTCATGCAGCATCTTTTAGAGAAGTTAGGCTTCCATTACTGTGGGAAGGTACCAATTGATGGTGTTCGTCTCGCTTATCAGAAGATTAAACGGAAGGCAGAAACTAGCCTTTTCCAAGTGATTAGCGAAGATGATCGATGGGACTACCGTGCGGAGCAATCTCAAAATGACTAGGTTCTATCGGCGACTCTATCAGAGTCCCTTGGGACCTCTATCTATTGTGGTGGATGAGGAAAGCTTAGTTGGGATCTGGTTTTGTGACCAAGCTAATTGTGAGCAAGGGATTGATCACATTGAAGAAAAGTGTCGTCCTCTTCATGAAGCTGTCTTTGAATGGTTGGATCAGTACTTTTTAGGGGAAGATCTTCCCATCCCCATTGCCCTGTCTCCTCAAGGGACAGAGTTTCAACAAAGAGTTTGGACCTACCTAGCTCAGATTCCCTATGGGGAAAGTCGGACTTACGGAGAGATTGCTCAAGCCCTGTCTTGCAGATCGGCCCAAGCAATCGGTCAAGCAGTAGGACGGAATCCCTTTATCCTCCTTATCCCATGTCACCGAGTGCTGGGGATAGAGAATAAATTGACCGGCTATGCGGCTGGATTAGACCGCAAACGTTGGCTGTTGAATCATGAGGCCATATCTTGGAAAGAATAAGGAGAAAAAATGTTATCATTTATTGAATACCCAAAATGTTCGACTTGCCGCAAGGCGAAATCGGAGCTAACGAGTTTAGGTTGTGAGTTTGATAGCCAAGATATCGTGGTAGATACCCCGACCAGTGAGCAATTGCAAACCTGGATGACGGAATCTTCTCTACCAATCAAATCATTCTTTAATACGAGTGGGATGAAGTATCGGGAATTGGGCTTGAAAGACAAGGTGGACCAGCTTTCCCTAGAAGAAGCGGCAAACCTTTTAGCTAGCGATGGCATGCTGATCAAACGCCCACTATTAGTGAAGGATGGGAAAGTTGTTCAAGTGGGTTACCGGAAACCGTACTCGGACTTAGGTTTGTAAGGATAAAAGGGAGTTGGACTCCCTTTTCAATTTGCTTTGAAGATGATATAATCATACGAGTGAAATCAATGAAAGAGAGTCAATCATGAGTATTTTAGAGGTAAAAAATTTAAGCCACGGCTTTGGAGACCGGGCTATTTTTGAGGATGTGTCCTTCCGTTTGTTAAAAGGAGAACATATCGGTCTTGTCGGAGCCAATGGTGAAGGAAAATCGACCTTCATGAGTATCGTGACAGGGAAGATGTTGCCTGACGAAGGAAAGGTTGAGTGGTCTAAGTATGTGACAGCTGGTTATCTGGACCAGCACGCTGTCCTAAAAGAAGGGCAAACTGTGCGAGACGTTTTACGGACAGCCTTCGATGAACTCTTTAAAGCAGAGGCTCGCATCAATGACCTCTATATGGAAATGGCTGAAGATGGAGCGGATATGGATGCCCTCATGGAAGAGGTCGGAGAGCTCCAGGATCGATTAGAGAGTCGGGATTTCTATACCTTGGATGCTAAGATTGATGAGGTGGCACGGGCTCTTGGGGTCATGGACTATGGTATGGAAACGGATGTGACGGCCCTTTCAGGTGGCCAACGGACCAAGGTTCTCTTGGCGAAACTCCTTCTTGAAAAACCAGATATCCTTCTCTTGGACGAGCCAACCAACTACTTGGATGCAGAGCACATCGATTGGCTTAAACGCTACTTGCAGAATTATGAAAATGCCTTTGTCCTTATTTCCCACGATATTCCTTTCTTGAATGATGTGATTAACATCGTCTACCATGTGGAAAACCAACAATTGACCCGCTATTCTGGAGACTATTACCAATTCCTCGAAGTCTATGAAATGAAGAAATCACAATTGGAAGCGGCTTATGAGCGCCAGCAAAAAGAGATTGCTGACCTCAAAGATTTCGTAGCCCGAAATAAGGCGCGAGTGGCAACGCGGAATATGGCCATGTCTCGTCAGAAGAAGCTGGACAAGATGGAACTGATTGAATTGCAAAGTGAGAAACCAAAGCCTTCCTTTGAATTTAAAAATGCCCGTACCCCAGGACGTTTTATCTTCCAGGCTAAGGATCTCCAGATTGGCTATGACCGTCCTTTGACCAAGCCTTTGAACTTGACCTTCGAGCGCAATCAAAAGGTAGCCATTATCGGAGCCAACGGAATCGGGAAAACCACTCTCTTGAAGAGCTTGCTAGGGATTATTACACCAATTGCTGGTGAAGTTGAGCGCGGGGATTATCTTGAGCTGGGCTACTTCGAGCAAGAGGTCGAAGGGGGCAATCGTCAGACACCGCTAGAGGCAATCTGGAATGCCTTTCCGGCTCTCAATCAAGCAGAGGTCCGTGCAGCTCTTGCCCGCTGTGGTTTGACTACCAAGCATATCGAGAGCCAAATTCAGGTACTATCCGGTGGGGAGCAAGCCAAGGTACGTTTCTGTCTCTTGATGAACCGTGAAAACAATGTCTTGGTACTAGACGAGCCGACCAACCACTTGGATGTGGATGCCAAAGAAGAGTTGAAACGGGCTCTTAAAGAGTACAAGGGATCTATCCTGATGGTTTGTCACGAGCCAGATTTCTATGAAGGCTGGATGGACCAGATCTGGGACTTTAATGAATTGACTTAAACAAAAAAAGAGAACCTCGCAGTTCTCTTTTTGTTTATTTTTTAAAGTTGTAGTCTTTAACGACTTCCATTTTTTCAATTTTGACATCTTCTTTTGGTTTGTCTTTGTCGTCTGTTTCAACTTCGGCAATTTTGTCAACTACATCCATGCCGTCGATGACTTGTCCAAAGACGGTGTAGTTGCCACCATCAAGAGTAGGGTTTCCTCCGTTTTTATAGGCTTCGATGATTTTAGCTGGGAATCGGTCTGTTGGAAGCTTGCTGGAGATATCTGCCTTATTTTGGTTGATGTAGAATTGGCTACCATTTGTGTTTGGACCTGAATTGGCCATAGCTAGGGCTCCACGAAGGTTGTAAAGGTATGGAGAATACTCATTCTCAAAACCAGTACCTGAATCTTTAGATTTATCTTTGCCCTTCCAGATGGATTCCCCACCCGTACCATCCCCTTTCGGATCACCTGTTTGAATCATAAAGTTGTTAATGACACGGTGGAAGAGGAGGCCGTCATAATAACCTTCCTTAGCGTGGGTTAAGAAATTCTCAACGGCTAAAGGTGCGTATTTCGGAAACAGCTTAACGGTAATGTCACCTTGGCTAGTAGTGATTTTTACGACGGCTTCATCTTCAGCAACTTCATTTGAGAGCTGAGGAAAGATTGCATTTTCATTGGTCATGGCATCGTTAAAATCTTTGCGCAGTTGTTCTAATTTCTTTTGTTCGCTAGCATCTTGACTAGAAGTAGTCGTTTGCTTAGTTTCTGAAGTCGAGCTAGAGGATGTCTTTGTATCTGATTGATGAGAGCCACATCCTGCCAAAGCTAAACCGGAAAATACAAGTAGGGCAATTAATTTTTTCATATTAATCCTTTCAACACATTAGTCTATCCTCTATTGTACCTTAATTTTTCATTTGATTCAAATCTAGTCATAGGAGGGGCCTATATTCAACTTGCGGGCCTATGGAAAATAAGGTATGATGGAAAGGTATTTCTTTGTTCTGTTAACATTATCCTGTCAATTTAAGAAAACACACTATTTAAAAATTTTGGAAAAGAAATATTCCCCTTAATTATTTATCGTATCATTTAACTATGAGGGGGTTCAGAACGTAGACAAACGTCATTTTTGGCGTTTGTCTTTTTATCTATTCAAAAATCTGAATTTAAAAGCTATGTTCTAAGGGCTTTGTCTTCAATCTGAGTCTGTCTTTTTTGTTTTTTTCAAGTATCAAAACTATTTTCTCTTTTGCGAGAAAAATTCTTGGTTTCCTTTTTTAATTGCTTTATAATAGAGTCATACTGAGGCCTTCTGCTGTGATAAAGAAGGCAAGATTTTAGGAGATAAGAAATCGTGTTTGAATGCTCAGGGACATGATTTTACGATTTTTTACTAAAGGGAGATCAATATGGCAATGATAGAAGTGGAACATCTTCAGAAAAATTTTGTGAAGACAGTCAAGGAACCAGGGCTGAAGGGAGCGTTGCGTTCCTTTATTCATCCTGAAAAGCAGACCTTTGAAGCGGTCAAGGATTTGACCTTAGAGGTGCCCAAGGGGCAGATTCTAGGTTTTATCGGGGCAAATGGTGCTGGGAAGTCGACCACCATTAAAATGCTGACAGGGATTTTAAAACCGACATCTGGTTTTTGTCGGATTAATGGCAAGATTCCACAGGATAATCGCCAGGATTATGTCAAGGATATTGGAGTAGTCTTCGGACAACGAACTCAGCTATGGTGGGATTTGGCCCTGCAAGAGACTTACACGGTTTTGAAGGAGATTTACGATGTCCCAGACTCGCTCTTTCACAAGCGCATGGATTTTTTGAATGAAGTCTTGGATTTGAAGGAATTTATTAAGGATCCTGTGCGGACTCTTTCATTGGGTCAACGGATGCGGGCGGATATTGCGGCTTCCTTGCTCCACAATCCCAAGGTTCTCTTTTTAGATGAGCCAACTATTGGTTTGGATGTGTCGGTCAAGGATAACATTCGTCGGGCTATCACCCAGATCAATCAAGAGGAAGAAACAACCATTCTCTTGACCACTCACGACCTGAGTGATATTGAGCAACTCTGTGATCGGATTTTTATGATTGATAAGGGGCAAGAGATTTTTGATGGAACGGTGAGTCAGCTCAAGGAAACCTTCGGCAAGATGAAGACTCTTTCCTTCGATCTGATGCCAGGTCAAAGTCATTTAGTCTCTCACTATGAAGGCTTGCCTGATATGACCATCGATAGACAAGGAAATAGCCTCAACATTCAATACGATAGTTCCCGCTATCAGTCAGCTGATATTATCAAGCAAACCTTGTCTGATTTTGAGATTCGCGATTTGAAGATGGTGGATACGGATATTGAGGATATTATCCGTCGCTTCTACCGAAAGGAGCTCTAAGATGGTCAAATTGTGGCGACGTTATAAACCCTTTATCAATGCAGGGATTCAGGAGTTGATTACCTATCGAGTCAACTTTCTTCTTTATCGGATTGGCAATGTCATGGGTGCTTTTGTGGAATTTTATCTCTGGAAGGCTGTCTTTGATTCCTCGCAAGAGTCTTTGATTCAGGGTTTCAGTATGGCAGATATCACCCTCTACATCATCATGAGTTTTTTGACTAATCTTCTGACTAGGTCGGATTCTTCCTTTATGATTGGTGAGGAGGTCAAGGATGGTTCCATTATCATGCGTTTGTTGAGACCAGTGCATTTTGCAGCTTCTTACCTCTTTACGGAACTCGGATCCAAGTGGTTGATTTTTATCTCTGTTGGACTGCCATTTTTAAGTGTCATCGTATTGATGAAAATTTTATCTAGGCAAGGGGTTGTAGAAGTGCTAGGATTAACCATCCTTTATCTCTTTAGCTTAATCCTAGCCTACCTGATCAACTTTTTCTTTAATATCTGCTTTGGATTTTCAGCCTTTGTGTTTAAAAATTTATGGGGCTCTAATCTGCTTAAGAATTCTCTGATTGACTTTATGTCTGGGAGTTTGATTCCCTTGACCTTCTTTCCTAAAATCGTTTCAGATATTCTGTCCTTTTTGCCTTTTTCATCCTTGATTTACACTCCGGTTATGATTATTGTTGGAAAGTACGATGCTAGTCAGATTTTTCAAGCACTCGTTTTGCAGTTTTTCTGGCTCTTAGTGATGGTGGGCTTGTCTCAGTTGATTTGGAAACGAGTCCAGTCATTTATCACCATTCAGGGAGGTTAATATGAAAAAATATCAACGCATGCATCTGATTTTTATCAGACAATACATCAAGCAAATCATGGAGTACAAGGTCGATTTTGTGGTTGGTGTTTTAGGTGTTTTCCTGACTCAAGGCTTGAACCTCTTGTTTCTCAATGTACTCTTTCAACACATTCCATCGCTAGAAGGATGGACCTTTCAAGAAATTGCCTTTATTTATGGTTTTTCCTTGATTCCCAAGGGATTGGACCATCTCTTTTTTGACAATCTCTGGGCTCTGGGACAACGTTTAGTGCGAAAAGGAGAGTTTGACAAGTACCTGACTCGCCCCATCAATCCTCTCTTCCATATTCTGGTTGAGACCTTTCAGATTGATGCCTTGGGCGAACTCTTGGTCGGTTGCATTCTATTGGGAACAACAGTATCAAGCATTACTTGGACTCTTCCAAAATTCCTACTTTTTCTAGTCTGTATTCCTTTTGAGACCTTGATTTATACTTCCTTGAAAATTGCGACAGCCAGTATTGCTTTTTGGAGCAAGCAGTCAGGCGCCATGATTTACATTTTCTATATGTTCAATGATTTTGCCAAGTATCCTATTTCCATTTACAATTCGCTCCTTCGTTGGTTGATCAGTTTTATCGTGCCATTTGCCTTTGCGGCTTACTATCCTGCTAGCTATTTCTTGCAAGGCAAGAATGGGTTCTTTAATATCGGTGGTTTGATGTTGATTTCCCTTACCTTCTTTAGCATTTCCCTCAAACTCTGGGACAGGGGCTTGGATGCCTATGAAAGTGCTGGATCGTAAATAATAGAACACCAAAGCCTTGTCTCAGGACAGGCTTTTTTAATGGTGATGAAAATTTCTTGTTAATAACATTTTGACCACATAGTCTGCCAAGTCTACCGCATAAGCAA
The DNA here is from genome assembly GCF_003943615.1 of Streptococcus australis. Taxonomy (GTDB): domain Bacteria; phylum Bacillota; class Bacilli; order Lactobacillales; family Streptococcaceae; genus Streptococcus; species Streptococcus australis_C. Next base: position 149,942 of record NZ_RJPZ01000002.1, on the reverse strand, counting down.
AACAGATTGTTTAGGATTTTTATTTCGGATATAGTAGTCATTGTCAAATGGAGATAAAGCTTCCTAACAAAATAGAAAACGAGGGAGTATCATGAAAAAGCCATTCTCAAAAAGAAGGGGGTCGCGGGCTTGTCAAAGATGAAAGCAGCTGATTTGAACCAAGCTTTAGCTGATCACTTTACTGAAGAAGAACTAGCACAAGAGTTCACGGTTCGGGGCTATCAGTTGGCGGAGAAAGGAAAGTAAGCATTGAAAGACTATCAAGCTATCATTGACCGTCATCCAAAGAAAAATCTATCATCAACAGTGCCTGAGTGGTACTGTTTTTGTTGTTTATTTCGCACAGGAGAGAAAAGGATTTTACTAGAGAACTAGCTTGGAAATGTGGTATAATAAAGGTTATGGCAAACAATAATCAATCAAAAAAAACACGGTCGACAAGACGACTGTCTAAAGCAGAAATAGAAAGAAAAAAAGCAATTCGCCGAATGATCCTGACGATTGTCTTAACTCTCGTCTTCATTTTCGCCTTTTTACGATTAGGAGCCTTAGGCTTAGTGACCTACAACCTTATCCGGCTCTTGGTAGGTAGTCTGGCTTATGTCGCAATGACGGCTGTTATTTTCTACCTCTTCTTTTTCAAATGGATTGAGAAGCATGAGGGAACCTTGTCGGGCTTTTTAAGTCTATTTGCAGGCTTACTACTCATGTATCAAGCTTACTTTGTCTCCCTTTTGAAACTGGAAGGTTCTTCAGTGGGACCAACCTTATCACGTATCTTAGGAGACCTCGTGCATCTTCGTGTCTCTTCTTTTGCGGGAGGAGGTTTGCTTGGTGCAATCTTGTACACGCCGATTGCCTTCTTGCTCTCTAATATTGGGACTTACTTTATCGGAGGACTCTTGATCCTATTAGGGCTTCTCTTGATGAGTTCTTATTCGGTTTATGACGTGTATGAGCAAGCTGTCGCAGCTTTCCACTCCTTTATGGAAAAACGGGAAGTTCGTCGCCAGGAGCGCTTTGCCGAGCGTGAAGAAAAGAAGGCCCTTCAAGCAGAAGCAGAGGAGGCCGCCCGCATCGAGCAACTTGCAGAAGCTAGTCCCCTGAGCACAGAAGGCTATCCTGTAGATCTTGAGACAGGTGAAGTTATTGAACCTGAGTTCGAAGCAGAAGTGCCTGCAAAGGAGGCCTACCCTCAGATCTATCTACCAAATGAAGAAGAAGGCTATTCGGAAGACTTGCCAGAAGACGATCCAGAGGAGATGGAAGAACTTACTGAGGAGGATATGGATGAAGAAGTCACTGTGGATTTCACGCCTAAGGAACTCCTTCAGTACAAACTTCCAACCATTGATCTCTTCGCACCTGACAAGCCTAAAAATCAATCCAAAGAGAAAAATATCGTTCGTCAGAATATCCGCATTCTGGAAGAAACCTTTGCAAGCTTTAACATCAAGGCGACAGTGGAGCGGGCGGAAATTGGTCCATCTGTTACCAAGTATGAAGTTAAACCGGCTGTCGGTGTGCGGGTCAACCGCATCTCCAACCTCGCAGATGATTTGGCCTTGGCCCTAGCAGCCAAGGATGTACGGATCGAAGCACCGATTCCAGGGAAGTCTCTGGTCGGGATTGAAGTCCCCAACTCAGAGATTGCGACAGTTTCCTTCCGTGAATTGTGGGAGCAATCCAAAACAGACCCAGCTAAACTCCTTGAGATTCCACTTGGGAAGGCTGTAGATGGTTCAGCTCGGACCTTTGATTTGGCCCGGATGCCCCATCTCTTGGTAGCGGGTTCTACCGGATCTGGTAAGTCGGTTGCGGTCAATGGGATCATTTCGAGTATTTTGATGAAGGCCCGTCCGGACGAAGTCAAATTTATGATGGTCGATCCAAAGATGGTGGAACTTTCTGTCTACAATGATATTCCTCACCTCTTGATTCCAGTTGTGACCAACCCACGCAAGGCCAGCCGAGCCCTGCAGAAGGTTGTTGATGAGATGGAAAATCGCTATGAGCTCTTCTCGAAAGTGGGTGCTCGAAATATTGCTGGCTTTAATGCCAAGGTTGCGGAGTACAATACCCAGTCTGAGATGAAGCAAGTACCCCTTCCCTTGATTGTGGTCATTGTCGATGAGTTGGCAGACTTGATGATGGTTGCAAGTAAAGAAGTGGAAGATGCGATTATTCGTCTTGGACAAAAGGCGCGTGCAGCAGGGATCCACATGATCCTTGCGACCCAACGACCATCGGTGGACGTTATTTCAGGCTTGATCAAGGCCAATGTGCCTTCCCGTGTCGCTTTTGCGGTATCATCTGGGACCGATTCACGGACCATCTTGGATGAAAATGGGGCGGAGAAATTGCTCGGTCGTGGAGACATGCTCTTTAAACCGATCGATGAAAATCATCCGATTCGTCTACAAGGATCCTTTATCTCAGATGATGATGTCGAGCGGATTGTGAACTTTGTCAAGGAACAAGCAGAAGCGGATTATGATGATGCCTTTGATCCAGGCGAAGTATCCGAGTCGGACTTTGACGGAGGCATGGGTGGCTCTGACGAGGGTGATCCACTCTTTGAAGAGGCGAAGGCTCTCGTGATTGAAACTCAAAAAGCCAGTGCGTCGATGATCCAACGTCGTTTATCGGTCGGCTTTAACCGTGCAACTCGCCTCATGGAAGACTTGGAAGCGGCAGGTGTTATCGGACCAGCTGAAGGAACCAAGCCAAGAAAGGTCTTGCAGACCAATTAATCTTTCTTTAAATGAAGAAGGAATGAGATAGTTGACAATAGCAAAAGCCTGCCTGTACAAGGGGCAGGTTTTGTTTACGAAAAAAAGAAAAGGAGAGCAGATGCAGCTCGATACTATTCACCATATTGCCATTATTGGACACGATTATGACAAAACCAGAGAATTTTATGTAGACAAATTAGGTTTTGAACCTTTAGACGAACACCATCGGCCTGAAAAGCAGGATATTCTCTTTAATATTCGAAAGGGAAATCTGACCTTGGAAATATTTATCAAACCAGATGCCCCAAAGAGACCCTTTCTCCCACATCCAGAGCATACCGGTCTCCGTCATCTGGCTTTTCGAGTAGAAGACGTTCAAGACTGTCTAGCAGAGTTTGACCAATTAGGAATCCCTCATACAGAGCTACGGGTGGATGATTTTGATGGACGCAAAATGGCCTTCTTCTTTGATCCAGATGGCTTGCCTCTAGAACTTCACGAATAGGTCTACAAAATCTTCGTTCTCTAGTCTGAAGCAAGAAGACATTCTTTTTGCTAAACTAGATATAGAAAAAAGAAAGAAGAAAATATGGAAGAGAAGCGATATAGCGGACTAACGAATGAGCAAGTCCAAAGCCGAATTAGACAAGGCAAACAAAATCGAGTAACCATCACGGCAGAAAAGTCGACGAGAGAGATTATTTATTCAAATGTCTTTACTTATTTCAACCTAGTCTTTGGTATTTTAGCGATCCTATTGATATTAGTGCGGTCTTGGAACAATATGTTATTTGTTCCTATTGTCGTCGTCAACTCCTTGATCGGGATTGTTCAAGAATTGCGGTCCCGTCGGATTTTGAATAAGATGCGCCTTCTTCAAGTGGAGAAAGCTCGAGTGATTCGTGAGGGAGAACGACTGGACCTTCCTGTCGACCAGGTGGTAGAGGGGGATGTCGTCTTGTTTCAAGCGGGGGATCAGATCTATGCGGATGCCAAGATTCTAGATGGCTCGATCATGGTCGATGAGTCCCAATTGACGGGAGAAGCAGATGAAATCCCTAAAACTGAGAATCAGAAACTCATGTCAGGAAGTTTTGTCATTTCAGGCCAGGCAGTTGCGGTCTTGGAACAAGTAGGAGATGCGTCTTATATCAATCAGCTGAGTCTCTCTGCAAAAAAAGTCGAGGGACACGAAGAATCCGAAATGGTTCATGCAGTGGACGGTCTTGTCCGAATGATCGGAATGATTCTCATCCCGATTGGCTTGCTTTTGTTCTTGCAGAGCTATCTAGGAAATCAAGAAACCCTCAAAGTTAGTATCACCTCTATGGTTGGTGCCATCATTGGGATGATTCCAGAAGGTCTCTACCTCTTAATGACTCTGGCCTTGGTGCTTGGGGCCACCCGTTTAGCCCTTCAAAAGGTCCTACTCAACAGTATGAAGGGAATTGAAACCCTATCCCGTATTGACGTCCTCTGTCTAGATAAGACGGGAACCATTACCGAACACAGGATGCAAGTGAGTGAGCTCCTCCCCTTGGTGCTAGAGGAAAAAGAAGGCAAAGAAATATTAAGTCACTATCTCCAAGCAAGTGAAGATCAGAATGATACCATCTCGGCCATTCGGCAGTATCACTCTGTCCAACCTGTCCAAGTATGGCCCGTTCAAGACCGCCTACCTTTTTCATCTAAGAAGAAATTTGGGGGCCTTCAGTTCCAAGAAGGAATCTACCTATTAGGGGCACCGGATGTTTTGCTGAGGGATGATCTCGATGCTTACCAAGACGTGTGGCAGCGAGAGATTGAACGAGGGGCGCGTGTTCTCATTTTGGGGCAATATCAAGGGGAACAGTTGACGGAAGTATTAGAAGCTCCAGTCCTCCCTCTTCTAGCCCTGGTCTTGGAGAATCCTGTACGAACGACTGCTCCTGAAACCTTTGCTTATTTCCAAAAACAAGGGGTGACCATCAAGGTTATTTCAGGGGATCATCCTGTGACAGTTGCTGCCGTAGCTCAGAAAGCAGGCATTCCAGATGCGGATCAAGTCGTAGATGCGAGTCAGCTCAGGATCCGTGAGGAGGTAGTAGAGGCAGCACGAATCTACACAGTCTTTGGGCGAGTTAGTCCAGAACAAAAACAAATCCTCGTAGAGAGCTTGCAAGAGGATGGCCATAAGGTTGGGATGACAGGGGATGGGGTCAATGATATCCTCGCTATGAAAAAGGCAGATTGTAGTATTGCTATGAATACGGGACATGATGCGACCAAAAAGGTAGCTCAGGTTGTACTTTTAGATTCAGACTTCTCCCACATGCCGTCGATTGTGGATGAAGGTCGCCGAGTGGTTAACAATATTCAGCGTTCGGCTAGTCTCTTTTTGGTCAAGAATATCTTTTCAATTTTGTTGGCTATTCTGGCTATTCTCTTTAGTTTCACTTATCCCATTCAAGCTTCTCAAATGTCCTTGATCAGTGGATTTACCATTGGAATCCCCGGTTTCTTACTAGCCTTGGAGAAGAATCGTGCCCGGATAGAAGGAGACTTTGTTGAGACTGTGATAGAGCAAGCTCTTCCAGCTGCCTTGACCAATCTCCTTTCAGTCCTTTTCCTTGTGGTTCTGGGTCCTTTCCTTGGATTAAGTCAGGGAGAGATTTCGACCATCTCCATCTACTTGCTGGCTTTGATTGGATTTACAAAAGTATACCAACTCAGTCTTCCCTTTAATCATGTAAAATTGGGAATCATTCTTCTTAATGTAGCAGGTTTTTCTTTATCGGTCTTTGTTTTTTCTTCCATTTTCAATCTTAGTCGTCTTCATTTTACGGGTTGGATTTTGACCCTTGTTTTAGGGTTGGTCATGGAAGGAGTCTTATGGTTGATGAATCGTCTTGTCTATAACTTGGTGACCCATCGGCATAAGTCTAGAATAAAATAAAAAAAACGGTATGAATTACGATTTTAGTTCATACCGTTTTATTATTGTTATATTTCAGATGAAGAGACTGATTGTCATAATGAGGTAAAGGAAAAAGGTAATGAGGAAGCCTGCTCGCCAAAAGTACTTAAAAAACTTTGGATAGTAAAAACTGCGTCTCTTTTTCAAAAAATAAATGGTTAAGCCAATAGCTAGAAGAGACAAGGCCAATAATAATTGAGGCAACAAATTATGGTAGTAAGCTGCATCTGAAATTAAATAGTACTCTAGCGCGAACAGAGGAAAAGCCAGGTCGGCAAAATTCCAGCCATAACGGCGCAGTTTAAAGACTCGAATAATAATCCCACTGAGAATGAGGGTCAAAAAAACAAATACAAGGGAAGCAACTTTTATTAACATACCTCCATTTTATCACAAAAGAAAAAAAAGTGTGATGAAAATGAAATTTTTTCTTGCATTCGGAAGAAAATAGTGTATAATAGAAAGGTATGCGCAGAGCATACTTGTGGGAGGTAAAAATCTGTAATTACCGCCAAAACCACAAAGGAGGATTTAAGAAATGGCTAAAAAAGTCGAAAAACTTGTAAAATTGCAAATCCCTGCTGGTAAAGCTACTCCAGCTCCACCGGTTGGACCAGCACTTGGTCAAGCAGGTATCAACATCATGGGATTCACTAAAGAGTTTAATGCTCGTACAGCTGACCAAGCTGGTATGATTATCCCAGTTGTGATCACTGTTTATGAAGATAAATCATTTGATTTCGTTACAAAAACACCACCAGCTGCTGTTCTTTTGAAAAAAGCTGCAGGTGTTGAAAAAGGATCAGGTACACCTAACAAAACGAAAGTTGCAACAGTTACTCGTGCACAAGTACAAGAAATTGCTGAAACTAAGATGCCAGATTTGAACGCTGCAAACATTGAGTCTGCAATGCGTATGATCGAAGGTACTGCTCGTTCTATGGGATTCACTGTTACTGACTAATTGTAACAATCCTATTTGCCCGCAATACACTTGATCATGAGACGAGTGACGTGGGAGATGAAAATCGATATGACCACATTACAAGGAGAAAGATAAAATGGCTAAAAAAAGCAAACAACTTAGTGCTGCACTTGAAAAAATCGACAGCACAAAAGCATACAGCGTAGAAGAAGCTGTAGCTCTTGCAAAAGAAACTAACTTTGCAAAATTTGACGCAACTGTAGAAGTTGCATACAACTTGAACATCGACGTGAAAAAAGCTGACCAACAAATCCGTGGTGCAATGGTATTGCCAAACGGTACTGGTAAAACTGCTCGCGTTCTTGTATTTGCACGTGGTGCAAAAGCTGAAGAAGCAAAAGCTGCTGGTGCAGACTTCGTAGGTGAAGATGACCTTGTTGCGAAAATCAACGATGGTTGGTTGGACTTCGACGTTGTTATCGCTACACCTGACATGATGGCTCTTGTTGGACGTCTTGGACGTGTCCTTGGACCACGTAACTTGATGCCAAACCCTAAAACTGGTACTGTAACAATGGATGTTGCTAAAGCAGTTGAAGAGTCTAAAGGTGGTAAAATCACTTACCGTGCAGACCGTGCAGGTATCGTTCAAGCGATCATCGGTAAAGTGTCATTTGATGCTGATAAATTGGTTGAAAACTTCAAAGCTTTCAACGATGTCATCCAAAAAGCAAAACCAGCTACAGCTAAAGGTACTTATGTAACTAGCTTGACTTTGACTACAACTCAAGGTCCTGGTATCAAAGTGGATGTTAACTCACTTTAATTAGAAATGAAAGCTACCTTCGGGTAGCTTTTTTGATTATTCTTTGAATGAATTCAAAAAATATATTCGACATTTAGCGGGGGATAGAAGTTGGAAGGTTTAAAATTTTTTGATAGATATTACTATATAAAAAACGCTTTTTGTGGTAAAATAATACAGATTAAAGAAGGAGTGACAAAATGGTAGAACCTAAGTATAAACGAATCTTAATTAAGTTATCAGGTGAAGCGTTAGCTGGTGAGCGTGGTGTCGGAATTGATATCAAGACGGTTCAAAAGATGGCACTAGAAATCAAAGAAGTTCACGATCTTGGGGTTGAGATTGCTCTCGTCATTGGTGGGGGTAACCTTTGGCGTGGTGAACCTGCTGCAGAGGCAGGAATGGATCGTGTACAAGCAGATTATACTGGAATGCTTGGAACAGTTATGAATGCCTTGGTAATGGCGGATTCTCTTCAACAAGTTGGAGTAGATACTCGGGTCCAAACAGCGATTGCTATGCAACAAGTCGCTGAGCCTTATATCCGTGGCCGTGCCCTTCGTCACTTGGAAAAAGAGCGGATTGTTATCTTTGGTGCAGGTATTGGTTCTCCATACTTCTCAACGGATACAACGGCTGCTCTTCGTGCTGCTGAGATTGAAGCAGAAGCGATCTTGATGGCCAAGAATGGGGTAGACGGTGTTTACAATGCAGATCCTAAGAAAGATAAGACAGCTGTGAAGTTTGAAGAGTTGACTCACCGTGATGTGATTAATAAAGGTCTTCGTATTATGGATTCGACAGCATCAACCATTTCAATGGACAACGATATTGACTTAGTCGTTTTCAACATGAATGAGCCTGGCAATATTAAACGTGTTGTCTTTGGAGAAAATATCGGTACCACCGTTTCAAATAATGTAGAAAAATAAGGGAGTTAGAAGAATAAAATGGCAAATCCAATTGTAGAAAAAGCAAAAGAAAGAATGACTCAGTCTCACCAAAGTTTGGGACGTGAATTTGGAAGTATCCGTGCAGGTCGTGCAAATGCAAGTCTCTTGGATCGTATCTATGTTCAATATTACGGAGTTGATACTCCATTGAATCAAATCGCATCCATCACCATTCCAGAAGCTCGTGTGATGTTGATTACACCTTTTGACAAGTCTTCATTGAAAGACATTGAGCATGCTTTGAATGCATCTGATCTTGGTATTACTCCAGCTAACGATGGTTCTGTTATCCGTTTGGTCATCCCAGCTTTGACAGAAGAAACACGTCGTGACTTGGCCAAAGAAGTGAAAAAAGTTGGTGAGAATGCTAAAGTAGCCATCCGTAATATTCGTCGTGATGCAATGGATGAGGCGAAAAAGCAAGAAAAGGCTAAAGAAATCACTGAAGATGAATTGAAGGGTCTCGAAAAAGAAATCCAACAAGTAACGGATGATGCTGTGAAACATATCGATGAAATGACAGCACACAAGGAAAAAGAATTGCTTGAAGTCTAATCATTTCCAGCAGTTTACAAAGGAAATGAACTCAGTTGGCACCGCTGGCTGAGTTTTATTTCCATTAAGAGGCTATTGATTAGCATTAGCCAGAAAGAAGGAAGAAATGAATACCAATCTCGCACATGATATCGTGGGCCTTGTTACGGATGAGAATGACCGCTTTTACTTTGTCCAAAAGGATGGGCAGACCTATGCCTTGGACAAGGCTGAAGGAGATCATGCTCTTGGAGAATCTGTCAAGGGCTTTGCCTACACGGATATGAAGCAACGTTTGCGTTTGACCACTCTAGAAGTCACAGCTCGTCAGGATCAATTTGGCTGGGGGACAGTAACTGAAGTTCGCAAGGACCTGGGTGTGTTTGTCGATACGGGCCTACCAGACAAGGAGATTGTCGTCTCTCTGGATATTTTGCCAGAAATCAAGGATCTGTGGCCGAAAAAAGGCGATAAACTCTTTGTTCGCCTGGAAGTCGATAAAAAAGACCGGATCTGGGGTGTCTTGGCTTACCAAGAAGACTTCCAACGGATTGCTCGTCCAGCCTACAACAATATGCAAAACCAAAACTGGCCAGCCATCGTCTATCGCTTAAAGCTTTCAGGAACCTTTGTTTACTTACCTGAGAACAATATGCTGGGCTTTATCCATCCAAGTGAGCGGTATGCAGAACCCCGTTTGGGTCAAGTCCTAGATGCTCGGGTCATCGGTTTCCGAGAAGTGGATCGGACCTTGAACTTATCACTGAAGCCACGCTCGTTTGAAATGCTGGAAAACGATGCGCAGATGATTTTGGCCTACTTGGAAGGCAATGGAGGCTTTATGACCTTGAATGACAAGTCCTCTCCAGAAGAGATTAAGGCAACCTTTGGGATTTCCAAAGGACAGTTCAAAAAAGCTTTGGGAGGCTTGATGAAGGCGAAAAAAATCAAGCAAGACCAGTTTGGAACCGAATTAATCTAAGAGGAGTCCTATGAGGAAATCATTTTATACTTGGTTGATGACAGAGCGCAATCCCAAAAGCAATGCTCCCAAGGCCATTTTAGCAGATCTAGCTTTTCATGAGTCTGCCTTTCCAAAACATACAGATGATTTTGATGAGGTGAGTCGCTTTCTGGAAGAGCATGCCAGTTTCTCTTTTAATCTAGGAGATTTTGACGCGATTTGGGAAGAATACCTAGGTCATTAAGCACAAGAAAATCAAAATGGGCCGGGGATGGTCAATTCTCGGTCTCTTTGTTATAATAGAGAAAACTTACAGAAATAGAGAGGTTCTTTATTTGAAAGAACATTCAATTGATATTCAATTAAGTCATCCAGACGATCTCTTCCACCTATTTGGATCCAATGAACGTCATTTGCGTTTGATGGAGCAAGAATTTGGAGTGACTATTCATGCTCGGACAGAAATCGTCCAAATCATTGGGGAAGAAGAAAGCCGCGAGCAAGTTCGTCAGGTTATCCAAGCCCTCTTGGTTCTTGTTAACCGTGGTATGACTATCGGAACGCCGGATGTGGTGACGGCTATTCAAATGGTCCGCAATAATGAGCTGGATAAGTTCATCGCTCTATATGAAGAAGAGATTATTAAGGATAGTTATGGCAAGCCCATTCGGGTTAAAACGCTGGGGCAAAAGATCTATGTCGATAGTGTCAAGCACCATGATGTCACATTTGGAATCGGACCAGCGGGGACCGGGAAAACCTTCCTAGCGGTGACCTTGGCCGTGACCGCCCTCAAGCGTGGTCAAGTCAAGCGCATTATTTTGACCCGTCCAGCTGTAGAAGCAGGAGAAAGCCTTGGTTTCCTTCCGGGGGATCTCAAGGAAAAAGTAGATCCTTATCTTCGTCCAGTCTACGATGCTCTTTACCAGATTTTAGGAAAAGACCAGACCACTCGGATGATGGAACGGGAAATTATCGAGATTGCCCCTTTGGCCTATATGCGGGGTCGTACCTTGGACGATGCCTTTGTCATTCTCGATGAAGCGCAAAATACCACTATCATGCAGATGAAGATGTTCTTGACCCGTCTTGGTTTTAACTCCAAGATGATTGTTAATGGGGATACCAGCCAGATCGACCTTCCTCGAAATGTCAAATCCGGCTTGATTGATGCTCAGGAGAAGTTGAAGAACATTTCTCAAATTGACTTCGTGCATTTCTCTGCCAAGGATGTCGTCCGCCATCCGGTAGTAGCAGAGATTATCCGAGCTTATGAGCCCATCCCAAATCCAGTATTAAAAGAAAAACTGGATGTAGAAGAAGCAGAATAAAAAGAGAGTGGGACAGAAATCGGCAATTCGTTAGAATTCGCTTTCGTCGTCCCACCTCCGCACAGTTGAGTAGGGCTGTAAAAGCTCATGAAATCAGCGTAGTAGAGCCTACTCAACCACTGCGTCTTGCTCGACAATCCAAAGACAATTGAGAGGCTAGGACTTTTGTCCCAGCCTCTTTTGAATGTTAGAAATTAAACCAATTCATCAATTGGTGTGAAGTCGCGCTCTAGGCCTTCTGCAACCGGTTGGCTAGTGATGTGGCCTTGATAAGTAGTAACCCCTTGGCGTAAGCCTTCATCAAGGGCGATAGCCTTATGGAAACCTTTTTCAGCTAAAGCTTCCACATAAGGAAGGGTTACGTTGGTAAGGGCGATGGTAGAAGTGCGAGCGACAGCACCTGGAATATTGGCAACGGCATAGTGGAGCACGCCATGTTTTTCGTAAACAGGCTCCGTATGCGTTGTCACACGGTCTGCTGTCTCAATAACTCCACCTTGGTCAACTGCAACATCGACGATGACAGAACCTGGACGCATTTGTTTGACCATATCGTCCGTCACTAATTTAGGAGCTTTTGCACCAGGAATCAAGACAGCCCCGATGACAACATCGGCATCACGGACGCTGGCTTCAATGTTAAATGGGTTGGACATGAGGGTTTGGATTTGGTGACCGAAGACATCTTCCAGTACAGACAAACGTTTGGCACTGATATCCAAGATGGTGACTTGGGCACCGAGTCCAAGAGCGATACGAGCAGCATGGGTTCCAACAACCCCACCACCAATGATGGTGACTTTTCCTTTAGGAACACCAGGTACTCCACCTAGGAGGACGCCTGATCCTCCTTCTTGTTTGGTCAGGAAATGAGCCCCGATTTGCACGGCCATCCGTCCAGCAACCTCACTCATTGGGACCAAGAGTGGTAATTGTCCTTCAAGATCTCGCACGGTTTCGTAGGCTACCCCCGTTGTCTTAGCAGCGACCATAGCATCTGCTAATTCAGGAGCAGCAGCCATGTGCAAGTAAGTGAAGAGCAAGAGGTCTTCACGAAGGAAGCCGTATTCTTCAGCGAGTGGTTCCTTTACTTTAACGACCAATTCAGCTGCCCAAGCCTCTGCAGCAGTCGCAACGATAGTGGCCCCTTGTTTAACGTAATCTTCATCAGCAAAGCCAGAACCGAGTCCAGCATTGGTTTCTACCAAAACCTGGTGACCTTTGCCTACCAAGCTGTGTACGCCAGCTGGTGTCAAACCGACACGATTTTCATTGTTCTTAATTTCTTTTGGAATACCGATTAACATGATTATTTCTCCTTGCTTAGATATAGGTGTAAAAAGGCCATTGGTGTGAGATTGCTCTCCTAACTCAATGACCTTTTCACTCCTCATCCCAATTTTCTAACCGAATGGTTTTATTTTATATAAAAGCTAGTTAAAAATCAAGAAAAAATTTTAGATTGCCTTCCTTTATGTTTTCTGCTAAACTAATCCCTAATGAAGGAGTGTTAAATGGAAAATTTATATGTGAAGTTAGCGGCTTATCGTGAAATGGAAACAGAGCGTTTACGTTTGCGTCCGGTTACTCTTGAGGATGCACCGGCTATGTTTGAATACGCTTCTGATGAAGCCGTTACGCGCTATACTTTTACAACCAATCACAGTCTTGAAGAGACGCGGAATAACATCGCCCTCTTTTACCTAGCTAGCCCACTTGGAAGATGGGGGATCGAGCTCAAAGAAAATGGAAAATTTATCGGGACGATTGATTTACTGGATTTGGATCTTTCTCTGAAGAAGGGGAGTATCGGCTATGTTCTGAATAAAGACTATTGGAACCAAGGTCTTGCGACAGAAGCTACCAAGACAGTGATTGCTCTAGCTTTTGAACAGTTAGGGATGAACAAGCTCATTGCCGTTCATGATAAGGAAAACCCAGCTTCTGGACGGGTGATGGCCAAAGCAGGGATGCAATTTTCCCACGAAGAAGCTTATGCGATGCTAGACCCGCATGAAAAAGGGCGAATGGTGACGAGAGTCCATTATGTCCTCACGAAGGAAGAATATTTGGCAGAAAAATGAGTCAGGATATTGACAAAAGGCCTATCTCCATGATATAGTAGATAGGTACTGCTGGTTTAGCTCAGTCGGTAGAGCGCATCCATGGTAAGGATGAGGTCGCCGGTTCAATCCCGGCAACTAGCATAGTAGAAGAGAGAAGCTTAGAGAGGATTTAGGCTTCTTTTTTGTGTCCTATCTTCTAACAGGGAGTCTATTGGTAGACTCTTTTTCAACAATTTTCAAAAAAACGTTGACAAGCATGGAAATAAGTGGTAAAGTTATAGCAACAAAGAGAAAGGAGAAAACCATCATGAACAAAGGAAATGTTTTGATGACACAATTAAATACACAACTTCTCCAATCTCAGTTGAGTTCGATTTAAAAAATGAATGAAACCCAAGGTGGAGGAGTCTGTCTTGGGTTTTTTGTATGCATTTTTGCCTGCCTTAACTGAATTGGTGATAGGCATCAGAAGGCCCAAGTGTGGACTGAGCACGCTCTCAGCTCCTTGCTTGGGTTTTTTCTGTGCCAAATTGAAAGGGGAGAAGATGATAGGAGCCTTATGGAAGTACATCTGGGAACATAAGTGGCTGTATCTCAGTATCGCTGTGGTCCTAGTGATTTATGATTATACGATTTTAATACCGACTCAAGTCATTCAACGACTGGTCGACCAGCTGAGTAAGCAGACCTTGACCCAGTCAAGTTTTGCAAGAGATATTGGTCTCTTGTTAGGAGCCACTTTTTTAAATTACATTTCCGCCTACTACTGGCATTTGAAGCTGTTTCAAGCTTCGGTCCATTACAAGGCCAAAATACAGGGTCAAGCTTTTCGCAAGCTCGTAGCCATGAGGCGCCCCTTCTATGAAAAGTTTCGTTCAGGGGATATCTTGACTCGTTTTACCACTGATGTAGACGGAATGATGGGGATGGTTGGCTATGGGATGCTAATTGTCCTTTATGGGGGAGGTTTGTTTCTCTTTATCATTCCAGCTATGTTTTTGATATCCTGGCAGTTGAGTCTGATTTCTTTCATTCCAATGAGTTTTCTGGTTTTATCAACCTATCTCTTAGGGAAAAAGGAAGAAATCTATGTGGATGAAAACCGTGATGCGGTGGCCCACTTGAATGATGAAGTTTTAGAATCTATCGAAGGAATTCGGGTCATGCGGGCCTATAGCCGAAAGGAGCGTCAAGTTCGACAATTTCAAGAACGGACAGAAAGTTTGGCTAAGACCGGGGATAAGATTGCCTCTATTCAAAATGCCTTTGGTCCCTTTGCCCTCTTCTTTATTGGGGTTTCTACTGTCCTTCTTTTGGTCTGTGGGGGTCACTTCTTGAAAACTGGACAGATTAGCTTGGGTCAACTACTAGGCCTGGAATTGTATCTAGTAGCCTTGATTGAGCCGATGTGGATGCTAGCCGATTTTATCCTGGTCTATCAAACCGCCAAGACCTCCCATAAAAAATTGTCAGAATTGGTCGAAGAGGATGATGACTTGGAAAGGGATGGTGAAGACTGGCTAGAGGAACTTGATGAGGTGGTTTTTGACGACTATTCTTTTACCTATCCCATGGCGGAGAAGGAGAGCCTTTCGCAGATTTCTTTGCGGTTTAAAAAAGGGCAAACCATCGGGATTGTGGGCCGGACAGGAGCCGGAAAGACAAGCTTGGTCCGTCAATTCCTACGGCAATACCCACTTGGACAAGGGACCTTTACCATCAATGGGCAAGCTGTTGCTCGTTACGTGAGACGTTCTATTGAAGAAAAAATTGGTTACGTCTCTCAGGAACACATTCTATTTTCTAAGTCTATTCTAGAAAATATTTCCCTTGGTAAGAAGGGAGCTAGTCAAGAGGACATCATGGATGCGATCGCTCAGGCAGCCTTCGCAGATGATTTAGAACGGATGTCGGATGGTCTGGACACTCTGATTGGAGAAAAGGGAGTATCCGTATCGGGAGGACAGAAGCAGCGGATTTCTCTGGCACGTGCCTTTTTACGTGATGCCCAGTTGCTCCTCTTGGATGATTCCTTATCCGCAGTAGATGCCAAGACGGAACAGGCCATTATCGAAACGATTCAAAAAGAGCGACAAGGAAAGACAACCTTGATTGTCTCTCACAGACTCTCAGCTGTCCATCAGGCGGATTGGATCCTTGTTTTAGATCAAGGACGGATTGTGGAAGAAGGAACAGCTAGTGATTTACTGGCTCAAGAAGGTTGGTATTATGAACAATACCAACGGCAACAAAGACAGGAAGGAGAATAAGATGGGTATTTTAAAACGACTATTACAAAAACTATCGCTTTTTCCTGGTATTTTTGGGCTTGGTTTCATCTGTCTTTTGCTGGCAACGATTTTGTCAGATCTGTCTCCGTTTATTCTGCAAAAGATGATTGATGGTCCCTTGACAGCCTTGAGTCAGGGAGGAGAGTTAGGAGCACTCTATCCTATGGGGGGGCTCTATCTGATTGTTTTGGCAGTGGGCCAGATCGTCAGTTATATAGGAAATAGGGTTTTGATTCATGGAGGCAATAAGGTAACTGCGCAGCTACGAGACCAAGCCTTCCTCGTGATGCAGCAACTACCGATTTCCTACTTTGATGATAAGCCAGCAGGGAAAATTGCAACCCGCATTGTGAATGATACAGAGACCTTACGGACCCAATTTTATAATTCCTGTATGTATTTGGTGATTCATTTGATGCGTTTCTCCTTTATCATGGGGGTTCTCTTTTATATCAATCCCATAATGGGTCTCCTCTTATGCTTGATTTTTCCTATCTTTTACGGGATTCAGTCCTTGTATAAGCATATGACAGACAAGCCTATGAAAGACTTTTTTGATTCCAGAAGTGAGATTAATACCCAGGTAAATGAACTGCTTCATGGAGCTAGTATGATCCAACTCTATGGACAAGAAGAGCGCGTGATTGATGAGTTTGACCAAACGACAGAGAAGATGACCGTGGCCAATGATCGTCTAGTTTTAGCAGACTCCATTGCCTCTTGGACCCTGACAGAATTCTTGAAATACATCGTCATTGCAGGAATATTAACCATTGCAGGTCTATCCTATCTTGGGGGAAATTTGGGGATGACTGCTGGTTTCTTGTTTATCAATCTCAATTATGTCATTCAGCTTTTTGATCTCATGGCCAACTTGATTCGTCGTCTTCCGGATATTAGACGCTCTCTGGAAACAGGACAGCGGGTCTTGACTTTCCTAGATGAAAAGATAGAGGCAGATACAAGAGCAGAGATCAAAATTGACAAGGCGGCTGTGGAGTTTGATCAAGTCACTTTTGCCTATGAAGAGGGCAAGCCAGTCCTAAGGGATATTGCTTTTCAGGCTAGTCCCGGGGAAACCATCGCCCTTGTGGGTCATACAGGTTCGGGCAAATCCTCTATCATGAACTTGCTTTATCGTTTTTATGATCCGCAGGAGGGAGAGATTCGGATCGACGGCCAGGACATTCGCCATTTCTCTAGAGAGAGTCTGCGGTCCCACATGGGAATTGTCTTACAGGATCCCTATCTTTTCTCTGGGACTATTGCTAGCAATGTGGCCATGAGTCAAATAGATATCGATCGTGATCGCGTCTTGGATGTTCTAAAACAAGTCGGTGCCCTACCTATGATAGAAAGGCTGGAAAAGGGAATCGACCATCCAGTGGTTGAAAAGGGCTCCGCCTTCTCAAGTGGGGAGCGTCAATTGATTTCCTTTGCTCGAACCCTCTATATGAATCCGAAAATTTTGATTCTGGATGAAGCGACCTCCCACATTGATACGGAGACAGAGGAGATTATTCAACAGGCCATGGCAGTCCTACAGAAAGGTCGGACCACCTTTATCATTGCCCACCGCTTATCGACCATTCAAGATGCGGATCAGATCTTGGTCCTATCAGAAGGACGTATTGTCGAACGTGGGCAACATGCAGACTTAATTGCCTATGGTGGCATTTATGCCCAGATGCATGCCATCCAACAGACGGTTGAATAAAAGGGTATTCTTCAAATAGTAAAAGTAGCGTGTATTCTAGTATATACGCTATTTTTATGCTATAATTGAAATGATAGTGAGGTGATCCAAGATGTATATTGAAATGGTTGATGAGACCGGTCAAGTCTCTCAAGAAATAATCAAACAAACCCAGGAAATTTTAGAATTTGCTGCAAAAAAATTGGGCAAAGAAGACAAGGAAATGGCAGTAACCTTTGTAACCAACGAACGCAGCCATGAATTGAACTTGGAATACCGTGATACGGATCGCCCAACGGATGTGATTAGTCTGGAATACAAACCAGAGATGGACATTGCTTTTTCAGAAGAAGATTTAGAAGACCACCCAGAATTGGCAGAAATGATGGCCGAGTTTGATACCTATATTGGAGAGCTCTTTATTTCTGTAGATAAGGCGCGTGAGCAAGCAGCTGAGTATGGCCATAGCTTTGAGCGCGAGATGGGCTTCTTAGCAGTGCATGGCTTCCTTCATATCAACGGTTATGATCACTACACTCCGGAAGAAGAGAAGGAAATGTTTGGCTTACAGGAAGAGATTTTGACAGCCTATGGACTCACAAGACAATAAACGAAAATGGAAAAATCGAGAACTGATTGCCAGTCTTGAATTTGCTTTAACAGGGATTTTTACAGCCTTTAAAGAAGAACGAAATATGCGCAAGCATGCTCTTTCAGCTATCTTAGCGATTGTTGCAGGCTTTCTTTTTGGCATTTCAGCAACAGAGTGGCTCTTTCTACTCTTAAGTGTTTCTTTGGTCATTGCCTTTGAAATCATGAATTCTGCTCTTGAAAATGTAGTGGATTTGGCGAGTGATTACCACTTCTCCATGCTGGCCAAAAACGCCAAGGATATGGCGGCAGGAGCAGTTCTCGTTATTTCGGGCTTTGCCTTGGTGACGGGTCTCATGATATTTGTTCCCAAATTATGGGCTCTAGTATTTGGATAAGGGGGATATTTCCCTCATGAAAGGAAACTATGACATTTAAATCAGGCTTTGTAGCTATTTTAGGACGTCCCAATGTGGGGAAGTCAACTTTTTTGAACCACGTCATGGGGCAAAAAATTGCTATCATGAGTGATAAGGCGCAGACAACGCGCAACAAGATTATGGGAATCTACACGACCGATAAGGAACAGATTGTCTTTATCGATACGCCAGGGATTCACAAACCCAAGACAGCCCTTGGAGACTTCATGGTAGAGTCGGCCTATAGTACCCTTCGGGAAGTCGATACGGTTCTCTTTATGGTGCCGGCAGATGAACCACGTGGGAAGGGTGACGATATGATTATCGAACGTCTCAAGGCTGCCAAGGTGTCCGTTATCCTTGTGGTGAATAAGATCGACAAGGTACACCCAGACCAACTCTTGGCGCAAATCGATGATTTCCGTAGTCAAATGGACTTCAAGGAAATTGTGCCGATTTCAGCCCTGCAAGGAAATAATGTTTCGCATTTGATTGATATTTTGAGCGAAAACTTAGAAGAAGGTTTCCAATATTTTCCTGCTGATCAGATTACCGACCACCCAGAGCGTTTCTTGGTCTCTGAAATGATTCGTGAAAAGGTCTTGCACTTGACGCGGGAAGAAATTCCCCATTCTGTTGCAGTAGTCGTAGATTCTATGAAGCGGGATGAGGAAACCGATAAAGTCCATATCCGTGCGACCATCATGGTGGAACGTGATAGCCAAAAAGGGATTATCATCGGAAAAGGCGGTGCCATGCTCAAGAAGATTGGAACCCTTGCGCGTAAGGATATTGAACTGATGCTGGGGGACAAAGTCTTCCTAGAAACCTGGGTCAAGGTTAAGAAAAATTGGCGAGATAAGAAATTAGACCTTGCCGATTTCGGATACAACGAAAAAGAATATTAAGAAGAGGTGGGCAGAAGCCTGCTTCTTGTTTTTGAAAGGAGTTCTATGCCCGAGTTACCAGAAGTTGAGACCGTCCGACGTGGTCTTGAGAAATTAATTCTAGGGAAAACCATCCAATCCGTGGAAGTAAAGTATCCTAAGATGATTCAGACAGATTTGGATGCTTTTCGTCAAGATCTTCCAGGTCAAGAGATTCGATCCATGGGGCGTCGTGGGAAATACCTCTTGTTTTATCTGACGGATTTGGTTTTGATCTCCCATTTGCGGATGGAAGGCAAGTATTTCTTTTATCCAGACGAGGTCCCTCTCCGCAAGCACGCCCATGTCTTCTTTCACTTTACAGATGGTAGTACCTTGGTCTATGAAGATGTCCGTAAGTTTGGGACCATGGAAGTCTTAGTCCCTGAGCTTGTAGACAGCTATTTTTTGAATAAAAAAATTGGTCCTGAGCCGACGGAAGCGGAATTTAAAGGACCAGCCTTCCAAGCAGCTCTTAAAAAATCAAAGAAGCCCATTAAATCAGACCTTTTGGATCAAAAATTAGTGGCTGGTCTGGGCAATATCTATGTGGACGAGGTGCTCTATCGAGCCAAGGTTCATCCAGCCCGTTTGGGGCAAAGCTTGACTGCTACAGAAGCCAGAGCCATTCGCAAAGAAACAATTGCCGTACTAGCTCAGGCTGTGGAGAAAGGTGGCTCCACCATTCGTTCCTACAGCAATGCTTTTGGAGAAGATGGCACTATGCAGGAAGAACATCAAGTCTATGGAAAGACAGGTAAGCCTTGTCTCCGCTGTGGAACACCGATTGAAAAAATCCAGCTGGGGGGACGCGGAACCCATTTTTGTCCCCACTGCCAAAAGGAGAACTAGATGGCGAGAATCATTGGATTAACAGGAGGGATTGCTTCAGGAAAGTCTACTGTCACCTCCTATCTGAGTGAAAAAGGCTATTCAGTCATCGATGCTGATCGAGTGGTCCATGACCTACAGGCACCAGGTGGAGAACTCTATCAAGCCTTGGTAGAGCATTTTGGGACAGAAATCCTCCTAGATACTGGAGACTTGAATCGTCCAGCACTGGCTGAACGCATCTTTTCAAGCCAAAAAGAGATCGCCTGGTCAAATCGAATACAAGGGAGCATTATACGCAAAGCTCTGGAGCGAGAACGGGAACGACTGGCAGTATCAGAAGAGATTTTTTTCATGGATATCCCCTTGTTGCTTGAGCAAGACTATCAGGACTGGTTTGACCAAGTCTGGCTGGTCTATGTGACGGAAGATACCCAGTTGCAACGATTGATGGAAAGAAATGCTTTGACAGAGGTTCAGGCCCGTGATCGTTTGGCGGCCCAGATGTCTCTGGAGGAGAAAAAAGCTTTTGTCGATCTCGTGATCGATAACAATAGCAAGCGTGATCACCTCTATCAGCAAATCGATAGGGCTATAGAACAAATAGAAAGAAGATGATCTTATTTCACAGGAAATAAAATGGCGTAGAAATCTTTTCATTGCATGGATTGGTTGTTTTTTTGTAGGGGCCAGTCTTTCATTGGTGGTCCCATTTATGGCCCTATTTGTGGAGGAGTTGGGAGTGAGAAGTCCGGCCGTTCCTTTTTATGCAGGGATTGCTGTTGCCTCCTCCTCCTTGACATCTGCCCTGATGGCCCCAATCTGGGGGAGCTTGGCAGATCGCTATGGTCGTAAACCCATGATGCTGAGAGCCTCGATTGCCATGACCTTGACCATGGGAGGAATCGCTTTTGTCCCCTCCGTCTTTTGGTTATTGCTCCTACGCTTATTAAATGGTGTCTTTTCAGGCTTTGTTCCTAACAGCACGGCACTCATTGCTAGTCAGGTGCCAAAGAATCAATCTGGGTATGCTTTAGGGACCTTATCGACAGGAACCATTGCAGGTACCTTGATGGGACCCCTGTTGGGGGGATTGATTGCAGAGCAATTTGGAATGCGTAATGTCTTTCTCCTCGTTGGTTTTTTCCTCTTTCTCGTCTCTGTTTTGACCTGGTGGGGCATTGAGGAAGACTACCAACAAATTTCGAAGGAGGAGCACATTTCAAGCTGGACTTTACTGGCTTCTATCCAGCATAAGGACATTTTACTAGGTCTCTTTTTGACCAGTATGACCATCCAGATGATTGGCCAGTCTATTTCTCCCATTCTTCCTTTGTATGTGCGGGAGTTAGGCCAGAGTAACAATATTATCTTTGTTTCCGGCTTGATTGTATCAGCGATGGGGATTTCCAGTATCCTCACTTCCGGTTGGATGGGTAAGCTAGGAGATAGAATTGGCAATCACCGCCTTTTGCTCTTGGCCCTTCTCTATAGTGGGATCCTCTATATCTTCTGTGCCCTTGCTCAGACCCCTTTTCAATTAGGTCTTCTTCGATTCTTATTTGGTATTGGAACAGGGGCCTTGATGCCAGGTGTGACCGCCCTCTTAAACCGTATGACTCCCAAAGAAGGGATCTCTCGGATTTTTAGTTACAATCAACTCTTCTTTTATGTAGGGGGAGTTCTTGGTCCCGTGATGGGCTCTAGTATCGCCATGCATGTCAATTACCATTGGGTATTCTATGGGACTGCTATTCTAGCTTTTACAGATTTAGCCTTCCTTTTATTCATCTTTAGAAAGTATTTGAAAGTGAGAGAAATCAGTGCGCATTAAAGTACAACTAACCTGCACGAGTTGTGGCAGTCAGAATTATTTGACAAGCAAAAATATGAAGACCCACCCGGAAAAAATTGAAGTTTTGAAGTATTGTCCCAAAGAGAGAAAAGTGACATTACATCTTGAAACGAAATGATTTTTATGGTAAAATAGGTAAGATTTTAAGGAGTTTTTTAATTATGACTAAACCGTTGATTACTATTTTATTGGTACTATCTGTATTAATTATTATTGCTATCTTCATGCAACCAACTAAAAATCAATCTAGCAACGTATTCGATGCAAGTTCAAATGATTTGTTCGAACGTTCAAAAGCTCGTGGATTCGAAGCAGTGATGCAACGACTTACAGGAGTAATGATTTTCCTTTGGTTACTCATTGCGATGATTTTAATGGTATTATCCAGTAAATAAGATAGGCTTAGACATTGTCTTTGCCTATTTTTTCATCTATGAGTCGTTTGATGGGGAGATTGTCACTTGTAAAGAAATCTCTCTAAAAGAAAGTAAATAAAGGAGGCTGGCTATCCAGCGCAAGATATGAAAAGTAAAATTATTGATTATTTAAAACAGAAGGGAAAAGCTCAGGTTGATCAATTGGCACAAGCCATTGGGAGTACAGATGCCAAAGGTTTTCGTGAACTGATTAAGACCATTTCGCTAATGGAGCGACGTCGTCAACTAACCTTTGAAGAAAATGGCTTTTTAAGTCTCCTTGATGCTAAACCAAAAGGGACCATTACTGTGAAAGGGATTTTTCATGCTCATAAAAGTGGCTTTGGTTTTGTCAGCTTAGAGGGGGAAGAAGAGGATCTCTTTATTGGACGAAATGATGTCAACCACGCCATTGATGGAGATACAGTTGAGGTTGTGATCACCAAGGTAGCCGATCGGCAAAAGGGGACAGCGGCAGAGGGGAAAATCATTGATGTCTTGGAGCATAGTCTCCAAACAGTTGTCGGCCAGATTGTTTTGGATGAGGAAAAACCCAAATATGCAGGCTACATCCTTTCAAAGAATCAAAAGATTAGCCAACGCATCTACGTGAAAAAACCTGCCCTACAATTAGAGGGAACGGAAGTTCTCAAGGTAGCTATTGAACAGTATCCAAGTCGGAAGCACAATTACTTTGTTGCCTCAGTACAAGATGTGGTTGGGCATGTGACAGATCCTGGGATCGATGTCTTGGAAGTTTTAGAGTCTATGGATATCGTCTCAGAATTTCCAGAAGCAGTCCTCAAAGAAGCAGAAAGCATCCCAGACCAGCCTAGTGAGAAGGATATGGAGGGACGTTTGGATCTTCGAGATGAAATCATCTTTACCATTGATGGTGCCGATGCCAAGGACTTGGATGATGCGGTTCACATCAAGCGTTTGGAAGGTGGGAATTTTGAGCTTGGCGTTCACATAGCTGATGTCTCTTATTATGTGACCGAAGGTTCGGCCTTGGACAAGGAAGCCCTCAACCGGGCAACCTCTGTCTATGTGACAGACCGGGTCGTGCCCATGTTACCTGAGCGACTTTCCAATGGGATTTGTTCCCTAAATCCTCAAGTGGATCGCTTGACCCAATCAGCCATTATGGAGATTGACCAGCGTGGTCGGGTACTTCGTTACCAGATCACCCAAACTGTCATTAAAACGACTTTCCGTATGACCTATAGCGATGTCAATGAGATCATTGCTGGAGACCAGGAGAAGCGTGAGGAATACCAAGCCATTGTCCCAAGTATCGAAGCCATGGTTGGTCTTCATCAGATCTTAGAAGGAATGCGGGAAAAACGAGGAGCCCTGAACTTTGATACCAATGAAGCAAAAATCCTGGTCAATCCTCAAGGAAAACCAGTAGACATCGTCTTGCGCCAACGTGGGGTTGCAGAACGGATGATTGAATCCTTCATGCTGATCGCCAATGAGACAGTAGCTGAGCATTTTGCCAAACGAAAACTTCCCTTTATTTACCGGATTCACGAAGAACCCAAAGCAGAGAAGGTGCAAAAGTTTATCGATTATGCTTCTAGTTTTGGCCTTCCAATTTATGGGACAGCTAATTCCATGAGTCAGGAAACCTTGCAGGACATCATGAAGAAGGTAGAAGGGGAACCCTATGCTGATGTCTTGTCTATGATGTTGCTTCGTTCCATGCAGCAAGCGCGTTATTCCGAGCACAACCACGGACACTATGGGCTAGCAGCTGAGTTCTATACTCACTTCACCAGTCCGATTCGCCGGTATCCAGACTTATTAGTCCACCGCATGGTGCGAGAGTATGGAAAAGATTCTGAAGTGGCTAGCCATTTTGAACAGGTCATTCCAGATATTGCTAGCCAATCCTCTAGTCGGGAACGCCGCGCCATTGATGCGGAACGGGAAGTAGAAGCCATGAAGAAGGCAGAGTACATGGAGGACTATGTTGGCGAAGAGTACGATGCTCTGGTGTCCAGTGTCGTCAAGTTTGGTCTCTTTGTTGAATTGCCAAATACTGTAGAAGGTTTGATCCACATCACCACCTTACCTGGTTTTTATCATTTTAACGAGCGCGATTTGACCTTGCGCGGGGAAAAATCAGGCGTCACTTTCCGTGTCGGTCAGGAGATCCGAATCAGGGTCGAAAGAGCGGATAAGATGACTGGTGAGATTGATTTTTCGTATATCCCAAGTGAGCTGGATTTGATTGAAAAAGTCACTAAAGCATCGGGCCGTAAAGATCGAAATGGACACTCTAAGCACCCTTCTTCTAAGAAAGAAGAACGAAAGCAAGGAGGCTTTAGAGAGAACAAGCGCAAGCATTCACCAAAAGACAAGAAGAAAAAGAGTAAGAAACCTTTTTACAAGGAAGTAGCTAAGAAAGGAGCTAAGCATGGCAAAGGGCGAGGGAAAGGTCGTCGCACAAAATAAGAAAGCAAGCCACGATTATACAATTGTTGATACCATTGAAGCAGGAATGGTCCTCACTGGTACAGAAATCAAGAGTGTTCGAGCAGCTCGTATCAACCTCAAGGATGGATTTGCCCAAGTCAAAAATGGGGAAGTCTGGCTCAGCAATGTTCATATTGCTCCCTATGAGGAAGGCAATATCTGGAATCAAGACCCAGAACGCCGTCGCAAACTCTTGCTGCATAAGAAACAGATTCAAAAACTGGAGCAGGAAACTAAAGGGACTGGGATGACTCTAGTTCCCCTTAAGGTTTACCTTAAGGATGGTTATGCTAAGCTCTTGTTAGGCTTAGCCAAAGGGAAGCACGATTATGACAAACGTGAATCCATCAAACGGCGGGAACAAAATCGTGACATTGCTCGTGTCATGAAACAATACAATACGCGTTAAAGTAAGAAATAGGAACAGCTGAAGCAAGGGCTGAAAACTGTTCCTATTTTTAAATTTCTCTTCTTGAAACCGCTTGCATTTTTATCTGGATAGGGGTATACTGAAGGTAGCGTTGGTATAGTTGTTTTTCGTCGGCTTGAAATTGATTTTCTAGCCTCTTTTGTAGTCATAAAGGAGATCGACTATGAGAAAACTACTGGTCAAACTGATGATTGCTTTGATGGTCTTTGCCTTGATTCCAGTTCAAGTTGCGCAGGCCTGCTCAGCCTTCATTGTTGGGAAAGAACTCACGACTGATGGTTCCATGCTCTTTGGGCGGACTGAAGACTATCCTTATGCGCCCGATGGTGGTCGCCACAATAAAACCTATGAAGTGGTACCTGCCAAAGACTATAAGGATGGGGATATGTTGGAGGACGAATCCAACGGCTTTGCTTATCCTCACTTGAGTCATGAAATGAAATATACCGCAACTTATGATGCAGCCCATGGAGATGGTTCCAACGGGAACTTCGGAGCACATGGCTTTAACGAAGCGGGCGTTTCCATGACTTCTACCGTATCTGCAACCCCACACGATAAGATTTTGGAAGCAGATCCACTTGTGAAAAATGGCTTGGCTGAAGCTGCTATGGTAGACTTGGTTCTTCCACGTGCCAAAACAGCTCGTGAAGGAATTGAGTTGGTTGCTAAGGTACTTGATGAAAAAGGATCTGCCGAAGGAAACATCATTGTCGTAGCAGATAAGAATGAACTCTGGTACATGGAAATCCTCTCTGGTCACCAATATGTAGCCATTAAATTCCCTCAAGACCGCTATGCCATCTTTGCCAATACCTACTATCTAGGACATGTGGATTTCAAGGACAAGGACAACGTCATTGCTTCGAAAGATGTGGAAGCAGTTGCTAAAAAGGCAGACCACTACAAGACTGATAAAGATGGTAACTTCCATATTGCAGACTCTTATGGTCCAGATGAATATACCGAACGCAACCGCTCACGGACCTATGCAGGGATTACCTTGATGGATCCGAAGGCGGACATCAAATATGATGATAAGCACTTTGACCTCTTGCGCAAACCAACGGATCCTTCTAAAAAGTATAGTCTAGAAGATGTTTTCGCTGAACAACGGAACCGGTTCGAACACCTTAAACAATACACACCAGATGACTTGGTGGAACCAGGTAAAGAAGTCGATACCAATAAATACAAATATGCTTTGGGAAATGAAAACGTCATTAACGCCCACGTCTACCAAATTAAGAAGGACTTGCCGACTCCATTTGGTGGTGTCGTTTGGTTAGGTCTCGCTCAAAGCCGGAACACGCCTTATGTGCCATTCTATGGTATTGTCAACGATACCTATGCACCATTCAAAGTTCGCTCTGCCAAATACGATCCAACTTCTTGGTATTGGGCTGTTTGGCATATTGACCAAATGGTCATGAAATACCCAGACCTCTTTGGCAACAGCATCCAAGAGAAGTGGAAAGAATTGGAAAAAGGCTGGATCAAAGAACAAGCAGCTTTGGATCAAAAATATAGTGGACTCACTGATGACCAAGCGAAAGCTACTGCAGATGAAGTAACAAGTGACTCACTTAAACGTGCGGAAACGATCTTCAAACAAATCAAGCAAGTTGAAAGCGAGATGGAAGATAAGATTCGTACAGAAAAAGGTTTGGAAGCAGACTTTGTATATGACGGCTATAACAAGGCCAATCTGGTAGCAGCAGCTCAAGCTGAAAAAGATGCATCGAAAGAAACTGATAAGAAGGAAGAAACAGCTTCTAGTCAATCATCTAGCAAGGCAAGTGATTCAAACAGCAGTTTATCTGCCGTCTTAGGAGTTTTGGCTCTTGCAGGATTTGGCTTGGCAGGTTTCTACTTTAAAAAATCAAAAAAGAATGAAAATGAAGAATAAGTAGACAGAGACTGTTAA
Source organism: Streptococcus australis (assembly GCF_003943615.1). GTDB lineage: Bacteria > Bacillota > Bacilli > Lactobacillales > Streptococcaceae > Streptococcus > Streptococcus australis_C. Next base: position 122,807 of record NZ_RJPZ01000002.1, on the reverse strand, counting down.
ATCAGCATCCTGCCTCAACTGGATTCTAAGAGAGTGGAATAGAAGTCTTCAGAAAAGGAGCTTGTAATTCCACTCTTTTTATTGTTATTTGCATGCAATTTTTGTATGATAGGGATAGATAGAAAGAAGGAGAAGAAACGGATGCCTGAAAAATTAATTGCCTATAAACGGATGCCTTTGTGGACCAAGGATACCATGCCTGAAGCAGTCCAAAGAAAACACAATACCAAAGTAGGTACTTGGGGAAAGATTACAGTCCTAAAAGGAAAACTCAAGTTTGTTGAGCTGACGGAAGATGGGGAAGAAGTAGCTAGCCATGTTTTTGAGGCAGGTGCGGATAACCCGATGGCACAACCGCAAGCTTGGCACCGTGTGGAGGCCCTTACAGATGATGTGGAATGGTTCTTGGAATTTTACTGTGAACCTAAAGATTATTTCCCCAAAAAATATAATAGCAACCCGGTTCATTCAGAGGTTCTAGAAGCTATGCAGTTCCTTTCTCCAGGGAAGGCCCTGGACTTGGGATGTGGGCAAGGACGTAATGCCCTATTTTTAGCCCAACAAGGCTTTGAAGTGACGGCGGTCGATCAAAATGAATTGGCTCTGGAAATCCTACAAAGTATTGTGGAACAAGAAGATTTGGAAATGACGGTGGGACTCTATGATATTAACTCAGCAGCCCTGACTCAAACCTATGACTTGATTGTCTCAACAGTCGTCCTCATGTTCTTACAAGCAGACCGCATTCCAGCTATTATCCAAAATATGCAAGACCAGACCAATCCTGGTGGCTATAACTTAATTGTTTGTGCCATGGATACAGAGGACTATCCTTGCCAGGTTCCTTTCTCCTTTACTTTTAAAGAAGGCGAACTTGCAGACTACTACAAAGATTGGGAACTTATTAAATACAATGAGAATCCAGGTCATCTTCATCGACGTGATGAAGATGGCAATCGGATTGCCTTGCGTTTTGCGACGATGTTGGCAAAGAAAAAGAAATAATTAGTTAGACAAGGAGACCCTAGAAGTCTTCCTTGTTTTTATGTATCTGAAAACTTTCTGAAATTACTTGATTTTTTACAGAAAAGGAGTAGACTGTTAATGTATCTTTTAAGAATTTTGAGGTGAAGCGCGTGAAACTCTATGTTCAACTGATGATTATTTTTACCATTTCTTTAATCGGGGAAGGGATATCGACACTCTTTCATTTGCCGATTCCAGGAAGTATTATTGGTTTATTGATCCTATTTCTTTGTTTGCAGTTGAAATGGCTTCGTATCCGCCATGTAAATCTAGTCGGATCTTTTCTGTTAGCTAATATGACCATTTTATTTTTACCTCCAGCGGTTGGGATTATGGATAAGTTTGATGTCATCCAGCCTTATTTATTTCCCATCGTGTTGATGATTCTGGGAGCTATCATCATCAATGTTAGTCTCATTGCGCTTGTTGTTGGATTTATCAAGACCAGGTATGAGGGGGATTATGAAGGAGGAAAGAGATGATGGAAACTTTATGGTCTAATCCTCTCTTTGGGATTTCTTTGTCGGTCTTTGCCTATCTAATTGGGATGATGATTTTTCGTCGCTTCCCTCATCCCATCACGACCCCTCTCTTAGTGGCGACGGTGTTGGTTATCGCCTTCTTAAAGCTGACAGGGATTTCCTATAAGGCCTACAATGTTGGAGGAACCTACCTCAGCAATTTGATTGTCCCCTCAACGGTTGTTCTAGGGATTCCCTTGTATAAGAGTTTTCATTTGATGAAGCACCATGCCAAGAGTATTCTTCTTAGTAGCTTTCTAGCAGTAGTGGTCAACACAGTTTTCACAGCTGTCTTGGCTAAGCTATTTGGAATGAAGTACTTTCTAGCTATTTCCCTCTTTCCTAAGTCTGTAACAACAGCTATGGCAGTAGGGATTGCTGAGAAAATGCAAGGGATTACCACAATTACTTTGGTCGTCGTTGTGGCAACAGGGATTCTAACCAGTGTCTTGGGGCCGACTATTCTTAAATTCCTAAAAGTAGAGGATCCTGTTGCCATTGGTTTGGCTCTTGGAGGGACAGGTCATGCGGTGGGTACTGGCACAGCCTTTCAGTATGGTCAAGTAGCAGGAGCTATGGGAGGCTTGGCAATTGGAATAACTGGCGTTTTCTACGTCTTTGTAAGTCCCCTTGTGGCGAGCCTAATTCTTTCCTAAAAAGGATGATAGTGTTCAGAAAAAGCTCGGAAGAAGTTCCGAGTTTTTTTAATTGTGCAGTTAGATAGAGAAGGCAACTGATAATTTGAAGATCAAATAATTTTCAGATAGATTACTAATTGGTTACAGTTGTTGTAAGCGCTTGCTAAACCTTGGGTCAAAAGGTATACTAAAAGAGGTTATACGGTTAATATCCAGTTAAAGGAGTTCAATATGAAGAAACGTTATGCTCGATCAGCCTTGGGCTTGATCACTGCTCTCTTCCTCTTTGCCCAACCGGTAGAGGCCTGTACAGGTTTTATCATCGGAAAAAAATTAACAGCAGATGGGAATGCTTTGTACGGACGTACAGAGGACTTAGAACCGAACCACAATAAGAACTTTGTGGTGCGAGAACGAACTTATAACAAGAAAGGGGATGTCTTTGAAGATGCCACCAATGGCTTTAAGTATGAGCTCCCAGAAGTAAGTTATAAATATACAGCTGTCCCAGATGTGACACCAGAACAGGGTGTATTTGATGAAGCTGGTTTTAATGAGCATGGAGTGTCCATTTCAGCGACTGTCTCAGCTTCTGCAAATGACAAGATTCAAAAGGTCGATCCTTATGTAAAAGACGGCTTGGCTGAGTCTGCTCTCACTAGTGTTGTTCTTCCGAGTGTAAAAACGGCTCGTGAAGGAGTCGAGCTAATTGCAAAAATTGTGGAAGAAAAAGGGGCGGCAGAAGGTAATATTGTGACGATTGCGGACAAGGAAGGAATCTGGTACATGGAGATTCTTTCTGGTCACCAGTATGTAGCTATTCTCTTCCCAGAAGATCGCTATGCTGTCTTCCCCAATACCTTCTTCTTAGGACATGTAGATTTTACAAATACAGAACGGACGATTGCCTCCAAGGATGTTGAAAAAGTTGCCCGTGATGCAGGATCCTATAAAGAAATCGATGGCCAATTCCATGTATCTCAATCCTACAATCCCCCTTTGCATGAGGCGGACCGTTCTCGTGTTTGGTCTGGTATTAAATCACTGGATCCAGATGCAGATGTGAACTATGATGACGACTATTTTGACTTGATGCATACAACGGATCGGAAATTGACGCTACGAGATGCGATGAATCTCCAACGCAATCGCTTAGAAGGAACAGACTTCAAACCACAAGATCAAATGGAACTGGATGGAAAAGGGATCCCAGAAAAAGGGAAGTTTGATGAAGTCTATAAATACCCGATTTCGAACCCGAATGTTATGGAAGCCCATATTTTCCAACTAAAGGACAATGTTCCTGATAGTGCTGGTGGGGGAACCATGTGGTTAGCGATGGGAAGCCCACGAAATGCCCCATATCTTCCATACTATGGAAACATCACCAATACTTATCAAGCTTATCAAGAATTAGGAACAGCCTATAATCCCCAATCTTGGTATTGGACTATGTCTCGGATCAATGATTTAGTTGCTAAATATCCTGATTTATTTGGAGATGGAGCAATCCGTACCGAAATGGAACGCTTAGAATCTCAATGGATGGCTGAGCAAGAAATCAGTGACCAAGAACAAATTGCCCTCGCTTCACAGCCAGAGCAGGCGAGTCTGAAAGCGACAGAAACGAGCATGGCTCGTGCGCAAAAGACCTTTGATCGTCTACAAGAAATTCGTCAAGAAGCAGAAGAAAAGGTGATTGCTCAATATGGACAAGGTGCCATTGACGATTTAACGGATGAAGAAGATGCAAACCAAGAAGAAGAGATCAATTTGGTACCATTTGACTATGACTTCATTATCACGATTGGCCTAGCCCTTGTGACAGTGATCGGAGTAGGAGTTTTCTTCATTAAATCAAAGAAAGCAAAGGGAGGTAAGAAGGATGAATAAGTTTCAACGAATATTGCTCTTCCTATTTCTGGTCTTAGCAGGGATTGGTATGGAGTTTGAGCTAGGTTTTCTCTCTCAACAAGAGTTTAGCCAAGTAGCAGGGAGAGATTTGGTTTTAAACCTGCTCGTTTTAACAGTGATTGTCGTTCCTCTTTATCTCTTTATTAAAGGACTTGCAAAAAGATTTGAGGTTCCCCTGCTTGTATTGTGGGCTACCATGTTTGGTGGTGCTTTTGTTGCTGGCTGGCTTAGTTTTTCAGGGAACAGCTTAATTGACCATTTCAATAGTCATCTCATTCAGGATGTTAGTACCTTTAATAAATGGACAGATGCTTTGACAGCCCCATTTGCTGAAGAATTTTTTAAAGCTCTAGTGGCCTTCTGGATTCTCTTGATTTTGGGTCGTAAAGATCTCAAATCGATTTTAATTGCCGGCTTTGGATCTGGTCTTGGTTTCCAAATCATTGAAGATCTTGGTTATGTGGCGCGACAAACACGATCGGGAGACCTCTCAGCAGTGACGGAGGCAGTGAACCGCATTTCTGGTGGCTTAGCATCTCATGCAGTCTATACGGCTGTTGTATCTGTTGGAGTCTTTCTCATCTTATCTCAGAGCACCAAACAAAAAGAAAAGCTCTTTGGTCTCTGGTGTGTGGTTTCCACGGTAGCGAATCACTTCTTATGGAACTCCCCATTCTATGAAACAGATCATCGGATCAATATTTTGGTAGGTTTGCTCTTTGCCTTCCAAGTTGGAACCTTTATTGAGGTGGTTCTCTTTGCTTATAAAAAACCAAATCTAACCCTTTTAAAGAAACAGTAAGAGATGGATTTGGTAGTCAGGAAATAAAAAATAGTCTGGGACAACATTGTTCTCAGTCACAAAAAAGCTAGAGATTTCCAATTGTGGAACTCTAGCTTTTTAATTTTGAGTCATTCTCTTATTGTATTTGAGGAGGTTATTGGCCATGAGAACCAATCCCATGTCAATTTTAACCTGTCATTTGCCTCTTAGATTACATCTCTTGTAACCCAAACAAGCCTTTGTCTGCCCAAAGACAGGTTCCACATCAACCTTGCGTTGGGCAAAGATGTGACTTCCTTCGACAGATAAAAGCGCTTGGCTTTCTTTTACTTTTAGGAGCTTATACCTCTCATTCACATAGAGCCCCTTTTGTGAAGCCAAGTCAGCTTGTTCTGCCTTATAAACCCTAATTTCCTGTCTAAAATCTGTTGTGGTATGGTTGTGTTTGAGGTGATCAAACTGCTATACCCAACTCTCTGGATGGGTGTAGGTATCTGTTGTTTCATCGTAAGTCCAATTATCCAAATTCCTATCAGATTCTTTGTATTTTTTCTTCTGTTCCTTGTCAAAAAGACTTTATTTAATCAAATGCTCAATACCCATCCTATCCAAGTTGATAAGATCTGGCAAATATTTTTAAACGCTTGTTAGACCTAAAGGTTCCACTAGTTGGCGGAGCTGATCATGGCTATAGTGAAGCTGTCTATCTAGAAGATTTAGAGAGCAATGGCATTGAACTCAACAGAGACAAGCCTGTGAACGAGTGGGATATTCGTGAGGATGGTCGAATTACTGGGATCACAGAAGAGCTGTCTGCGCAAGATATCTATGAATTAGGCAAAGAACTTGATCCTTTTGTGATCGCAGAAGGCACTCGCATGGGCCATGTTTACCTATCTGTTAAAAATAGCCGAGAGGCATGTGCATTTTATCAAGAGTCTCTAGGTCTTGAGGATAAATTCACGATTCCACATGTCAGTTGGATAGCATCAGGGAATTATCACCATCATCTAGCAGTAAATGAATGGGGTGGTAAAAACTTAGCTCCTCGTGAGAATGGAATGGTAGGTCTTGCCTACTATTTGGTTGAAGTTGAGAATAAAGAGTTTTTGGTCAATTTGCTTACGCAAGCTCAGAGAAACAAGGCTAGAACCCACTGGATTTCTCTTTCTGAATTCTCGATTACAGATAAAGATGGAATTATAACGAGAGTCAGAGTGGAGAACTAGAAGTCTTTGTCTTTAAGATAAGTGCTCCTTTTGACAAAGGACTGTATTAGAGATATAATGTAGAAAAATCGTTTTAGGATAAAGATATGACAAGATCAAAGTACATTACACGCCTCAAACGCTCAGAAGGTCAATTGCGAGGTATTCAAAAAATGATGGAGGAAGAGCGTGATTGTATTGATATCATTACTCAATTAACAGCAGTGCGGTCCAGTGTTGATCGTATTATTGAACTGATGATAACGGAGAATTTAACAACTTGTATTAACGACCCTTTAGAGGATCCTCAAGCACAGAAGGAAAGATTGGAAAAGGCGGTTAAATACTTGATTAAACGCAAGTAATAAAAAACATACGTTTCTCTTAAATAGTGAACAAATGATTAAAAGAGCAGTTGGTTTTCTTGAAATTAGACCAATTGCTCTTTTTGATTTTTATTTATTCAACATCACCAGGCCAAGCGCTCATACCACCTCGGACGTTGATAACATCATAGCCTTTTTTCTTGAGCTTTTTAGCAGCCATCTTGCTTCGAACACCGGAATGACAAATGACATAAAGTGTTTCATTTGTCGCAGGTGTGTAAGCTCCGATTTCGGTTAGAGGAACATTCTTGGCGTTTTTGATATGGCCTCTACGGAATTCCGTAGGCGTCCGCACATCCAGTAGCTGAATTGGTTCCTTGAGTTTAGCTTCTAATTCGCTGGTAGAAATACTATCAATTTTTGTAAATAAGTGAAACATAGGCACCTCCGATATACCCTTATGGGGTATATTAAACCACTAAGCAACGCTTTTGTCAAGTAAGTTGAATTGATTAGTATTGTTTCTTTTTCAGTATACAAGATGCCAACTTACAAACTAAAGAGTTGGTTGATGGGTTAATGAATAGAACCTGTCTTATTTATTCAACAACTACTTGTCTAGAAAATTACCTTTTCTGAAAACAGACCACATGCCCTGTTGTAAAATGAAGTGCAACACAAAAGACATGTTCATCTGATATACTAGAGTTGCGAAAAACAGTATAAAGGAAGATGAACATGTCTGCTAATTATCCTACCACAAATCAATCCTACAAGCACTTATCTGAAGCTGAACGAGGGAAATTGAAGCTTATTTAAGCGTAGGACTCAAACCTGCTTACAACCTACAAATCGCTACTGAAAATCAGTTCGTCCTTCACGATGACATCTATCAAAATCCAACAGATACCAGAACGCTGTTGCCATTTTTAGAAACCTATCCACATGAGTTAAAAAGAGCTGTCGCCGATGCGGGATACGGTAGCGTGGAGATTCTTCTTACCTTGGATAGGATGGGTATTGAGCATTTTATTAAATATAGTCTTTTTGACAAGGAACAGAAGAAAAATACAAAGAATCTGATAGGAATTTGGATAATTGGACTTACGATGAAATAACTGATACCTACACCCATCCAGAGAGTTGGGTATAGCAGTTTGATCACCTCAAACATAGGCATAGCACAACAGGTTTTAGACAGGAAAATATGGTTTATAAGGCAGAACAAGCTGAATTGGCTCCATAAAAGGGGCTCTATGTGAATGAGAGGTATCAGCTCTTAAAAGTAAAAGAAATCCAAGCGTCAGGTAAAAAATGACATGGGATTAGTACTCATGGCCAATAATCACCTCAAATACAATAAGAAAACTACTCAAAATTAAAAAGCTAGAGGTCCATAATTGGAAATCTCTAGCTTTTTTGTGGCTGAGAACAATGTTGTCCCAGACTATTTTTTACAGTGACTATTCGTTTTCTTCTTTTTTCTTAAGACCAAAGAAGGCTAGGATGGATGTCAACAGAGCGAGCATATAGATAGCAGGAGAGCCGGCTGTTCCTGTTTCTGGTAGGCTTGCAGCTGCTGGTTTAAATGTTTTTGCTGAGGTGAAGGACAGGTGATGGTTGTTGGCTTTGATCTGTGTATCGTCCTTAGCAGATGTAAAAGTATTCTTTGTTTGGCTAGCTAGTTGATTAGGAGAATTCGTACCAACTAGAGCTGGAATATATGTTTGATCCATTTTACCGGTAGATGGGATAACTGGTTGGTTATTGCTTCCTGGGTAGGACTTTGGATTAGCAGGATCTGTTCCTTGTTTGATTTCCTCAATATCTGCCACACCATCTCCATCTGTATCTTTGCTAGCAGAAATAGAAATGGTACGAGAATTTGGATTGATGGTTGCATAGGCTGTGAGATCTGCCTTAGCAAGGTAATCTGCAAAGGCAACGTCCATGGAAGGACCTTCCTCACGAGCTCCACCTAACATGGTGTAGCCATCCCCACCTGCTGCTAAGAAGTCATTAGTAGTCAAGTAATAATCTTTAGCAAGGTTGAGCGGTTCATATTGACCAGTTTCTGGGTTTTTAATTTCGATATAGAGGACGCGTTTTTCAGCTGGTAGGGTTGTATCGTAATAAACCTTTGCTCCAGAGACTTGGAGGAAGCCACCGCTTGGTTCAAGAAGGGGTTGACCGTTTTCGTCAAGAACGGTTTTGCCATCTTTTTCTTGTAAAATGGATCCAAGAGATTTAGCAAACATATCAGCAATATTCTGACCAGTTACTTTAATTTGAGAAATGGTATTCCCAAATGGAAGAACAGCAATGACGCTTCCTTTGGTGATTGGCTTGTCTTTGGCAATGGTTTCGCGCAAGCCGCCACCGTTGGTTACAGCGAGGTCAGTCTTATGACTAAATCCGGTTTGTCCGTATTCGTAGAGGGCATCCGCTACGACATTTCCAAGGTTGGTCTCGCGGACACGGACATTTTCGCGTTGACCATTTAGTTCTACAGGACTATTGTCACGAACGACTTTAGCATTCTCAGCATCGTATTGTTCTTTGATCTTTTGGACCATAGCAGCTACTTTGGCATTTGGCACTACATTTTTAGTTGAAGCTGCTGAAATTTGTTGAGGATTTCCAAGCAATTGGTTGGCCTGGTAGGTGATTTTACCGATATTGTTCAGGTAGCTACCGGTTTGGTTATAGGTTACGTTGTCTCCGTAAGTGGTTGATTGAACAGTATGGGAATGCCCGTCAATAACGGTGACGCGTTTACCTTTCAGTTTTGCATTTTTAGAAAGTTCCTCAGCTAAAGTAGAGCCTCGCCATTCGATTGGAGTGGTTGTATCCACACCTAAGTGAGCAAGGACAACGTAGTTTTTGTAAGTCTTGCCCTCAGCAGTAGCGCGTGCTTCAATCTCATCAATGACCTTGTTTACTTCTGAAATAGGATCTGTGAAAGTAACACCTTGGACATTCTTAGGGTGGGTTTTAGTAGCTGTTTCAGGCGTTGTCACTCCGATGACGACAAACTCATCCCCAACAACATTCTTATCTTTATCGACAATGGTGGAAGCTTCAAATAAGCGAGCACCGTTGATGTAGGTGTTGGAACTAAGAAGTGGGAAGTTCAAGATTTCTTTGTATTTCTTAGCCTCATCCAAACCAAAATCGAACTCATGGTTTCCGACTGCCATGGCATCGTAGCCAATTTCGTTCAAAATTTTAGCTCGTTCTTCACCTTTGGAACTATTTGAAATCGGTAGTCCTTGGAAGGCATCTCCAGCATCTACGACTAAAGTAGATGGATTTTTCGCCCGTTCTTCATCGATGACTGCAGCTAATTTAGCATCACCAATCACACCCTTTTCTTCGACGATCCGACCATGAACGTCGTTGGTATGTATGATATTAGCTTCAGGTAGCTCAGCTGAACTCTCTGTAGCACCTTCTGAAGTAGCTGGACTGGCTTCTGTTGAAGAAGGACTAGCAGCATCTGTAGTATTTGTTGAAGCAGGAGCTACTTCAAGGCTAGTTTCAGGAGCTGTTTGCTCATCTGCAGCTACCTGAGAAGCTAGGAAGGCAGGAGCAATCAATAAGATCGGTAAAAGAAGTTTCTTCTTTTTCATAAACGGTCCTCTTTTCTATTTTATTCCGTACTAAATATTATAGCTAAAAAGGAAAGAAAAGGAAAACGTTTGCTGACACTTGGGCAAATAATCTTGTGTGAGAGTTGATATTTCAGCTAGTTTGCCTTATCCATAAAAAAAGAAAACTTTCGTTTTCTTATTTTCTTATTCAGTTATAGGTTGGTTCCAAGTGGTAAAGTCAGTAACACTTAATATGACAGTTGCGATTTCGATTGGCTCTTCTTTTGCACCAGTTGACAACCATTTCGTGATCACTGCTTCAATCGTAGCTGCAAAGATCTCAACAGCATACTTATAAGGAACTTGGAATTTATTAACCAAATGGTCTTTGGCGTGGGGAGTATCGTCAAGCAGTTGCAGGGTGAAATTTTTCATTAGAAAATGAAACTCTTGGTAATCCATCTGCATCAAGGCGTAAATAAAGTCATAATTATCTTGAATATATTGAAGGGAGGCAAGAAAATTTGCTCGATTGACGGTGCTTGTAGCGAATAGTTTTCCCAACTCGCCTAACAGTTCAGATTTTAGCTGGTTGAACATATCTTGTTTGTCTACATAATGGAGGTAGAAGGTACCTCGATTAATGCCAGCTTCCTTTGTTAATTGGCTAATGGTAAGACTTTCAAGTGATTGTTCAAGAAGCAGGCGTGATAGGGCACTTCGGATAGCATTTTTAGAATTCGTTTTTCTCTTGTTTCGGGTCATAGTTCCTCCTTTATCATGTAGTTTGGTATGAAAAATTGTTCACTAATCATCATATTATACAGAAATCAATTTTATTCATCAACAGAATAAAATTATAGTATCATTCTATAAGCCTAAATGGCTTAAAATCGGGTCTTGTTCTTATACTGTGAAAGCCATTTTGGAAAGATTATAACATTTTTTCCCAGATCTACTTTCAAAGGGGCTATTATATAAAAAAACAAGAAAAAACTTGAAATATCAGTTATCTAAACCAATTAAATAATTCGAATATATTTGTTATTATATCACAAACTAAGAAAAGGAGGTCAGATGATGCTTGGAGAATTCTCTCTCTTGAACTAGATAAGATCAAGCGTATTCATTGTCTATTTTTGCATAGAAAAGTATTAGTTTTTAGTCCAGATTTCTCCATAAGTTTATGATTGTCAAGAGCTTGTTCATTCCAGGAATTTTAGTCTTTTTCATAGATTGATTATCCTTGGTCTTCCGGTGAAAAAGGACTATAATAAAGATAAGAACTTGTGTTTAAGTGGGTGAAGAGATATGGCTTATATTGAGGTGAAACATAGTTACAAGTGCTATCAAACAGGTGAGACGCACATCTTTGCCAATAAAGATGTTACTTTTGAAATTGAGAAAGGCGAATTGGTCATCATTTTGGGGGCATCAGGCGCGGGAAAATCAACAGTCCTCAATATTTTGGGAGGTATGGATACCAATGATGAAGGGGAGGTACTAGTGGATGGGAAAGCCGTCTCAAGCTTCTCATCGCACCAACGAACGGATTATCGCAGAAATGATGTTGGCTTTGTCTTCCAGTTTTATAATCTCATCCCTAATTTGACAGCCAAGGAAAATGTTGAGCTGGCTTCTGAAATTGTTTCTGATGCCTTAGACCCTGAACAAGTCTTGAGAGAGGTTGGATTGGGGGAGCGTTTGAACAACTTCCCAGCCCAGCTATCTGGTGGGGAACAACAACGGGTAGCCATTGCGCGCGCAGTGGCTAAGAACCCTAAGATTCTCCTTTGTGATGAACCAACAGGGGCTTTAGACTACCAAACCGGTAAACAGGTTTTAAAGATTCTTCAGGACATGTCTCGTAAAAAAGGGGCAACAGTGATTATCGTTACCCATAATGCTTCTTTAGAACCAATAGCCGATCGTGTCATTCAGATGCATGATGCCCAAGTAAAATCGGTGACCATCCATAACACTCCACTAGATATCGATAGCCTAGAGTATTAGGGAGGTTGTTCATGAAGCGAAAAGTATATTGGAAAGATCTATGTCATTCCTTTACCAGTTCCAAAGGGCGCTTTTTGTCCATTTTAACGCTGATGATGCTGGGTAGCTTAGCCCTGGTCGGTTTAAAAGTAACGACTCCAAATATGCATCGGACTGCCCAGCGCTTTATAGACCAACAAGAAATGTTGGACCTAGCTGTCATGGGAGATCTTGGTTTGGATAAGACTGACCAAGAAGAGCTACAAGGATTGACGGGGGCCAGCTTGGAGTTTTCCTACCTGACAGATGTGACGCTTGACGGAAAGGACGAAGCTGTTCGACTTTTTTCCATTCCAGAAACCATCTCACGCTTTCAGCTGGCTTCAGGACGGCTTCCGCAGAAGGAAGATGAGGTCGCTCTAGCAGCGTTTTGGAAAGATCGTTACCAGATTGGGGATCAGCTAAGGATACATGAAAAAGCTGGAAGTCCATCTGTTCTAAAGACAAAAAACTATCGAATAGTTGGGTTTGTAAAGTCTGCTGAGATGTGGTCCGAAAAAGACTTGGGACAAGCTAGGAGTGGGAGTGGTTCCTTGGATGCCTATGGTGTCCTCTCAAAAGAAGCCTTTACTAGTCCTGTTTATAGCCTTGCTCGGATTCGGTTTGATGATTTGAGGGGGCTCAATCCATTCTCAACTAGCTACCAAGATCGTTTGGCCTCCCATCAAAAGGACCTGGAAAAGCTCCTAGCTGGAAATGGTCAGGAGCGCTATCGAAAGCTGCAGGCTGATGGGAAACAAAAGATCCAAAAAGGGCAAGAAGAACTTGATGCTGCAAACAAACAGTTAGTAGAAGCGCGCGAAAAGGCAGGTCAAGTACAGACACAATTGACGGAGCAATCCAATAAACTGAATCAACTGTCTACACTCTTACCCAAGGAAGAACTAGAAACAAGGCGACTCGAGTTGGCAGAAGCTCAAAAGCAACTAGATCAGCAATTGGTCAACATTCAGACAGGTGAATCGGAACTAGCAACTAAACAGAAGGACCTGGAAAAGGCCAAGGAAGATCTGAAAAATCTAGAACAACCAAACTATCATGTCTATGATCGAAAAACCATTCCAGGTGGCCAGGGTTACCTCATGTATAGTAATGCCAGTGCCAGTATCTCCGCCGTAGGCAATCTATTTCCTGTGGTACTCTACGCAGTCGCTGCCATGGTCACGTTTACGACCATGACTCGTTTTGTTGATGAAGAACGGAGCCATGCGGGCTTGTTCAAAGCCTTGGGCTATCGAACGAAAGATATCTTAGCAAAGTTTCTCTTGTATGGCTTGGTTGCTGGAACAGTTGGGACAGGCATCGGAACTCTTCTCGGTCATTATGTTCTATCGGGGACCATTTCGCAAATTATTACTCAGGGGATGATCGTAGGACCAAGCCAACAGTATTTTTATTGGTCTTATAGTTTGTTAGCCTTAGGACTTTCTCTCCTTTCTAGTGTCTTTCCAGCTTATTTGGTTGCTAGAAGAGAATTGAAGGAAGAAGCCAGTAACCTCCTCCTTCCAAAACCGCCAGTTTCCGGATCCAGTATTTTGCTCGAACGGCTACCGTTTTTGTGGAAACGTCTGAGTTTCACCCAAAAGGTGACCGCTAGAAATATTTTTCGCTATAAACAGCGGATGGTGATGACCATATTTGGTGTTGCTGGTTCGGTAGCCCTTCTCTTTGCGGGTCTGGGGATTCAATCCTCAGTCGGTGGAGTACCCCAACGCCAGTTTGGGGAAATCCTCAAGTACGATATGATTCTCTCGACCAAATCCAGCCTGACAGACGAAGAGGAAGAATCCTTGAAGAAGCGCTTGAAGCAAGCAGATATAAAAGAGACAGAAGCCATTTTTACAAAACAAGTGGAGGCTTCTTATCCTTCCGGACGTGGAAAACAAAGCATGACCTTAATGGTGTCCTCTAAAGACAGCTTGGAACCTTTTATCAGTCTCCGCTCAGAAGGGGGAAGACTCGACCTATCCAATGGGGCGGTAATTACCAGCAAATTAGCGCAGCTGGCCAAGGTGGGCGTTGGAGATGACTTGCGGATAGATGGCCATACGATTAGGGTGGCTGCGATTACCGAAAATTATGTTGGCCATTTTGTCTATATGAATCAAGCGACCTATCAGAAAACCTATGGAAGAAGTGTTAAGAAGAATGCCTATTTGGTCCGATTACAGTCTTCTTCTCAGCAGTTGGTCCAGAAGGTCAGTCGGGACATGATGGAAGAAGGGGCGGTGCTTGCTGTTACGCAAAATACTTCCTTGATTTCTCTCTTCAGTTCTGTAGCCCAATCATTGAATAAGACCATGATGATTTTAGTTTTGGTATCTATTTTGCTAGCGATGGTTATTTTGTATAATTTGACCAATATCAATGTGGCAGAACGAATCCGTGAGTTATCCACCATTAAGGTATTAGGTTTTCATCATCAGGAAGTCACCCTTTATATTTATCGAGAAACCATCCTTTTATCTCTTGTTGGGATAGGATTGGGTTTGGTAGGAGGCTTTTATCTCCATCGCTTTTTGATCGCTATGATAGCCCCAGATGCCATTCTCTTTTATCCACGGGTATCTCTTGGTGTCTATCTTTATCCTATTGTTGGTGTCATTCTAATCCTAGCTATCTTAGGAATCTTGGTAAATCGCCATCTACGCAAGGTAGACATGCTGGAGGCTTTGAAATCTGTTGAATAAAAAATAAGAGAGTGGGACAGAAATCGGTCATTCGTTAGAATTCGATTTCGTCGTCCCACCTCCGCACAGTTGAGTAGGGCTATAAAAGCTGATGAAATCAGCGCAGTAGAGCCCACTCAACCACTGTGTCTTGCTCGACAATCCAAAGACAATTGAGAGGCTAGGACTTTTGTCTCAGCCTCTTTTTAAAGCTTTGGTATAATGAGAAAAGGAGAAGAGACATGATAAAAATTGCTTTGCTTTCGGATATACATGGGAATACAACTGCTTTAGAATCTGTGCTTGAAGATGCCAAGCGTGCAGGTGTAGAAGAATACTGGTTATTAGGTGATATCCTTATGCCGGGGACTGGTAGACGCCATCTCTTGAACCTTCTTGAAGAGTTGCCCATTACCGTACAGATTCTAGGAAATTGGGAAGATAGCTTGTGGCGAGCGATGAAGGGGATGCTGGATCCATCAAGGGCTAGTCACCGTTATTTGATGCGCCATTGTCAATATATCTTAGAAGAAATTCGTCCAGAAGAGATAGAGGCCATGCAAAGTCTACCAATGCAAGTGCATCGGGAAGTTTCCGGCTTAATAGTGGGTATCACTCATCATCTGCCAGACAAAAACTGGGGACGAGAATTGATCCATATAGGAGACCAGAAAGATTTTGATCGCCTTGTAACCAATCCTCCTTGTGATATAGCAGTCTATGGTCATATCCACCAACAATTTTTCCGATATGGGAGTGGAGGAGAGCTCATCTTGAATCCGGGTTCCATCGGCCAACCCTTCTTTTTGCAAGCCAATCTTCGAAAGGATCTCCGGGCCATGTATGCTATTCTAGAGTTTGATGAATCGGGTTTGAAAGATGTTGACTTTCGGCGGGTGTCCTATGACATTGAGAAAGAACTCCAACTCGCTAAGGATTTGAAACTCCCTTACTTCCAAGTTTACTATGAAAGTTTAGTCAATGGGATCCACCATACCCATAATCATGAGCTTCTACATGAAATAGCCCAGCGAGAGGGACACAATATAGAAGTAGATGCATGGTTGAGAGATTTTTTCAACTAGTGTAACAGTTGACATTACAACAAATAAGGGTATAATAGACTAAAAGAAAGAACTTTAACATCGGAAGAGTAAATGTATCTAGTTACTGATGGTTTTAGATCCAGTTTAAGACATCCCTATCTAGATGGAAGAGAGGAGTATCCATGCAAATTTCAAGTCGTTTTACCATTGGAACCCATGTATTAGTCATGATTGCTTTAAAAGGAGATTGTACCAAGGTGACCAGTGATATGATTGCTGGCAGTGTTGGGGTGAACCCGGTCATTATTCGGAAAACCTTGTCTCAATTAAAAAAGGCAGGCTTGATCCATGTAGCGCGTGGAACAGGTGGGGCCGAGATGGCCAAAGAATTGGAAGCCATTAGTTTGTTAGATATCTACCAGGCTGTTGAATGCCTTGGGAAGACTGGTCAATTATTTGGTTTCCACGAGCATCCAAATCCAGCTTGTCCGATTGGAAATAGCATCCATGGCGTTCTAGATGGGAAGCTGGAAGAGATTCAGCTAGCCATGGAAAAGGAAATGGCTCAGACCAGCCTCAAAGAAGTGGTGGAGCAAACCAAGAAACAAATGAAGCTAGCAACCGTTTCTTGATTTGAGTCTGTAAGAAACTTGATGTAAAAAAGCCTTTCAGTATAGACTGAAAGGCTTTTTGTGTTCATTGAGTAAAATAGCAACACTCCTTCTAGCTTTACTTCACTAGGGCTACGAAGCTGACTAGAATAAATCCCATTGCAAAAATCCAAGTCCAATAACGGTTGGGAATGAACATGAAGGAAGAACGATCGCGGAAAGCAATGCGTTGCCCGGTTTCCTCATCAATCATATACCGCACTTGATCGGAAACAAATTTCTTTGTTAGCAAATAATTGACTGCTGCAGCAAGAATCCCCAACATAGATCCTAAGATGATACTATCTGTACTCTTATTTACATTAAGATGCAGGAAGGAATAAATCATATTCGCCAAAGCTCCTCCAATCATAAGAGCAAGGGGAACGAGCAAGCCTTTGCCACGCCAAACAATCATACAACAATCTCCTTAGTTTCTAACTTAATCAAAATAGAGCAAGTCTTTGCTGGTTTCGGTAAAGAGGCCAAAGCCATCTTTTGTGACATAGCCACAGTCTTCAATCCGAACTCCGACTTTTCCAGGGATGTAGATGCCTGGTTCGACTGAGAAGCACATGCCTTCTTCGATGACCATGTCATTTCCTTCCATGATAGAAGGGAATTCATGCACATCCATTCCGATACCGTGTCCGAGGCGGTGGTTGAAGTATTCGCCGTAACCTGCTTTTTCAATGACGCTGCGGGCAGCACGGTCTACTTCATGCGCGGTCACACCTGGTTTGATCATATCTAGGGCAGCCTGTTGAGCTTCTAAGGTTAGATGGTAGATTTCTTTTTTGAAGTCATCTGGTTTTCCAACCGCAACGGTTCGCGTCATATCTGAAGCATAGCCATTCACCATACAGCCCAAGTCGAAGAGAAGAAGAGCATCTTTTTCAATTTTGTTGCTTCCTGGGATGCCATGAGGGTTAGCTGCATTGTTACCAGTCAAGACCATAGTTTCAAAGCTCATTTCATAGCCCAAGCGTTTGATGCCAAAGTCGATTTCTGCCACGATATCAGTCTCGGTTTTATCTAGAGAGATGGCGTCAAATCCCATATTGACAGCCTTATCCGCATATTGACCAGCGACTAACATCTTTTGGATCTCATCAGCAGATTTAATCAAGCGCATGCGGTTGATCCGAGGGCTGAGATTGGTAAATGTTGCTTGTTCAAAGACTGAACGAAGTCCATGGTACTTGGTCAAAATCAAATTATCAAACTCCAAAGCGACCTTTTTGGCTTCTGGATTAGCGCTAGCCCCTTTGATTTTTTCCCAAGGATTTTCAGAATCCACGTACCCTACCACTTGGAAATCCACAACTGCAGTCGCCCGTTCTACCTCAAGAGCAGGGACAAAAAGAAGTGGTTCATGGTCTGGATAAACGAACAAGAAGAGCTGACGCTCGTGAGGATCACTGTAAAATCCAGTTAGGTAATTGATGGTGACAGGATCGGATACAACAGCAACATCCGTTTTTTCGGTTTCAAGAAATGCTACAATTTGATCTAATTTAAACATAAGCTACCTTCTTTCTATTGATAATATTTTGTCAGATTTTCCCTAAAAAATCAAGAGTTTGCAAAAAGATGTTAAAATGCTTGAAAGTGTTTACAATAAGTGATAAAATAGTTGTTATAGAAGACTGAAAACGAAATTTTCAATAAAGAAAGGAAGTAATATGAATACAGACGATACTGTAACCATTTACGACGTTGCCCGAGAGGCGGGTGTCTCAATGGCGACTGTTAGCCGTGTCGTGAACGGAAATAAGAACGTTAAGGAAAATACTCGTAAAAAAGTATTGGAAGTCATTGAACGTTTGGACTATCGTCCGAATGCAGTAGCTCGTGGACTTGCGAGTAAGAAAACCACAACGGTAGGTGTTGTGATTCCAAATATTACCAATAGTTATTTCTCTACTCTGGCAAAGGGGATCGATGACATTGCTGAAATGTACAAGTACAACATCGTCCTTGCCAACAGCGATGAAGACGATGATAAAGAAGTTTCTGTTGTCAATACTCTTTTCTCAAAACAGGTCGATGGGATTATCTTCATGGGTTATCACTTGACAGAAAAGATTCGTTCAGAATTCTCTCGTTCTCGGACACCGGTGGTCCTTGCTGGGACAGTTGATGTCGAACATCAATTGCCAAGTGTCAATATCGATTACAAGCAAGCGACAGTAGACGCGGTTACACTATTGGCTAAACGAAATAAAAAGATTGCTTTTGTAAGTGGACCATTAGTAGATGATATCAACGGTAAGATTCGCTTGGCTGGCTACAAAGATGCTTTGAAAGCAAAAAAATTGTCTTACAGTGAAGGCTTGGTCTTTGAGTCTAAGTACCGCTATGAAGAAGGCTATAACTTGGCTGAACGCATCATTGCATCTAAAGCAACAGCAGCCTTTGTAACTGGGGATGAATTGGCAGCAGGTTTGCTTAATGGTCTAGCTGATCAAGGTGTGAACGTACCGGAAGATTTTGAGTTGATTACCAGTGATGATTCACAAATTACACGCTACACTCGTCCAAATCTTTCGACTGTTGGCCAACCACTTTATGATTTGGGGGCTATCAGTATGCGGATGCTGACAAAAATTATGCATAAGGAAGAATTGGAAGAAAGAGAAGTTCTTCTTGCCCATACCATCAATCATCGTGGAACTACGAAGAAGTAAAAATCAAAGGAAGCCAAGGCTTCCTTTTTCTTGTCTCTGCATGAATCTCCGGTAAAACTTGAAGGGGTCTGCTAAATTAGGTATAATAGAGGGTATGAAAGTATTACTGTATTTAGAAGGAAAATCCGTTTTACAAAAATCGGGGATTGGTCGAGCTCTCCAACACCAGATGCATGCCTTGGATTTGGCTGGAATCCCCTACACCACAGATATTTTAGGAGACTACGATGTCGTTCATATTAATACCTATGGTCCTCGGAGTTTGTTGCTATTGCATGCTGCCAAACGTCGAGGGAAAAAGGTCATTATGCATGGACATTCCACACGGGAAGATTTCCAAAATTCATTTATTGGGTCCAATTTGTTTGCTCCTTTATTTGGCAAATATTTGGCTCATATGTATAAAAAAGCCGATTTTATTATTACCCCTTCAGAGTATTCGAAACAACTGATTCAGTCCTACGGGGTCAAGACTCCAATTGTCGCTGTTTCTAATGGGATTGATTTGTCTAAATATAAAAAAGATCCCAAAAAAGAAG
This sequence comes from Streptococcus australis, assembly GCF_003943615.1. GTDB lineage: Bacteria > Bacillota > Bacilli > Lactobacillales > Streptococcaceae > Streptococcus > Streptococcus australis_C. Next base: position 103,151 of record NZ_RJPZ01000002.1, on the reverse strand, counting down.
AGGTTTTTCGGAAGCACTTTAATATCCAAGAAGGAGAGAAGGTCGTTTTATGTGCGGGTCTCTACTTTAGACGAAAAGGGATTGAAGACTTTGTAGAAGTGGCTCGTCGGATGCCAGATGTCCGCTTTATTTGGTTGGGATCGATTAATAAATGGTTAATCCCTCGGGCTATTCGTCGTCTGGTCGAGAAAGATCATCCGAGCAATGTTGAATTCCCTGGCTATTTTAAGGGAGCTGTATTCCAAGGGGCCATGACAGGTGCGGATGCCTTCTTCTTCCCATCTTATGAGGAAACGGAAGGGATTGTTGTCCTAGAGGCCTTAGCGGGTCACCAGCATGTCGTCCTCCGGGATATTCCAGTTTATCATGGTTGGGTGGACCAAGAGTCGGCAGAATTGTGTCATTCAGTGGATGAGTTTGTGGACTCTCTTGAAAAAGTCTTGTCTGGTCAAGTGGACAAGCGCGATGCAGGGGATCGAGTCGCTCAAAGTCGCTCAATTGATTTGGTAGCGGATCAACTAGTGAAAGCCTATCAGCAAGTATTGGAGATGTAATATGCGTATTGGATTATTTACAGATACTTATTTTCCGCAGGTATCGGGGGTTGCGACCAGTATTCGAACCCTTAAAACAGAATTGGAGAAGTTGGGACATACTGTTTTTATCTTTACGACGACGGATAAGGATGTCAACCGCTATGAGGACTGGCAAATTATCCGCATTCCAAGTATCCCTTTCTTTGCTTTTAAGGATCGGCGGATTGCTTATCGCGGCTTTACCAAGGCTTTGGCCATTGCCAAACAATACAAACTGGATATGATCCATACACAGACGGAGTTTTCTTTAGGACTACTCGGGGTTTGGATTGCAAAGGAGCTTCGGATTCCAGTGATTCATACCTATCATACCCAGTATGAAGATTATGTGCGTTATATTGCCAAGGGGATGGTTATCCGACCAAGTATGGTCAAATACATTGTTCGTGGTTATATGAATGACTTGGATGGGGTCATCTGCCCGAGTGAGATTGTCTATGACCTCTTGCTGAACTATAAGGTCAAGGCTGAAAAACGGATTATTCCGACAGGAATTGAGCTGGCGAAGTTTGAACGACCTGAAATCACACAAGTGGAAACGCAAGCCCTTCGTGAAAAATTAGGGATTCAAGAGGGTGAAATCATGCTCTTGAGCTTGTCACGGGTTTCTTACGAGAAAAATATCCAAGCCGTTATTGCGGCCTTGCCTAAAGTGTTAGAAGAAAATGCGCATATTAAATTGATTGTGGCTGGAGATGGGCCTTATCTGGATGATTTAAAAAAACAAGCGACCAAGCTTGGTGTATCAGATGCGGTCGTCTTCACAGGGATGATTCCACCAAATGAAACAGCTCTTTACTATAAGGCGGCAGATTTCTTCATTTCAGCTTCGACTAGTGAGACGCAAGGCTTGACCTATTTGGAGAGTATCGCTAGTGGGACACCCCTAATTGCTCAAAGTAATCCTTACTTAGATAATGTGATCAATGATCGGATGTTCGGAATCTTGTATGACCAGGAAGAAGATTTGGCAGCAGCTATTTTAGAAGCGACCTTAGCCACACCAGAAAAGGATGAGGCTAAGTGGGAGGAAAAGCTTTATGAAATTTCTTCGACAAACTTTGGTCGCAGGGTCTATGAGTTCTATCTGGATGCCATTATTTCGAAAGATTTTTATAATGAACGTCATCCTGAGGAAAGCCGTACCAAACGGGTGACCAAGTCCATTGTGAAAATTCCACAAAAGGTCATCGCTATGCCTGTGAATGGGTCTGTGAGAATCATGAAGGGTTCCTTTAAACAGGTGAAAAAGATTCGCAATATTACCAAGTTATTGGATTAGAGTAAATCAAATCAGTAAGAGGATCAAAAGAAGGACCTCTTACGGATGAGAGGCTTTTTCCTCTTGCAAAATATTTCAATCGTGCTATAATACTAGTCAGAGACATATCAAATCTAGGAAATCTGAAAGAGAGCGCGTGGGGCTGGAAATCGCGTAGAGGATAGGTTTGGGACTACTCGGTGAACTTTTTATGCAAACATAAAACGGTGGCCACGTTAGAGCCAATCAGAGGTGTTCCTCTTTTTTGAGGAACATAAATGAAGGTGGAACCACGTTGCGACGTCCTTTTTAGGATGTCGCTTTTTTGTTTTTTTGATGAAGAAATCAAAAAGAGTTTCACTATAACTAAGATATTTAAAAATTTATAAGGAGAAGATTATGATTAAGATTACTTTCCCAGATGGCGCTGTTCGTGAATTCGAATCTGGCGTGACTACTTTTGACATTGCCCAATCCATCAGCAATTCCCTAGCTAAAAAAGCTCTTGCTGGTAAATTCAACGGCAAATTGATTGATACCACTCGTGTTATCACCGAAGACGGGAGCATCGAAATTGTGACACCTGATCACGAAGACGCCCTTCCAATCTTGCGTCACTCAGCGGCTCACTTGTTTGCCCAAGCCGCTCGTCGCCTCTTCCCAGATATCCACTTGGGTGTCGGTCCAGCGATCGAAGATGGTTTCTACTACGATACTGACAATGAAGCTGGTCAAATCTCTAACGAAGACCTTCCTCGTATCGAAGAAGAAATGCAAAAAATCGTTAAGGAAAACTTCCCATCTATCCGTGAAGAAGTGACTAAAGACGAGGCGCGTGAAATCTTCAAGAACGACCCATACAAATTGGAATTGATTGAAGAGCACTCAGAAGACGAAGGTGGGTTGACCATCTACCGTCAAGGTGAATACGTAGACCTTTGCCGTGGCCCACACGTCCCATCAACAGGCCGTATCCAAATCTTCCACCTTCTCAATGTAGCAGGTGCTTACTGGCGTGGAAATAGCGACAATGCTATGATGCAACGGATCTACGGTACAGCTTGGTTTGACAAGAAAGACTTGAAGAACTACCTTCAAATGCGTGAAGAAGCTAAAGAACGTGACCACCGTAAACTTGGTAAAGAGCTTGACCTCTTCATGATTTCTCAAGAAGTTGGACAAGGTTTGCCATTCTGGTTGCCAAATGGTGCTACTATCCGTCGTGAATTGGAACGCTACATCGTCGACAAGGAGTTGGCTTCTGGCTACCAACACGTTTACACTCCACCACTTGCTTCTGTAGAACTTTACAAGACTTCTGGTCACTGGGATCATTACCAAGAAGATATGTTCCCAACTATGGATATGGGAGACGGTGAAGAATTTGTCCTTCGTCCAATGAACTGCCCACACCACATTCAAGTCTTCAAACACCATGTTCACTCATACCGTGAATTGCCAATCCGTATCGCTGAAATCGGAATGATGCACCGCTATGAGAAATCAGGTGCTCTGACTGGTCTTCAACGGGTGCGTGAAATGTCTCTCAACGACGGTCACCTCTTTGTGACTCCAGAACAAATCCAAGAAGAATTCCAGCGTGCTCTTCAATTGATTATTGATGTATATGGGGACTTCAACCTAAACGAATACCGCTTCCGCCTCTCTCTTCGTGACCCTCAAGATACTCACAAATATTTTGATAACGATGAGATGTGGGAAAATGCCCAAACCATGCTTCGTGCTGCTCTTGATGAAATGGGCGTGGACTACTTTGAAGCAGAAGGGGAAGCAGCCTTCTACGGACCAAAATTGGATATTCAGGTGAAGACTGCCCTTGGTAAAGAAGAAACTCTTTCTACTATCCAGCTTGACTTCTTGCTTCCAGAACGCTTCGACCTTAAATACATCGGAGCTGATGGTGAAGAACACCGTCCAGTGATGATTCACCGTGGGGTTATCTCAACTATGGAGCGCTTCACAGCTATCTTGATTGAAAACTACAAGGGTGCCTTCCCAACATGGCTGGCACCACACCAAGTAACTCTTATTCCAGTTTCGAACGAAAAACATGTGGATTACGCTTGGGAAGTGGCGAAGAAACTTCGTGATCGTGGGGTTCGTGCAGACGTGGATGAACGCAATGAAAAAATGCAGTTCAAGATCCGTGCTTCACAAACAAGCAAGATTCCTTACCAATTGATCGTTGGTGACAAGGAAATGGAAGACGGAACTGTCAATGTTCGTCGCTATGGACAAAAAGAAACAAACACTGTGTCAGTAGATGAGTTTATAGCAGCTATCCTAGCTGATATCGCCAACAAATCTCGTGTTGAGAAATAAAACGATAAAACCTGGGATAAAAATTCCAGCTACCTAAAAAAGAGGTTGGGACAAAAGATCCCGACCTCAGTTTTTATTAGTAATCAAACTTTGACGCGGTAGCTGATTGAACTTTTTGTTCGTCTTTTAGACTTCAAAAAGCTCCTAATCATCCTTGCGGGGCTGGGACTAAGAAATCGAGACTTTATCTATCGATTTCTGTCCCACCGCCTTTTTATATTTTGTTTAACCTGAGCTAGTAGTGATTGGTCAAACCACCACAAATAGTATCCTCATCAACAATCCTTTCTATCCATTAACTTTTGGATATAGGATATCCCCCAAGATTTGCTTCCATGAGTTAGATAAGTTGACTATCCTCAATCCTTGTCTGCCTCATTTTCTTTTACGAGATCGTTTTGTGAATCTTTTTCAGAGAGTTTTTGATCGATATACTTGTCAATGTTTTCGTAAAATTCCTTGGTCGCCTCACTATCTAATTTTGTCGAATTATGGACTTGATTGACTTTCAATTGAACAGATTCAATACCGTAAGAGGCTTGTTTTTGGCGAATGGTTTCTAATTCTTCTTCTGAAATCGGATCTCCAACAACCGTCAAGACCAATTCATTATTCCTTGACTTGTAGACTTGATTAATGACCGTATGATTAGCGAATTCTTTTCCTACAAACTGTTTGATCCCTTCTTTTCGCGCTTGATCCATCGTCAGAGTGACTGCTGAATAGCTGGCTGGAAGGATCAATAATACAATCAAGGATATCAACCCAATTTTCATTTTAATGTTTAGCTCATTAAATGAACTTAAGGGAGATTTTCTCATCAAAATTCTTGTTCCAACAATGTTGATTAGCATGATAAAGACACAGTTGATCAAGAAAAGATAGAGAGCTCCAAATAAGAATCGTACATTTCCATTAGCTAAACCATAACCTGCAGTACAGATAGGTGGCATTAGAGCAGTTGCAATGGCTACTCCTGGCACGATATTGTTTGCTTCTTTTTTCCTTGAACCAATAAAACCTGCTATCCCACCAGCAATAGCAATGAGAACATCCCAAATGGTTGGAGATGTTCGTGCAATCAACTCGCTACTTGCATAAGATAAGGGAGAAATCCAGAAATATAGAGTAGAGACAAGCAAACTGACCAATACTTGAGTAAATAAAACCTCTAGAGATTGCTTGATTAAACGCGTATCAAAAATAGCTAAACCAAACCCCAGTCCAACAATCGGTGTCATAAGAGGGGAAATCAGCATGGCTCCAATAATGACAGCTGTTGAATTCGTATTTAGACCTATAGAGGCAATAAAAATCGCACACATCAAAATCACTGTATCTCTTAATCGAACATGAAGGTCATCATATAGTTTCTCGCGGAATTCACGTGTTGAATAGTTTCTGGTCATTGGTTACTCCTTTTATTTCATATAATCTTGTTTCTGCCTGGATGATGGTAGAGAGACTTATGTCCAATTTGACATATTTTTAGTTCTCATTTGTAATTCTTTTGAACATTATCTTTTAAATATCCATCAATCCATCCTTAACATTATATCAAAAATTTTACAGCCTTTTCTGAAGAAATCTATCAATTGAACAGATAGAGAAAGTCAGAAATTTTAGATTCCTTATTCAAAGAAGGAAGAACGGTATGTCCTCTGAAAGAAGATACCGTTTTAATGATTAAACATGATGAGTGTGTTGCAACAATCCTAGGTGATATCGCCAACAAATCCCGTGTTGAAAAATAACAGATAGAAAAGCTAGGCTTCAAACCTAGCTTTTTTGTGGATTGAAAATAATTATTCAAGCACTATTTTAGTGACTTCTATGTTGTTATTATCATTTTTTCTATTGCACAACCTTTTTCTTTCTCTTTCTTTACAAATCAAAGTATAACTCCCATTTTTCAAAGAAATTTGCTATAATGAAAGGACAGAGATTTGAAGAAGCAAAGAAAAAATAGAAGTAGGTACATGTATGAAGAAAATTCTTGTTGTAGATGATGAAAAGCCGATTTCGGATATTATAAAATTCAATATGGCCAAAGAAGGCTATGAAGTCTTGACTGCCTTCGATGGAAAAGAAGCACTGGCTATTTTTGAAGCTGAGAGCCCAGATATTTTGATCTTGGACCTCATGCTTCCTGAAATTGATGGTTTGGAAGTAGCACGTACCATTCGAAAGACCAGTAATGTGCCGATTATTGTCTTATCTGCAAAAGATACAGAATTTGATAAGGTCATCGGTCTTGAAATTGGTGCGGATGACTATGTGACTAAGCCATTCTCAAATCGTGAGCTTCAAGCTCGCGTAAAAGCTTTATTGCGTCGGACAGAACTAACGGTAGAATCACAGACAGAGTCTACATCAGATTCAGATATTGTGATTGGTGATTTGAAAATCATTCCGGATGCCTTCCTTGCTCAGAAAAAAGGCAAAGAGCTCGAGTTGACCCATCGCGAATTTGAGCTGCTCTATCACTTGGCAACCCATGTAGGCCAAGTCATGACCCGTGAGCATTTGCTGGAAACAGTCTGGGGCTACGATTATTTTGGAGATGTTCGGACAGTGGACGTAACGATTCGACGTTTGCGTGAAAAAATCGAAGATATTCCAGGCCGTCCGGAGTATATTTTAACGCGCCGCGGTGTCGGTTACTATATGAGAAACAATGATTAATCACATCAAAGAAGTCATGACCTCTTATAATTTTGTTTTTATATTACTCACTCTTGGATTTATTATCGTGGTGGCCTTGCTGATTCTAGAAAATCGTCGGGATAACATGAAGCTACGCCTGTTGAATGATAAAATTAAGAGTTTGATTGCTGGAGAATATTCAGATATTATTGATTTACAAGGAGGTCCTGAATTGACAGAGATTTCCAACAGTATCAATGATTTATCAGAAGTTATCCGTTTGACGCATGAAAATTTGGAGCAAGAAACCAAGCGCTTGACCAGTATTCTTTCCTATATGACAGATGGGGTTTTAGCGACCAATCGTCGTGGGCAGATTATCCTAGTCAATGAAATGGCTGCCAAACAACTTAATGTCGTGGTCGAAGAGGTCATGAACATCAGTATTCTGGATTTGCTTGGTATTAGTGAAGAGTATGAACTGCGAGACTTGATTACCAATGTTCCAGAATTGACGATCGATTCGCAGGATGAAAATGGGGAGTACATCTCTTTACGGGTTCGCTTCGCCTTGATTCGGAGAGAATCTGGTTTTATTTCTGGTCTAGTTGCCGTTTTGCATGACACAACCGAACAGGACAAGGAAGAGCGGGAACGTCGTTTATTCGTATCCAACGTTAGTCATGAACTCCGAACCCCACTGACCAGTGTCAAATCCTACTTGGAGGCCTTGGATGACGGAGCGATTTCCGAGCCAGTTGCACCGGAATTTGTTAAAGTATCTTTGACAGAGACCAACCGGATGATGCGGATGGTGACGGATTTATTGAGTCTTTCACGGATCGATAATGAAACCAGTCAATTAGATGTTGAATTGACTAACTTTACAGCCTTTATCACCTTCATTTTGAACCGCTTCGATAAGATGAAGAACCAGGCTGGAGAGAAGAAATATGATATTGTTCGTGATTATCCTATTTCTCCTGTCTGGGTTGAAATTGACACAGATAAGATGACGCAGGTTTTAGACAATATCTTAAATAACGCTATTAAATATTCCCCAGATGGTGGGGAAATTCGTGTGGGGATGAAAACAACGGATGCCCAGTTGATTATTTCGATTTCAGATGAGGGATTAGGGATTCCTAAAAAGGACCTTCCTCGTATTTTTGACCGCTTTTATCGCGTGGATAAGGCACGTAGTCGCGCCCAGGGTGGGACTGGTTTAGGACTTGCCATTGCGAAGGAAATTATCAAGCAGCACAAAGGATTTATTTGGGCCAAGAGTGAATATGGAAAAGGTTCTACTTTCACGATTGTTCTACCATATGATAAAGATGCTATCCTGGATGATGGATGGGATAATGAAGGTGAATAAGAAAACAAATGGATGAAAAAGGGTTTAAGTATAGTATTTTAGCTTCGGGTTCGAGTGGTAATTCATTTTACCTAGAGACACCTAAGAAAAAAATTCTAGTAGATGCAGGCTTGTCCGGGAAGAAGATTACAGGTTTGCTTGCAGAAATTGATCGAAAACCCGAAGATCTTGACGCTATTTTGATTACACATGAACATTCAGATCACATTCATGGTGTTGGTGTACTAGCTCGTAAATACGGGATGGACCTATACGCCAATGAAGCTACATGGAAGGCCATGGAGGGAAGCAAGTACCTTGGGAAGGTTGATGACTCCCAGAAACATCTTTTTGAAATGGGCAAGACCTTAACCTTTGGAGATTTGGATGTAGAAAGTTTTGGTGTCAGCCATGATGCTGCGGCTCCACAGTTCTATCGTTTCATGAAGGATGGAAAGAGTTTTGTCATGCTGACAGATACAGGTTATGTTAGCGATCGGATGGCAGGAATTGTTGAAAATGCGGATGGTTATTTGATTGAGTCCAACCATGATGTGGAAATCCTACGGGCAGGCTCTTACGCCTGGCGATTAAAGCAACGGATCTTATCCGATTTGGGTCACCTCTCTAATGAAGATGGTGCAGATGCCATGATTCGGACCCTAGGCAATAAGACCAAGAAAATTTATCTGGGCCACTTATCCAAGGAAAACAATATCAAGGAATTGGCCCATATGACCATGGTCAATCAATTGGCTCGAGCAGATTTGGCAGTAGGTCATGATTTTGAAGTGTTGGATACATCTCCGGATACAGCGACTCCGTTAGTAGATATCTAAAAGATAAAAAGAGGCTGGGACAAAAGTTCCAGCTTCTCAATTGTCTTTGGATTGTCGAGTAAGACGGAGTGGTTGAGTGGGCTCTACTACGCTGAATTCATCAGCTTTTACAGCCCTACTCAACTGTGCGGAGGTGGGACGACGCAATCGAATTCTAACGAATGACCGATTTCTGTCCCACTCTCTTTTCGGTCAGTATTCTAGGTTGGAAATGAATGGAAGAATAGGAGCAGTTAGTTTGAAATATGTGTATATGACAGTGGGGTTTATTTCCTTAGGACTAGGGATTATTGGGATTCCTTTACCGATTTTACCTACGACCCCGTTTCTTTTATTAGCCATGGCTTGTTTTGCAAAAAGTTCTCAACGATTTGAAAACTGGTTACATGGGACCAAGTTGTACCAAACGTATGTAGCAGATTATCGGGAAACAAAGTCGATCTCTAAGAAGCGGAAAAAACGAATTATCCTACAAATTTACCTTTTGATGGGGATTTCCATTTACCTGGCTCCACTCTGGTTTGTGAAAGTAGGCCTAGTGGGATTAACTATTTTTATAAGCTATTATTTGTTCAAAGTGATTCCGGATAAAGAAGAATGAGATAAAGAAAGAATAGCCCATAAATCCTATCGTGAAAACAAGGGAAAGGAGTGCGATACGCACTCTTTTTGTTATTAAAAAAATAAAAATAGTTATAAAAAAAAACATTGATAACCACGGCAAACCGTGATATGATATAATCAGAAAGGAGGAAGATATGAAAACATCGGAGATTGCTGAACTAATGCTAGCAACTGGAGCCTTATTAACAGGGATCGCAAGTGTTATCATAGCAATAAAAAAAGAGCCAAAAGAACGCAAGCCACGCAAAGAAAAGCGGTTCAAGTAAGGCTCTGGTAGGTTGGGGCGAAATCCCCTTAGACCTGCCATGATTATATCATATCAGACAGAAAAATGAAATATTTACTTATTTTCCTATTCGTATTTTTTATATTTCTAATAATTTTAAAAGACAAATAAAAGTAAAAGTGAGTGGTTAGATGAGAGAGCAGATAGAAAAATTATTAAAAAGTGAAATAAGTACCAGCGCAATTGCTAAAGGTGCAGGCGTTCCTTGGTCCACGGTGGCAGACCTTAGAAAAGGAAAAACTAGTATGGATAAAGTGGCCCTACTTACAGCCGAAAGATTATATGATTTTGCTGAAGCATTAGGAATAAATCAATATTAATAGTTCGTGAACTTTCTGAAAAATCAAAGATTTCAAAAAAAAAACAACTCTTTATGTGTTGTTTTTTTGTTATAACGACAATTATTGAGATTGTCTATTATAACGGACAAAATAAAAAAAAGCCTTCAGGCTCATTTTCTCAATTAAGCGGGCAATGAATACGAAATTGAATACATCTTTTTTTATTGATAGAAATTAATGGAAACTATAATTTCTAAAAAATATTTGTTTTACAACTGATGGCAATCAATCAGTATTTAATGGTAAGCATAAATTGTTTTTGGTATAATAGAGGGGTGTATCTTTTGGACGAAATGAGTCATAAGCTTTGATCCAGATGCATAAATGAAGAAAGAAAGTAGTAATGTGATGCAAGCCTTATATAACCTTCTTGCTGAGAAATTTCGGCTGACTTTTGACGATACAGAATTGTTGGAAACAGCTTTTACACATACCTCATATGCGAATGAGCATCGCCTCTTAAAAATTTCACATAATGAACGTTTGGAATTTTTAGGAGACGCTGTTCTCCAGTTAGTGATTTCCGAATATTTATTTGCCCTCTACCCAAGCAAGCCAGAGGGGGATTTGTCAAAAATGCGTTCCATGATTGTTCGTGAGGAAAGCCTGGCAGGTTTTTCCCGTGATTGTGGCTTCGATCAATTTATCAAACTTGGCAAGGGAGAAGAAAAATCTGGAGGACGTAACCGAGATACCATCTTAGGAGATTTGTTTGAAGCTTTTTTAGGGGCCTTGCTCTTGGACAAGGGAGTGGAGACTGTTCGGAATTTCATTCAGCAAGTCATGATTCCTAAAGTCGAGGCAGGTCAATTTGAACAAGTGATTGACTATAAGACACGCTTGCAAGAAATCCTTCAAATCCACGGTGATGTACTGATTACCTATGAGGTGACGAGTGAGTCCGGTCCGGCACATGCTAAGGAATTTGAAGTTCAAGTGTCTGTCAATGGGAAACTAATCGGTCAAGGTCGTGGCCGGTCTAAAAAGGCTGCAGAACAAGAAGCAGCAAAAATAGCAGTGGAAAATAAGGTGGATCCCTCATGTATTTAAAGGAAATTGAGATTCAAGGATTTAAGTCTTTTGCAGATAAGACCCGGGTCATCTTTGACCAAGGGGTAACCGCAGTTGTTGGCCCTAATGGATCTGGAAAATCAAATATTACAGAAAGTCTACGCTGGGCCTTAGGGGAATCGAGTGTCAAGAGCCTACGTGGAGGCAAGATGCCGGACGTGATTTTTGCAGGGACTGAAACTCGTAAACCCTTGAATTACGCCTGTGTAACGGTAGTGCTGGATAACCGGGATGGCTTTATCAAACATGCTGCTAAGGAAATTCGAGTAGAACGCCATATCTATCGCTCGGGTGACAGTGAGTACAAGATTGATGGCAAGAAAGTCCGTTTGAGAGATATCCATGATCTCTTTATGGATACTGGACTTGGGAGAGACTCTTTCTCTATTATTTCTCAAGGGAAGATCGAGGAAATCTTCAACTCCAAACCAGAAGAGAGACGGGCTATTTTTGAGGAAGCCGCTGGGGTTCTTAAATTTAAGACGCGCCGTAAGGAAACGGAATCTAAGTTAGTCCAAACCCAGGATAATTTGGACCGTTTGGAAGACATTATTTTTGAGTTAGAGGGGCAAATCAAACCTCTTGAAAAGCAAGCGCTCGTTGCAAAACGTTTCTTAGAGTTGGATCAGCAACGCCAAGTTCTCTATTTGGATGTCTTGATCGCTCAGATTGAAGTCAATAAAAATGACTATGATCAAGCAGTCCAAGAAGAAGCCTCCATTCAGGAACAATTAAAGGCTTATTACCAGAAAAGAGAAGAGTACGAAGCAGAAAGCCTCCGATTGAAACAGAGTCGTCAGGCTCTTCAACATCAATTATCGGATGATCAGGCTAGTCTCTTAGAATTGACTCGCCTCTTAAGCGATTTAGAAAAACAAATCGAATTGGCACGTTTGGAGTCACAACAGGTCGCTCGGAGTCGTCAGGAAAATCAAGAGCGGGTCAATGCTCTGGAAGAACGCCTACAAGTTCTTCGGAATCAGTTGGAAGAAAAACAAGCCAATACAAAGAGTCTTCAAGAAGAACTCCAAAAGAGCCAAGAAGCTCTCGAAAGTCTGGAGAAAGAATTGGCCAGCTTCTCAGAAGATCCAGATCAGGTGATCGAGTATCTACGTGAAAAATACGTGGCCTTGATGCAGGATGAAGCAGAGCGGTCAAATGAATTAACAACAATTGAAAATCAATTGGAAGCTTCAGCTCAATTGTCACAAAGTAAAAAGGAAGATTACAAAAATCAAATCCAATTGGTGACAGAATTGCAGGAAAAAGAGCAAGTTGCTAAAGAGGCTTATCAACTCGCTCAAGAGCATCTGAAATACTTGCTTGAGACCTATCAGTCAGAAGCGAAACAGTTTGAGGAAGCTCGCCAGGCCTATCAAACAGGGCAAGCCAAGATGTTTGATCTACTGGATCAAAGTAAGGAGAAACAGGCTCGCATTAACAGTTTAGAAGCGATTCAAAAAAATCATAGCAATTTTTATGCAGGTGTCAAGAGTGTCCTACAAGAAGCAGCTCGTCTGGGAGGGATTGTAGGAGCTGTCAGTGAAAAACTCTCCTTCTCACCAGAGTATCAGACTGCCTTGGAGATTGCTCTAGGTGCCAGCAGTCAGCATATCATCGTAGAAGACGAAGGGGCAGCAACACGGGCGATTGAACATCTGAAGAAGAATCGCTCAGGTCGGGCAACCTTCCTTCCTCTGACCACCATCAAACCACGCTACCTAGCTGGAAAGAATCAAGAATTAATTGAAGCCTGTCCCGGTTTCCTAGGGATGGCTAGCAGTTTGGTTGATTATGATCCTTCTCTAGAGTCGATTTTCCAAAACCTCTTGGGAGTTACGGCTATTTTTGATACCATTGACCATGCCAAGGCGGCTGCTCGTAAGGTCGCCTACCAGGTTCGTATGGTGACGCTGGATGGAACCGAACTTCGCACAGGTGGTTCCTATGCAGGGGGAGCGAATCGAACCAATAATTCGATTTTTATCAAGCCTGAATTGGATCGCTTGCACCAAGAATTGGCCTCTATTCAGAAGAATTTGCGAGAAGTAGAAGGCCAGGTTCAAGAGCAACAGGAACAAGTGACCCGATCACAAGAAAAACTAGAATCTTTGAAAAGCCAAGGAGAAGGAGCTCGATTAGAAGAGCAACGTCTTCAACTAGCTTTTGAGCAAGCTCACCAGCAACTCTTGGATGCTGAAGAACTGTTAGAAGTTATCCGTACAGAGCTGGATGAAGGGAGTGACCAAGAGCTCCTCCAAAAACGGGATCACTTGCAAGCGCGACTGAAAGAAATTGAGGCAGAAAAAGAGCAGGTCACTGCGGAGATTGAAGAAGTCAAGCTCAATAAAGATGTCATTGTGGAGAAGGTAGAAAGCTTACGGGCAGCCATTGCCAAGCTCCAATTGCAGAGAACAGAACTGAAGAGTCAATTGACCTTTGACCAGACAGATATAGAACGTTTGCAACAGGAGTTGGCTTCTACTGAACGGGAAATTCAGGCCCTCCAATATGCGATCGAGCAGGGAGAGGATCGACATGAGCAAATCGATGTTTCTGTCCTTGAAAAACAACTGCAAGCAAGCCTTCAAGAAAAAACCGCTCTAGAACAAGCTGTGATCCGCAAGCAATTTGAATTGGAGGATTTGGAAGGCCAGTCAGAAGATGTAGCCGGTCATATGGAGCAAGCCCGTCGTCAAAACGAGGAGTGGATTCGCCAACAGGCCAAAGCAGAATCCAATCGTGATCGCTTGGCAGACAAATTGAATAAACTCATGTTGGCTCTGACAGACGAATTCAAGATGAGTTTTGAAGAGGCTTCTAAACAGGCCAATGAGCTCGAAAATCTAGCCCAGTCTGAGCAAGCCTTGAAAGACTTAGAAAAAGCCATTAAGGCCCTGGGACCTGTTAACATCGATGCCATCGAACAATACGATGAGGTCAAGACGCGATTTGATTTCCTTTCCGGTCAACGAGAAGATGTCTTGGCAGCGAAGAATCTTCTTCTTGAAACCATTAATGACATGAATGATGAGGTGAAAGAACGCTTTAAGTCGACATTTGAAGCAATTCGTGAATCTTTCCGGGTAACCTTTAAACAGATGTTTGGCGGAGGATCGGCAGATCTCATCCTGACGGATGGGGATCTCTTATCAGCTGGGGTCGAGATTTCTGTCCAACCACCTGGCAAGAAAATTCAATCCTTGAATTTGATGAGTGGTGGAGAAAAAGCTTTGTCAGCATTAGCCCTTCTCTTTTCGATCATTCGTGTCAAGACCATTCCATTTGTCATCTTGGATGAAGTAGAAGCGGCTCTAGATGAAGCCAATGTTAAACGGTTTGGAGATTACCTCAATCGTTTTGATAAGGAAAGTCAGTTTATTGTGGTTACCCACCGTAAGGGAACCATGGCTGCAGCAGATTCCATCTACGGAGTGACCATGCAAGAATCAGGAGTCTCTAAGATTGTATCTGTAAAACTGAAAGATATAGAAGGAATGGATAATGGAAATTAAATTAGTCGCAACAGACATGGATGGGACCTTTCTGGATGAAAATCATGAATTTGATCAAGCATTATTCCTAAAGGTGCTAAAGAAATTTCAAGAAAAAGGGATCTACTTTGCTGCAGCAAGTGGTCGGGCTCTCCTCTCTTTAAAGATAATCTTTAAAGAGGTTCAGGATCAGATTATTTTTATAGCTGAAAACGGCAGTGTTGTTGAGTTTCATGGTGAAGATGTCTATGAGGCGACCATGAGTCCTGATTTTTACCAAGCCATGTTTGCCAAGTTGCAGGAATGTCCTTATTTCGATAAAAATAAGTGCTTGTTTACAGGAAAACGCGGGAGCTATGTTCTAAAGACTGTTGATCCAGACTATCTGGTTGCTTCACAAAATTACAATGAAAACATTCAAAAGGTATCGGATTTTTCAGAAATTGATGATCTTGTCTTCAAGATGACCACTAATTTTGACCAAGAAGTGTTGGCAGAAGGTGAGGCCTGGGTTACCCAAAATGTTAAAGGGGTTAAGGCCATGACCACTGGTTATGAGTGCATTGATATTGTCTTGGATTATGTAGACAAGGGAGTAGCCATCCAAGCCCTCATGGATCAGTTGGGCATTAGTCGGGACCAAGTCCTAGCTTTTGGAGATAACCTCAATGATCTTCATATGATGCAGGTGGTTGGTCATGCGATTGCGCCAGAAAATGCCCGTCCAGAGATTTTGGAGTTGGCTGAAACAGTAGTAGGTCACCATTCGACAGGATCTATCCTTCGCTATATGGAGGAAGAACTATGAGTCATATTAAGGTTATCGCACTAGACTTAGACGGCACTCTCTTAAACTCAGAAAAGAAAATCTCCCCTCGGAATCTGGCTGCGATTCGTGCAGCACAAGAAAAAGGGGTTAAAGTGGTTTTGACCACGGGGCGTCCCCTCAAGGCCATGGATTTTCTGCTCCAAGAAATTGGGACTGCCGGCTTGTCAGATGAATTCACCATTACCTTTAATGGAGGCTTGGTACAAAAGAATACAGGAGAGATCATTGCCAAAACAGTTTTCTCTCGAGATGATGTCCTTCGGATTTATGAAGAGACAGAGGCCCTTGGTTTACCTTTGGACGCTATTAGTGAAGGGGATATTTATACACTTGCATCTGATCAAGAGTCTCTTTATCCCCTCTATAATCCTTATTTGAACTTTATTCCTGTTTCTATTGAAGATTTGTCCAGCCAGATTTCCTATAACAAGTGTGTGACAGCCTTTCATCAGGACTATTTGGATAGCGCTATTCCAAAGATTTCTCCTGAATTAGGGGAGCGTTTTGAGATTTTTAAATCGAGGGACATGCTCTTGGAATGGTGCCCCAAAGGAGTTCAAAAGGATCGAGGCTTGGAGGCCTTGGTGGAGTATTTAGGGATCGATGCTAGTCAAGTCATGGCTTGCGGTGATGAAGCCAATGATGCCAGCATGTTAAAATGGGCAGGACTCGGAATCGCTATGGCCAATGCGGTGGATGAAGTGAAGGAGATTGCCACTCTAGTCTCGGACTACACCAATGATCAAGATGCAGTCGGAAGAGCGATTGAAGAATATGTATTGAAGGAGGGTCAATAATGGGATTATTTGACCGACTATTTGGAAGAAAAGAAGAAACAAAACCACAAACCCAAGATCTTACAGAAGAGATTGGGGGAAGCGAGGAAGAAGCAAGCTCGCCAGCTGAGCCGGTATCAAATAAGCCTTCACAAAGTGATGAGGCTAAGATTTCGGCAATGGAAGCCTACTATGCTGAATTAAAAGAGCGAATGGCTGCCGAATCAGCTAGACCATCTCAAGAGTCGAAAGTATCTAGTGAAGAAGTGCCTTTAGAAGAGCTTGTAAATCAGGAAACAGCTGTCGAAGAAGAGGCACCTTCTCAAGTAGAGCAGGAAACCTCTCCTGAGGAAGTTACTGAGTCTGCTCCTAATACTGAAGATCAGACTTTAGATGCAGAAGCTCTACAAGAAGTGAGTGTTGATGAGGAGCACCCAGATTCTTCTTCAGATCTTGTCCAAGAAGCCCTGGAAGAGGAAGTTCTTGTAAGAACTGAAACAACATCTGAGACTTCAAGCCCTTTCCAAGAGTCTGACAAACTAGTTGAAGAAGAGTCTGAAGGTGTGCCAGAATTGGATGTGGTAAGGGAAGCACCAATCGTTGAAGAGGAAATACCTGAAAGTTCTGAGGAAGGAACCGAAGAGCTTGAAGTGGGATCGCCTGTAGAAGAAGCTACTAGCGAATCCGAGATTTCAGAAGAGATTGAGGAAGAATCTTTAGTAGAAGAAAGTACAAGTGAGCCAGAGATTGCTGAACCTACAGAAACGGTTCAAGAAAAATACAATCGAAGCTTGAAGAAAACTCGGACAGGCTTTGGAGCAGCACTTAATGCATTCTTTGCCAACTTCCGTTCTGTCGACGAAGATTTCTTTGAAGAGTTAGAAGAACTCTTGATTATGAGTGACGTAGGGGTCCAGGTCGCTTCGAATCTGACAGAAGAGCTCCGCTATGAAGCCCGTTTGGAAAATGCCAAGAAACCGGATGCCTTGCGTCGCGTGATCATTGAAAAATTGGTGGATCTCTACGAAAAAGATGGCCAATACAATGAGCAAATTAACTTTAAAGATGGCTTGACTGTCATGCTCTTTGTGGGAGTGAATGGCGTTGGGAAAACTACCTCTATCGGAAAATTGGCTCATAAGTACAAGAAGGAAGGGAAAAAGGTGATGTTGGTCGCAGCAGATACCTTCCGGGCAGGTGCCGTTGCGCAGTTAGCTGAATGGGGACGCCGTGTGGATGTGCCTGTTGTCATTGGTCCTGAAAAGTCAGATCCTGCAAGTGTTGTCTTTGATGGAATGGAACGGGCTGTGGCAGAGCAAGTCGATGTATTAATGATTGATACGGCTGGTCGCCTTCAGAACAAAGACAATCTGATGGCTGAATTAGAAAAAATCGGTCGCATTATCAAGCGGGTGGATCCTACAGCCCCTCACGAAACCTTCTTGGCATTAGATGCTTCCACAGGACAGAATGCTCTGGTCCAAGCCAAGGAATTCTCCAAGATCACGCCTATTACTGGAATCGTCCTCACTAAAATTGATGGAACAGCTCGAGGAGGAGTGGTCCTTGCAATCCGAGAAGAGTTGGATATTCCTGTAAAATTAATTGGTTTTGGTGAAAAAATCGATGACATCGGTGAATTCAATTCGGAAAACTTTATGCGTGGCTTGTTAGAAGGCTTGATATAAACAAAAAACTCATCTCTAGAGAGATGAGTTTTTAAGTTGCATTTTTTAGTAGGATGGATAGATTATTCTTCAATCGTTGGTTGCCAGACCCATTCAGCATTGTAATCCTTCAAGAGGTCGAAGGATGCTTGAGGTCCCATGGTTCCAGATTTGTACTCATGAAGAGGGACTTGATTTTCTGCCCATAATTTCTCAATCCGGTCAATCAAGTTCCAAGATGCTTTTACTTCGTTCCAGTGGCTAAAGTTGGTAGAGTCATTATTTAAGACATCATAGATTAACTTTTCGTAAGGCTCTGGAGAAGCACCGGTCGCTGTCGCATCAGTTTCATAGTCGAAGGATATCGGAGCGATCTGGAATTGCTCGCCGACTTCTTTCCCGTTGACACAGAGAGAGAAGCCTTCGTTTGGTTGGATGTAGATGGTCAGCACATTGGGTGCAATTTCTTGACCAAAAATAGAGTCCATCTGTTTAAAGACCACATTCACATGGGTCCCCTTTTTTGTGAGACGTTTTCCTGTACGGAAGAAGAAAGGAACACCACGGAAGCGATCGCTATCCACAAAGAAGGCGCCAGAGGCAAAGGTCTCGGTCATGGATTCAGGGTTGACATTTGGTTCACTACGGTAAGAGATGTCTTTTTTCCCTTGGATTTTTCCAGAACGGTACTGGCCTCGGATAAACAATTTCTTTAATCCTTCTTCAGAAGGGTTGACCAATTGTTCAAAAACTTTTACCTTCTCTTTACGGATGTCTTCCTTGGTGAAGGAAGCTGGTTTGTCCATCGCTAAGAGAGAAAGCAATTGAAGGGTATGGTTTTGGACCATGTCGCGGAGGGCACCAGATTCATCATAGTAGCCACCACGCTCTTCCACACCCAGACGTTCTGCGAAGGTGATTTGGACATTGTCGATATAGTCACGGTTCCAAATGTTTTCAAAGATTAGATTGGCAAAACGGAGGGCAAAAATAGACTGGATCATTTCTTTACCAAGGTAATGATCAATTCGGAAAATTTGCTCTTCCTCAAAGGTTTCTTCCAGTTCTTTGTTGAGCTGACTGGCTGTTTCTAAGTCAGTTCCAAATGGTTTTTCCACGATTAGACGCTCAAAGCCTTTTCCATCCACAATTCCTTCAGATTTCAAATGTTTGGCAATGGTTCCAAAGAATTGAGGAGCCATGGATAGGAAGAAGAGTTTATTGTGGTCAGCTTGGTAGGTATCATTGAGCTGATTTTGGAGTTCACGAAGCTTGATGTAGTGCTCGGTATCATTAACATCGTGGCTTTGGTAGTAAAAGTGGCTAGCGAATTCTTGCGCCTGTTCAGGACTATCTGCCAAATCCGAAATGGAGTCAACGACAACCGATTCAAAGTATTCTTTGCTCCAAGGACGACGAGCCGTTCCAATCACTGCAAAATGCTCTGAAAGATTTCCAGCTTTATAGAGTCTAAAAAGGGAAGGGTAGAGTTTGCGGTGAGCTAAATCTCCACTAGCCCCGAAAATGGTTACAATTACTTTTGAAGACATGTTCATACCTATTTTCTAACTTGATAAACCATATTCTACCATAAAATTCAGAAAATTTCTCTTTGAAAGTAAAAGTATTCTGACTTTCATAGGAAATAAAAGGAGAAGAAAGCACAAAAAAAGGTTGGACCAAAAGGTCACAACCTGCAGAGTGATAGACTGCCTAGAATACCCGATAAACATAAGGATTGGCGGGTTTTTCTACCTGATGAGCTTCCCTTATGTCTAAGACCGGAAGACTTTGGCCAAGCTGTTTATGGTATTGGATCTTTAGAGTTCCAGTAGCTTGGACCCAAGTATTATCGTCATAGGTTTGGGAGGCTCCTTTGGTTAAGAGACCATAGACTCCTGAGTCGGCGATACAGTGGATAATCCCAAAACGGAAAAGGAACTGGCTACCCGGATCCTGAGGGTCCTTATAAATAAAGCCGGTTAGGGTAAAGTTTTTTCCAGCAAATTCATCTGGATAGTCATAGATCACTTCCATGACTTCCATATAGTTTTCTGTCGTGATCTGGATATGATCTTGCTTGAGGTACTTCTTGGCTGCAGCTCTCATCTCAGATTCATAAGCAGACTTGGTAAAATAACTGCTAGTGTCAGGCTTGAGGTATTGGTTGGTTGTTCCTTCGTCGTTTTGAATATCCTTTGAAGAGCCAGCTGCGATGGGGAAATGATAGCCCTTGGCAGAAACCGTTTGGGAATCCAAGGTCACTGTCGGGAACCCAATCCCGACAATCAAGGGAATCAGGAGCAGAAGAATACTCATGACTTTGGCTTTTTTACTGGTTAGGTGGCTATGAACGGGCAGATTCTTCATCCATATATAGAGCTGGACGACAGCCAAGATGAAGGAAAGAATCATAGAGATATAGGCTAAATAGGAATAATGCATATTAATGTATTGGTTGAGCTTACCAGAAAGCTGCAAATACATAGTAATTTCGAAATAGCCTGCTAAAATGAGAAATCGAATCATAGGACCACCCCCACAAACCAAGCATAAACCAAGACAACTATGCTGACGATGCTAATGAATTGGACAATAAAGCGATTGGTCAGATAATTCTTCATCATCAAGAGGTTCTTGACATCTAGCATGGGTCCGATAACCAGGAAAGCTAGGACAGGAGCTAAGCCAAAACTAGAGAGGAGGGAGGAACCAATAAAGGCATCTGCCTCACTACACAATGAGAGGAGGAAGGAAAGGAGCATGAGGAGGAAAATGGCTAAGAGTGGTGTCGCTGAAATAGAAGTCAGTACTCGAGTTGGCACATAGACCTGAACCAAACTGGCAAACAAACAGCCGAAGACCAGATACCGTCCAGTGTCGAAAAACTCATCAATGGCCTGCACAAATACTTGAAAGAAGCGTTGAGCGGCAGATAGTTTTGAAAAGTCATGAACATGGACTTCCTTGCGGTTGGCCCGTTGAATAGAAGCGGTTTGGAAAAATCCTAGGAAAATTCCTAGAACAGTCGCTACCAGGATAGAGCCGATAGCTCGTAAGAGAGCCATTTGAAAAGAATTGCCAAAGGCGGAATAGGTGGCAAAGAGCACAATGGGGTTAATCACCGGTGCTGTTACTAGAAAGGGCACAGCTGTATAGCTAGGGACCTTCTTTTCTAAAAAGCGATTGATAATGGGGACGATGCCACACTCACAGGAAGGGAAAATAAAACCAATCAAGGTCCCAAACAGAATTCTTCCCCATTTATTTTTAGGAAGGGCTCGATACACTTTTTCAGGGGTGATATAGACATCGATTGCCCCTGAAATCAGACTTCCAATCAGAACAAAAGGAAGGGCTTCAATCATAATCGAAAGAAAAATTGCTCCAGCTTGAAGGACACTAGTTGGCAACTGCTGAAAGAAATTCATTTGTCAGAATCCTTCTGCACTTTTTGCCCTTTAGCTGCTTCCTTTTTCTCATCTGGGAAAGTGGCTTGAGGGGGATCTGGGAAAACGGCAAATTCCTCAAAGAGTTTGTCTAAATCGTCTGTTTTTGAAAATTTAATAGCCATGAATAGGTCTCCTTTTCTTTTTTTCTCATTATATCAAAATCTCAGAAAAGAGGGGAAATCAAGTGCAAAAACAGGAAGGAAGGGCGGAATAGCGAGCTTTCTATGGTATAATAGAAGCTATGGAAAAATATGAAAAAATAGCCCAAGAATTGGGCGTAAGTCTCAAACAAATTGATACTGTTTTGACCTTAACAGCAGAGGGATCTACCATCCCCTTTATTGCTCGGTATCGGAAAGATGCTACGGGGAATCTAGATGAAGTAGCGATCAAAGCCATTATCGATATGGACAAGTCTTTGACAGCCTTGGCTGATCGGAAAGAAACTGTCCTGGCTAAGATTGAAGAGCTTGGGAAACTCACCCCAGCCCTAAAAGAAGCGATTGAGCAAGCTGAAAAACTGGCAGATGTGGAAGAATTGTATCTTCCCTACAAAGAAAAACGCCGGACCAAGGCTACAGTTGCGCGTGAGGCAGGCCTCTTCCCGCTTGCTCGGATGATTTTGCAAGATCAAAAGGATCTGGAAACAGCAGCAGAGGAATTTTTATCTGAGGCTTTCCCAACTGTAAAAGATGCCATTTCTGGAGCAATCGATATTTTGGTCGAAGCGATTGCAGAAGATCCGCAATTGCGTAACCTCACTTACCAGGAGATTCGCAAACACTCCTTGATAACCTCTAGCTTGAAGGATGAGAGCAAAGACGAGAAGCAAGTCTTCAAGATCTATTATGATTTTTCTGAGAAGATTGCAAATATGCAGGGATACCGGACCCTTGCCTTAAACCGTGGAGAGAAATTAGGAGTATTAAAGGTTGGTTTTGAGCATCCTGTGGATCGCTTGACTCGTCATTTTGAAGCTCGATTTAAATCGAAGAACAGCCATATCGAAGAAGTTATCAACCAGGCTCTGAAAAAGAAGATGCTACCAGCTATGGAGCGTCGGATTCGGACAGAATTGACAGAAGTGGCAGAAGATGGAGCCATTCAGCTTTTCTCTGAAAATCTTCGTCACCTCTTGTTGATTGCTCCCCTCAAAGGGCGCGTGGTCTTAGGCTTTGACCCAGCTTTCCGGACAGGAGCTAAGTTGGCTGTTGTCGATCAGACAGGAAAGATGTTAACCACTCAGGTGATTTATCCTGTTGCACCAGCTAAACCAGCACAAATTGAGGCGGCGAAAGAAGAACTGAAGCGTTTGATTCGGGAATACTGCGTAGAAATTATTTCGATTGGGAATGGGACGGCTAGTCGAGAAAGCGAAGCCTTTGTTGCGGAAGTTCTTAAAGAAGTTCCAAATGTGAGTTATGTCATTGTCAATGAGAGTGGTGCATCTGTCTATTCAGCTAGTGAATTGGCCCGCCATGAGTTTCCAGAATTGACGGTTGAAAAGCGCTCAGCCATCTCCATTGCGCGTCGTTTGCAGGATCCACTGGCTGAGTTGGTCAAGATTGATCCAAAATCAATTGGAGTTGGTCAGTACCAGCACGATGTCAGCCAAAAGAAATTGTCTGAGAGCCTTGACTTTGTTGTCGATACCGTGGTGAACCAAGTTGGTGTCAACATTAACACTGCTAGTCCAGCTCTTTTGTCTCACGTGGCCGGTCTCAATAAAACCATTTCTGAGAACATCGTGAAGTATCGAGAAGAAGAAGGGGTGATCACCTCGCGTGCACAGATTAAAAAGGTTCCTCGTCTAGGGGCCAAGGCCTTCGAACAAGCAGCTGGTTTCTTACGGATTCCAGAAAGTGAGAATTTCCTTGATCGAACCGGGGTTCATCCAGAAAGTTACCCTGCAGTGAAGAAGCTCTTTACCTTACTTGGGATCACGGAGATGGATGAAGAGGCCCAAGCTAAATTGAAACAAATTGATACGGTTTCTATGGCCCAGGAACTTGAAATTGGGCCTGAGACCTTAAAAGATATTATAGCGGATCTTCTTAAGCCAGGTCGCGATTTACGTGATTCTTTTGATGCTCCCGTCCTTCGCCAGGATGTCCTTGACTTGAAAGACTTGAAGATTGGTCAAAAACTAGAAGGAGTCGTCCGCAATGTTGTTGACTTTGGAGCCTTTGTCGATATTGGGATTCATGAAGATGGTTTGATCCATATTTCACAGATGAGCCAGCATTTTATCAAACATCCAAGCCAAGTTGTTTCAGTTGGTGACCTAGTGACCGTATGGGTCTACAAGATTGATGTAGAACGGGAAAAAGTGAATCTTTCACTCATAGCACCACATGAATCTAACTAAATACGTTCAAGAAGTTTCGCTGGAAGATTTTGGTCGCCCCTTTCTCCATCAAGCTATCTGGAATACTCGTTTGCGTTCGACGGGTGGACGTTTTTTTCCAAAGGATGGTCATCTAGATTTCAATCCCAAAATACTAGAAAGATTTGGCTGGGAGATGTTTCGAAAGATTGTCCGCCATGAGTTGTGTCATTATCATCTCTATTACATGAAAAAGGGATATCGCCATCAGGACAAAGACTTCAAAGTCTTGCTAAAAGAGGTAGATGGTGTGCGGTATACGCCATCACTCGAAAGGGGAAGCTTTAAGATCTATGTCTGCACGATCTGTGGGCAAGTATATAAGAGAAAACGACGAATTGATCTTCAAAAGTACCGCTGTGGTCGATGTCGAGGACATCTCAAGTATCAGAAAACCTCCTATCAAGAAAATCGGCCTTGAGTCGGATGACAGTTAGTAGAATTCGGGATATACTGTTCTAAAATAATAGGAGGTAGGCCCTTGAATCCAACATTTTATAAATTACGACGTGGCAAGATTATCAGTGGAGTTTTTGCAGGGCTATCCGATCGCTTTGGCTTAGATGTTAGCTTATTGCGTTTCCTCTATATCCTTTTTAGCTTATTCCATTATGGAATTGTAGGAATATCAGTCTATGTCCTCTGTGCTCTTTCCATGCCTTATAAAGAAGACATTGAAAGAGAAAAGTACGGCCTCGGGCCTCGCAAACGTAAGGATGCTGAGGTCATTAAGGATGACAGTCCCTTCTTTTAGGAGAAAAAAGAGAGACCTATTGTTGCAAATACAGAATCAATCAAAATAGAGAGTGGGACAGAAATCGGTAATTCGTTAGAATTCGATTTCGTTGTCCCACCTCCGCACAGTTGAGTAGGGCTGTAAAAGCTGATGAAATCAGAGTAGTAGAGCCCACTCAACCACTGCGTCTTGCTTGACAATCCAAAGACAATTGAGAGACTAGGACTTTTGTCCCAGCCTCTATTTTGATTTATAGAAGAAAACGGAGAGAAGATGGAAAAATGGGATGCCTATGATAGGCAAAGAAAGCAAATAGGAGTAGAACTAGTACGAGGAAAAATTATTCCAAATGGACTATTTCACCTAGTCGTTAATGTTCTTGTACAAGACAGTAAAGGAGCTTTTCTTTTTATGAAACGAAGTCAAGAAAAAGAAATTCATCCTGGAGTCTATGAATGTGGTGCTGGAGGGAGTGTCCTCTGTGGCGAGAAAAGTCTGGATGCCGCTCTTCGTGAGCTAAAAGAGGAGACGGGTCTAACTCCTCGAACCATCCATCTCATCCACCAAGAAACAGTTGAAGAGGAACAAAGTCATTATGATTACTACCTCGCCAGTCTTGACGAGATACGCCCTAAGGTCCGTTATCAAGAAGGAGAGACAGAAGGTCATTCTTGGGTCCAGAGGGAGGAGTTGCTACAATTTTTTGAGACTTATTCCCATTTTCATGATCAAAAAAAGTTGCTTGAGCAAGTCCTCCAAGGGAATAATTTGCTATAATAGTAAGAGAATAAAAAAAGGGAGAAGCCTATGGCAATAACAGTCCGAGATTTAATAGATAAGCTTCGTTTGAAGGTTGTTTACGGTAATGAAAGCTTATTTGAAAAAGAAATCACAACGGCAGATATTTCACGTCCGGGACTTGAAATGACAGGTTATTTTGACTACTATACACCAGAACGGATTCAGTTAGTTGGGATGAAAGAATGGTCCTACTTAATGAAGATGACCTCTCACAACCGTCACCAGGTCTTACGTAAGATGTTTCAGCCGGAAACACCCGTACTCATTATTGCGCGTGATTTGGAGATACCAGAAGAAATGCTCCGTGCTGCAGAGGAGAAGCAAATTGCTATTCTAAGCAGTCGCGTTCCAACTAGTCGCTTATCTGGGGAATTGTCTAGTTACTTGGATTCCCTCTTGGCAGAGCGGACTAGTGTCCATGGTGTCTTGATGGATATCTATGGGATGGGGGTTCTCATCCAAGGAGATAGTGGGATTGGTAAGAGTGAGACTGGTTTAGAACTTGTCAAGAGGGGACACCGCTTAGTCGCAGATGACCGAGTAGACGTCTTTGCTCGAGATGAGATGACCTTATGGGGTGAGCCCGCAGAAATTCTACGTCATCTGCTAGAAATTCGTGGAGTTGGAATCATTGATGTCATGAGTTTGTATGGTGCCAGTGCTGTGAAAGATTCTTCACAGGTTCAAATCGCTGTCTACTTGGAAAACTACACTAAGGAACAAACCTATGATCGTCTAGGCAATAATGCGGAAGAAATTGAGTTCTGTGGAGTGACCATTCCAAGAATTCGCATCCCTGTTAAGACAGGTCGTAATATTTCCGTTGTCATTGAAGCAGCAGCTATGAATTACCGTGCCAAAGAAATGGGATATGATGCTACTAAAACCTTTGAAGATCGATTGACCCAGTTGATTGATCAGAATGAGGTGAAAGCATGAATCCAGTAGCCCTTCAACTTGGCCCCTTTAGTATTCGTTGGTATGCGATTTGTATCGTTCTAGGTCTCCTTTTGGCAGTCATCCTGTCTATGAAAGAAGCACCTCGTAAAGGGATTGAGTCAGACGATATCATTGATTTTATTCTGATTGCTTTTCCAGTAGCGATTATAGGTGCCCGTCTCTACTATGTTATTTTTCGATGGTCATATTACAGGGAAAATCCAGGAGAGATTTTTGCCGTATGGAACGGTGGAATTGCTATCTATGGTGGACTCCTTGCAGGGGCTCTAGTCCTCTACCTATTTTCACGTAGTCGTTTGATTGATCCGGTTGATTTTTTAGATATCGCTGCACCGAGTGTCATGATTGCTCAAAGTATTGGCCGTTGGGGCAATTTTGTTAACCAAGAAGCTTACGGAGCTATTGTTAAGAATTTAGATTATTTGCCTTCCTTCATTCGGAATCAGATGTTTATTGATGGACATTACCGTCAACCGACATTTTTATACGAATCCTGCTGGAACTTGCTCGGTTTTGTGCTGATTCTATATTTACGTCGCCGCCCACAGCTTTTGAGAAAGGGTGAAATTACGGCTTTCTATCTCATCTGGTATGGCTTTGGTCGAATGATTATTGAAGGAATGCGAACAGATAGCTTGATGTTTTTGGGAATTCGAGTATCACAATGGCTGTCCCTATTCCTGATCTTACTTGGAATCGGAATCATGATCTATCAACGAAAAAAGAATGCACCGTTTTATAAAACGGAAATAGATTAAGGAGAAAAGAAATGTTTATTGAAATTGCCTATGGGCTTTTAGGATTAGCTTTAGTCGTTTTGGTCATCTACTTGATAATCTTATTTTCAAAGATTGGAAAAGTTGTAGATGAGACTCAGGTAACGATTAAGACCTTGACATCAGATGTGAATGTCACCTTGCACCAAACCAATGAGTTGTTAGCGAAAGTGAATGTCTTGACAGAAGATTTGAATCAAAAAGTTGCAACCATCGATCCACTCTTCACTGCGGTGGCAGATTTGTCTGTATCTGTATCAGATCTGAACGATCAAGCGCGTCAGATTAGCAAAAAAGCTGTCGTAGTTGGTGGAAAAACCGTCAAAACATCTGTCGGATTAAAAGCAGCTCGCATGGCTATGAAATTATTTAAATAAGAAAAGAGGTACCCTATGGGACGTTTATCATCATTATTAATTGGAACGATCACAGGCGCATCCGTTGCCTATTTCCTGACTACAAAAAAAGGGAAAGAATGGACTGGTAAAGTCAAAGGTTTTGTGAAAGAATATCAAGAAAATCCACAAGAAGTTCATGATTCGGTGAAACAATCCGCAATGGAACTATCTAAGCAAGCATCAGACGCTATTCAGCAAACTAAGGAAAAAGTTGAAAGTGGAGAGATCAACAAAGACACTGTCATCGAAACGGTTAAAGATAAGACACAGGATGTGGTAGAATTTTCACAAGATGCCATCCAAACGATTAAGGAAAAAATTCAGCAAAAGACCGGTAATCAAGCAACTCCTTTCTACCCTACACAAGAGAAAGAAAGTGAAGAGATTGTCCTGGAATTAGAAGAAGAAACAGCTGTTGAAGAAGTCGAAGAAGAAATCAAAGAAACAGCTGTAGAAGAAGAATAAAAAGAATCCCTCACCATTTGGTGAGGGATTTCTCTTATGAAATGACAAACTAGATTGGGAAATGCCAAAAAGCCTCCCTAAGGAGGCTAAAAATTTCATCTTAGTCCTTTTTCCGTTTTAGCTGGAAAATTCGGAAAGCTTGGATACTTCCCAAACTGCAAGCAATTGCTGAGGCAAAAGCAAAGAAGGTATTCATCTTCATTGATAAAAAGATGAAACTAAATAAAACAGTTAAGACACAAAACACAGCAATATTAAGGAAAAACAGTAGCTCACTTAATTGGGAAGCTGGTTCAGTATCATAGTTAAAGTCATAATTAGTTGTTGTATTCTCTTGTTGAAGAGGGACTTCGATATAGTCGTATTCTTCAACAACTCTAAGTTTTCTTGCGGGCATATTTCTCTCTCCTAACAGTACTCTCTTATTTTAACACGTTTTCAAGCATAGAAATGTTACAAAACTGTTACAATTTTTACAAAATTAAGAAATTTGAAGAGCAAAAATACTTTTTTGGTATAATAGTTTTCATGAATAAGATAATTATTACAGCTACAGCTGAAAGTATTGAACAGGTTCAAGCCCTTCTAGAAGCAGGGGTAGACCGTATTTATGTTGGTGAAAAAGAGTATGGATTACGACTTCCTCATACTTTCTCGTATGACGAATTAAGTCGAATTTCTGATCTAGTCCATGCAGCAGGAAAAGAATTGACAGTGGCTGTCAATGCCTTGATGCATCAGGATATGATGGATCATATCAAACCATTTTTAGATTTCCTTGCATCGATTAACGTCGATTATATCACGGTAGGGGATGCAGGTGTCTTTTATGTCTTGAAGCGGGATGGCTACAACTTTAAAACCATTTATGATGCTTCTACCATGGTGACAAGCAGCCGTCAAATCAATTTCTGGGGACAAAAGGCTGGTGTTTCTGAAGCCGTATTAGCTCGAGAAATCCCATCTGCAGAGCTTTTCAAGATGCCAGAAATCCTAGAGATTCCTGCTGAAGTATTGGTCTATGGAGCTAGTGTGATTCACCATTCCAAACGGCCTCTTTTGCAAAATTATTATAATTTCACCCACATTGACGACGAAAAAACAAGAGAACGCGATCTCTTTCTGGCAGAGCCTGGGGATCCAGATAGCCATTACTCTATTTTTGAAGACAAACATGGAACTCATATTTTTGCCAACAATGATTTGGATTTGATGACCAAATTGTCTGAGTTAGTTGAACATGGCTTTACTCATTGGAAGTTAGAGGGAATTTATACACCTGGTCAAAACTTTGTGGAAATTGCCAAGTGTTTTGTGAAAGCACGAGAGCTCTTGGAAGCAGGGACCTTCACTTCGGACCAAGCCTTTCTATTGGACGAACAGATTCACCAATTGCATCCTAAGAATCGTTTCCTCGATACTGGATTTTATGACTACGATCCAGACATGGTTAAATAAAGGAGAAAAGCCTGCCAGGAGTGCGGGCCTTCCTTTTTGATGATGGTAAAGAATGAGAATTGTCAAAACAATTCCCAAACCATTGCCTTTCGACTGGATTTGCTATAAAATAGACAAGATTGATAATCTAACTAATATACTTGTAATATACTAGGAGATATGATGACAAAACAATTGAAACGTCCAGAGGTTTTATCCCCCGCTGGAACTTTAGAAAAATTAAAAGTGGCTGTTCGCTATGGTGCGGATGCTGTCTTTATTGGTGGTCAGGCCTATGGTCTTCGTAGCCGTGCAGGAAACTTCACCTTTGAGCAAATGGAAGAAGGAGTCCAATTTGCGGCTAAGTATGGAGCGAAGGTCTATGTTGCGGCCAATATGGTCATGCACGAAGGAAATGAAGTTGGAGCTGGTGAATGGTTCCGTCGTTTACGGGATATCGGAATCGCAGCAGTCATTGTTTCAGACCCTGCCTTGATTACCATCGCAGCGACTGAAGCGCCAGGTTTGGAAATTCACCTTTCTACACAAGCTAGTGCTACCAACTATGAGACCCTTGAGTTTTGGAAAGACTTGGGCTTGACAAGGGTCGTTTTGGCTCGTGAAGTTTCGATGGAAGAACTAGCTGAGATTCGTAAGCGGACGGACGTTGAGATTGAAGCCTTTGTTCACGGAGCGATGTGTATTTCCTATTCAGGTCGCTGTACCCTTTCCAATCATATGAGTATGCGGGATGCTAACCGTGGTGGCTGTTCCCAATCTTGTCGTTGGAAGTATGATCTCTACGATATGCCGTTCGGTCAAGAACGCAAGAGTCTCAAAGGGGAAATCCCTGAAGAATTCTCGATGTCAGCTGTTGATATGTCGATGATTGACCATATCCCTGATATGATTGAAAATGGAGTGGACAGTCTGAAGATTGAAGGTCGCATGAAGTCCATTCACTATGTCTCTACCGTAACGAACTGTTACAAGGCAGCTGTGGATGCTTATTTGGAAAGTCCTGAGAAGTTCGAAGCTATCAAGCAAGATTTGATTGATGAGATGTGGAAAGTGGCTCAACGTGAGCTAGCGACTGGTTTTTACTACGGTACTCCTTCAGAAAACGAGCAACTGTTTGGGGCTCGTCGGAAGATTCCAGAATACAAGTTTGTTGGAGAAGTGGTTGCCTATGATGCGGACAAGCAAATTGCGACTATTCGTCAACGGAATGTCATCAACGAAGGGGACCAAGTGGAATTTTATGGACCTGGTTTCCGACATTTTGAAACAGTCATCGAAGATTTGCATGATGCTAAGGGTAATAAAATTGACCGAGCACCAAATCCGATGGAGCTATTGACCATTCATATGCCAACAACAGTTGAACCAGGTGATATGATCCGTGCTCTCAAAGAAGGCTTGATCAATCTCTATAAAGAAGATGGAACGAGTCAAACAGTTCGTGCCTAGAAAGTACAACAAAAAAAACACCGCATGCCTCCCTAGCTTGGAAGTTTACGGTGTTTTTTGTTGGGCGATTCGAATCGTATGTGGAACAAGACTAATCTTTTGAATATCAGAAATTCGAATAATGGTTGACATACTCTTTTTAAAATTTTTGACAATGAGTTGTTTTCGTTCCTGATCATATTTCACGATATCGCCTGTAAAGCTTTTATTTTGGAAGATGACATGGACTCCTTGTTTTTTTCGAAGGGCCAGTTCAATAATCTGAATAATTTTATCATCCTCAAGTGGGGCTGGTTGGGAGGTTTTATCGTTAAAAAATTCATTCGCTCGGTCCTTGAGAAGCTCAAGAAATCTTTTCATAGCATAATTCTCCATAAGTTGATACAATATATTATAGAAAATTTCATTCATTTTGTAAAATTTTTTACGAATTATTAAGGTGAAAGACATTGAAAGGAGTATTCATGGCAGATTTTAGTTTTGAAATTGAAGAACAACTCTTGGTGTTATCTGAAAATGAAAAAGGATGGACCAAGGAGTTAAACCGGGTTAGCTTTAATGGAGCACCTGCTAAATATGATATCCGAACTTGGAGTCCAGACCATACGAAGATGGGCAAAGGGATTACGCTCACTAATGAAGAATTCCAAGTTTTGCTAGATGCATTTAAACAGTAATGGCCAGAGTAAGAAAGGGGAGTGGGACAGAAATCGGTTATTCGTTAGAATTCGATTTCATCGTCCCACCTCCGCACAGTTGAGTAGGACTGTAAAAGCTGATTTCATCAGCTTTTACAGCCCACTCAACCACTGCGTCTTGCTCGACAATCCAAAGACATTTGAGAGGCTAGGACTTTTGTCCCAGTCTCTTTTTTGATGCTTTCTATAATTATAGCTTGAAACTATATCCTATTCAAGAAAACAAGATTAACGCAAATCATTGTGGATGTTGACATTGACTGTTATAATAACCTTATTCGTTTATTTCATGTCGCACTTATAGGAAAGGAACCCTTATGTCAGATTTACTTACTATTTACAAAGAATTACAAGCTAAAAAATGGGTGGACTTGAGTCACCAAATCAATGCAGAAAGTCCTCACTTTCCAGCCCTCCCTGCTTTGCAACAAGAAGATCTCTTTACACTAAAAGATGGCTTCCATGTCCAAAAATTTACGGTGGTTGGTCAATACGGAACGCATATCGATGCTCCGATTCACTTTGTAGAAGGTGGCCGTTGGTTGGATGAGATTGACCTCAAAGATCTTCTTTTACCACTCTATGTCATCGACAAATCGAAAGAGGTTGCGGCCAATCCAAACTTTATCTTGAGCAAACAAGATATCTTGGACTTTGAAGCAGAACATGGACAAATTGCAGAAGGAGCTTTTGTCGCCTTCCGTAGTGATTGGTCAAAACGTTGGCCAGATCAAGATGCTATGCGCAACCTAGATGAAAATGGGGTTCAACAAAGTCCAGGATGGAGCCGTGAAGCTTTGGAATTCTTGATTCATGAACGCCATGTTAAGGCGGTGGGTCATGAGACCTTCGATACAGATGCGGGTATTCCTGCTGCAGAGCATGGCTTGGTCAATGAATACTACCTTTTGGAACAAAATATCTACCAAGTAGAAGTCTTGAACCAATTGGATCAAGTACCAGCAGTTGGTGCCTTGATTTCAATTGCCTTCCCTCACTGGGACAAGGCAACTGGTTCACCTGTTCGCGCCATTGCTATCTTACCATAAGAAGACAGAGAGAGTGGAACAGAAATCGGTAATTCGTTAGAATTCGATTTCGTCGTCCCACCTCCGCACAGTTGAGTAGGGCTGTAAAAGCTGATGAAATCAGCGTAGTAGAGCTCACTCAACCACTGCGTCTTGCTCGACAATCCAAAAACAATTGAGAGGCTAGGACAAAAGTCCTAGCCTCTTTTTTTTATCTGATAGTTTAAGAACTTGACTAGTGAAGTTCGCTTTTATTCTTTCGAAAGCTCTTGTCTTACAAAAATGTAAGGTAATCCAGTTAAAATGAAAGATTAGACTATGGAAGCTCCAATGATGATACATTAAAATAAAAATATAAGAAAAAGGCTTGTTAAACAAACCTTTTCTGATATTAACGCATGGTAACGAATTCTTCGGAACCGGTTGGATGGATGGCGACGGTTGCATCGAAATCTGCTTTAGTCGCTCCCATCTTGATGGCCACAGCGAAACCTTGAATCATTTCGTCTACACCATATCCAAGTCCATGAAGGCCGACGACGGTTTCTTCTGGTCCTGCAGTGATGAGTTTAAATTTAGCCAGCTGGCGATGCTGGGTTACAGCTGAATACATAGAAGCGAAACTAGAAGTGTAGACCTTGATAGCTTCTTTTCCATATTGTTTTTCGGCTTCTTCTTGAGTGAGACCGACTGTACCAATAGCGGGATGGGAAAAGACAACGGTAGGAATGGTTGAATAGTCCATTTTAGCATCGGTTTTTCCATTAAAGAGACGTTCGGATAGGGTACGCCCTGCCTTGATAGCGACAGGAGTTAATTCTTTTTCTCCTGTGACGTCCCCAAGAGCATAGATGCCAGGGACAACGGTATTTTGGTATTCATCTACTGCAATGAATCCTTTTTCATTTAAGGTGACACCTGCAGCTTCTAGATGGAGGTCCTGAACGTTTGGTTTTCGGCCGGTCGCCCAAATAATATGATCAGCAACAAAAGATGTTTGGTCTTCGAAATAGACACGGATTTGACCATTTTCTTCCTTTGTGAGTTGAACAGGAACCTTGTGAGGATGGAGGGGCAATCCTTGTTTATCCATCTCCTCCATTAGGCCATCGACAATGTAAGAATCAAACTTTCTTAAGGGACGATCACCGCGAACGAAGAGATCTGTCTGAACACCAAGGGCATGGAGGACACCGGCTAGTTCTACCGCAATGTAACCAGCTCCAATAATGGCAACTGATTTTGGTAGTTCTTCCCAAGCAAAGACATCGTCAGAGGTTTCTCCTAGGTTTGCTCCAGGTAGATCTGGGATGTAAGCATGGGCACCTGTGGCGATAACAATGTGTTTAGACTTGATGATTTCTCCGTTGACTTCAACTGTATGGGCGTCGATAAAGCGAGCGCGACCTTGGATATACTCCACACCATTTCGTTTAAAACTGCCATCATAAGACGAACGAGCTCGATCGATATAGGCTTCGCGATTTTTTCTTAATGTCGCAAAATCAAAATTGGTCTGTTCACAAGTAAACCCATAATCTGGACCGTAATCACGAATGGCTTCAGCAATTTGGGCGCCATACCACATAATTTTTTTAGGGACACATCCTTTGTTGACACAGGTTCCACCTAGTTGCTTTTCTTCAATAACAGCAGCGCGGGCTCCATGTTCTCCAGCACGGTTCATAGTAGCAATCCCTCCGCTACCTCCACCAATGGAGATAATATCAAATTCTTTCATGGTTAATACTCCTTTGTTGATTTACACCTTCATTGTAACAACATAGGTTACAAAAATCAAGAAATTGCCATCGTTGAATAGGAGGAGAAAACAAGATAGCAAAAAAACTTGCAAAACAGATGATTTTGAATTGAAAAATGAGGAAATATGATATACTAAACTTATAATTTGAAACGCTTTCGAATACTGGAGGAAAGAAATGAAAAAATTTAAAAAATGGCAAATCGTTACAGCTACAGGTGCTGCACTAGCAGTCGTAGGAATTGGGAGCTGGCTTGCTTTTGGAAAATCTAGCAATGGCCCTGAAGAGTTGGTGAATATGACTCCTATGGTTCAAACAGTCAAAGAAGGTTCCATTGCTTCATCAGTATTATTGACGGGGAAAGTCACTGCCAATCAGGAGCAATACATCTACTTTGACGGAACGAAAGGAGACTTGCAATCCATCTTAGTGAATGTTGGGGATCAAGTGACTGCTGGCCAAGCCATTGTTCAATACAGCAGTACAGAAGCGCAATCTGCCTATGATTCCGCTGTTCGTGCGGTTAATAAGGCAGATCGTCAATTGAACGATCTCATGACCAATGGAGTGACCATTGATACAACAGGGGATGAGGAAGCAGATAGCAAATCAGCCTCTCAAGCCCAACGATCTTTGGACACACAAGTGGGTGATTTACGCGATGCCCGTGCGGATGCTGTAGCCAATATGGAAAAAGCTAAAGCTTTGTTGGATGCTACAACCGTAAAAAGTAGTACAGATGGAACGGTTGTAGAAGTCAATAAAGATGTCTCCAAATCAACAACCGGAACCAACCAAACCCTTGTTCATATCGTCAGCAACGGTAACCTTCAAGTAAAAGGTGAGTTGTCTGAGTACAATCTAGCCAACATTTCAGTTGGTCAGGAAGTGACCTTAACCTCTAAGGTCTATCCTGGGAAAAAATGGACTGGAAAGATTAGCTACGTTGCCAATTATCCGACAGATTCTGGTCAGACTGGTGCAAATGCCGCAGGTTCTGGACAAGGAACAGGGGGAGCTAAATATCCATTTACGGTAGATATTACCAGTGAGATCGGTGATTTGAAACAAGGTTTCTCTGTCAATATTGAAGTAAAAAGTTCAACCATCCATCCTTTGGTTCCTGTGACAAGTGTCTTATCAGACGGTGATCAAAGCTATGTTTGGACCATTGAAGCTGGCAAGGCTAAAAAAGTCAATGTTACCTTAGGAAATGCAGATGCAGAAAATCAAGAAGTCTTATCTGGTTTGAACAAGGATGCTCAAGTCATCACCAACCCTTCTGGCGATTTGGAAGATGGGAAAGAGGTCGGAAAATATGACAAAATTGATTGAGCTGAAAAACATCAATAAAAGTTATCAAAATGGTGATCAAACCTTACAGGTATTAAAGGATATCCATTTAAATGTGGAAGAAGGGGAATTTCTAGCTATTATGGGACCTTCCGGTTCTGGGAAATCGACCCTAATGAATATCATTGGACTTCTCGATCGTCCGACCAGTGGTGAGTACAGACTAGAAGGGGAAGAGGTTGGGAACCTCAGTGAGAAGAAGTTAGCCCAGGTTCGCAATGAGCAAATTGGCTTTGTCTTTCAACAATTTTTTCTCCTGTCAAAACTCAATGCCTTTCAAAATGTTGAGCTCCCTTTGATTTATGCAGGAGTGAATCCTTCCAAACGAAAGGAATTAGCCGAACAGTTTTTAAAGAAAGTTGAGCTCGATACGCGGATGCACCACCTTCCTTCTGAATTGTCCGGAGGGCAAAAACAACGGGTGGCCATTGCTCGGGCTTTGGTAAATCATCCTTCTATTATCTTAGCGGATGAACCAACAGGAGCTCTTGATTCCAAAACTGGCGAACAAATTATGGAGCTTTTGACAGCACTCAATCAAGAAGGGAAAACCATCATCATGGTAACCCACGAAACGGAGATTGCTGCCTATGCCAAACGTCAGATTGTCATTCGAGACGGAGTGATCTCTTCGGATAGCCGCAATGAAAGGAGGGCCTGATGCAGAACTGGAAATTTGCCATTAGTTCCATTATGGGACATAAAATGAGATCTTTTTTAACCATGGTAGGGATTATTATCGGGGTTGCCTCAGTCGTCGTCATCATGGCTCTCGGAGATGGGATGAAAGCTGGAGTGACCAAGACCTTTACCAAGGATCAACAATATGTTCAGATTTCTTATTCCGCCCGAAAGAGTGGCTACATGACTGGTTTTAACTTAGGACCAGAACCTGCTCCAGACGAAGGAGGAGCAGAGGGTGGTGGAGAAGGTGGCGTTGCGAGTGAAGAAGACCAAGGGATGTCACCACCGGCCGGCTATGGAGAGGAAAGTAGCGAAGATGTTGACAACCCAATCCTTGAAACCCCGCCTGTTGTCCAAGAAGAATGGGTCAAGGAATTGACCAAGATTCCTGGAATCGATGGCTACTATGTTGGTAATACGGCCAATGCCACTATCTCCTTTCAGAAGAAAAAATCTGAAGGGGTGAATATCATGGGGGTCAATGATACCTATTTCTCTGTGAGAAAATTTGAATTGGTTTCAGGAAGAAAGCTGAATGCTTCAGATTACCAAAGTTTTTCTCGGGTCATCATGTTGGATGAAGGATTAGCTTCGACCTTATTTGGTACGGAAAGTGCCCTTAACCAAGTGGTTGCTGTCGGAGACAATAACTATCGGGTGGTAGGAATCTTCAAGGATCCAAATGCTGGATCTGCATTATATGGGGCTTCTTCTGGAGGAAGTGCCTTGATGGCTAATACCCAAGTAGCTTCAGAATTTGGAATAGAAGAAATTTCCACTATTGTGGTGCATATTCCTGATGTCAAACAGATTAAATCAACTGGAATCGAAGCAGCGAAAAAATTAACCGAGCTATCAGGAGTTCGCCAAGGGGAGTTCCAAATTTTTAACATGGATAGTATCTTGGAACAGACCAATCAAATGCTCAGTATTATGACAACAGTCATTGGTGCGATTGCAGGAATTTCCCTTCTCGTTGGTGGGATTGGAGTCATGAATATCATGTTGGTTTCTGTGACTGAGCGGACACGTGAAATCGGTCTGAGAAAAGCACTTGGAGCTACTCGTAGCAAAATCTTGATTCAATTCCTCATCGAATCAATGGTCTTGACCATGATGGGAGGAATTCTCGGTCTGGGATTGGCCTATGGTGTCAATGCCCTCATCGCCACAGCTGCTGCAGGTACTCTAGAAGGACCTCCAGTCGTCTCCATGTCGGTGGCTATTGGAAGTATCATCTTCTCAGCTTGTGTCGGAATTGTCTTTGGTATCCTACCAGCTAGCAAGGCATCAAAACTAGACCCAATTGAAGCCCTCCGCTATGAATAAGGTAGAATGACTTGAATGATGGATTGGAACAATAGTCGTGTTCCCTTCTGAAACCTAGGAATGTGATAGGAAAGGTAGAAAACTCCTTTTCCTTCCATTCCTTTTTTCATTTTTCCTGCTCAAGAATAGTGTATTTCCCCGTCAAATATGATAAAATAGGGGAGAATAACTTAGGAGGTTCCAAATGACTACTGAACATATGGAAGAATTAAATGACCAGCAGATTGTCCGTCGCGAAAAGATGGCGGCCCTTCGTGAACAAGGAATCGACCCATTTGGAAAGCGATTCGAACGTACTGCAGATTCTGGTCAATTAAAAGAAAAATATTCAGAATTAGATAAAGAACAACTTCATGACTTGAATGAAACAGCCATTATTGCAGGCCGTCTCATGACCAAACGTGGAAAAGGGAAGGTTGGTTTTGCCCACCTGCAAGACCGTGAAGGTCAAATCCAAATTTACGTTCGTAAAGATGCGGTCGGTGAAGAAAATTATGAAATTTTCAAAAAGGCTGACCTTGGAGATTTCCTTGGGGTAGAAGGGGAAGTGATGCGGACAGACATGGGCGAGCTTTCAATTAAAGCTACTCACATCACGCACTTGTCTAAAGCCCTTCGTCCCTTGCCTGAAAAATTCCACGGACTTTCAGATGTGGAAACCATCTATCGCAAACGTTACTTGGATTTGATTTCTAACCGTGAAAGCTTCGAGCGTTTTGTGACTCGTTCAAAAATCATTTCAGAAATCCGTCGTTACTTGGATGGTCAAGGCTTCCTTGAAGTAGAAACTCCTGTCCTTCACAACGAAGCTGGTGGAGCATCTGCGCGTCCATTTATCACTCATCACAATGCCCAAAACATTGACATGGTCCTTCGGATCGCGACTGAGCTTCACTTGAAACGCTTGATTGTCGGTGGAATGGAACGCGTCTATGAAATCGGACGTATCTTCCGTAATGAAGGAATGGATGCTACTCACAACCCTGAATTTACATCCATTGAAGTCTACCAAGCCTATGCTGACTACCAAGATATTATGGACTTGACAGAAGGCATTATCCAACACGCTGCTAAAGCGATTCATGGGGATGGTCCAGTTAACTACCAAGGAACTGAAATCAAGATCAATGAACCGTTTAAACGGGTCCACATGGTGGATGCCATCAAGGAAATTGCTGGTGTTGATTTCTGGAAGGAAATGAGCTTTGAAGAAGCAGCAGCCCTTGCTAAAGAAAAACATGTGCCAGTAGAAAAACACTATACGGAAGTGGGTCATATCATCAATGCCTTCTTCGAAGAATATGTGGAAGAAACCTTGACCCAGCCAACCTTTGTTTATGGACACCCTGTTGCTGTATCTCCATTGGCTAAGAAGAATGACGAGGATCCTCGTTTCACGGATCGTTTCGAACTCTTCATCATGACCAAGGAATATGCCAATGCCTTTACAGAATTGAACGACCCAATCGACCAATTGGAACGGTTCGAAGCGCAAGCACGTGCTAAAGAATTGGGAGACGACGAAGCAACTGGTATTGACTATGACTATGTTGAAGCCCTCGAATACGGTATGCCACCAACAGGAGGACTTGGAATCGGTATCGACCGTCTCTGCATGCTCTTGACAGATACAACCACTATTCGGGATGTTCTTCTCTTCCCAACTATGAAATAATTTAATAAGAAAGAGGCTGGGACAAAAGTCCTAGCCTCTTAATTGTCTTTTGATTGTCGAGCAAGACGCAGTGGTTGAGTGGGCTCTACTACGCTGATTTCATCAGCTTTTACAGTCCTACTCAACTGTGCGGAGGTGGGACGACGAAATCGAATTCTAACGAATGACCGATTTCTGTCCCACTCTCTTTTTAGTCTTCCATATAAGAAGTGTCATTCCAAGTTTCTAAGTGATAGTGTTCAAAATCCTCTGTTGTCAAAATGGTCACACTGGCATTGTTAAGGCCACCATTTTTACGGAGTTCCTCTGGTTTATAGCCAAGTAGGGTCCGAATGGAAGCTGTTAAATTAGCCCCATGTCCAACGATAAGAACGGTATCGAGCTCTTTTCCTTTCAGGCTTTTCACAAAATCACAGGTACGCTTGGTTGTTTCAGAAACGGATTCTGCCTCAAATAGGTCGTGATGGAATTGTGATAGATCGTGTCGGAAAGCCTTCATTTCCTCCGGATAGAGAGCTTTCAACTCCACAATTTTTCCACCTTCTAGCCTACCAAGCTGCCATTCCCGTAGAGCAGGAGTCTCTTGGAGGAAGATGGGATGCTGATTTTGCTTGAGGAGGATTTGAGCAGTATGGACGGCTCTTGGCAAGTCGCTTGAATAAGCTGCATCAAAGTGTGTTTGAGATAGATGCCGACCCAAGGCTTCTAACTGCTGGATGGAAGATTCTAAAAGCGGGGAGTCGCCGTTTGCCCCTTGGATACGGCCCTCCTCGTTCCACTCAGTGCGTCCATGACGGACAAAATATAGTTTCATAGTGGTTTTATCCTTTACTCGACCAAGTTTTCGAAGCTAGCCTTGACAAAATCAGCTAAATCTTGTGCCTTGATTTGAATACTGTGACCAACTTCACCTGCAGAGACAATCATCTGATCTAGTTCCAAGGCAGATTGGTCAATGAAAATAGGGTAGTTGTGTTTTTGTCGAATGCCAACAGGATTATTGGCCCCGTGGACATAGCCTGTTGTTTTTTCTAAGTCTTTCTGTGGAATCATGTTGACTTTTTTATTGCCAGATAGTTTGGCCAATTTTTTCTCTGACAGGTGGGCAGAGATGGGAACAATTCCGATAACAGGACCAGTTTTATCACCAGTCAGGGCCAATGTCTTATAAATTTGCTCAGTCCTAATCCCTTCTGGAATTATTCCTTCAAGGGCATTGATTTGTAATCCCATATGGGGGATCTTTGCTTTTTGCAAAATTTGTTCCACCAATGTTTTTTTTACTTTTTGTTTTTTCGCCATCTTACTATTGTCTTTCTCTAAATTTTCTAATATTATATCATACTCTTTGAGTTGCAGTTTAAGAGAAAAAGAGGCGTCTGCCTCTTTTAATTCTTTTCTACTGTAAATAGTTTTCGGTAGATTTTCTCTTGATCTTGTGTGGGTGCAATCTGGTTCAAGTCCAAGTAGTGGGTGAAGCCATTCAATTGCCCTTGAGAGGTATACTGGTGAAGATCATATTCATCATCAGTAGATGGAGCTGCATTGTAATAGCCATCATCATAACCATAAGTTGGAATCCAGAGGGCGGTAAATTTATCAGTGGAGATACTATGTTCTTCCATGAAGTAGGTCCCGATATAGATTCCGATATTTTTGGCTCCCAATGATGCTAGCTTGGCACGGAAGGCTTCCACTCCGGCGTTCATATCACCCATGGTTTTTTCTTCTACATCCAGCCAATAATAGGTTGGTTTGTATTTTTTGGATGCCTGATAGAACTCTTCTGCTTCCTTTTCCATTTCTTTTTTGTCCTTGGCAGCTACGTAAGCATAAACCGCAACTGGAATATTTCGTTTTTGAAACTCTTTAATATGAGTTTCGTATGATTTGTCTATTCCATTTAAATAAGTCGCAGCATTTTCTTTTTTAGCTTGAGCGCCACTATGAACACGAACAATGACTCCAGAAACATTCTGTGCTAAGAGATCATAATTAATCTCGCTTGGTAATTGCCAACCAGAGATGTCAATAATTGGTCGATTCAAAAATTCTTGATCTAGTTCTTCTACTGAGTCAGAAGAAGAGGAAGATGGGACTTTTGATTGATTGGTTTTCTTTGCCTCTTGTGTAGTCTTGCTTCTAGCAAGTTGATTCCTTTGAATATCTGCTACTGTTTTAGAAATTAGCAGAAAAGAAAAGATGCTTAGGAAAAAGACGAAGAGGACAATTGGTTTAATCCTTTTTCTCATACAGAATCATTTTACCGCAAAAGATGGAAAAAGGCAAAACAAAGGGTCTGAAAGCGCCAAAACAAACGATTGTCGTAAAAATGCAGATTACTTTTTTGGACTAAGCTAGTAGGAGGAATAAAAACAGGGCTAGACTGGTTTGATTAATCCTCTATGATAGGTGAAAACCGAATCTTATTTGGTATTTCCTTTTTTTTACTATTGAAAGGTGATATAATGAAGACTGAAAATTAGAAGTATGGGTGTTACATGAAATTAGAAAAACGTCATTTTTTAAACTATTCAATCCTGATACCGTACCTCCTTTTGTCAGTATTAGGATTGATTGTAGTCTACTCGACAACGAGTGCCTTAGCCATCCAAAAAGGGGTTAGTCCTTTCGGAATGATCAGAAGCCAGGGAATCTTTTTTGTTCTGAGTTTGATTACCATTCTCTTTATCTATAAGGTGAAATTGAATAACCTTAAGAAAAAGGCTTTCATTGGGATTGTTATTATTGCGGAGACGATCCTTCTCCTGTTATCGCGTTTTATCACAGACACGGTGAATGGGGCGCATGGGTGGTTAAATTTTGGAGGTTTCTCTATTCAGCCAGCTGAGTACTTGAAAATCATCCTAGTTTGGTACTTGGCCTTGGTTTTCTCTAAAAAGCAAGAAGAAATTCAACGATATGATTACCAAGCGCTTACCCATAATCAGTGGATTCCTCGGGATTTGGCAGATTGGCGTTGGATGGTGCTCTTCTTAATTGCTATTGTAGTCATCATGCCAGACTTAGGAAATGCGACCATTCTCGCACTAACAACTTTAATCATGATTAGTGCAAGTGGGATAGCCTACCGCTGGTTCTCAAGCCTATTAGCTATGCTAGTGGGGGGATCAACTGTTCTCCTTTATTCCATTCAGTTAATTGGGGTAGAGCGCTTCTCAAAAATTCCCGTCTTTGGATATGTAGCGAAACGCTTCAGTGCTTTTTATAACCCCTTCAATGATTTATCAGATTCTGGACACCAATTGGCCAATTCCTATTACGCCATGAGCAATGGGGGCTGGTTTGGTTTAGGCCTTGGAAATTCGATTGAAAAGCAAGGGTACTTGCCAGAAGCACATACAGACTTTGTCTTTTCAATCGTTATTGAAGAACTTGGCTTTGTGGGAGCTAGTCTGATCTTAGCCTTGTTATTCTTCTTAATTTTGCGTATTATTCTTGTCGGTATTCGGGCAAGAGATCCATTTAATTCGATGATGGCCATCGGTATAGGAGGGATGCTCCTGACCCAAACCTTCATCAATATTGGTGGGATTTCTGGGTTAATTCCTTCGACAGGAGTGACCTTCCCCTTCCTATCACAAGGAGGAAATAGTTTGTGGGTCCTATCCATTGCGATTGCCCTTGTCTTGAATATTGATGCGAGTGAAAAGCGCGCCCTGGCTATTCAAGAGGCTCCTTCATACGAGAAGCCTCAGAAGATCCAAAGCTATTACTAAGCCGGAGTGAGTAAAGAAAGGAGTTATCATGACTTTACAAAAACTAGAGAGCTATACCAACAAAGAGATTATCAAAGAAGAAGTTGAGATTTTAACCACTATTTTAGAAGACATTGCTAAAAATTTGGTGAGTCCAGAAACCTTTGATAAGATTCTTGAATTGAAAAAACTATCTGTCTCAAAAGACTATTTAAAATTAGATCAAATTGTTAGAGAGCTATCAAATGAAGAGATGATCGTGATTTCTCGATACTTTGCCATTCTCCCCTTATTGATTAATATCTCTGAAGATGTCGATTTGGCTTTTGAAATCAATCATCAGAATAATGTGGGACAGGACTATCTAGGGAAACTATCGTCAACCATCCGCCAGGTGGCTGAGACTGAAAATGCTCAGGAAATTTTGGAACGCCTCAACGTGGTACCAGTATTGACAGCTCATCCGACCCAAG
Organism: Streptococcus australis; assembly: GCF_003943615.1. Taxonomy (GTDB): domain Bacteria; phylum Bacillota; class Bacilli; order Lactobacillales; family Streptococcaceae; genus Streptococcus; species Streptococcus australis_C. The sequence goes on along the minus strand of NZ_RJPZ01000002.1, from coordinate 59,418 downwards.
TGCAACGGAAAACCATGTTGGACCTAACCACTCAGATTCACAGCCTTTTGCGCCAACACCGGGATGTAAAAGCAGGCTTGATGAACGAGACCAAATGGTACAATAATTTGCGTCGAAATATTGAAATTATGATGCAAACCGATATGATCCGTGAAAAGAAACTCAAGGTAACAAATGAGATTACCAATGTCATGGAATACTATAATAGTTCCTTCCTTCAGGCTGTTCCTAACTTAATGTTGGAATACAAACGTCTTGCCAAGGAGCAAGGGATCGAGTTACAGCAACCTAAACCGATTACGATGGGAATGTGGATTGGTGGAGACCGGGATGGGAATCCTTTTGTAACTGCTGAGACCTTGAAGCGATCAGCTACCATTCAAAGTGAAGTTATTCTAAACTACTATATTCAGAAAATATCTAGCCTATATCGGAATTTCTCCCTTTCTACCAATCTTTCAAAAACCAGTCAAGCGGTTGAAGAGATGGCGGCCCGTTCGAGTGATACCTCTGTCTTTAGAGAGAAGGAACCCTACCGTCGAGCCTTCCATTATATTCAATCCAAATTGGTCCAAACCTTATTGAATATTAAGGAATGGTCAGTAGTTGGCTCAACAGTAGATGAGCGCCATCCGATTGAACGTCTTCTCGGTGCTCACACCCATCAACAAGGAGTGGTTTCCGATTATATCGGTACCCGTATCAGTGGTGCTATCCAAGAGTTGGCAGAAGATCGTCCTCCTTATTACGAAACAGTTGAAGAATTTAAACAGGATTTGACCTTGATTCAAGAATCATTGATTGAAAATAAGGCAGAGGCTTTAATCTCAGGTGAGTTTGCTGAGTTATTAGAAGCAGTAGAAGTCTTTGGATTCTTCTTGGCTTCGATTGATATGCGTCAAGATTCGAGTGTCCATGAAGCCTGTGTTGCAGAACTATTAAAAGAAGCAGGGATTAATGATCACTACAGTGATTTGTCAGAAGACGAAAAGTGCGAGTTGCTGTTACAAGAGTTGTTAGAAGATCCTCGGATTTTATCTGCTACCCATGCAGAAAAATCAGAATTGCTTGAGAAAGAATTAGCTATTTTCCAAACAGCGCGTGAATTAAAAGACCGCTTAGGAGAAGATGTCATTCGTCAAACCATTATTTCTCATGCAACCAGTGTATCGGATATGCTTGAGTTGGCCATCATGTTGAAAGAAGTGGGACTGATTGATAAGGAAAGCGCACGTGTGCAAATTGTTCCTCTCTTTGAGACGATCGAAGACTTGGATCAGTCAGAAGATACGATGAGGAAGTATCTGTCACTTCCAATTGCTAAGCGCTGGATTGCTTCTAAGAATAACTACCAAGAAATTATGCTTGGTTATTCAGATAGTAATAAAGACGGTGGTTATCTATCTTCTTGTTGGACTCTTTATAAGGCCCAACAACAATTAACAGCGATTGGCGACGAATTTGGTGTCAAGATCACCTTCTTCCATGGCCGTGGTGGAACGGTTGGTCGTGGTGGTGGCCCAACCTATGAAGCTATCACCTCACAACCATTGAGATCCATTAATGACCGAATTCGTTTGACTGAGCAAGGTGAGGTCATTGGCAACAAATATGGGAATAAGGATGCAGCATATTACAACTTAGAAATGTTGGTCTCTGCAACGATTAACCGGATGATTGCTAAGAAGAAGAGTGAAAAGAGCATGTCCGATCAGTACAATGAAATTATGGATCAGATTGTCAATCGTAGCTACGATATTTATCGTGAACTGGTTTTTGGCAATGAACATTTCTATGATTACTTCTTCGAATCCAGTCCGATTAAGGCCATTTCTAGTTTCAATATTGGTTCCCGTCCAGCAGCCCGTAAGACCATCAAAGAAATCGGTGGTTTGCGTGCCATTCCATGGGTCTTCTCATGGTCACAGAGTCGCGTGATGTTCCCTGGCTGGTACGGTGTAGGGTCCAGTTTTAAAGAATTTATTGATGCAGATCCTGAAAACATTGAAACCTTGCGTTATATGTACAAAAAATGGCCATTCTTCAAGTCCCTTCTTTCAAACGTAGACATGGTGCTCTCAAAAGCCAATATGAACATTGCATTTGAATATGCCAAGCTATGTGAAGAAGAGGAAGTTCGTGATATCTTCAATATTATCCTGGACGAATGGCAATTGACCAAGGATGTTATTTTACAAATTGAAGGTCATGATGAACTCTTAGCTGAGAACCCTTATCTAAAAGATAGTTTAGATTATCGTATGCCATACTTTAATGTTCTGAACTATATTCAATTAGAATTAATTAAACGCCAAAGACGTGGTGAATTGCCTGCAGATCAGGACAAGTTGATTCATATCACCATCAATGGTGTCGCGACAGGATTGCGTAATTCTGGTTAAAAAAATCGGAACCCTTGTTCCGATTTTTTTCTATTCAGAATCAGGTGAGATAGGGGATTTTATGGGAGATTTTTGAAAGCTTAATCAAGTTCTTTCTGCTAGATGGAAAAATAAAAGATAAGAAAAGGAATAATTAAGAAAATATAGGTAAAAGGCTTGCAATTTCATCTAAAATTAGATAGAATAGTAAGGAAAGTTAGACTGTATTGCCTACTGTCTATCTATAAAATATATTTTATTGGAGGCTTTTACTCAAATGGCAAAAGAAAAATACGATCGTAGTAAACCACACGTTAACATTGGTACTATCGGACACGTTGACCACGGTAAAACTACCCTAACTGCAGCTATCACAACTGTTTTGGCACGTCGCTTGCCTTCATCAGTTAACCAACCAAAAGACTATGCGTCTATCGATGCTGCTCCAGAAGAACGCGAACGCGGTATCACCATCAACACTGCGCACGTTGAGTACGAAACTGAAAAACGTCACTATGCTCACATCGACGCTCCAGGACACGCGGACTACGTTAAAAACATGATCACTGGTGCTGCCCAAATGGACGGAGCTATCCTTGTAGTAGCTTCAACTGACGGACCAATGCCACAAACTCGTGAGCACATCCTTCTTTCACGTCAGGTTGGTGTTAAACACTTGATCGTCTTCATGAACAAAGTTGACTTGGTTGACGATGAAGAATTGCTTGAATTGGTTGAAATGGAAATCCGTGACCTTCTTTCAGAATACGATTTCCCAGGTGATGACCTTCCAGTTATCCAAGGTTCAGCTCTTAAAGCTCTTGAAGGTGATTCTAAATACGAAGACATCATCATGGACTTGATGAACACTGTTGATGAGTACATTCCAGAACCAGAACGCGATACTGACAAACCATTGCTTCTTCCAGTCGAAGATGTATTCTCAATCACTGGACGTGGTACTGTAGCATCAGGACGTATCGACCGTGGTATCGTTAAAGTCAACGACGAAATCGAAATCGTTGGTATTAAAGAAGAAATCCAAAAAGCGGTTGTTACTGGTGTTGAAATGTTCCGTAAACAACTTGACGAAGGTCTTGCAGGGGATAACGTTGGTGTGCTTCTTCGTGGTATCCAACGTGATGAAATCGAACGTGGACAAGTTATTGCTAAACCAGGTTCAATCAACCCACACACTAAATTCAAAGGTGAAGTTTACATCCTTTCTAAAGAAGAAGGTGGACGTCATACTCCATTCTTCAACAACTACCGTCCACAGTTCTACTTCCGTACAACTGACGTAACTGGATCTATCGAACTTCCAGCAGGAACTGAAATGGTAATGCCTGGTGATAACGTGACTATCGACGTTGAGTTGATCCACCCAATCGCCGTAGAACAAGGTACTACATTCTCTATCCGTGAAGGTGGACGTACTGTTGGTTCAGGTATGGTTACTGAAATCGAAGCTTAATTCGATCTAGTTCCCAGATTAACAATTATATAGACAGACAGAAAACCCCGTGAAGACGGGGTTTTTATTATGCTAAAAAGTAAAATGGGCTTGTGCAACCTTTCATTATGACGAAAATTATGGTAAAATAGGTATTATAAAATTAGAAAAACGAGGTATGTGAAATGTCACGTAAACCATTTATTGCTGGTAACTGGAAAATGAACAAAAACCCAGAAGAAGCAAAAGCATTCGTTGAAGCAGTAGCATCAAAACTTCCTTCATCTGATCTTGTTGAAGCTGGGATTGCTGTTCCTGCCCTTGATTTGACAACTGTTCTTGCTGCGGCTAAAGGTTCAAACCTTAAAGTTGCTGCTCAAAACTGCTACTTTGAAAACGCTGGTGCCTTCACTGGTGAAACTAGCCCACAAGTTTTGAAAGAAATCGGTACTGATTACGTTGTGATTGGTCACTCAGAACGTCGTGACTACTTCCACGAAACAGACGAAGACATCAACAAGAAAGCAAAAGCAATCTTTGCTAATGGTTTGCTTCCAATCATCTGTTGTGGTGAAAGCCTTGAAACTTACGAAGCAGGAAAAGCTGCTGAATTCGTAGGTGCTCAAGTTTCTGCTGCTTTAGCTGGATTGACAGCTGATCAAGTTGCTGCTTCTGTAATCGCTTATGAGCCAATCTGGGCTATCGGTACTGGTAAATCAGCTTCACAAGACGACGCACAAAAAATGTGTAAAGTGGTTCGTGACGTTGTAGCAGCTGACTTCGGTCAAGAAGTGGCTGACAAAGTACGTGTTCAATACGGAGGTTCAGTGAAACCTGAAAATGTTGCTGAATACATGGCTTGTCCAGATGTTGATGGAGCTCTTGTTGGTGGTGCATCACTTGATCCAGAAAGCTTCTTAGCTTTGTTGAACTTCGTAAACTAATGCAGAATAAAAAAGGCGAGAGACTTCTCGTCTTTTTCATATTAAAAAAACCAGCTGTAGGCTGGTTTTCTTTTTTATGAACGTCCTAAGATTCGTTTGATCAAGGACAAGGTTTTAAATTTCAGAGGATTTGGGTAATATCGGAAGGTTCCCATCTTACGGACGATATAGCCGTTGAAGTTTTGTTTGAAACGAAGAACACCATCTGAGCCATCAAAGATTCCTTGAATGCCTAGGAAATTGTATAAGGTGATTCCTTTTTCTAGTGCGCGCTTCATTGCATGGTATTGAATCAAGAAGGCGGCAGAAAATTTTTGATATTTGGTATACGAACCACCAAATAAATAGGTCACTTCTGATGGATTATAGATGATGAGGGCGCAGGCCAAAGGAACAGTTTCAGCAGTTTCGTCAGCCAAGGTCTCTTGGACAATTGTCTTTTGTTTCTCTAATTTTTGCAGCTGTTGCTCATATTGTTTCGATGAAGGATTTAGCAAGGAAATCTTCTGGTCTAAGTAAGCAAGTGCATCAGCTGTATTGATTTCAGCAATGAGAAATTCGGCATTTTCCTTAAAGGCATCATAGAGATCGTAGTAGTAGTCTAGACTCTTGTCTTCAAATCCTTGACGTTTTCCAGTTTCTTCAATAATTTGTTTAAACTGAGGGATCTCATCTCTACTAATATTTCGGATGGAAATGTCATAGTTAAGGGCAGTCGTAATATTACGGCTACAGTTTTTGTTGAAGGATTTTAGGAGAGATTTGGCATCATAATCAGTTAGGTCCTTCAGATAATGCCAAACAGGTTCTCCTCCTGGATAGCCTACTTGTAAGCCGTCAAATTGATAGCCAAGATCCAGTAATGAATGGAGAAGCTGTTCTTGCTCTTTTTCAGTCGGATTTCCATTGCTATCGAAAACTTGATAGTGGTCATAGGGTTTTAAAATAAATTCGATACTACCATTTTCTTTTACATAACCCTGTACTGCTTTGTAAAAATCTGGTAGATGGCGAGCATCCGTCACGATTGGTCCGCTATTGATTTCGTAATGCAGACCTCCGGTCATGGGTAGGCTGTATAAAATGGCAGAGATAGCTAATGTACCTTGCTCTTCCCATCCAATATATTGAATGGTTGCGCCTCTTTTTTGAAGCAAATCAGCCATTTCAATACTCTGTAAAAAAGAGTGATTGGAAGTAGTAAGAGAGTGTTGGTAAAAATCTTCCCTACTAATAATCTTGAATGTCATAGGTCACCTTACTGTTTATTTCTTAGTTTTTTTCGTAATTGATAGGCCTTGTTCACAAGGGGATAAAGAATACTCGTTGGGAGGTTGAATTCACCAACAAATTCTTCGATCATTGGATTAAATTTTGACTTGAAGTGGTAGAGTCCTCCATCTAAATGGTTCTCAACTCCTCCCATATTTTGCCAATCAGCTCCACGGTCAAAGGCATGTTGGGCTGTTTCATACCAAGTCAAAATAGCTGGTTGATAACGGCGGAAGTTCTCATCCATCCCTGCATAGACATTCTCTGAAGTGCCTCCAAATTCAAGAGTCAAGGTTCCAGAAAGAGAAACGATTTCTTGGCCGTCTTTTAGCTCTTGATTGAGAAATTGGATTTCTTCTTCCAAACGTTCTTTTTCTTGACGGTTGTTGTCAATCTTGCCTGGTTTTGTTTTTTCGTTAAAACGACTAGCTTCTGCTTGATTTTTTTCCAGTTGCTCTTTGAGTGAAGCAAGACGTTGAGCCAAGTTAATTCTTGATAGAGTGATGTAAGATTGCCCTGCATAGGTTGTTAACAGTTTCTCATAATAGTCCTTTCCACGAAGATGGATACCTTTACGAGCCTCTGTTTTTTTCATCAGAGCTGCAAATTCATCTAAGAGTTCTGTGCCTCCAAAGATGACTTCGACTCCTTTATTTCGGGCGGTCCGAATGGCTTGCTTGGTGGATTTAGACAGTTGGTCCTCTGTGAAGTATTCCTTGTAGATATTGGCCTGGAAACGTGGTTGAATGGTTTCTCCCATGTCTTCCGTCCGACCAACCCATTCCACTCCACATTCTTTTAAAGATTGGATAATCGCTAAAGTAGCCTCTTGATCTTTTGCCTCTTGGCCGATTAATCCTTTTCTAAGGAAAAGAGAGGGATCAAATTTGGCGAAAACAGCTCGCTTACTTTTAGCATATGTTTTGATGGATTGGAGCATAAAGGACACTAATTGGCTATTTTGGTAATCCATTATAGGTCCACGTGGGATATAGAGCATAGTAAAACCAAGTGGGAGGGGTTGGATTAAAATACTTGCAACTGCAACTAGTTTTTGATCTTGGTAAATCCCAAGGCGTTCATTGCCCCAGTTATCTTTGATATTTGCCCAATCTGAGCTTTGAAGCAAATTGGTCTGGGAGCTATTTTTAACGAATTCATCATGTTCTTCGGCTGTAATACCGATTTTATAACTATACATTAATGGAGTACCCACTTTCTAAGGGCGTAAGCAACACCCGACTCATCGTTGGATTGTGTAACGACTTTAGCGATCTTTTTTAGTTCAGGACTAGCGTTGTCCATTGCTACAGGGAGACCAGCAACCTCTAGCATAGCCTGGTCGTTTTCTTGATCTCCGACCGCCATCACTTGGTCTGGACTTAGGTTTAACTTGGACGCTAACTGTAAGAGAGCTTGACCTTTATTTACTGTCTTAGGTAAAATCTCAAGGTAAAAAGGTGCGGAACGCACAATCGTAAAACGGTTGTAAAAATTATCCGGAATAGCGGAGAGGACCGTTTCTAAGACTTCCGGTTCGTCGACATACATACACTTGAGAACCGTATGATGCTCCATTTCTTCAGGAGTCCGATAGAAAAGATCCGAGTGGACCAATTTGGCTTCATGGACGGTATAGGTACCAATGTTACGATTAGCTGTATAAATGCCAGACTTGGTACTAGCATGCATAGGAACAGCTAACTTACGAGCTAGCGCTTCAATATCCAAATAATCGTTGTAGGAGAGGTGTTCTTCATAGAGAGTTTCACCAGTGTGGGCGTCTTGAATCAGTCCCCCATTGAAGGTGATGACGAGGTCACCTGGTTGATCCAAATGAAGTTCCTCCAACAATCGAAGGACACCAGAACGAGGACGACCAGTTGCTAAGACAACATGAACCCCTTGAGCTTTGGCATCTTGGATAGCCTGGAAAACTTCGGAGGTTACTTGGCCGTCAGACGTTAAAAGGGTTCCATCGATATCCAGGGCAACAAGTTTAATGTTCATGTTTCTCTCCTGTGAAGGTATCGTTGATAATATAGGACTGGAATAATTGTAGTTGAGGTGTAAACAAGCTATTTTCAAGCAACATTTCTTTCGGGAAATAGAAGCGGTTATCCCCTTGTCTACTACCAGCTAAGGAAGCAACGATAGGAGAGAGTAAGGATAGCTCAGCTAATTTACCATCCTTTTGGATGATCTCAATTTGAGTACGAGGTTTTTCTGAATCTGGTCGGTAAACGTCGTAAGGAAGGTCAAAGTTTCGATGGATAGCTGTATAATAGATCGGATCAAAACCAACCTCTTGAATCAGTTGTTTGAGAGCAGCTAATTGTTTTTCATCCTTATCTTGAAAGAGAATGGATTTGAAAACCTTGCGATTGATAAAACGCTGGGCCAAATCAGAGAGAACAGAATCAGGACTCTCCATCCAAGATTGAAAATAGGTATTCATGACGCCGTCGTCCAAAGCCAAGTAATCGGCAAGGTTCACTTGGTGTTCAAAGAACGGAATCAAGCGAGGTGAAGTCGCGTGAAAGAACTCCTTGTGCGTAGTATAGAGATGACGTGCTCGCTTGAGTAGGTTTTGCAATAGGACTTCCATTGCTCTAGTGGCTGGGTGAAAGTAGACCTGCATATACATTTGGTAACGAGAAACCACATAATCTTCAACCGCATGCATCCCATTGACCTGAAAGGCAATCCCGTTTTCTACTGGACGAATAACACGCAAAATACGAGTTAAATCAAAGTTTCCGTAAGAGGCACCAGTGAAGTAGGCGTCTCGTAGAAGGTAATCCATGCGATCGACATCAATCTGACTAGAAATTAACTGCACCACTTGTTTATTAGGGTAGGTGTGGTCGATAACACTGGCAACCTTTTGAGGGAAATCTGGAGCTACTTGAATTAAAATCTGGTAGATTTCCGTTTCAGGACAGGTAATGATTTCCTGGGTCATTTTTTCATGATCTGTATCAAATAGTCCTTCAAAGGTATGTGAATAGGCCCCGTGTCCAATGTCATGGAGCAAGGCGGCAACCATGGTAAGGAGGGATTCACTCGAGTCCCATTGGTCGGTATATTTCTCATCAAAGATAGATAAGATACGACGAGCAATTTCGTAGGCTCCTAGACAGTGCGAAAAACGACTATGCTCGCCCCCATGAAAGGTAAACCCAGAGGTTCCCAACTGTTTGATGCGACGTAGTCGTTGAAATTCTTTTGTATTAATGAGCTTGTAAATGACTGGGTGATCCACGTGGATATAGTTGTGCACAGGATCCCGAAATACTTTTTCATTCATGCCTCTATTATAGCAGAAAACGGCCTAAATTGGTATCGAGAGATGGTTGCAATAGGAAAAAGAAAGAAGTTTTTGGTAAAATAAAGAAAAGAGGGAAAGGATGGGAACTTTTGAAAATTAGAATAAAAAATCAGATTCAATTTGATGATCAACTCGAAGCAATGGATCAATATTACGAAGGGGAGTGGAAGGAAAAAGGTGGCTATCACTATCTGCTTTACGTCAACGAAGAAGGAGAAAAAGTAGCTTTGAAATTTCATGATCAAGAATTGATCATGACTCGTTTCTCGACACCAAAATCCATCATGAAATTTGTGGCTTCAGAGAAAGGCCATGCGCTCATTCCGACTCCCCTAGGTATGCAGCAATTTGTGATTGATACCAAGGAATATGCCTTGGAGCAAAATAAGCTTGATTTGTCCTATCAGTTGTTGACGGCAGATGAAAGTCAGCAATTCGCTACCTATCGCTTAGAATTGACTTGGGAAGACTAGTTTATCAGTAGTTTTTCTTGATTTTTTTACGAGTTGTGGTATAATGAAACCACTCAAGGGAGTAGCTGGCGGATTTCCCGCGATAGTGTCGTCATTACGAATTATTTCCGGCACTATATTAAACAGCGAGACTTGTTTTTTTAAAAAACAGGTCTCTTTTTTTGTAAAAAGAGGCCAAAAAAGGAGGAGACTGTTTTGTCAAAAGAACAAAATAAAGACTTGTTTTACACACAAACCGCAGAAGAAGTCCTAAAGAAATTGGATTCATCTATCGAAGGTTTGTCAACTGCTCAAGCTCAAGAACGTTTAGCGACTTATGGTCGTAATGAGTTGGAAGAGGGCGAGAAACGTAGCCTACTAGCTAAATTCCTTGATCAATTTAAGGATTTGATGATTATCATCTTGCTTGCGGCAGCGGCACTTTCTGTGATTACAGAAGGGATGGATGGTTTAACAGATGCTATTATCATCTTGGCCGTTGTTGTCTTGAATGCTGCCTTTGGTGTTTACCAAGAAGGTCAAGCAGAAGCAGCCATTGAAGCTCTGAAAAATATGTCTAGCCCGATGGCCCGTGTTCGTCGTGATGGTCATGTTATTGAGATTGACTCGAAAGAATTGGTACCTGGAGATATCGTCTTGCTTGAAGCTGGAGATGTGGTGCCTGCAGATATGCGCTTGTTTGAAGCGGCTTCCCTTAAAATCGAAGAAGCAGCTCTTACAGGGGAATCTGTCCCAGTTGAAAAAGATGTGACAGGACTTGTTGAAGCGGATGCTGGTATCGGGGACCGTGTTAACATGGCTTACCAAAACTCAAACGTAACTTACGGTCGTGGTATTGGTGTTGTGACTAACACTGGTATGTATACAGAAGTTGGTAAGATTGCAGATATGTTGGCTAATGCCGACGAGACAGAGACACCATTGAAGCAAAGCCTGGAACAATTATCTAAGGCCTTGACTTACTTAATCATTGTGATTGCAGTGATTACCTTCTTGGTTGGTGTCTTTGTTCGTGGTGAACATCCATTAGAAGGCTTGATGGTGGCAGTTGCCCTTGCAGTAGCGGCTATTCCAGAAGGGCTTCCTGCCATTGTAACTATCGTTCTATCTTTGGGAACTACAACCCTTGCAAAACGTAATTCGATTGTCCGCAAATTGCCAGCGGTTGAAACTCTTGGTTCAACAGAAATCATCGCATCTGATAAAACAGGTACCTTGACTATGAACCAAATGACGGTTGAGAAAGTTTATACCAACGGTCAATTGCAAAGCTCGGCATCTGAAATTGCTGTTAGCAATAATACCCTCCGTATCATGAACTTTGCCAATGACACCAAGGTGGATCCATCTGGCAAGCTGATTGGTGATCCAACGGAGACAGCTCTTGTACAGTTTGGTTTGGACCACAACTTTGATGTTCGTGAAGTCTTGAAGGATGAGCCACGTGTGGCTGAATTGCCATTTGACTCAGACCGTAAACTCATGTCTACCATTCATAAGGAAGCAGATGGCTCTTACTTTATCGCTGTCAAGGGTGCGCCTGACCAATTGCTCAAACGCGTGACACGCATCGAAGTCAACGGAGAAGTTCGCCCAATCACAGAAGAAGATAAAAATGCTATCCTTGCTACCAACAAAGACTTGGCCAAACAAGCCCTTCGTGTCTTGATGATGGCTTATAAGACCAGCAATGAAATTCCAACCTTGGAATCTGAAATTGTTGAATCTGACCTTATCTTCTCTGGTTTGGTCGGCATGATTGACCCTGAACGTCCAGAAGCTGCAGAAGCTGTTCGTGTCGCTAAGGAGGCGGGCATCCGTCCAATCATGATTACTGGTGACCACCAAGATACAGCGGAAGCTATCGCCAAACGTCTCGGTATCATCGATCCAAATGATACAGAAGACCATGTCTTCACAGGGGCTGAATTGAATGAGCTCTCTGATGAAGAATTCCAAAAAGTCTTCAAGCAATACTCTGTTTACGCGCGTGTATCGCCTGAGCACAAGGTTCGGATTGTGAAAGCATGGCAAAAAGAAGGCAAGGTTGTTGCCATGACTGGTGACGGGGTCAACGATGCGCCATCACTTAAGACTGCTGATATTGGTATCGGTATGGGGATTACTGGTACAGAGGTTTCTAAGGGAGCTTCTGATATGGTCCTTGCCGATGATAACTTCGCAACCATTATCGTAGCAGTTGAAGAAGGACGTAAGGTCTTCTCCAATATCCAAAAATCCATCCAATACCTCTTGTCTGCTAATATGGCTGAGGTCTTCACTATCTTCTTTGCAACCCTCTTTGGTTGGGACGTTCTTCAACCAGTGCATCTATTATGGATTAACTTGGTAACAGATACCCTACCAGCTATCGCTCTTGGTGTGGAACCAGCTGAGCCAGGTGTCATGACCCACAAACCTCGTGGACGTAAGTCCAACTTCTTTGACGGTGGGGTCTTTGGAGCCATCCTATATCAAGGAATCTTCCAAACTATCTTGGTACTTGGCGTATACGGATGGGCAATTCTTTTCCCAGAGCACCAGAGTCACGCAGAAATCCATGCGGATGCCCTTACTATGGCCTTTGCAACTCTCGGTTTAATCCAATTGCTCCATGCCTTTAACGTGAAATCGGTCTATCAATCGATCTTTAAAGTGGGACTCTTCAAGAACAAGACCTTTAACTGGTCTATCCCAGTAGCCTTTATTCTCTTAATGGCAACCATTATGGTACCTGGATTTAATAAACTCTTCCACGTTTCAAACTTGAGTTTGACGCAATGGTTGGTGGTTGCTGTAGGTGCAATTATGATTGTGGTTCTTGTTGAAATTGTCAAAGCCGTCCAACGTGCACTCGGTAAGGATAAAAACGCTATTTAAGCATTGAAAAGTCATCTTCAGATGGCTTTTTTTGTGTGCAGAAATGTTTGGGCATATTTCTTGAGTCCAGAATTGATTTTTGATAAACTAGACGACAGTTTGAAGAAAGGAAACTATATTATGAAAAAGTTTTTTGCTGAAGTAATCGGCACATTTATGCTTGTCTTTATCGGGACTGGCGCTGTTGTTTTTGGAAATGGGACTGAAGGTCTTGGTCATTTAGGAATTGCCTTGGCATTTGGTTTGTCTATTGTTGCAGCAGCATACTCTATTGGGACTGTTTCTGGTGCCCACTTGAACCCAGCTGTTTCTATTGCTATGTTTGTCAACAAACGCTTGTCATCTAAAGACTTGGTCAACTACATTGTAGCGCAAGTAGTGGGAGCTTTCCTTGCGACTGCTTCTGTTTTCTTCCTGTTGTCCAATTCTGGTATGTCAACAGCTAGTCTTGGTGAAAATGCCTTGGCTAAAGGAGTAACTCCACTTGGCGGATTCTTGTTCGAAGTGATTGCATCCTTTATCTTTATCTTGGTCATTATGACAGTGACATCAGCTTCTAAAGGAAATGGGAAAATTGCTGGACTTGTGATCGGTTTGAGCTTGACCTTGATCATTCTTGTAGGTTTGAACATTACAGGTCTTTCTGTTAACCCAGCTCGTAGCTTGGCTCCTGCTCTCTTTGTAGGTGGTGCAGCCCTTCAACAAATTTGGATCTTTATCCTTGCTCCAATCGTTGGTGGTGTCTTTGCAGCTCTTGTTGCAAAGAATCTCCTTGAAACAGAAGAATAAGCTATTTTAACGAAAAAAGATTTCGGCTCCTTTTTGAATCGAAATCTTTTTATTTTTTTAGTAGTCAAGGATGGTTAAAGCTTGACGAAATTCATTTGCTAAATGTTGTCTTTTGTATTGATGAAATTCAGGTAAGTCCTTCACAGCATTGTAGCGTTTATGAAGACGATACATTTGGGAAATCTTGTACTGAGGGAAGGACTTGAAAAAATCCTCCGTCAATTGCCACTCACGGACATAGCCTAAGGGTCTCGTGGAGTATTGGATACCATCGATGATTCTGGAAGAATGGCGATGATGTAAGTGTCCGAAGACTACATCTCTTACCCCATGTTTTACAAAGAGATCATGAAAAGCTTGACTACCTAAGAAGGCATTGAATTTCTGAAAGTAGGGGTGGCTAACGAGAAAATCCTTGTGGGGAACAAAGTGAAGAGCGACGATGATTCTACCATCTAAAGAAGCTAGTACCTGATCCAATTGGGAGAGAACTTCTTGCGTGATTGTTGGGTCGTCTAAGGGACGTTCCAATCTTCGATCAAACCAGAAAGTATTTTTGGTACGTAGGTGGGCCTCCTTGCTCTTTTCAGGGACAAAGCTATAATCGTACCAACCAGCAAGACTGACTAAATGGCTATCTCCAAAGGTCTGGACTTGAAAATCATACTGATGGATTTCCTCCTCTGAGAGGTATAACATATCGTGATTGCCCAGATTAAAGGAAACAGGGAGCTGGGTTTGGAGGTCCTGAATAAAGGGGAGACTCATCTGCTTAAAGTCATTGGAAATGTCGCCAGCTAGATGAAGGTGATCAATCTGTTCTTCTTGTAGGACCTGAAGGAGTTGCATGCGTTCGGCCTCGCCAAACTGATTGGAATCCAGGTGCAGGTCACTCATAAAACCAATACGTGTCATATCACTAGTGTATCACAAGTTGATAAGAAAAAGAAAGTTAACCAACATGTAACAAATCTAACAATTATGTAACAAGGGAAGTGACAACGGCTTGGTTTTATGCGATTTTTGTAGGATAAATGATTCCTACTATCTCTTACTATGTGCAAATGACGGGGTTTGTGGTATAATAGACTGATACTTAGAAAGAGGTACTTATGGATATTTCAGAAATCCGTCAGAAAATTGACGCGAATCGTGAAAAATTAGCTTCTTTCAGGGGGTCTCTTTGACTTAGAGGGTCTGGAAGAAGAAATTGCCATTTTGGAAAACAAAATGACAGAACCTGATTTTTGGGATGATAATATTGCAGCGCAAAAGACATCTCAGGAATTAAATGAGTTGAAACAAACCTACGAGAATTTCCATCAAATGACAGACTTGTTTGATGAATCCGAAATCCTTCTTGAGTTTCTCTCAGAAGATGAATCCGTTCACGAAGAGCTAGAAGAGAAGTTGATAGAGTTGGATAAGATGATGACCAGTTATGAAATGACGCTTCTCTTATCAGAACCCTATGATAATAATAATGCAATCTTGGAAATCCATCCAGGATCTGGAGGTACTGAGGCTCAGGACTGGGGAGATATGCTCCTTCGGATGTATACCCGCTTCGGAAATGCTCATGGTTTCAAAGTGGAAGTCTTGGACTATCAGGCAGGAGACGAGGCTGGGATTAAATCAGTGACGCTGTCCTTCGAAGGACCGCATGCCTATGGCTTGTTGAAATCAGAAATGGGTGTCCACCGTTTGGTACGGATCTCGCCATTCGACTCAGCTAAGCGTCGTCATACTTCCTTCACGTCAGTTGAAGTCATGCCAGAATTGGATGATACGATTGAAGTGGAAGTCCGAGATGATGATATCAAGATGGATACCTTCCGTTCAGGTGGAGCTGGTGGACAAAATGTCAACAAGGTTTCAACAGGTGTTCGATTGACCCACATCCCAACAGGGATTGTAGTGGCTTCGACGGTTGACCGGACTCAGTACGGAAACCGTGACCGTGCAATGAAAATGTTGCAGGCAAAACTTTATCAATTGGAGCAAGAAAAGAAGGCGGCTGAGGTGGACTCCTTAAAGGGTGATAAAAAAGAAATCACCTGGGGAAGTCAGATTCGCTCCTATGTCTTTACACCATATACCATGGTGAAGGATCATCGTACGAGTTACGAAGTAGCCCAAGTTGATAAAGTAATGGACGGAGATATTGATGGCTTTATTGATGCCTATTTAAAATGGCGTCTCAATTAAAGCCCTCCTTCTATATAAATTGTGGAAAGGAATTTTCAATACATGTCAATGATTGAAATGAAAGATGTTGTCAAAAAGTATGACAATGGAACGACAGCTCTTCGAGGAGTGACCGTTCATATTGAACCAGGAGAATTTGCCTATATTGTAGGACCTTCTGGTGCAGGGAAATCAACCTTTATTCGCTTGCTTTACCGTGAGGTGAAACATGATAAAGGAACCTTGAAAGTAGCTGGTTTTGACCTAGATAAAATTAAAAAACGCGATATTCCGATGTTGCGTCGAAATGTTGGGGTAGTCTTCCAAGACTACAAATTGCTTCCTAAAAAGACGGTATATGAAAATATTGCCTACGCAATGGAAGTAATTGGAGAGCGTCGTCGCAACATTAAGAAACGCGTTATGGAAGTGCTAGATCTTGTTGGTTTGAAACACAAGGTTCGTTCATTTCCAAATGAGCTTTCAGGTGGTGAGCAACAACGGATCGCCATTGCGCGTGCTATTGTGAACAATCCTAAAGTATTGATCGCGGACGAACCGACAGGGAACTTGGACCCAGATAATTCTTGGGAAATTATGAACCTCTTGGAGCGAATTAATTTACAAGGAACCACTGTTTTGATGGCGACTCATAATAGCCAAATTGTAAATACACTTCGTCACCGTGTTATCGCCATTGAAAATGGACGTGTTGTACGGGATGAAGCGGAAGGAGAGTACGGATACGATGATTAGAAGATTTTTCCGCCATCTCATTGAATCATTTAAAAGTTTAAAACGGAATGGCTGGATGACCATTGCTGCGGTTAGTTCGGTGATGATTACACTCGGACTAGTAGCGATTTTTGCCTCAGTGATTGCGAATACGATCAAGCTATCAGATGATATTCAAAATAGTGTACGAATTGTTGTCTATATGCGCAAGGATATCCAAGATCAAAGCCCGCAGATAGAAAAAGAAGGGCAGATGGTTGATAATGAAGACTACAAGAAAGTCTATAATGCGTTGACAGCCATGAAGAATGTTGATAAGGTTGAGTTCTCTAGCAAGGAAGAACAATATGAAAACTTGATCAAGACTGCCGGTAACAACTGGAAAATTTTTGATGGGGATGCCAATCCTCTCTATGATGCCTATTTTGTAGAGACAACGGCTCCTAAATATGTGAAAGAAGTTTCCAAAGCCGCTAAGAAAATTGAAGGGGTGTCTGAAGTAAAAGATGGAGGAGTTGATACTCAACGTCTCTTTGCTCTCGGGAACTTCATCCGTATTTGGGGCTTGATTGGTGCCGGTTTACTAATCTTTATCGCAGTCTTCTTGATTTCCAATACGATTCGGATTACCATTATTTCACGGAGTCGAGAAATCAAGATTATGCGTCTGGTAGGTGCTAAGAGTGGCTATATTCGTGCTCCTTTCCTTTTGGAAGGTGCGTGGATTGGCTTGATTGGTGCAATTCCACCTGCTCTCTTGCTCTATTATGTCTATAATATTGTCTACAAGTCCATGTACAATACCCTACAAGATCAGAAATTGTTCTTATACAGTCCAAACATTCTTGTTCCGATTATGGTCGGTGGATTGTTTGGTCTCGGTATTTTAATTGGAGCGATTGGCTCATCTATTTCAATGAGACGTTTTTTGAAGATTTAAGAATATAAAAGAGAGGCTGGGACAAAAGTCCTAGCCTCTCAATTGTCTTTGGATTGTCGAGCAAGACGCAGTGGTTGAGTGGGCTCTACTACGCTAATTTCATCAGCTTTTATAGCCCCTACTCAACTGTGCGGAGGTGGGACGACGAAATCGAATTCTAACGAATGACCGATTTCTGTCCCACTCTCTTTTTTTAACGATTTCGAAAGAAGGGATTAAACATTTTTTCATGACCGATGGTGGTATCATTTCCGTGACCTGGGTAAACTGCGTAAGAGGAGGGAAGAGTGAGCAATTGTGTCTCGATGCTTTCTAGGAGTTGGGGACCGCTTCCTGTCGGCAAATCGGTCCGTCCGATGGTTTCTCGGAAAAGGGCATCACCTGTCAAGACGAGATGATCGTTAGGAAAAACTATAGAGACACCTCCGATGGAATGTCCGGGTGTGTGAAGGACATAAAAATGGAAGTTTTTCAAATGGTAAGCTGTTCGGTAATCAAAATGCTCTTCGGCTGGCTGGCAGATCACATCCATTAAGTCAGAATGGCGGTCTAGCCCGGAAAGATTGTCCACAGGACTTTGGAGCCAGGTCGCTTCATGAGCATCTACATAAACAGGTGGATGGCCATAAGTTTCCCGCACTTTCTCTAAACTCATGATATGGTCGTAGTGGGTATGGGTTAGGAGAATAGCAGCAATTGGTTTTGCGAGATGATCAATGCGCTTTCGGATATCTTCCCAAGCACTGCCAGGGTCAACAACGAGAAGATCGTGCTCGTTTTCAAGTAGGTAGGTGTTTTCATAAGCGATGGGGTTGACAATACGGTGGATTTTCATAAGAGCTCCTTTCTCTATTAGTCTATCAAAAATATTATAAAATAGCTGACTAAAACGCCTCTAGAAACCGAAGAATCATCGCTTGGTTGGATTTGGCTCCTTCAATGTCATAAAAACCCAAGCAAAGCGAGTCGGAAAATGATATAATTTTAAGTGCTATGACGACGAATGTTAAAAGAAAATATGCTGTCGTGGACCTGGAAGCAACCAGTGCAAGCAGCAATGCAAAAATAATTCAAATCGGGATTGTCATCATCCAAGATGGGCAGATTGTAGAGACCTATGAGACAGACGTCAACCCGCATGAACAACTAGACGAACATATTCGCCAACTGACTGGAATTACCAATCAGCAACTAAAAAAGGCTCCTGATTTTTCACAAGTGGCCAGACAAGTTTACGAAATGATTGAAGATGCTGTTTTTGTGGCTCATAATGTCAAATTTGATGCCAATCTCTTGGCAGAATCTTTGTTTTGGGAAGGATTTGAGCTCATAACACCCCGGATCGATACGGTTGAATTGGCTCAAGTCTTTTTCCCAACCTTAGAAAGATACAATTTAAGTAGCTTATGCGAAGAATTAGCGATCCCCTTGGACCATGCCCATTCAGCCATCTCAGATGCCCAAGCAACCGCCCAGCTCTTCCTTAAAATTCGTGAAACGATTGCTTCCCTCCCAAGAGAATTGGTGGAAACCTTGCTGCCATTTTCTGATAATCTAATTTACGAGTCGAGACTCTTGATAGAGGATGCTTTCGAGGATACGGTAGTTTTTCATGGTGAGGACTTAACATCCCATCATGGTATTTTTCTTCGTAAACCTCTTATCAGCAGAGATGCTAAGAATTTTTCTGATCAGTTTGATATTAATATCCAGTTAATGGGGATGGAACCCCGCCCCTTGCAGAAAGAATTTGCTCAGGCAATCGAAGAAAGTCTTCAGTCCTCTAGAGATGTAGCCACCTTTGTTGAGGGTCCTACTGGGATTGGAAAAACCTATGGCTACCTCCTTCCTTTACTAGCGCATACAAAGGACCAGATTGTTGTTAGTGTTCCGACCAAGGTCTTACAAGACCAAATCATGCAGCAGGAAGCAAAGATGATTGAGGACGTTTTTCAGACCTCTTTTCATAGTTTAAAGAGTCCTCAAAATTATTTAAAACTAGATGCCTTCTATCAAATTTTGCATGAACCTGAGGAAAATCGCCTCTGGAATCGGTTCAAAATGCAATTATTGGTCTGGTTGGCTCAAACAAGGACAGGTGATCTAAACGAAGTGGGGCAGCTTCATCGCTACGGGAATTTTGTTCAACGGATCCGTCATGATGGGAACCTATCAAAAAAATCTTTATTTTACACAGAAGATTTTTGGCGTCTCGGTCAAGAAAAAGCCAAAATGAGCCGAGTCGTGCTTACCAATCATGCCTATCTATTGACTCGTTTAGAGGACGATCCTTCATTGGTAGAAAATCGAACCCTAGTGGTGGATGAAGCACAAAAACTTTATTTTTCATTGGAGCAGTTTTCAAGGGCTTCCTTATCACTATCTGATTTCATGCTAGATCTGCAGCGTGAGATAGAAACAGAAAAATCCTTGTTGAAACGGCGAATCCTTGAAAGTCTCCAATTTGAATTGAATGCCATCCTCAAACATCTTGAATCAGGCAACAAAAAGATAGAACTGGGAGCAGAACAGGTTCAAAAGATTCGCCAGGATTTATCTGAACTAGATAGTCCAGTTTTAGCGGAATTAAAAACGGTCTTTGACCCTCGTTTTCAAATTTTTTGGATTGACCGGACACAAGAGGACCAGCATCCGATTATTCGACTGCAATCGGGAAGAGAGGGCTTAGTTTCGCTTCAGGACTTTATTCCGACGACCACCAGACTTCTCTTGGTATCAGCCACCTTATCGATTAGTAAAAAGGTCAACCTAGCTTCGATTTTAGGAATTGAGAACTACCAATTCATTGGGAAAGAACTGTCCTACCATCAAGGTCAAACCATCTTCATTGATCGAGAATTTCCTGATTTGACCAACCTAACTCAAGAGGAATTAGCAATCTCTTTAGCCCGATATTTGGATGAGCTAGCAGCTACTGGCTTGCCTCTCTTTGCCTTGTTTACTTCCAAAGACTTGCTTTTAGCAACTTCACATCAGATGACAGTGAGTCATCTGGCTCAGTATAAAAATGGTGAAGCGGCAAATATTAAACGGCGATTTGATAGAGGGGAAGCTTCCGTCCTTTTAGGATCCGGTAGCTTTTGGGAGGGTGTCGATTTTGCCCAGCAAGCAAAAATCATTCAAGTCATTCCTCGTATTCCTTTTGATAATCCAAGTGATTTTTTCGTACAAAAGCTACATGAAACCTTGCGTCTAGAGGGGAAGAATCCTTTCTATGATTACAGTTTGCCTCTAGCGATTTTACGCCTAAAGCAGGCTCTTGGACGCTCGAGTCGTTCAAGCGAGCAAGAATCTCTGGTTATTTTATTAGATCAACGCTTATTAAACCGTCAATATGGCTCGCAGATTCAAGCCAGTTTGGAGAAAATAGCTCCTCTTGTCATCGCTAAGACAGGAGAAGTAAAAGAAGTTGTTGAACAATTTAGGAGTTAAAATGAATAAAATATCTAATTGGAGCCAGTATCTTCCAGGCCTTATGATTGCAGCTTTTGCAGCAGGACTATCTATGGTATTAGGAAAAGCAGTGCCTATCCTTGGCTCTAGTCTCTTTGCTATCTTGTGTGGTATCCTGTTGAATGCCAGCCAACTTTTGCCTCAAACGAGTAGATCAGGTCTATCCTATTCAGGGAAAAAACTCTTGCAATATTCGATTATCTTAATGGGCTTTACCTTGTCCTTTCAAAAGGTGACCAAATTGGGACTGTCTTCTTTGATCGTTAGTTTACCGACCATCAGTATTGCCTTTCTCTCTGCTTTTGCAGTGGGCTACCTCTTAAAAGCTCCAAAGATCTTAACAGCCTTGGTTGGAATGGGGACAGCAATTTGTGGAGGCTCTGCAATCGCGGCGGCTTCCCCTGTTCTAGAAGCTGATGAAAACGACATCGCTCTGTCCATGTCGACCATCTTTTTCTTCAACATCTTAGCGGTCTTCCTTTTTCCTTTCTTTGGTCACCTTCTTGCGATGACAAATCAGCAATTTGGTTTTTGGGCAGGAACGGCCATTAATGATACTTCATCTGTTGTAGCAGCGGCATTTTCCTATAGTAAAGAAGCTGGTGAAATTGCGACTGTTGTCAAGCTGACACGGGCCTTAATGATTATTCCAATCTGTTTTGGGATGCTGGGGCTAAAGCTTCTAGGACGGACAAAACAGGATCGAGAAGGGAAGCAAGTGAAACTAAGTAAAATCGTTCCTTGGTTTATTTTCTACTTCCTTTTGGCCTCTTTAGTAACCTCCTTTGGCTGGTTTCCAAGTTCTTGGATTCCGTTCTGTAAATGGTTATCGCAATTTTTGATGGCCATGGCCTTGGTTGGCATTGGAAGTCAAGTGTCTATTCAAGCCTTTCGCAAGCAGGGGGTAGCTCCTCTTCTTATTGGCCTTGTTGCCTGGGTAGCTGTATCCATTTCTAGTCTGCTACTTCAATACTTTTTAGGAATCTAAATGAAAGGGAGATGAAATGAAGAGACGTCAGTCTTTCAAACTTAGAGGAGATTTCTCCTTGATCACCACTGTTTTGTTATTATTGGCATTTGGAGTGGTGGCAGTCTACATTGCAGTTTCAAATGATTATCCTGACCTGGTTTGGCCTATTTTAGGGCAACAGGTTGCCTGGATTATTTTGGGCTGTATGATTAGTTTTGTCGTCATGCTTTTTAATACAGAATTTTTATGGAAAGTGACGCCTTATTTGTATGTCTTTGGTTTGGTCTTAATGGTTTTGCCCCTTTATTTTTACAACCCAAACTTGGTTGCTTCGACTGGTTCTAAAAACTGGGTAGCCTACAAGGGGATTAGCCTCTTTCAACCATCAGAATTTATGAAAATTTCTTATATCTTGATGGTCTCTCGTTCGATTGTTCATTTTTTACGAAACAATAGGGACGAAGATCGGACGCTTAAAAAAGACTTTTTTCTAATTGTACAAATTGCGGCCTACACCATACCAGTTCTTGGACTCTTGGCCTTTCAACATGATTTTGGAACTTCCTTGGTATTTATGGCGATTTTCTCAGGAGTCATCCTCATTTCAGGGGTCTCCTGGAAAATCATTTTACCAGTCTTTTTAACCCTCGTAGGTGGGATTGCTCTCTTTTTGGTCGTCTTTCTATCAAACGGTGGGCGAGCCTTTCTCCATCAAACTCTGGGGATGCCTACCTATCAGATGAATCGTATTTTAGCCTGGTTGAATCCTTTTGACTATGCTCAAACTATGACTTTTCAACAGGCTCAAGGCCAGCTAGCGATTGCGAGCGGAGGTCTTTTGGGGCAAGGCTTTAATGTGTCCAACCTGTTGATCCCTGTCCGAGAGAGTGATATGATTTTTACGGTCATTGCGGAAGATTTTGGATTTGTAGGAGGTTTGGTTCTTCTCCTCTTATACATGTTTTTAGTCTATAAAATGTTGCGGATTACTCTGAAATCCAATAACCAGTTTTATACTTATATCTCGACTGGGTTTATTATGATGTTAGTCTTCCACATATTTGAAAATATTGGGGCTGTAACAGGAATATTGCCTCTAACTGGAATTCCCTTGCCTTTTATCTCACAAGGGGGATCAGCTATTGTTAGTAACCTCATTGGGATTGGCTTGTTGTTATCGATGAGCCATCAAAATCGGGTAAGTGAAGAACGAAAAAAAGAAAGTCGACTATTGAGGCAAAAACAACTCAGTCGACTACACGAGAAAGGAATCATTTGATATGGCAAAAGTAGCAGTTATGTTAGCAAGTGGGTTTGAGGAAATAGAAGCCTTGACCGTTGTCGATGTCTTGAGAAGAGCAGAAATCGAGTGTCAGATGGTTGGATTTGATCAAGAAGTGACAGGTTCTCATGGCATCACAGTGAAGGTAGATGAGGTCTGGTCCGGTTCATTGGATCATTTTGATGGCATTGTCCTTCCAGGAGGGATGCCTGGTGCGGCGAATCTACGCGACCATGAAGGCTTGATTCAGTCTTTAAAAGAAGCCCATGAACAAGGAAAAAGTCTTGCGGCTATTTGTGCAGCTCCGATTGTGTTGGATCGGGCAGGCCTGCTAGATAAAAAACACTACACCTGCTATGATGGCTTTGAAAAAGAAATTGGAACAGGACACTATGTGAAAGAAGCGGTGGTTCAGGATGGTCACATCTTGACCAGTCGGGGCCCTGCAACGGCACTTGCTTTTTCTTATGCACTGGTCAACCATTTTGGTGGAGATGCAGCAAAATTAAGAGAAGGCATGCTCTATCAAGATGTTTTTGGAACGTCGGCACCTTAGATGGTGAGAAGAAAAATGAAGGTAGAAATTTCCTGCCTTCATTTTTTATCGTCTGGATTTCTTAAAATATAAATGCTTTTTGAATGAAAGTAAAATAGGAGGGAGAAGACTGTAAAAAAACCGTGAAAACATTGACTTTACAAGCAATTTTTCGAAAATTATGGTATAATTGAAGCTATGGATTATCATGATTTTATATGGGATCTTGGTGGGACTTTATTGGACAATTATGAGACCTCTACAAAAGCTTTTGTAGCGACCTTACAGTATTTCCAAAGGGAGGCTGATCATGATTCTGTTTATGCAGCTTTAAAGGTTTCAACGGATTATGCTGTTCAGCAATTTGCCTCAGACTTTCCAGACTTTTTGGGAGAGTATAAAAAGCGAGAGAAGAAAGCTCTTGAAATCCCCTGCTTATTCGAGGGGACTGAGGAGTTATTGGATCGTCTGACAGCAGACGGAGCCCGTCATTTTTTGGTTTCTCACCGTGACCATCATGTAGAGACCATCCTAGAAAAAACAGGGATTCGTCATTACTTTACAGAAGTAGTGACAGCTGATGACGGTTTTCCACGTAAACCAGATCCTACTTCCATGTTGTATTTAAAAGACAAGTATGCGATTGAGTCAGGCTTGGTGATTGGAGATCGCCCGATCGATATTGAAGCTGGCCAGAGAGCTGGCATGGCGACCTATTTGTTTGACTCAATGGATCAATTAAGTGCCTATATTTTTAATTAGAAAAGGGAAAGAATGACAGAAGAATTGAAACAAGAAACGACTGGCCAAGAATATGATGCCAGTCAGATCCAGGTTTTAGAAGGTTTAGAAGCAGTTCGGATGCGTCCGGGGATGTATATCGGATCCACTTCTAAAGAAGGTCTTCACCATTTGGTCTGGGAAATCGTCGATAACTCTATCGATGAGGCCCTTGCTGGCTTTGCTAGCCATATCGAAGTCTTTATCGAAGCTGATAATTCGATTACAGTCATCGATGATGGACGGGGAATTCCGGTTGATATTCAAGAAAAAACAGGCCGTCCGGCAGTAGAAACTGTCTTTACCGTTCTCCATGCAGGAGGAAAATTTGGCGGTGGTGGTTACAAGGTTTCTGGTGGACTCCATGGTGTTGGATCATCCGTCGTAAATGCCTTGTCGACTCAGCTAGATGTACACGTCCATAAGAATGGCCAAATTCATTACCAAGAATACAAACGCGGTCAAGTCGTTGCAGATCTTGAAGTGATCGGTGAAACAGATCGAACTGGTACTACAGTCCACTTTACTCCAGACCCAGAAATTTTCACAGAAACAACTGAATTTGATTTTGAGAAATTGAACAAACGGATTCAAGAGTTGGCTTTCTTGAACCGTGGTTTACGGATCTCGATTACAGACAAGCGTGAAGGCCAGGAGCAAACGAAAGATTACCACTATGAAGGTGGGATTGCTAGTTATGTAGAATACATCAACGAAAACAAGGATGTCATCTTCGAAACTCCGATTTATACTGATGGCGAAATGGATGATATCACGGTTGAAGTGGCTATGCAGTATACGACTGGTTATCACGAAACCGTCATGAGCTTTGCCAATAACATCCATACCCATGAAGGGGGAACTCATGAGCAAGGTTTCCGTACAGCCTTAACCCGTGTTATCAACGACTATGCTCGTAAGAATAAACTTCTAAAGGACAATGAAGAAAATCTCACAGGGGAAGATGTTCGGGAAGGATTGACAGCCGTCATTTCTGTCAAACACCCAAATCCACAGTTTGAAGGGCAAACCAAGACCAAACTTGGAAACTCTGAAGTGGTGAAGATTACCAACCGTTTGTTCAGCGATGCCTTCTCTGATTTCTTGTTGGAAAATCCGCAGATTGCCAAGAAAATTGTTGAAAAGGGAATTCTGGCTGCAAAAGCGCGTGTTGCTGCTAAGCGAGCCCGTGAAGTCACCCGCAAGAAATCTGGTTTAGAAATCTCAAACCTCCCTGGTAAATTAGCAGACTGTTCATCTAACAATCCAGCTGAGACAGAACTCTTCATCGTCGAAGGAGATTCTGCCGGAGGATCTGCTAAATCAGGTCGGAACCGGGAGTTTCAGGCAATTCTCCCTATTCGTGGGAAAATCCTCAACGTGGAAAAGGCCAGCATGGACAAGATTTTAGCCAACGAAGAAATTCGTAGTCTTTTCACAGCTATGGGAACCGGTTTTGGTGCAGAATTTGATGTATCAAAAGCCCGTTATCAAAAATTAGTCATCATGACGGATGCCGATGTCGATGGAGCCCATATTCGAACCCTCCTCCTAACCTTGATCTATCGCTATATGAAACCCGTTTTGGAGGCTGGCTATGTTTATATCGCCCAACCACCAATTTATGGTGTAAAAGTCGGCAGTGAGATCAAAGAATACATTCAACCAGGAGTCAACCAAGAAGCAGAATTGGCTGCGGCTCTAGAACGCTATTCTGAAGGTCGCTCCAAACCAACGATTCAACGATACAAAGGTTTGGGTGAGATGGATGATCATCAGCTCTGGGAAACAACGATGAACCCAGAACACCGCCTCATGGCTCGTGTAACAGTGGATGATGCAGCAGAAGCAGATAAGATCTTTGATATGCTCATGGGAGATCGAGTAGAACCTCGCCGTGAATTTATCGAAGAAAATGCCGAATATAGTACACTTGATGTATAAAATTCTGCGATATTTGCCAATTATTCGAATATTTATGATATAATAACTACGATTACTTTCAAGTAATTTAATGAAGGAGTTTTTATATGTCTCGTGGACTAATTATTCTCATTATTGTCATTGGGGTCCTTTTGGTTTTAGGATATGTAGTGGCAGTCTTATTGAGAAAGCGTAACGAAGCCTTACTAGCTGCACTGGAAGAACGAAAAGAAGAGTTGTATAACCTTCCAGTAAATGATGAAGTAGAGGCTGTGAAGAATATGCATTTGATTGGTCAAAGTCAAGTTGCATTTCGTGAATGGAATCAAAAATGGGTGGACCTATCCCTCAATTCTTTTGCCGATATTGAGAACAACCTCTTTGAAGCAGAAGGCTACAACAATTCTTTCCGCTTTTTAAAAGCCAAGCAAGCAATTGGAAATATTGAGAGTCAGATTCAATTAATTGATGAAGATATCAAGGCCATCCGTCAAGCTTTATCTGAATTAAAAGAAAAAGAAGAAATGAATAGCGGTCGAGTTGTTCATGCCTTGGATATGTTTGAAAACTTGCAAAAACAAGTGGCTTCTGATCCAGATGCGTATGGCCCAGCGCTTCCCGAAATTGAGAAGCAATCTGAAAATATTCAAGTTGAGTTTTCAAAATTTGTAACCTTGAATTCATCAGGTGACCCTGTTGAAGCTGCTGAAATTCTTGACACAGCAGAAAACCATATTGTAGCCTTGACTCACATTGTTGAAAAAGTTCCTGCAATTGTGAAGGATCTACAAACAACTCTTCCTGACCAATTGGAAGATTTGGAATCTGGTTATCGCAAACTATTGGAATCTGGTTATCATTTTACAGAGACCGACTTGGAAGCACGTTTCCAACAACTGCATGCGGCATTGAAAGCCAATCTTGCCAATGTTGCTGCTCTTGAATTAGATAATGCACTCTATGAGAATGAGCAGATTCAAGAAGAAATCAACGCCTTGTATGATATTTTCACTCGTGAAATCGAATCACACAAAGTGGTTGAAAAATTGGTCAAAGCATTACCAGGTTACCTTGCCCATGCTAAGGAAAATAATAAGAGTTTAGCAGAAGAAGTTGAACGTCTCAGCAAAATATTTGAAAGCAAAGTACTCAAGGAAAATCACTTGAAGGAGTTAGAAGCTGAATTAACAGCTCAAGAGCTTGTTGTAGAGGATGCCTTGAAGGATACATCTGAAACTCAAAAAGCTTACTCTATTCTTCAAGAAGAGTTAGAAGCGATTGAAGAACGTCTGAAGGAAATTGAAGATGATCAAATTGCACTGAGCGAAACCTTGTCTAAGATTGAGAAAGACGATACGAATGCTCGTCAAAAGGTAAATATCTACGCCAACCGTTTGCATGCTATTAAGCGCTACATGGATAAGCGTAACTTACCTGGAATTCCTCAATCCTTCCTTACTATCTTCTTCACTGCAAGTGATAACACAGAAGCTCTCTTGGCTGAGTTAGAAGGTCGTCGTGTCAATATTGAAAACGTCAATCGTCTCCTGGATATTTTGACCAACGATATGACAGAGTTAGAGGAAGAAACTTATAAACTGGTACAATACGCTACTCTAACAGAGCAGTTGCTTCAATACTCAAATCGTTATCGTTCCTTCGATGATCATGTCCAAGCAGCTTTTGATGAAGCTTTGTACATTTTTGAAAAAGAGTATGACTATCCTGCTTCCTTCAAAGTCATTTCAGAAGCATTGGAAACAGTAGAACCAGGAGTAACAGAGAGATTTGTTAGCTCATATGAAAAAACAAGAGAATCCATCCGATTCTAATCCAAAACATCCAGGAGAATATTCCTGGATGTTTTT
Organism: Streptococcus australis; assembly: GCF_003943615.1. Lineage (GTDB taxonomy): Bacteria > Bacillota > Bacilli > Lactobacillales > Streptococcaceae > Streptococcus > Streptococcus australis_C. Next base: position 31,201 of record NZ_RJPZ01000002.1, on the reverse strand, counting down.
TTATGGAGATAAGGTGTGATGGAAAATACCAACATAGAAAGAGATAAAGGAGGTGACTCCATGAAAATTTTAATTGCTCCAGATTCATTCAAAGAGTGCCTACCCGCGAAAGAAGTAGCGGAAATGATTGCGGAAGGCTTGCGACAGTCTATTATCGATGTAGAACCGATTACTTGTCCTATTGGAGATGGAGGGGAAGGGACAGTGGATGCCATCCGATACTCGTTAGACTTGAAGGAAACCTTTGCCCTTGTTACAGGTCCATTTGGAAAGCCGGTAGAAATGCGGTATGTGGAGAAGGAAACTCTGGCTCTCTTTGAAGTAGCCGACTTGATCGGCTTAGGAAAAATTCCAGTTGATCAACGTCATCCACTTGACATAGAGACCCGAGGAATTGGAGAACTGATCTGTTATTTGATCAATAAAGGAAAAAAGGATATTTATATCGGGGTTGGAGGAACAGCCACCAATGATGGTGGGCTTGGTCTTGCAGTAGGTCTAGGCTATCAATTGTATGATAGAGAAGGAAAGCAATTGAAGGCCTGTGGACAAAGTCTTTTAAAGTGTGATTCCATCCGTAAAGAGAAAGCGATAAAGATTCCAGAGGATGTCCAGATACATATCTTAGCAGACGTGTCGAACCCTCTATGTGGACTAGATGGAGCAACCTATATTTTTGGAAAACAAAAGGGGCTTAGCCCCACTATGTTTGATAAAGTGGATCAAGCTATTTACAGCTTTTATGAAAAGAACTGTCCTAGTGTGTTGACCCAAGCAGGGATGGGAGCTGGTGGTGGCCTTGCGGCAGGTCTCTGTGCCTTCGCGCATGCAAGGATTGTTTCAGGAATTGAAACTTGTTTAGAGCTAATCGACTTTGACTCAAAGGTAGCAAATGCAGACTTGGTCATTGTCGGTGAGGGGCGACTGGACCATCAAAGTCTATCAGGAAAAGCTCCGATAGGAGTTGCGAGACGAACCCCAAAGGGAATCCCTGTCATAGCTATTTGTGGAAGTCTTGCAGATGATTTACCAAGTCTCCCATTTGAAAATATAGTCGGAGCTTTTTCCATAACGAAACACCCTGATAGTTTAGACCAACTTCTGAAGAACGCAAGGGAAAATCTTCTCTTTACAGCTAGAAATATCGGAAATCTATTAAGCATAGAGAGTGGGACAGAAATCGGTCATTCGTTAGAATTCGATTTCGTCGTCCCACCTCCGCACAGTTGAGTGGGGCTGTAAAAGCTGATGAAATCAGCGCAGTAGAGCCCACTCAACCACTGCGTCTTGCTCGACAATCCAAAGACAATTAAGAGGCTAGGACTTTTGTCCCAGCCTCTATGTAATATTTTACGATTGATAAAAATGACTATGTGACAGTCATGATCAACCAAACCATTTCTTCCAAAGAGAAGGTTTGCTCGGTTTCTTTTCTTCCTCCCAGAGATCTGCAAAAGCAGAGCGAAGGTCCTTGTCAGTAGTGGTCACTGGTGCATCTGTATGTATCACGAGCCCAAAAGGAGAGGAGTCGTGATCTTCCGAAACAATGGTCGCCTGGCAACCGAACTCTTTTGCTTGTTTTAGATAGCTCAATTGGACGCTAGAATCAACATTTGGGGAGATTTTTACAAAGAGAGGGTCAGCTTGCTCACTGAAGCTTTTAAGCACCTTCAAAAAGCCCTTTTGAAGCTGAGGACTGTTGCTTGTTCTTAAATCAGCATACCCTAGGACGCGCTCTTCAAAAGTACCTAGAAAGCGACGTTGTTCATCAGGATTTAATTTTAAGCCACCGTGGGCCTTTTCCATAATTTCTTTAGATAGATCAGTCATAAGAATAGTATATCATACTTTAACTACAAAATGACAAACGAATGGAGCTGGATTTCAAGATAAAGAAAGCGATTTCTTGCTAAAGTTAAGGAAAATCTGCACAAAGATAACGTTTTTTCTTGAAAAACGCGTATTTTTAAGGTATCATAGAGGTGTAAAAAATTTAAACTCAAAGGAGAGTAAGAAATGTCAATTATTACTGATGTTTACGCTCGCGAAGTCCTAGACTCACGCGGTAACCCAACACTTGAAGTAGAAGTTTATACTGAATCAGGTGCTTTCGGACGTGGTATGGTTCCATCTGGAGCTTCTACTGGTGAACACGAAGCGGTTGAACTTCGCGACGGTGACAAATCTCGTTACGGTGGTCTTGGAACTCAAAAAGCTGTTGACAATGTAAACAACATCATTGCTGAAGCAATCATCGGTTACGATGTTCGTGATCAACAAGCTATTGACCGTGCAATGATCGCTCTTGACGGTACTCCTAACAAAGGTAAATTGGGTGCGAACGCAATCCTTGGTGTGTCTATCGCTGTAGCTCGTGCTGCTGCTGACTACCTTGAAATCCCACTTTACAGCTACCTTGGTGGATTCAACACTAAAGTTCTTCCAACTCCAATGATGAACATCATCAACGGTGGTTCTCACTCAGATGCTCCAATTGCTTTCCAAGAGTTTATGATCTTGCCAGTTGGTGCACCTACATTTAAAGAAGCTCTTCGTTACGGTGCTGAAATCTTCCACGCTCTTAAGAAAATCCTTAAATCACGTGGTTTGGAAACTGCCGTAGGTGACGAAGGTGGATTCGCTCCTCGTTTCGAAGGAACTGAAGATGGTGTTGAAACTATCCTTGCTGCGATCGAAGCTGCTGGATATGTACCAGGTAAAGACGTATTCATCGGATTTGACTGTGCATCATCAGAATTCTACGATAAAGAACGTAAAGTCTACGACTACACTAAATTCGAAGGTGAAGGCGCTGCTGTTCGTACATCTGCAGAACAAATCGACTACCTTGAAGAATTGGTTAACAAATACCCAATCATCACTATCGAAGATGGTATGGATGAAAATGACTGGGAAGGTTGGAAAGCTCTTACTGAACGTCTTGGTAAGAAAGTCCAATTGGTTGGTGACGACTTCTTCGTAACAAACACTGACTACCTTGCACGTGGTATCCAAGAAGGTGCTGCTAACTCAATCCTTATCAAAGTTAACCAAATCGGTACTCTTACTGAAACTTTCGAAGCTATCGAAATGGCTAAAGAAGCTGGTTACACTGCCGTTGTATCACACCGTTCAGGTGAAACTGAAGATTCAACAATCGCTGACATCGCAGTTGCAACAAACGCAGGACAAATCAAGACTGGTTCACTTTCACGTACTGACCGTATCGCTAAATACAACCAATTGCTTCGTATCGAAGATCAACTTGGTGAAGTAGCTGAATACCGTGGATTGAAATCATTCTACAACTTGAAAAAATAAGCTAGTTTACTAGACTAAAAAGATCCTTGAGTTTTCTCAAGGATCTTTTTTTGCTATCGAGCTAAACAAAAATTCTCAACCATGTGGTTGAGAATTTTAGTGATTAGAATAAACCTTTGATTTTGTCTACAGCACCACTTACTAGATCGTTTCCAGCAACAAGAGCTTTTGCTTATTCTAAGTAGTCACCAAGGTTATCCTTGTTGTCATCGATAAATTTTTTAGCAGCATCGAAATCTTTCTTTTCGATCATTTCTTTGACTTGGTTAAATAAATCCATTGGGTTCATGAGTTTTCTCCTATAACCTATTTATTATTATCACTATTTAATCATTTTTCAACCAAACTAGCAAGCGTTTTGATTGTTAGTTGAAGAGGACACAAACCGCCTCTGGGACGTGGAAATCATGGCTTAATTCAGTCAATCGACCACTTGCTTTATCGCGTTTAAAAACAGTGGCATTGTCTGAATCTTGATGAACTGCAATGAGATATTCTTGGTCCGGACTAAGAATGAAATCACGTGGATTGAGTCCATTGGTTGGAACGATTTCTAGAAGCACTAAGCTACCATCTGCCAAGATTTCATAAACTGCAATGGAGTTATGGGCACGATTTGAGGCATAGAGGAATTTCCCATCCTCTGAGAGGCGAATAGCAGCGGCCCATTTTTGACCTTCATAATCTTTAGGTAGGGTTGAGATGGTTTGGAAATGTTCAAAGTAGCCAAGTCCGTCATAGAAAAGGACATCGATGGTAGCGTTTAATTCGTTAATGAGGTAGGCGGTCTTGTAATGAGAGTGGAAAATGATATGACGTGGACCAGCACCTGGAGCTGTTTGATAGGTTTGAGTCTTCGTTAGTTTACCAAGATCATCGACTTGATAGACCACTACTTGATCGGTACCCAAATCACAAGTGATGAGTAGCTTATCGGGAGTGAGATCTGCATAATGTACATGGGGACTCGCTTGGTTTTCGTGAGGTCCAGAACCCTGATGAGTCGCTTGGTCGACAAAGGTTAAATGACCATCTTCATGGATGCGATATGAGAGGACTTGTCCCTTGTGGTAGTTAGCTCCATAGACCAAGCCACGCGCCTCATCAACAGAGACATAACAGAGGGGCGCCCCTTCCTCGACCACATGATTGATTAACTGGTGATCAGGACTAAAGCTTGCAATGCCGCCAAGACCTTGCTCCGCACCCACACTGTATAAGAAACCAGCTTTTGAAAAAGCGAGATAGGTTGGGTTTGGCTCTTGAGCAACTAGTTCTAAGTCGCTAAGTTGACCAGTTCTTTCATCGAAGGAAGCCTTATAAATTCCTTTAGAGTCTCGTTTGGTATAGGTTCCGAAATAAATATCTTGCATCACATGCACCTCGACTTTGTTGATAGCTCCATTATATCAGAAAAGAAGGGGATGGAAAACGATTAGGTGAAGGATTGACAAGCTAAGCATTAAAAAAAAGCTCACATTTCAGCTATATCGTGAAATTATGGACTAAAAATGCTAAAATAAAGACAGATTGAAAACGAAGGAGATTCCCGTGGAACATAAAGAAAAAGATTTTAGTTTATCCTGGTTTTTTAAATGGTTTGTAGATAATAAAGCCATTACTGTTTTTCTAGTAACCTTACTGATGGGATTGAATATTTTAGTTCTCAGCAAGATTAGTTTTATTTTTACACCCCTGTTAGAGTTCGGAGCAGCAGTCATGCTGCCAGTCATTATTTCAGGGCTCCTCTATTATTTGTTAAATCCAATCGTCGACTTTTTGGAAAGGCACCGGGTCAAACGGATTATTGCAATTTCCATCGTCTTTATTTTGATCGCGCTTCTCATTTTATGGGGCTTGGCTGTCGCTATTCCAGCCATTCAACGTCAGGTTCTTAGTTTTATGAAGAACCTGCCAGATTACTTGGAAAAGGCCAATAGGACCATCGATGATGTCTTAGACAACAAAGTGTCTCCAGAAATCAAGCCTCAGCTGGATGAATGGACCAGCCAATTGTCGCAGAATATTACCAGTTGGGCGAGTTCTTTTTCCGCCCGAGCAGTCAACTGGGTCAGCAATCTGATTACTGTCGCCTCTCAGGTCATTATCGCTTTGATTATTATGCCTTTTATCGTCTTCTATCTTTTGAGAGATGGAAAGAACTTAAAAGGGCAAATCATCCGTTTCTTGCCAACCAAGATTCGTAAATCTGCAGACAAAGTCCTGTCTGATGTCAATACACAATTGGCCAATTATGTCAGAGGTCAGATTACTGTTGCTATCATCGTAGCTTTAATGTTTATTCTTTTGTTTAAGATCATTGGGCTTCGTTACGCTGTGACACTCGGTGTAACCGCTTGTTTTTTGAACTTGATACCATACTTGGGTAGCTTCTTGGCCATGCTCCCAGCCTTAGTCTTGGGGTTGGTGGCAGGACCAGAGATGTTTGTCAAAGTCGTCATTGTCTTTATTGTTGAGCAAACCATCGAGGGACGTTTCGTTTCCCCATTTGTCTTGGGGAGTCAGCTCAATATCCACCCAATCACGATTCTGTTTGTATTGATTACTTCTGGCTCTATGTTTGGAATCTGGGGAGTCTTCTTAGGAATCCCGGTTTATGCTTCGGCTAAAGTAGTCATCAGTGCTCTATTTGAATGGTACAAAGAGGTCAGTGGTTTGTACGAAAAGGACGAAGTTGAGGAAATTCAAAGTGAAGAATAGTCAAAAAATTTTAGAAGCAATTGAGAAACAAGAGCTAGATCGTCTGCCAGCTTATTTGGATAAGGCTTTGCTAGAAGATGATCCAGCTACCTTGTTAGAATTGGGACAATATTTTGAAAGTATTGGTTTTTACCCAGAAGCCAAGCAAACCTACTTGCATCTGAGAGATGATTTTCCAGAGGTCTATCTGAGTCTAGCCACTATCGTAGCGGAAGATGGCCAAATGGAAGAAGCCTTTGCTTATTTGGAAGAAATCCCGGAAAGTTCGGAATGGTATCTAGCCAGTCTCTTAGTCAAGGCAGACCTCTACCAAAGTGAGGGCTTGGCAGATGTGGCTCGAGAAAAACTGATGGAAGCAGCGACTCTTTCAGATGACCCTATTATTCAACTAGGCTTGGCAGAGATTGATTTAGAACTTGAAAATTACCAAGAAGCCATTCAAGAGTATGCTCAGTTAGACAACCGTCTCATTTTAGAAGAAACGGGCATTTCCACCTACCAGCGGATTGGATATGCTTATGCGAATCTGGGTCGGTTTGAGTCTGCTATTGAGTTTCTAGAAAAGGCCTTGGAAATTGAGTTTGATGACCAGATTGCCTATGAATTGGCAACCCTTCTCTCTGACCGAGAAGAGTATCAACGTGCTCTGATTTACTTTAAGCAGATCGATACACTGTCGCCAGACTTTGAAGGGTATGAATACGGCTATGCCTTGGCTCTACAAGCTGAAAATGACCGAGAAACAGCGTTAGCAATAACAGAGCAAGGGATCCAAAAGAATCCTTTTGACGCTTATCTCCTCCTTCTAGCCTCCCAATTGGCCTACGAGTTGCACCAGCCAGAAAAAGCAGAGAAGTATTTGTTAGAAGCCAAAGAAGTTGCTGAGGATCTTGAAGATATCGCCCTTCGCCTAACAACTCTTTATTTGGAACAGGAACGCTATGAAGACGTCCTTGAATGGCAAGAAGTGGAAGTGGAAAATGTCGTCACCCGTTGGAATATCGCTCGTGCCTTGGTAGCACTCGAAGAGGTTGAAAAAGCGGCTCCGATCTATGAAGAGCTCTTCCCAGATTTGAAAGAAAATCCAGAGTACTTAGAAAGCTATAGTTACCTCTTGAGAGAGTTGGGTTATGTCGCAAAAGCCCGGGAAGTGGCAGAAGGCTATTTGCAGCTAGTCCCAGATGATGGGCAAATGCAAGCTTTCTATGAGAGCCTGTTAGAAGATTAACTACTTGACCCTTGAAGGGCGGGAATCAGAACAAGTGTGCATCCTTGTTCTGGCCCGCTCTTTTTTTAATCAGTCTTTTCTGTTATTGTCTTTGAGAATGTGGTATACTGGAAGGGCTGAAAAGAAGACAAGATGAATGAGGGAGAAGATAATGGAACCGGTGAAATTGTTTCAATACAATACCTTGGGGGCTTTGATGGCTGGTCTCTATGGAGGATCCTTTACCATTAAAGAATTACTAGAGCATGGAGATCTTGGAATTGGGACCCTGGACTCCATTGATGGCGAACTGATTGTCTTAGATGGCAAGGCCTACCAAGCTAAGGGATCAGGAGAGGAGCCAGAGATTGTGGAAGTGGCCCCGGATGCGACAGTCCCTTATGCGGCCATCGTTCCCCATCAGGCCGAAGTGATTTTTCGTCAGCGCTTTGAAATGACGGATGAGGAATTAGAGGCTCGCATTGAATCTTATTATGATGGCGAAAATTTGTTTCGTTCCATCAAGATTCACGGTGATTTTGTCAAGATGCATGTGCGTATGATTCCCAAATCAACTTCAGACACCAAATTTGCAGATGTGGCGACCCATCAGCCTGAATTTACGCGAGAAAATGTTACAGGAACTATTGTTGGTTTTTGGACACCAGAGATTTTCCATGGGGTCAGTGTAGCAGGCTATCACCTTCACTTTATCTCAGATGACCATACCTTCGGAGGTCATGTCATGGATTTTGTTATCAAAGAAGGGATTGTTGAAGTTGGGGCCATTGATCAATTGGATCAACGTTTCCCTGTCCAGGATCGCCAATATCTCTTTGCTAAGTTTAATGTTGACCAGGTCAAAGAGGATATCAATAAAGCAGAATAAAAGGTTGACGTCGCTCAACCTTTTAAAATGTAGACAAAGTTATTTTACATATAAGAACCTTAGTATGCTTAAAAAATGAGGTATACTTTGAGGTTCATTCAAACATACACTGAAACTTTTTATCATCAATATGAGAAAAGCTGGGACAAAAGTCCCAGCCTCTTTTTTATTATTCATTTATACGCATGGATTTAATTTTTTCTTCTTCAGGAGTGACCCGTAGTGTTTTCTGACCAGTATAGGTTACAAAGCCAGGTTTTCCTCCGGTCGGTTTGTTAAGTTTCTTGGTTTCAATCATGTCGACTTGGACCAGATTAGAGAGGCGTCCCTTAGAGAAATAGGCCGCTAGCTCAGCTGCATCTGTCTTGACCTCATCTGAAGGATTGAGGTTACCAGTAATAACCACGTGACTACCTGGAATATCCTTGGCGTGGAACCAGAGTTCATCTTTCTTAGCCATCTTAAAGGTCAATTCTTCGTTTTGAAGATTGTTTCGGCCGACCAAGATAATGGTTTTTCCGTCAGAAGCTAAATACTTCTCTGGTTTTTTGCGTTTGTGGATCTTTTCTCGGTTGCGTCGTTTGATAAAGCCTGTTTGGATCAGCTCTTCTCGAATCTCGGCGACTTCAGAAAGGCTTGCTTGGGCTAGAGCTGTTTCGACTGTTTCCAGGTAGGAGATGGTTTCCTTGGTTTCCTGGATGAGAGAGGTCAAATGTTTAACAGCTTCTTTTAACTTCTGGTAACGCTTGAAGTAGCGTTGCGCATTTTGACTGGGGGTCAAAGCCTTATCCAAAGCAATGGTTATAGGTTGATTGGTATAGTAGTTGTCCAAGGTGACCTGATCTTGATCATTTGGGACTTGATGGAGGAAGGTGGTGAGAAGCTCCCCTTTTTGCCGGAAGTCTTCGGCATTTTCTGTCGCTGCCAGTTCGGCTTCCTGTTTGGCCAACTTTTTCCGGTTTTTTTCTAGTTCATTGTCCACCTTGCGGATGAGTTCTCCAGCTTGTTGTTGGACACGGTCGCGCTCGGCCTTATCCAAGTAATAGTGGTCGAGTAGATCCGATAAGGTCTCAAAGGTTTCCTCCTGGCTATCAGCAAAAGCGAGAGCAGCAAAGGATTTTTTCGTTAGACGAGGATCTGTTGGAGCTTCAAAGAATGCTCGGAAGGTTTTTAGTTTTTCTCCAGTTTCTAATCGACTGGCCAATTCTTGAGCAGTATCTCGACCAAGACCCTGGAAATGAGTTTGAAGGTTTTTAGGTGTCAACTCTTCCCGGTGGAGAAAGGCGAATAATGCTTCGTCCTTGATTGTAAAAGGGTTGACCGCCTCCGTTTTTGGAGGAGCTAGATAGGTCGAGCCTGGCAAGATAGTCCGGTAGCTATTTTGAGAGAAGCCAACATGTTTGATTGCTTCGATAATTTTTCCAGTTGCCTTGTCCAGAAGAATGATATTGCTGTGCTTGCCCATGATTTCAATAATCAAAGTCACAGAGATATCATCTCCAATTTCATTTTTATTAGAGACAGCGATTTCTAAGATGCGGTCATTCTCCACTTGCTGGATCTGCTCAATGACTGCTCCTTGGAGATACTTGCGCATGACCATGATAAAGGTATTGGGGAAGGCAGGATTCTCGAAGTTGGTCTGGGTCCGTTGGATCCGTCCAAAAACAGAGTGAGAAGAAAGCAAGAGTTTTTGATTCTTGCGGTTGCTACGAATTTGTAAAACCAACTCTTGTTCAAAGGGTTGGTTAATTTTTTGGATGCGACCATTTAAGAGTTCGCTTTGTAATTCATCCACCATATGGTGTAAAAAAAATCCATCAAAAGACATGGGTTTCCTCAACATTCTAGACTAGTTCTAGTAAATTATATCAAAAAAGTGGCTGAAAACCTAGGAAGAAGAAGGACAAACATTTTGCAAAAACAACCTCACTAGGAAAAGAATTTCAGGAAATGCCGAACGTTTTCAAAAAAAACATAAAAAAGTATTGACAAGGCTTACAGAAACATTTACAATGGATTCAATTAGAAAAGTAGTAAATGAAAATTTATTAGAGAGCTCACGGTTGGTGGAAGTGGGTAGTGGACATTTATGAAATTGGACTAATGATGAGATGAATTTGAAACAATAAAAATTCGGTCGGCACACCTTATCGTGCAACTTGTTGCTAGACAAGACAGAGATGTGGGAGGAGTTTATCCATTTTCCCATAAGTGAGGTGGCACCGCGATGACACGTCCTCACATAGCTTTCGCTATGTGTGGGCGTGTTTTTTGTTTCAAGAAAGAAGGGAGAAAAGAAGATGAAGAAACGATGGCGACTCAGTCTCTAACAAAGATTCAAGAAAACTAAAAAACAAATGATTGAGGTAAAAAATATGAAAAACAAACGTGTATTGGGAATGATTGGTGCTTTACTAGCTGTTATTTTGGTAGCTGTTGCTTACCCAATGTTGACCAACAAAAATGATGCGAATAAAACAAATGGAACTAAGAAGGTAAAAGTAGGTGTCTTGCAGTTGGTCAGCCACCCATCGCTAGACGAAATCTACAAGGGGATTCAAGATGGCTTGGCTGAAGAAGGCTACGATAAGGACAAGATTGAGATCGAATTCCTCAATGCGGAAGGAGACCAAAACAAGGTTGCAACCATGAGCAAACAATTGGTCCAAAACAACAACGACGTCTTGATCGGAATTGCAACCCCATCTGCTCAAGGTTTGGCTAGTGCGACTAAGGACAAACCAATCGTCATGGGTGCTATCACAGACCCAGTCGGAGCTAACTTGGTCAAAGATTTGAAAAAACCTGGTGGCAATATTACTGGAGTATCTGACCACAACCCAACGGAACAACAGTTGAAGTTAATCAAAGAGTTGACTCCAAACGTGAAAACAATCGGTGTTCTTTACTCAACCAGTGAAGATAATTCTAAAACTCAAGTAGAAGAATTTACAAAATTGGCTGAAAAAGCAGGCTACAAAGTAGTTCCTTATTCAGTCCCTTCTACAAATGAAATTGCTTCAACGGTTTCTGTCATGACTGGTAAAGTGGATGCTATCTGGGTTCCAATCGATAACACCATTGCATCAGCCTTCTCAACGGTAGTCGAAGCAAACAAAACAGCTAAAAAACCAATCTTCCCAAGTGCGACAGCCATGGTAGAAGCGGGTGGTTTAGGATCTGTGGTCGTAGACCAACATGATCTTGGCGTGGCAACTGGTAAAATGGCTGCGAAAATCTTGAAAGGTCAAAAACCAGCTGACACACCAGTTGAAATCTTCACAGATGGTAAGTCTGTCATTAACAAAAAAGTGGCAGCAGAATTAGGCATTACCATTCCAGAATCTGTCTTGAAAGAAGCTGGACAAGTCATCGAATAAAAACAAACGAATAACAAGAATGGCAAGGGAAGGAAAACAGGATTCACTTGTCATTTTTTGTAAAATCTGATAAACTAGATAGTAATTGAATAGAAATCTGCAAGACTAGTACCTCAAGGGAAGTGCCACAGGGAGAAGAGCCGTGACTGAAAGCTCTTTGCATGAAAGCTGAGTGAATTCACTTGCGTAAGGATTTAGAAATTAAGGTCTGAGTTTCAGATAAAAAACGGATGGTACCGCGTGTCAACGCTCCGAATATGGATGTGGCGCGTGGTTTTTTCTATGTCTGAGTGAAGACCATGATGGAGGAAATATGTCAACGATTGAAGAACAACTAAAAGCGCTTCGGGAAGAAACGCTGGCAGCCTTGAAGCAGATCTCTGCTGAAAATAAAAAAGAGATGCAAGAGTTACGCGTCTCTGTCCTTGGGAAGAAAGGGTCGCTAACCGAGATCCTCAAAGGGATGAAAGATGTCTCTGCTGAGATGCGTCCGGTCATCGGGAAACATGTTAATGAAGCCCGTGATGTCTTGACTGCTGCCTTTGAAGAAACAGCCAAGCTCTTGGAAGAAAAGAAAGTTCAAGCTAAATTGGCTAGTGAAAGTATCGACGTGACCCTTCCTGGACGTCCAGTTGCAAGTGGTCACCGTCATGTCTTGACCCAAACCAGTGAAGAAATCGAAGATATCTTTATCGGGATGGGCTACCAAGTCGTAGATGGCTTTGAAGTCGAAAAAGACTACTACAACTTTGAACGCATGAACTTGCCAAAGGATCACCCGGCTCGTGATATGCAGGACACCTTCTACATCACAGAAGAAATCTTGCTTCGGACCCATACTTCGCCAGTTCAAGCGCGTGCCATGGATGCGCATGACTTTAGCAAGGGGCCTTTGAAGATGATCTCTCCAGGGCGTGTTTTCCGTCGGGATACAGATGATGCGACCCACAGTCACCAGTTCCATCAGATCGAAGGCTTGGTTGTTGGGAAGAACATTTCTATGGCAGACCTTCAAGGAACGCTTCAGTTGATCGTGCAGAAGATGTTTGGTGCAGAACGTCAAATCCGTCTGCGTCCTTCTTACTTCCCATTTACAGAGCCATCCGTTGAGGTCGATGTATCTTGCTTCAAATGTGGTGGAGCGGGATGTAATGTATGTAAGAAGACGGGTTGGATCGAAATCATGGGGGCCGGTATGGTTCACCCACGCGTGCTCGAGATGAGTGGTATTGATTCAACAGTCTATTCAGGATTTGCCTTCGGACTTGGTCAGGAGCGTGTAGCCATGCTTCGTTATGGAATCAATGATATCCGTGGCTTCTATCAAGGAGATGTTCGTTTCTCAGAACAGTTTAAATAATCATGTTAGTTAGAGTAAAAATCGATCAATTGCAGACCTTACGTGACCTAGAGGTGGAAACCTATCGGGAGACCTTTGGTCCCTATATTGTTGAGGAAGACTTGGAAGAGTACTTCTCTACGGTGCTCTCTTTGGAGCAAATCGAGAAAGATCTGTTAGATCCAGAATCCGAAACCTATTTTGTCCTCAATGAAGAACAAGAAATCTGTGGTTTTCTCAAGATCAACTGGGGGCAAGCGCAGACGGAGCCAGTAGAGATGGATAAGTCCTTTGAGATTCAACGGATCTATGTCAAAAAGGAATATCATGGAGCTGGTTTCGGTAAGGAAATGTTTACCTTTGCGCTGCATCAAGCGAAGAGCCGTGGCTTTGAGTGGGCCTGGCTAGGTGTCTGGGAACGCAATTTTAAGGCGCAAGATTTTTACTACCGCTTTGGATTTGAACGATTTAGTGAACACGAGTATCCTACCGGTGATACGGTTGATATTGACTGGTTGTTGAGAAAGAAATTGACCTAGAATGGACAAGAAACTTCTATTCTAGAGAAGGGGAGGTTATTAGACCTACCTAAGCCAGACTCGGGCTGGAAAACACAAAATGAAAGGATCTAAACGAGGGTCAAAGGAAATCTAGGAAAGTCATCTAGATTTCAGTAGAACCCTTGGTATCTTACATATGTTAGTTAGTTATAAATGGTTAAAAGAATTGGTGGACATTGATGTGCCATCACAAGAGTTGGCTGAAAAAATGTCAACCACAGGGATCGAGGTAGAAGGTGTGGAATCTCCAGCTGCTGGTCTCTCAAAAATTGTTGTCGGAGAAATCTTGTCTTGTGAAGATGTGCCCGAAACTCATTTGCATGTCTGCCAAGTCAATGTGGGTGAAGAAGAAGCTCGTCAAATTGTCTGTGGAGCACCAAATGTGCGTGCAGGCATCAAGGTTATGGTGGCTCTTCCGGGTGCCCGCATTGCGGATAACTATAAGATCAAAAAAGGGAAAATCCGTGGCTTAGAGTCACTAGGGATGATCTGCTCACTTGGTGAATTGGGCATTTCTGACTCTGTTGTACCGAAGGAATTCGCAGATGGTATCCAAATCTTGCCGGATGATGCAGTACTAGGTGAGGAAGTATTCTCTTACCTAGACTTGGATGATGAAATCATCGAACTTTCCATCACTCCAAACCGTGCAGACGCCCTTTCAATGCGTGGAGTGGCGCACGAAGTGGCAGCCATCTATGACAAGGCAGTCACCTTCAAAGAATTTACTTTAACAGAAACAGACCAAGCTGCAGCAGATGCTCTTTCAGTCAGCATTGACACAGACAAGGCACCTTACTATGCAGCTCGTATCTTGGATAATGTGACTATCGCACCAAGTCCACAATGGTTGCAAAACCTCCTCATGAACGAAGGCATCCGTCCGATTAACAATGTCGTTGACGTGACCAACTATATCCTACTTTACTTTGGTCAGCCTATGCATGCCTTTGACTTAGATACCTTTGAAGGAAACGACATCCGTGTGCGTGAAGCGCGTGCTGGTGAAAAATTAGTAACCTTGGATGGGGAAGAACGTGACTTGGAAGCAAGTGACCTCGTGATTACGGTTGCTGACAAACCAGTAGCCCTTGCAGGTGTCATGGGTGGTCAGGCTACAGAAATCTCTGAAAACTCTAGCCGTGTTGTCCTTGAAGCTGCTGTCTTCAATGGCAAATCAATCCGTAAGACCAGCGGTCGCCTCAATCTTCGTTCAGAATCTTCTTCTCGCTTTGAAAAAGGGATCAATGTGGCAACCGTTAATGAAGCCCTTGATGCGGCAGCAAGCATGATTGCTGAATTGGCTGGTGCGACTATTCGTAAAGGTATCGTTTCAGCAGGCCAGTTGGATACTTCGGATGTAGAGGTTTCTTCAACCCTTGCAGACGTTAACCGTGTCCTTGGAACAGAGCTTTCCTATGCAGACGTAGAAGATGTCTTCCGTCGTCTTGGATTTGGCCTTTCTGGAAATGCAGAAAGCTTTACTGTTAGCGTACCACGTCGCCGTTGGGACATCACTATCGAAGCGGACCTCTTTGAAGAAATCACTCGGATTTATGGTTATGACCGCTTGCCAACTAGTTTACCAAAAGACGATGGGACAGCCGGTGAATTGACTGTTACTCAAAAATTGCGTCGTAAAGTTCGCACCATTGCAGAAGGAGCAGGATTGACTGAAATCATCACCTATGCTCTGACAACTCCTGAAAAAGCAGTGGAGTTCACTACAGCGCCAAGCAACTTAACAGAGCTTATGTGGCCAATGACCGTGGATCGTTCAGTCCTCCGTCAAAATATGGTTTCAGGTATTTTGGATACCGTTGCTTACAACGTGGCTCGTAAGAACAAAGACTTGGCCCTTTACGAGATTGGAAAAGTCTTCGAGCAAACAGGAAATCCAAAAGAAGAATTGCCAAACGAAATCAACAGCTTTGCCTTTGCTTTGACAGGTTTAGTCGCTGAAAAAGACTTCCAAACGGCAGCTGTTCCAGTTGATTTCTTCTATGCTAAAGGAATTTTGGAAGCTCTCTTTGCTCGCTTGGGTCTTGAGGTGACTTATACTGCAACGCAAGAGATCAAGAGTCTTCACCCAGGACGTACAGCCTTGATCTCACTCGGTGACCAAGTTCTTGGTTTCCTCGGTCAAGTGCACCCTGTTACGGCTAAGGCTTATGATATTCCAGAGACGTATGTAGCAGAGCTCAACCTTTCAGCTATCGAAGCAGCCCTTCAACCAGCCGCTCCATTTGTGGAAATCACCAAGTTTCCAGCGGTGAGCCGTGATATCGCTCTTCTCCTCAAAGCTGAAGTGACCCACCAAGAAGTGGTCGATGCCATAAGAGCTGCGGGCGTGAAACGCTTGACAGACATCAAGCTCTTTGACGTCTTCTCAGGCGAAAAACTGGGTGTCGGAATGAAGTCCATGGCTTATAGCTTGACCTTCCAAAATCCAGAAGATAGCTTGACAGACGAAGAAGTCGCACGCTACATGGAAAAAATCCAAGCTTCCCTTGAAGAAAAAGTAGACGCAGAAGTGCGGTAAATCGTAAAAACAAGAAACAGTTGAGAATTTCTCAACTGTTTTTTTCTTACAGAATTTACTTGATATAGAGCTTAAAACCCTATAAAAATAAAGAAATTCCTTTAAGTACTCAAAATATCCATGTCAACCATCTTTCTATTTTTGACAAATATTTTTATTTTTTTGACAAATATACTTGTCAAAAAGAAAAAGAAGTGTTACAATGATTTTAGTTGAAAGAAGGGGAGGTTTCTTATGGGAGCCATATGGATTCTTTTTATCCCTTTTCTGATTATGGTTTATGCGAGCTCAGAAAAGAAGATTAAAAGGTTGAACAAACGCATTAGACGATTAGAAAAACAAGTGAAAGGAAATCAAGACATGTCTAGAATTTTAGAAGAATTGAAAGGACAAACGGCCACTGTTACAGTGAGTGGTGTTGGATTCGAGTATGAAATTATAGATATCGATGAAGATTGGGTTAAACTGACTCGTGTGAATCATAAACAACAAAGGGAAACCAAATTAGTCCGCATCGAAGATATTCAAGGTATTCAACTATAAGGGGGCGAAAGCCATGATCTTAAAAAATCGACTGAAAGAGCTGAGGGCGCGTGATGGACTCAACCAATCAGAACTAGCCAAGCTAGCAGGGGTCTCGCGCCAGTCCATCAGTCTCTTGGAGCGGGGGGAATACACCCCCTCGGTTATTATTGCCATCACCATCGCCCAAATTTTCAAGGAACCGGTGGAGAATGTCTTTAGTCTAGTAGAGGGAGAGGAATAACAATGAAAAAGCAACAACAAGAACGATCCGCTCGTTACCGTTTTTGGAGAAATGTCGGAATCATCACAGGTTCCGGCTTGATTGGAGGAGTCATTGGTTTTTTGATAGGCATGTTCGGATCCGAAAAGCCCCTTGAAATCCAATCCTTCTTTAGTAAAGAAGTACTCCTTTTGGGCTCAATACTTTTGTTTCTTATCTTGTTTATGGTCACGATAGCCTTACTAATAAGCGCGAGAAAAGTCCATCAAAAAATGCTCCAGATAGAAGACGAAGACGAAGCCTATCACTATGACATCCAGAAGGAAAAACTGTATGGGTTAGCGACCATTTTTAAAGGTATCATGATCTTGCCATACTTTTTAGTCGTCATCTTTTATAGTCAATTGGTGTATATGGATAGACCTTCCACAGGGCACTTGGCTTTTATCTTTGGAACTTTTACCATGCTCTATCTCTTTCTTGTCTTGTTTGCCCTATTTTTCCTATCGGATATCTTCTTTCGCAAGACCTTCCATCTGATTTATGGAAAACCGATTCCCCGCAATGCCAATGCCAAGGAAGTGCGTGAATTTTTAATGAGTATGATGGATGAAGCTGAAAAACAGATTAGCTACGAGGAAAACTTTGAAGTGGTGGTCAAGTTAAGCAATTATATCTTGCCGAGCCTTCTCATTGGTCTCTTAATCATTGGGATTGCCTTCCATACGGATATTCTCTTAGCTTTGTTCGTTGTCTCCATCATCTATATTTATATCCTTATTTCACAATACAAGATTACCAAACGTTATTATAAAGAGTAGAGGAGTCATCTATGTTAGAAATTAGACATTTAGAAAAGAGTTTTGGAAAGAAGCAAGTCTTGTTCGGAATTGACTTGACTGCGAAAAAAGGATCTATCTTAGGTTTGATCGGGAAGAACGGAGCAGGGAAGACCACCATCTTTCATAGTATCCTCCGCTTCCTTGATTACAGTGGTGATATCCAATTGGATGGCCAAGCAATCAGTCAAGAAACCTATAAGGAAATTGGCTACCTGCCAGAAGAGCGAAGCCTTATGCCTAAGTTAACCATCTATGAGCAAGTCCGTTACCTTGCTAATCTCAAAGGAATGTCAACTGCTGAGGTCAAGGAGAAACTTCCAATCTGGATGGAAAAGCTCCAAGTAAAAGGAAAATTAACCGATAAGATCAAGAGCCTCTCAAAAGGGAATCAGCAAAAGGTTCAATTGATCATTACCATGATCCATGAGCCAAAATTGATCATCTTGGATGAGCCGTTTAGCGGACTGGATCCTGTCAATACAGAAGTGCTTAAGCAGGTCATTTTTGAAGAAAAAGAACGCGGTGCCACCATTATCTTCTCTGACCACGTCATGACCAATGTGGAAGAACTCTGTGATGAGTTGGTTATGATTCGTGATGGATCTGTGATTCTTTCAGGTCCCGTACAAGAAGTTCGCAATAGCTTCGGGAAGACTCGTCTCTTCGTATCCAATGACTTCAGTAAAGAGGAGTTGGAAGTGCTGCCTCACGTGACCAAGGTGACCATGACCAAGCAAGGCCTGTGGAAGTTGGTATTGGATGATGAAACAGCAGGTCCGGACCTCTTTGATCAGTTGACCAAGGGTCGCTATCTAGCAACCTTTGACCAACAAGCCCCAACCATTGATGAAATCTTTAAACTAGAATCAGGAGTAGAAGTATGAAACAGATGCTGATTGTTATCAAAGAAACTTATTTACGCCAAGTGAAATCATGGAGCTTTTTACTGATGGTGCTTACTCCCTTTCTCTTCTTCGGATTGACGATTGGAGTGAACTATTTCGTCGGATCTTCTACATCTGCGAAAAGCAACATCGCCTTGATTACAGATCAAGCTCCTGTCAAGGAAGTCTTGAAAGGGACCGATGGCTTGTCCTTTGACTATAAGGATGAAGCAGCAGCTAAGAAGGCCATGAAAGAGGAAGAAATCAAGGGAATCCTCACAGTTGAAGAAAAGGATGGCCAGCTAGAGGCTCGCTACCAGAGTGAGGATGCCATGAAGCCAGGTTTCAAAGCAATCCTTATGGCTAAATTGAGTCAGGTCCAACAAATGCTCAATGTTTCTAAAGCGGATTTAAGCCAAGAGCAGTTAGCAGCCCTTTCGCAACAGGTCTCATTGATTGAAAAAATTGATGAGAAGAAAGAAGGGCTGAAAATGGTGCAGACCGTGGTAGCTGGAGGAATCGGTTTTCTTATCTACATGATTCTGATGTTTTATTCAGGTATCACTGCTCAAGAGGTAGCCAGTGAAAAAGGGACCAAGATTATGGAAGTGGTCTTCTCAAGCATTCGCGCAACTCACTATTTCTATGCTCGCATGATTGGTCTTTTCGGAGTCATTTGTACTCATATTGGTATCTATGCAGTCGGATTGGGAGGCGTTTGGATTTTTAGAGACTCCATTCCTCTTGTGAAAGATATCTTATCTCCAGACTCTCCTATCACCCAACATATTGGACAATCCATTTCCTTGAATACCTTATTCTTGATCATTCTTGGAATCTTCATGTACGTGGTTCTTTCAGCTTTCCTAGGTTCAACAGTTGCTCGTCCAGAAGATACAGGAAAAGCGATTTCGCCACTGATGATGTTAGTGTTCTTTAGCTTCTTTGGAGTAACTGCCTTGGGTAGTGCAGGAGATGTCCTTCTGTTGAAGATTGGATCATACATTCCATTCATTTCAACCTTCTTCATGCCATTCCGTACGATCAATGGCTATGCAAGTGGACTTGAATCATGGGGTTCATTCGGAATTTCCTTGGCCTTCACGCTCCTCGGCACCATGATCATTGGAAAAATCTATTCTAGCCTCATCTTACAAACAGATGATCTAGGTTTAGTCAAGACTGTTAAAAAAGCTTTAAGCTATCGCTAAAAGAGGAGAGTGGGACAGAAATCGGTAATTCGTTAGAATTCGATTTCGACGTCCCACCTCCGCACAGTTGAGTAGGGCTGTAAAAGCTGATGAAATCAGCGTAGTAGAGCCCACTCAACCACTGCGTCTTGCTCGACAATCCAAAGACAATTGAGAGGCTAGGACTTTTTGTCCCAGTCTCTTTGCTTTGTGAAATCATTGCTGTTTAGTCCTCTTTACTTTATAATGAAAGTAGAATGAAAAGGAGGCGGACATGAACTATATTGAGTTTGCTGAAAATGAGCGTCTGTCCACGATTGTCCTTGGGATGATGCGGATCAGTCAGATGAGTGAAGATGAGGTTGAGGCCTTGGTGGAGGCAGCCTTGTCAATTGGGATCAACACTTTTGATCTGGCGGACATCTATGGTGATGGCCAGTGTGAGGTCCTGTTGGGTAAGGTTCTCAAACGCCGTCCGGATCTTCGAGATCAGATGTGGATCCAGTCCAAGTGTGGCATTCGCAAAGACGGCTTTACCTATTTTGATTTTTCTAGGGACTATATTTTGGACTCCGTCGATGGCATCCTCGAGCGCCTGCAGATCGAGCGCTTAGATAGTCTCCTCCTTCACCGACCGGATGCTCTCATGGAGCCGGAAGAAGTAGCAGCAGCTTTTGATCACTTGGAGCAAGCGGGCAAGGTCCGTCATTTTGGAGTGTCCAATCAAAATCCTATGATGATGGAATTGCTCAAAACGGCTGTCAAACAGCCTCTCAAGGTTAACCAGTTGCAGTTGAGTGCCGCCTTTACACCGAGCTTTGAAGCTGGTTTTCATGTCAATATGGAAGGGCCAAAAGCAGCCGTGCGAGATGGCAGTGTCTTTGAGTATTGTCGTTTAACGGATACAGTGATTCAAGCCTGGTCTGTCCTCCAGCATGGCTATTTCAAGGGGAATTTTGTCGGCAAGGAAGAGTTTGCGGCCCTCAATCATGTCCTCAATGACTTGGCGAAGAAATACAAGGTCACTCCGACCGCTATTGCCCTAGCCTGGGTCCTCCGCTATCCGGGTAAGATGCAGGCCGTCATCGGAACGACCAAACCCCAGCATGTCCTTGAAGCGGGGAAAGCAGCAACAGTAACCCTAACGCGTAAGGAATGGTACCAAATCTACCTGGCTGCGGGTAATGATCTGCCATAGAATTATTAAAAAGGTTGGGCTTCCCAGCCTTTTTTGCTTGTGATAAATGATTGAAAGAGAGAGGCTATTCCGCTATTCTAAGGGAATAATAGAAATCATGAAACGGAACTACTGGCAGGACCTGAAAGGGGCCTTTTACTTAATCTGGCGCAACAAATGGTCCTTTATCTCTGTGGGAATCCTCTTGCAGTTTGTGATTGGTATTGGGGCTGCGGCCTTGAGCTGGGTGTCCCTCAGTACGAGTGAATAGGAATACAGTTTAAATAGAACTCTAGCCAACTGGGCTTCAAGATGGTCAAATCGGAATATTCTGTGGAGAGGATGACTAAATGTTTGATTTTTCTCCCATATTCCTCTATACTAAATAGTATGAATAATGAAAGTCGTCCCTACAGTAACGCTGTCAGGGCGCTTTCTCTTTCTATAGCTTTCTTTTGTAGGCGCAATCCTCTCAGAACGAAGGACTGTTTCTTTGTTCGGAAATGGACGGCCAGTAAAGAAAAGTTTACTAACTAGCATTTTTAGGAGGTAACTATGCTTCAGTCATTGATTGCTGAAATCAAGGAATACAAGAAACCCTCTATTCTAGCCTCACTCTATATGGTGTTTGAGGTCATGTTTGAGATTTCTATTCCATTCATTATGGCGACGCTTCTGGACAAGGGGGTTCAGAAGGGGGATATGACCACTGTTCTGACCTATGGTCTCCTCATGTTGGTCTTCGCCTTTCTCTCTCTTTTCTGTGGAATACAGTCGGCTCGCTACGGGGCTTTTGCTTCAGCTGGCTTTGCTAAGAACCTACGGAAGGCGATCTTCAAGAAGATCCAAACCTTTTCCTTTGAAAACATCGATAGTTTCTCCTCAGGTGGTCTGGTAACCCGGATGATGACGGATGTGACCAATGTGCAGAACTCCTATCAGATGGTGATCCGGATCTGTGTGCGGGCACCGCTCAATCTAATCTTTGCCATTGTTGCCAGCTACTTGATCAATCCGCAAATGGCTAGTATCTTTGTAGGAATTACCCTCTTTTTGGGGCTGGTCTTGGGTGTGATCACTAAGATCGTCTATCCACTCTTTACCAAGGTCTTTGATGCCTATGATAACTTGAACAATAGCATCCAGGAAAACATCACCAACATGCGTGTGGTCAAGTCCTATGTCAAGGAAGAAGAAGAGACGGTTAAGTTTAAGAAGGCTTCTCGCTTGATCTACAACATGTTCATGAAGGCTATTCGCATCGTGATCTTGAGTAGTCCAGCCATGATGCTCTCCTTGTATGCTTCCTTTATCTTGATCTCTTGGATCGGGGCACAACTCATCGTGGGTGGAAGCTTTACGACTGGTGAGCTGACGTCTATGTTTGCCTATGTCATGACCATCCTTATGTCCCTCATGATGTTTATGATGATCTTCGTTATGCTCTCGATCTCTATGGCATCTGTAGAGCGGATCAATGAAGTCCTTGGGACAGAGTCAACCATTGTCTCTCCGGAGAACGGTCTGACAGAAGTAGCAGATGGTTCTATTACCTTTGACCATGTGGACTTCGCCTACACGGATGAAAATGGCGACAAGACCCATGTCTTGTCCGATATCAACCTCAGCATTCGCTCGGGTGAAGTAATCGGAATCCTTGGGGGGACTGGTTCCGGTAAGTCTAGTCTGGTCCAGCTCATCCCTCGTCTCTATGATGTGGAGTCTGGTAGCGTTAAGGTCGCTGGTCAGGATGTGCGAAACTATGATTTAGATCATTTGCGCAAGCAAGTAGCCATGGTGCTTCAAACCAATGTCCTCTTCTCTGGTACCATCAAGGAAAATATGCGCTGGGGAAATAAGGACGCGACGGATGAAGAAATCATGGAAGCTTGTAAGATTGCTCAAGCGGATGAATTTATCCAGAACTTTAAGGATGGCTATGATACCATGATCGAACGTGGTGGAGCCAATGTCTCAGGTGGTCAGCGTCAACGTCTCTGTATCGCCCGCGCTCTCTTGATGAATCCAAAGATTTTGATCTTGGATGATTCGACCTCGGCTGTCGATACCAAGACCGATAGCCTGATCCGTCAAGGATTGGCCACCAGTCTTAAAGATACAACTAAGATCATCATTGGCCAACGGATCTCTTCTATCCAAGATGCAGACCGGATCGTGGTCATGAATGATGGTAAGATCGATGCGATTGGTACTCACCACGACTTGATTGAGACCAATGCCATCTACCGTGAAGTCTATGACATGCAAACCCAAGGGAAAGGAGGACAAGCAGATGCAGAATAAGAAAAAAGCTGGCTGGGGCTCGCTCGTGCGCTTGCTAGACTATATGTGGAAACAATATAAGTTTGTTCTCCTACTAGCGGCTATCCTCATTGTGGCAGCCTCCCTCTCTACGGTCTATATTACCTCCTCTATCCGGGCCTTGGTGGACCAATACATCCAACCTATGTTAGATAGTGGTAGCAAGGACTTTGGTCCTCTCCTCAGCTTCTTGATGATGCTGGCAGTAGTCGGTATTTTGGGAGTTTTGGCCAACTATGGGTTCTCCCTCATTATGGCGACAGTATCTCAGGATACATTGCGCTCTCTGCGGAACCAGCTCTTTGCCCGTATGCAGAAGCTCCCTGTGAAGTACTTTGATACCCACCAGCACGGGGATATCATGTCTATCTATACCAATGACATCGACGCTCTTCGCCAAGCGATCGAGCAATCTATCCCGCAGCTCTTACAATCTGCCATCACGATCATCGGTGTAGCATTCAGCATGATCATGATTAGCCCTCTTCTTTTCCTTCTCGTTCTTTCGATGGTCGGCGTCATGGCCTATGTCATCAAGGATATCTCTGGTAAGTCGGGTCGTTATTTCGCCGATCAGCAAAAGAACCTAGGGATTGAAAATGGTTTTATCGAAGAGATGATGGCTGGTCAAAAGGTGGTCAAGGCTTTCGTCCATGAAGAGGAAAGCATTGAAGCCTTTGAGCGGATCAATGACAAACTCTTTGAATCATCCTACCAAGCCAACCGCTATGCCAATGTCCTGATGCCGATTTTGGGGAACCTGGGAAATGTCTCCTTCGTCTTGACCTCATTGGTCGGAGGGATCTTCGCCTTGAATGGGATCAGTGGCCTCACCATTGGTGGCCTCATGGCCTTTCTCCAGCTTAACCGTTCCTTCAACGGGCCTATCACTCAAGTATCGCAACAGTTGAACTTTGTCCTCATGGCTCTAGCTGGGGCAGATCGGATCTTTGATCTCTTGGATGAAGAAGTCGAAGTGGATGAAGGGAAAGTGACCTTGGTCAACTATGAAGAGGTCGATGGTCGCATGGTCATCACTGATAAGAAGACCAACCTCTGGGCTTGGAAACACCCGCGGGAAAATGGAGACTATGAACTGGTCAAGCTGGTCGGAAATGTCGTCTTTAACAATGTAGACTTCTCTTACAATGATAAGAACCAAATCCTCTACGATATCAACCTCTACGCGGACAAGGGGCAAAAGGTGGCCTTTGTCGGCGCGACAGGAGCAGGGAAGACCACCATTACCAACTTGATCAACCGTTTCTACGATATCCAATCTGGATCTATCACCTATGATGGTATCGATGTGAAGCTGATCGAGAAGGCTTCGCTCCGTCGTTCGCTAGGGATTGTCTTGCAGGATACCCACCTCTTCACTGGAACCATCGCAGAAAATATCGCCTATGGTCGATCAGATGCGACCCGAGAGGAAATCCTGGAAGCAGCTCGCATTGCCAATGTGGATTCCTTTGTCAAACATTTGGACCAAGGCTACGATACTGTCTTGAACGATGATGGAGCCGGTCTATCCAATGGTCAACGTCAGCTGATTGCTATTGCGCGTGCTGCCTTGGCCAATGCGCCGGTCTTGATCCTTGATGAAGCAACCTCCTCGATCGACTCACGGACAGAGAAGATGGTCCAAGAGGGGATGGATCGTCTGATGGCCGGACGGACCGTCTTTGTCATCGCCCACCGTCTCTCTACCATCGTCAACTCGGACGTGATCATGGTCATGGACAAGGGACGCATCATCGAGCGGGGCGACCACGCTTCCTTGATGGCAGAACGCGGGACTTATTACCGCCTCTATACTGGTGGTCTCGAAATTGATTAACACAAAAAAGTCTGAGCGTTGGCTCAGGCTTTTTGCTTATGGATAATGTTGTCTTTGAAACTTTCCTTAGGTGAGATCGGACGTCAGCGAACTTCGAAGAAGTTCCACGACTAATTATTGAGCCTAGAGTCTCAATAATTCCGTGTGAGGCTGGGACAAAAGTCCTAGCCTCTCAATTGTTTTTGGATTGTCGAACAAGACGCAGTGGTTGAGTGGGCTCTACTACGCTGATTTCATCAGCTTTTACAGCCCTACTCAACTGTACGGATGTGGGACGACGAAATCGAATTCTAACGAATTACCGATTTCTGTCCCACTCTCTTTTTATGACTTCACTCATTTCCATGGTATAATGGGAGGACTATTCATAGAGAAGAACTAAAGGAGACAAGAGTGGATCAAAAACATCACTGCCAAGTCCTATGGGCGAAAAATAAATATCTGGTACTGAGTCGTTCCAGTAATATCTACAAGGAGATCCGAGAATACCTCAAGCAAGACCAGGTAGAGGTCAGCCAGGTTGAGGGCTTGATCCAGCAAGCGCTGGCTTTACCGGAAAATCGTGGCCAGGTCTCCAATGCCTTCCAGCATATCTGGGGCTATTTCAAAAAGCAGGCGACTGCAGAGGAAAAGGCGGACTTCATGTTGTTACTTGAGAAGTACCAGCATGGCCAAGCTAGCCAAGAGGACCTTATCAAGGGGATCCAAAATCTCCTTGAGCGCTACCCTAATCGCTATTTACAAGATTCGACGCTACTAGGAGGCCAATAGATGAGACTTTGGCACCAAGACTTGATTCCCAAACTCCCACGCCCCCAGCTCCTGGGCCAACACCGAGAATGCTGCGCCCTTCGAGGAAATGGCTGGGGCAAGAAGCACGCGACGGTCAACTATGTCTTTGATTACTTGCCTTATCGCCTCTATGCTTATCATCGCCTGATCATGGAGGAGATGACCGCCCGTGGCTACAAGGTCAGTCCAGAGTGGTGGGAGTCGACCTACCGAGGCAAGACCTGCCCAGCCTATCCAGAATTGGAAAAGGAAGCTTTGAGCACCCCCATCTATCCCGAGCACCAGGCTACTTACCTCCAAGAATGCCTAGATAACCTAGCAGAAAAAGGGATTCAATTAGACTAAGAAAAGACGAACCAGACCAGCTTCGTTTTTTTGAGCTAATTCGCAATAAATTGCTATAAACCACTATAAACCACTATAAACCACTATAAACCTATGGGAGTCCATCAGGTTTTTTATTTTGCCATGGAGCATGGAGGTTATCAAGAAATTAGAGTTAAGAAATAGCTATATAAAATAGAACCATTAGGTGCTTTTTTGTAATCATTTGATATAATATTACTGAGGAAATGAAGCAGAAAAGTATCGGACGCACACGCACCTGAAAGGGTATCTGAGAGGCGGGGAATGTCCGTCCCGCCATTTCCTATTGAGGCTGTATGCCTCTTTTAGAGTTTTAGCAACTGAGAGAGGGCTAAGAATGAGTGAACAACTTTGGAACTACCTACGCTCAAGAGTTCAGGTTGTAACTAGTGATGGTAAAGTCATAGAAGGTTTTGTCAAAGATTTTATTGACGAAATGGACAATGATGAGCAAGATGAAATCACTATCCTCATTGACAATCCTAGTCCTGATGAACCAACTGAGATTTCTCTCCTTGAGAGTGAGATTATCTCGATTAAAGCAATCCCGTAGCGCATAGAACAATCCAGGCGCTTTCACCTATCAAAACACTATGGAAAAGGATTTTTTATGGCAATATTAGATGATTTACAAGCCTTATATGATAACGGCTGGGACGCCTCTTTTGATTATAATGGTCAAGCTTGTGGGATTTTTCCTAATTCTATTCATGATATTGTAGTGGTTATTGGAGACAAGGAATATCAGCTATCATCATTAAATGAACTGATTTCATTAAAAATTGGCGATAATACTTTAATAAATATTATGGATGGAATTGAAGTGCAGTATTATTAAAATAAAAAGCAGCTATGACAGGTGCAATTTACTTGCTTACTGAACTCATCGATTTAATCCCATTTAGTTACCCTTTGTATTTTCTCTGCTTATTTATAAGCAATAAAATTTTGTAGAAACAGGATAAGAAACAGAGCAGGCTTAGGCCTGTTTTTTTGCGCGAAAAACCAACAAAATGCTTTGAAAGCGTTAATTTCTTTCTTAAACATGCTATAATAATAGGAGATTATGAACAGGAAAAGGATAGACGGATGAAGGCAGTAGCAACTCCAGAACTTGATATTGAAAGACAGTTGATCCAGCAGTTGACATCAGGAGAGAGTCAATGGACTTATCGCCAGGATCTCAAGAATGAAGAGCAGTTATGGGACAATTTCTTTGACAAGCTCGCGCAAAACAATGTCGCCTTGCTGGCAGACCATCCCTTGACCGACCAAGAAAAGCGCCAGATCAAAAACCAGCTCAACTTTGTCAGCTACTATGAAGCGGCCAAGTGGCTAGCGGGTGAAAATGGGATCGCCAAGGTAGAGGTCCAGCGTGAAGATGCCAGTCTAGGGACTATCCGTCTGGCGGTCATCTGGAGGGACAATATCGCAGCTGGGAAGTCGAGCTATGAAGTGGTCAACCAAGTCGAACGTGACAAGGCCTATCCACTAGACCAGGATCGACGGCTAGATACGACCCTTCTGATCAATGGTCTGCCCCTCATCCATATCGAACTCAAGAGTCCCCGAGTGGCCTTTTTAGATGCCTTTCATCAGATCAAAAAGTACGACCGTGAAGGCAAGTTCCGGGGCATTTACTCCAGCTTGCAGATGTTTGTCGTGACCAATAAAGTCGACACACGCTATATCGCTGCAGCCCGTGAAAGCAAGCTAAACAAACAATTCCTGACCAAGTGGGTGGACAAGGATAACCAACCTATGATCGATCTCAACAGCTTTGCTCATGAGGTCCTCTCCATCCCCCGGGCCCATCAGATGGTCATGCAGTACTCAGTCATCGACGATATCAAGAAAGCCCTCATACTCCTGCGTCCCTACCAGATCCATGCCATCGAGGCCGTGCAGGAAGCCTCTCGCCGCCAAGAGTCAGGCTATATCTGGCATACGACCGGTTCAGGTAAGACCCTGACCTCTTACAAGGTGGCGCGCAATCTCTTGCAGATCCCAGCGATCCAAAAGACCATCTTTGTCGTCGACCGCAGAGACCTAGACCAGCAGACGACCTCGTCCTTTCTCTCTTATGCGGCCAATGATGTCATCGACATCGACGAGACGGACAATACCCATGAGCTGGTCAAACGCCTAGGGGGCAATGACAAGCGCGTGGTAGTCACGACTATACAGAAAATTACGACCATGATGCGTAAGTTCGAAGAAGGGAAGTACCAGCGGGATGCTGGGAAGATCAAGGACTTGCGCGTGGCCTTTGTCGTGGATGAGTGCCACCGAGCAGTCACTCCACAGACGCAAAAGGAGATCAAGGCCTACTTCAAGAACTCTCTCTGGTATGGTTTTACAGGGACTCCGATCTTTAAGGAAAACAAACGCAAACAAGTGGGAGACCTGGCTCAGACTACCCACCAACAGTATGGCGACCGCCTGCATGAATACACGGTCAAGGAAGCCATCCATGATGGAGCAGTTCTGGGCTTTAAGGTCGACTACCGCAATACCATCATCTCCGATCTCCTAGAAGAAGAGATTCCAGACCAAGCCTATGAGGACAAGGAGCACATGCTAGAGGTCCTCGATGCCATCCTTAATAAGAGCCAGCAACAGCTCAATATCCCTAAAGGGGTTGGAAAGAGCTATGAAGCTATCTTGACAGTCAAGTCTATCCCACGAGCACAGGCTTACTATAATCTGCTCAAGAGCATCCTCGCTGGCAAGGAGCGGGTCAAGGTTTCCGAGCGGGTCAAACAATACCTACCAGATTTTCCAAAGTTTACCATCACCTACTCGGTGTCTGAAAATGAGGAAGAATCTATCGGCTACCAAGACCACATGAAGCAGGTCATTGAGGACTACAACCAAGAGTTTGGTACGCATTTTAGCCTAGCGGATCTGCGGGGCTTTAATAGCGATGTCAATAATCGCCTGGCCAGAAAGCAGGACAAGTACCTCTACCGCAATGAGCAGTTGGACCTGGTCATCGTGGTCGACCGTCTCTTGACAGGCTTTGATGCCCCTTGTCTTTCTACCCTCTTTATCGATCGCAAGCCCATGCGCCCACAGGACTTGATCCAGGCCTTTAGCCGGACCAATCGGATCTTTGATGACAAGAAGCATTTTGGCCATATTATCACCTTCCAGCGCCCTCAAGCCTTTAAGGAAGCCGTCGACAATGCCCTCAAGCTCTACTCCAATGGAGGAGAAAATGAGGTCTTAGCACCCAGCTGGGAAGAAGAGAAGCGCAACTTCTTAAAAGCCTGGGCAGAGTTTAAAGGCCAAGTCACAGACTTCGAAGAAGAGGGAGTCGCCCTCGAGCAGGCTCCAACAGCCCAGCTCCGTAAGGTCGCAAAAGCCTATCAGGTCTTTGACAAGTACCAAGCCTCGATCCGCGTCTACTCGGAGTATGATAAGGAAAAGATCTATCGGGAAACGGGCCTTAGCGATAGCCAGCTCGAAGCCTATCTGGGCCTCTATCAAAATATCCTGGCGGAGATCAAGAGCAGGGATCCAGAAGTCGACAGCCAAGACGAGCTGGATATCCACTATGAGCTAGAGTCTGTCCAAGTCGATGAGATCAACTATGCCTATATCCTGATGCTGATCCAGAGTATGATCCAGCAGGAGGAGAATGACGAGCAGACCCTGAGTGACAAGGATATCGCAACCGTTGATAGCTATATCGAGAGCCTGAACCGGACCAATCCAAGCCTAGCGGAGATCATCCAAAACCTCTGGACCCAAGTCCAAGAAGAGCCCGAACGCTACCGAGGACAATCCATCACCGGAGTCTTGGACCAGATGATCGAATCCATCATCGATAGCCATATCGTAAGCTTCGCTAAACGCTGGTATATCGGAGTTGACGAACTGCGCTACTATATCCAACACTACCGCAAGGGTGCCAAAAAACAAGCCGGCGAAAGCCAGCTGACCAAGAGCCAACACTACAAAGACTACAAGGCAGAAGTAGCAGATGCCCTCAACCCACTCAGCTACAAAAAACAAATCAAAGAAGCCTATACCCAACTGATCGAAGAAGTGATTGAACCGTTGAGGGTTGGGAGGTAGCCATTCGAATTTTATAAACATGAATACAATATTTGAAATGAAGGATTATCCATGAAAAAAAATTATATTGAACATGAAGTAAAAGTAAAACTCATGGATTCAATACTTAATAATGACAGAGATTACCAATGGTTTTTAGATTATCTTGAAAATAATTTTGATAACGATGATATTGATTCATGGGAAGACTTTGAGAACAGGTATGTGTCTTTTTCAAAAATAATTGATTATTTCTCTAAAATCCAAAAGATTGAAAATGAAGAAATGAAAACGGATATTGTTCTGTTAAAAGATATTATTTCGATTTCTAGATTCAAATTAGATTTAATTACATGGTCACAATTATCTATTAAAGTCCAGTCAAATTTTGGGAAAATATTAGCAGTAGCACTATATATCACTAAATTAATGAGTTTAAAAAATCAATTAAATGATGAAATTAATTTTGGGATTTTTTCTATTAAGAATTTTTGGCAAGCATATAATTTAGATGAAGTTATTGAGCGTAAAGAATTGATTTACGATTATTTAGAAAGTATTTCAATAAAAAACTTTGATAGAGAAAAAGAAATTATTTCTTCTAATTTGAATCATGAGGATACAACTTGCTCAATGCAATTTCTTGCTGTATTAAAATCATTAGCTTTTAATACAACTACATTTTCTTACAATTATAAAAAATATGAATACAATGTGATAACATGGCAAGAGAGAGTTGTATTAGGATTTGTAACTCGTCCACTTGATGTCTTATTAAAAGATGAGGATTTTAATTCACGTTTTTCAGTTGAAGAATTACAAACATTAATCGATTATTTCCATGGTGATGGAGTAGTACGATATATAATTGAGACTATAATTTATGAAAAATTCAATATCTTGCCTTCATCTATGGTAGTTGAAAACCATATACAATTACTGCTCTTCAATAGTTCTATGAAGTCTGATTTTGAACTTTTAAATTCAAGTTCAGTATTATTTTTATCAAAACTTTTTAA
>NZ_RJPZ01000001.1 GCF_003943615.1 Streptococcus australis | reverse complement strand
TTTAGCTATTTTTGATACGCGTTTAATCAAGCAATCTCTAGGGGTTTTATTTACTCAAGTATTGGTCAGTTTGCTTGTCTCGACTCTATATTTCTGGATTTCTCCCTTATCTTATGCAAGTAGCGAATTGATTGCACGAACCTCTCCAACCATTTGGGATGTTCTCATTGCTATTGCGGGTGGGATAGCAGGTGTCATTGGTTCAAGAAAAAAAGAAGCAAACAATATCGTGCCAGGAGTAGCCATTGCAACAGCTCTGATGCCACCTATCTGCACTGCAGGCTATGGTTTAGCTAATGGAAATGTACGATTTTTATTTGGGGCTCTCTATCTTTTCTTGATCAACTGTGTCTTTATCATGCTAATCAATATTGTTGGAACAAGAATTATGATGAGACAATCTCCCTTAAGTTCATTTAAAGAGCTAAATATTAAAATGAGAATTGGGTTGATCTCCTTGATTGTATTATTGGTTCTTCCAGCCAGCTATTCAGCAGTCACTCTGACGATGGATCAAGCACGAAAAGAAGGGATCAAACAGTTTGTAGGAAAAGAGTTCGCCAATCATACGATCATTAATCAAGTCTACAAGTCAAGTAGCAATGAATTGGTCTTGACAGTTGTTGGAGATCCGATTTCAGAAGAAGAATTAGAAACCATCCGCCAAAAACAAGAATCTTACGGTATTCAATCTGTTCAATTGAAAGTCAATCAAGTCCATAATTCGACAAAATTAGATAGTGAGACGACCAAGGAATTTTACGAAAACATTGACAAGTATATCGATCAAAAACTCTCTGAAAAAGATTCACAAAACGATCTCGTAAAAGAAAATGAAGCAGATAAGGATTGAGAATATTGGACTTATCTAACTCATGGAAGCAAATCTTGGGAAGAGATCTTATATCCAAAAGTTGGTGGATAGAAAAGGATGTTGATGAAGATTCCATTTGTGGTGGTTTGACCAATTACGATACTAGCTCAGGTTAAATAAAATATAAAAAAGCAACAACTATTTCAGTTGTTGCTCAGAACGTAGACAAACGTTATTTTTGGAGTTTGTCTACATTTTAAAAGTTTGGAAACTTGGTTTCCAAACTTTTTATTTGCTAAAGAAGAAAGGAGGAGTGAATTCTTTCAATTTTTCAAAGCAATCCAAAGCTCCTTGATTGTCTTCGCAGATGATGAGACAGACGTCGTCCCCGCAGACGGTTGCGACAATTTGTGGTAATTCAAGGGCGTCTAAGATAGCACCGAAAGACTGAGCCAGTCCAGGTAGAGTTTTCACCACCACTTGGTTTTGGACAGGACGAAGCATGACGAGGGCATCCTCCATATAAAAACGCAGTCGGTTTTCCCAGCGGGATGGAGCGATACTATTAATAGCATAGTAAGAAGTATCCCCTTCATTAATCTTTACCAGATTCAAGGATTTGACATCTCTTGAAAGAGTTGACTGGGTCACGATGATTCCATTTGCTTCTAAGCTGTCTTGTAATTCCTGCTGGGTCCGAATCTTCTTTTCTGAAATAATGGACCGGATGAGGCGGTGGCGACTTTCGATCTTATTCATAAAGGAATCTCCTTATTTGATAAACATAGCGTCTCCAAAGCTAAAGAAACGGTAGCCTTGGTCGATGGCGTGCTGATAAGCTTCTAGAGTGAGTTCCCGACCTGCGAAGGCAGAAACGAGCATAACTAAGGTTGATTTTGGAAGGTGGAAGTTGGTTGAAAAGGCGTCGACAACCTGCCACTGATAGCCTGGTTTGATAAAGATATTGGTCCAACCAGAGTCCGCTTGTAGCTCTCCATTAAACTTATTTCCAATTGTTTCTAAAGTTCGGATAGAAGTGGTCCCAACGGCTACGATGCGGTGACCGCTCGCTTTAACTTGTCGAAGAGTTTGGGCCGCTTCTTCAGAAAGTTGATAAAACTCAGAGTGCATCTCATGCTGGTCTACATCATCAACGGATACTGGACGGAAGGTACCAAGTCCGACATGGAGGGTTAGATAAACCAAGTGAACACCTTTGTCTTCAATTTTTTGTAACAGCTCAGGTGTAAAATGGAGGCCAGCAGTTGGAGCGGCGGCAGATCCATTTTCTTTGGCATAGACCGTCTGGTAGCGTTCCTGATCTTCTAATTTTTCATGGATGTATGGTGGTAGAGGCATTTCTCCTAGGCTTTCCAGGACTTCAAGGAAAATCCCTTGATAAGAAAACTCTACGATACAGCCTCCGTGTTCCAATTTCTTGATGAGAGTCGCTTGGAGACGTCCATCTCCAAAACTGACAATTCCTCCCTCTTTAAGACGTTTGGCAGGTTTAGCAAGAACCTCCCATTGATCGCCCTCGATATTTTTTAAGAGGAGAAGCTCCACATGTCCCCCTGTATCTGGTTTGACCCCATGGAGACGAGCAGGAAGGACACGGGTATTGTTCATCACCAAAGCATCCCCTGGTTCTAACTCATTGATAATGGCATCAAAATGCTGGTCTTCCATCTGACCTGTTTGGCGATTGAGGATCAGTAG
The DNA here is from genome assembly GCF_003943615.1 of Streptococcus australis. GTDB lineage: Bacteria > Bacillota > Bacilli > Lactobacillales > Streptococcaceae > Streptococcus > Streptococcus australis_C. The sequence goes on along the minus strand of NZ_RJPZ01000001.1, from coordinate 364,209 downwards.
TTTGGAGGCATCGCGCTTTTCTAGAGGAGTTTGCGCAATTAACTCCTCAGGGAGGTGGAAATCAAAGTCGTTTGTATTCATGGTCTCTCCTTGTTTCTAAATTCTTCTATTTCTTACATTTAACCTTCCCCATTATATCATGAAATAAGAGTGAAACAAAGGAAATGACTAGCTGAATTTTGACGGAGAGAAGTGAAAAATTCCTTGTCTAGCATGAAGAAAGCGCTTGACAAAAATTGGTCTATACCATATAATGAATATAAGAAATAAGTGGAGGTTTCATCATGAAAGTTATTGAAGTAGCCAATCAAATTGAAGGAGGACAGGTTGCTTTTGACCTGTTAAAAGAAAAGTTAGAACAAGGTGCGAAAACTTTGGGGCTTGCGACTGGAAGCAGTCCACTTGAATTTTATAGATTGATTCGAGAAAGTGACTTGGATTTTTCAGACATGGTCAGTGTCAACTTGGATGAGTATGTCGGCTTGACGGGAGAAGATCCTCAATCCTATCGTTACTTTATGCAGGAAAATTTATTCAATGAGAAACCTTTTAAAGTCAGCTATCTTCCAAAAGGAAATGAAGATACTGCAGAAGAAGAAACAGCTCATTACAATGAAATTTTGACCCAAAATCCAGTAGATCTGCAAATTCTAGGGATTGGTCGTAACGGCCATATTGGTTTTAACGAACCAGGAACTCCATTTGACAGCCAAACGCATTTGGTCCATTTGGATCAATCAACGATTGAAGCCAACTCTCGCTTCTTTGAAAAAATCGAAGATGTTCCAACTCAAGCCATTTCAATGGGAATTGCAAACATTCTCGCTGCCAAGTCCATTATTCTCTTTGCATATGGCGAATCAAAAGCAGAAGCGATTGCTGGAATGGTCAATGGTCCTAAAACAGAAAGTTTACCAGCGAGCGCCCTACAAGGTCATCCAGATGTCGTGATTATTGCAGATCAAGCAGCCTTGAGCCTACTGTAAGCAGTTAAAATAAAGAGACCTATCTGAATTATCCTGGAAGATAGGTTTTTTTATAGCTTGAAGTATGGTACAATAAGATAAAATTCTATATTTGAGGAAAATATATTTTGAAGAAGAAGTTGCTCGTTTTAGGAATTGTCGTCTTATCTTTGCTCCGGCCCTTGTCGATTGCAGCGGATGAGCTAGTGGATATGGCGCAAAAAATGTATCCCAATGATCATGTGCAGGCCTATAACCGACCAAGGTCTTCCCTCGTCATCGATGCGAATACCGGGGATGTTTTGTGGAGAGATAATATTGATGAAGTGAGAGATCCAGCTAGTATGAGTAAGCTCATGACGCTGTATCTGCTTTTTGAATCCATGAAAGAGGGGAAGATTACCAAAGATACGGTTGTCACTGCAACGGCTGCGGATCAATCTATGTCAAAAATCTATGAGATTTCCAACAATAACATCGTTGCAGGAGTGGACTATACGGTCTCTGAATTGATTACCATGACTGCTGTTCCATCTTCCAATGTGGCGACGATTATGTTGGCCAATCTCCTTTCTAACCACGATGCGGATGCCTTTATTCAGCGGATGAATGAAAAGTCCAAGGAGTTGGGGATGACCAATACTATTTGGAACAATCCTAGTGGTGCGGCCATTTCAACATTCCAAGGCTTATATACCAGTTATAACTATCCAAATGATGCTGCCAACCAAACAACTGCAAGAGACTTGGCTATTCTCGTCTATCATTTCGTGAAAGAATATCCCGATATCCTTGGCTACACCAATCAGGCTAAGGTGACCGTCAAACAAGGAACTCCTTATGAGGAAACCTTTGATACCTATAACTATTCCTTGCCAGGAGCCAGATATGCTCTTGAAGGAGTAGATGGTCTGAAGACAGGTTCGAGTCCACGTGGTGCCTTTAACTACATCGCAACCGCTAAACGGGGGGACCAACGAATTATCTCCGTCGTAATGGGAGTTGGTGATTGGTCTGACCAGGATGGCGAATATTATCGACATCCATTTGGCAATGCCTTGATCGAAAAAGCTTTTGCAGATTATAGTTATAAAAAGTTATTGGACAAGGGTGTACAGACTATTGATGGAAAGACCTACACGCTAGATCAACCGTTCTATGCTACGGTGAAAAAGGGAGAAGAGGATCCAAAACTAGTTGTCAAAGATGGACAGGTAGAGGCGGATTCAGGCTTGATGACCCTATCAGAAAAGATTTCTGATGGACTTCCAGTAAAAGAAGGAGCAGTGAATCAATCAGATACCCAAAGTACTGCGGCTCCAGCTTCAGAGAAATCCTTCCGTTTTCCGCTTGAAAGTCTGGTCATTCTGGTTCCAATTGGTATACTTGCTATGATTCTGTATGTAGAAAGAGGTCGTCGCAAAGAACGTGCGCTCAAGGCTCAGAATCGCTACAAAAAATAAATGTTCAAAACTCAACTGAAATCCAGTTGGGTTTTGTCATTGCCTCTTCTGTTTAAAATTGAAAGGAAACTTATGAAAGCATTTCGAAATTCCTATCTTGCTTATTTATTTTTATATAGTTTTTACTTCATGTCGACTGCTCTCTTTACGACTTTAATCTCTGTCTATCTTATAGGCCGGCAGTATTCAGCCAGTCAGGTCTCTAATTTGGTATCAACTGCCTTTTTCTTATCCATGCTTGCCCAGCCCTTATTTGGTTATATCAATGAACGATTTGGCATTGTTAAAATCACCACTTTGAGCTTGGTCGTCCTCATGGCAGGAGTGGGTGGCTTTATCTGGGCCCCTAACTACTTTTGGTTGACGATTTTTTATGGCTTGGTTTTACTGTGCTTAAATGGGACAGCTCCCATGATGGAGGTGTTTGCTACCCAGAGTCCCTATGCTTTTGGAAAAATTCGCGTTTGGGGAACTCTAGGATATGCTGCTGGAGCGCAGCTAGCTGGTTGGCTCTATGCTCATCTTAGCCCCCAGTCTGTATACTATTGTGTTTTGGTAACACTCCTTCTTAGTTTCTTCACCTTAGGAGCTATTCGTATCGACAAGACCAATCGGGTACAGAAAGAAGCTGTATCGATCCGTCCTTTGCTCCACAATGGTCCCTATCTCTTTTTCTTACTTTTGATGGGGATTGTGTCAGGTGTGGGCAATATCGGCCATACCTATATTCCAGCTCTCTTGATGGATAGTGGGCTCCCTGTCCAAATCGCATCTACGGTTGTGGCGATATCTGTCGTTGTTGAAGCGCCTCTTATCTTTTTCTCGGACCGTTTTATGGACCATTGGCCCTTGCGTCTGCTGGTTTTGCTTCCTGTGGGGATTCTCCTGCTCCAGTATTTCATCTATGCTCTTCCGAGTCCTGTCTTCTTAAAAGTGCTGGTCACTCTTTTGGCCAAGCATACGACGGGGATGGTGTTGATCATGGTCTCTTTACGTTTTATCTCTCAACAGGTGGATAAGAAAGATCTAGTCTTAGCCATGGCTCTCATGCAGGGAGTTCGCTACCTTGGTACCATTTTATTGCAACCGATAGCGGCTTTCTTTGTGGATCACGGAGGATTTTCAATGATGAGTTACTTCTTGGTGCTTGTCCTGATCCTCGTCCTTCTTCTCAGTATCTTTTTAAAGATGCCAAAAGGAAAATCTCCGGGTCTCTTTGGGAGTATGAAGGAGTAAAAAGATTAGGAAATAGTGTTTCTGAATAGAGGGACTTATGCTATAATGGAGAACGATGATGATGAAAGAAATGAGAGAGAATGAAGTTTAAACGTGCCTTATTTGCGACACTTTCCCTTGCTTGCCTATGTTCCCCACTGCTAGCAAAGGCGGATGATCTTTACCAACAAGAAGACATCATGTCGATCACAGAAAAATCAGGGACATCGGTGGATGAATTTTTCCGTCCCAAGGCAGATATTGTCGTTGATGCTCACACAGGAGCGATTGTTTATGGAGATAATATTGATGCACCTCGTGACTCCGGTAGCATGGCTAAATTGATGTCTGTCTATGTTCTTCTGAAAGCCATTCAAGAAGGGCAACTGGATTATGACACCCTAATTACCGCGACAGATACAGATGTGATTATTTCTCAAAATCAGAAGTTGAGCAATAGTCCGATTGTGGCGGGTGCTAAATACAAGGTATCAACCCTCCTAAATATGATTTTTGTTCCTTCTTCAAGTGCTGCTACCATCATGATTGCCAATAAGGTGTCTGGAGGAGATCCGGATAAATTCTTGGATTTGATGAACCAGCGGGCTCAGGAAATTGGAATGACCAATACCAAGTGGAACAATCCTAATGGTGCCCCAACTGCAGTCTTGGATGGCTACTATAATCCGACACGCTATGATCAAAATGCCATTAACCAAACAACAGCGAGAGATATGGCTATTTTGGCCTATCACATGGTCAATGAGTTCCCTGAAATCCTCAACTACACCAAAAATGCCAAGATTACCCTCTTCCAAGGGACAGATTATGAAGAAACGCATGAGAATTATAATTATTCCTTAGAAGGTGGAAGGTATTCTCTTAAGGGAGCGGATGGTCTGAAGACTGGATCTAGTCCGACTGCAGATTATAATTACACCTTGACGGTTAACCGTGGGAACCAGCGATTTGTTCAAGTCATTATGGGAGTTGGCCATTACGATGTGGAGATTGCAGAGAGCCTGCGCCACGTCATTGGAAATGCCCTGATTGAAAGACTCTATCAGGATTATGAATACAAAGAGGTGCTGCCGGCGGGGGATCACACCATTCAGGGGCAAACCTATCACATAGAAAAACCTTTCTATGCTACGGTGAAAAGAGGGACCAATCCAGAGGTCAGTGTTCAAAATGGCCAGCTACAAATTGCAAATGGCTTGCAAACTGTTTCTCCGTCTATTCAGCAAACACAGGCTGTAAGCGCAGTACAGGCGTCCCATCAGAAGTCCACTAGCACGCGTCAAAAAGGCTGGGATCCAATGTGGCTTTTTTGCTTCCTTCCCTTCATTTTCCTAAGAATTTTCTTTAACATAAGATATAAGAGAAAATAAAAAGAGAGTGGGACAGAAATCGGTCATTCGTTAGAATTCGATTTCGTCGTCCCACCTCCGCACAGTTGAGTAGGGCTGTAAAAGCTGATGAAATCAGCGTAGTAGAGCCCAGTCAACCACTGCGTCTTGCTCGACAATCCAAAGATAATTGAGAGGCTAGGACTTTTGTCCCAGCCTTTATAGACCGGAGATAGACTAATCTCTGGTCTTTTTTAAAAGAATTAGGGAACAGGTATGAATTGACGGTAACCTGGCTTGATGCTAGAATGGTAGTGGAATGATAAAAAGGAGAGATTGAATGAAAAAAAGACTATTATCAATGGCTGCTTTATTGGGAGCGCTTGGGCTAGTAGCCTGCTCGAATCAAGAAGGGACCTCGTCCAGTGAAAAGTCAGTTCAGAAAACAACCCAGTCTTCTAGCGCTTCTCAGGGCAAGAAAGTGACCAGCTTGAAAGGATCCACAGAGTCTCCTTTTGTTTTGTATACAGATGAGGAACTTGAAAATGCCAGAACGGTTGGGGATTTTAAAGCTCTCTATGCTTTGATGACGGACCGAACAGTTGCTCATTCGGAAGAAGCAGGAGCATCCCTCACGGGCTCTGCAAAAGAGACCTATGAGACTTACCTGAAAGACTTGAAGGAGAAAATGGAAACGAGCAAGGCCCGTTTTAATGAATTCATGGATACGATAGGACCTGAAGATACCGATGTCCCAGAAGATACTCGTGCAACCATTGTCGAAAAATTCGAAACGGCTCGAAAACAAGCTGAAGCATCTGAAAATGGGACCTCCCCATCATCGGAAACTCCCGATCCGGCATCAGGCGAGAAAACGAGTGAGTCAGATCAATAAGCGGGGGACGTTATGTAAAGTCTCGTCTAGGATGGATGAACATTCGCTTTACACGTAAGTAAAATCATATCTAAACAGAGAGTGGGACAGAAATCGGTAATTCGTTAGAATTCGATTTCGTCGTCCCACCTCCGCATAGTTGAGTAGGGCTGTAAAAGCTGATGAAATCAGCGTAGTAGAGCCCACTCAACCACTGCGTCTTGCTCGACAATCCAAAGACAATTGAGAGGCTAGGACTTTTGTCCCATCCTCTTTTTTCTTACCCCGCCTTATATTTGTCCTCTATTACGAATTATATAAGTGGAGGTGATGATATGTTTATTGCAACTGATGCAAAGCAACAGCGTTGGAATTGTTTGGAGAAGGTTCCGATGAAAAAGGAGGGCCCCTTTTTCTGTCTCCTGTGTGGAAAGGAAGTCATCTTAAAGAAAGGGCCTGTGATGCGTCCGCATTTTGCCCACGTCAACCTAGAAGCTTGCCCCTTCCATCATGAAACGGAGAGTCCAGAGCATTTGGAGTTAAAGCTGGCACTTTATCAATGGGCCAAGCAACACTCCAATGCTGAAGTAGAAAGTTCTCTGCAGGTTTTCCAACAGATTGCGGATATTCTCCTTCCAGATCAAAAGCTTGCCTTAGAAGTGCAATGTAGTTCCTTGTCCATGGAGCGTTTAAAAGAACGGAGCGATGCCTATCGCAAGCATGGTTATCAAGTTTACTGGTTGCTAGGGAAAAACTTATGGCTCAAGAAAAGCCTGTCAGCTCTGCAAGAAGGTTTTGTCTATTTTAGCCAAAATAGGGGCTTTCATCTCTGGGAGTTGGATCTAGAGCAGCAGGAAGTCCGGCTCCACTATCTGCTTCATCAAGACTTGCGAGGGCGTCTTCATTATCGGACTCAACATTTTCCTTTTTATGGTGGGAATTTGTTAGATGTTTTGCGGACCCCCTATGCCCAACAAGGCTTGCAACGAATGACGGTCTCTCTAGACAGACAGTTTAAGGACTATCTTCGTCAGCAGTTGTATTACCGGCATCCTAAGTGGATGGCCCTCCAAGAACAACTCTATCTGAAAGGAAAGCATCTCCTGGAGTTGGACTTGGAAGCCTTTTATCCCCTGTGTCGGCCACTGAAGTCTAGGAATTTTATTCAGATTAGGGGAGACTGGCAAGCCTATTATCAGAACTTTATGACCTACTATCGTTCAACTGGAATGAAAGCGACGCAGACTCTTTATTCACCTCGTTTTTATCAGAACTGGAAAGCTTAAATTTCTGTCAATCAAATACCCCCAAATGTTAATATTTCAGCAGAATAAAAGCTGAAATAGACGCGCAAAACTATTTACTTTAGTTAGAAAAGAGGTATAATATACCTAAAAACGAAAGCGAACAAACAAAGAAGAATCTGAAGTATTGGAAGGAGGAATTGAAAAAATATGAAGATTAAACATATTTTACAGTTACCCTTCGGGACGTCTATCAATTTAGACGAGAATGTCCCCGAATCCGGAGTAGTGGGCAAGTTTTTGACCGTTGATTTTGAAAATTACTATAAAGTTGTGGGAGCTCCGACGAACATTTTTTCAGAGGTCTTGATTTCAAAAGCAGAAATGTTGACGGAAGGTCAAGAAGTGCATTTTGTATAAAAATAAGTACTTAGATAATAATCTAGGTGCTTTTTATGTTAGAATAGAAGCATTGGAGGATTTTTGTAATGGTAAAACAACGAAATGAAATTGATGAAAAATACCAATGGGATTTGTCGACCATTTTTGCGACAGACCAAGCATGGGAAGAAGAAGCAACTGCTTTAGCTGCAGCTATTAAAGATGCTGCCCATTTTGCAGGCTCTTTATTGTCTTCTCCAGCCAACCTATTAGAAACCACAGAAGTTTATTTGGACTTGAGCCGTCGTTTGGAAAAGGTTTATGTATACGCCCATATGAAGAATGACCAGGACACGCGCGTAGCCAAATACCAAGAATTCCAATCAAAAGCCATGTCCCTATACAGCCTTTTAGGGGAGACCTTTGCCTTCTACGAACCAGAATTTATGGAGATCACTGAAGAGCAATACGCTAACTTCTTGAAAGAAGTCCCTGCCTTAGAAGCTTATGCTCATTACTTTGATAAATTGCTCAAAACCAAAGAGCATGTCCTTTCTCAAAAAGAAGAAGAATTGTTAGCAGGAGCAGGTGAAATCTTTGCTGCGGCAGGTGAAACTTTTGAGATCTTGGACAATGCAGATATCGTCTTCCCGATGGTGAAGGATGACCAAGGCCAAGAAGTGCAGTTGACCCATGGAAACTATATTTCTTTGGTAGAGTCTAAGGACCGCCAAGTCCGTAAGGAAGCTTACCAGGCCTTGTATGGTGTCTACGAACAGTACCAACACACCTATGCTAAGACCCTTCAGACCAACGTCAAGGTCCACAATTACAATGCCAAGGTTCGCAAATTCTCAAGTGCGCGTGAGGCAGCTCTTTCTGCTAACTTTATCCCAGAAAGCGTCTATGATAGTTTGGTAGAAGCGGTTAACAAACACTTGCCACTCTTGCAACGCTACGTGAAACTCCGCTCAAAAATTTTGGGAATTGAAGATTTGAAGATGTATGATGTCTACACACCATTATCTTCTACCGATTACAAGTTTACCTATGAAGAAGCCCTTGCCAAGTCTGAGCAAGCTTTGGCGGTGCTTGGTGATGACTACCTATCCCGCGTGAATCGCGCCTTTACTGAACGTTGGATCGACGTCCATGTCAACCAAGGAAAACGCTCAGGTGCCTATTCAGGTGGATCGTATGACACCAATGCCTTTATGTTGTTGAACTGGCAAGATACATTGGACAATCTCTTCACCTTGGTGCATGAGACAGGCCACAGTATGCACTCTAGCTATACCCGTGAAACCCAGCCTTATGTCTATGGGGACTATTCGATCTTCCTTGCTGAGATAGCTTCCACAACCAATGAAAATATCTTGACTGAGCAACTGTTAGCAGAAGTAGAAGATGATGAAACCCGTTTTGCTATTCTCAACCACTTCTTGGATGGTTTCCGTGGTACGGTCTTCCGTCAAACCCAGTTTGCTGAGTTTGAACATGCGATTCACAAGGCTGACCAAGAAGGACAAGTCTTGACCAGCGAATTCTTGAATGAACTGTATGCGGACTTGAATGAGAAATACTATGGTCTTTCAAAAGAAGACAACCCAGAAATCCAATACGAATGGGCTCGCATTCCTCATTTCTACTATAACTACTATGTTTTCCAATATTCAACTGGTTTTGCAGCAGCCTCTGCCTTGGCTGAGAAAATCGTTCATGGAACACAGGAAGATAAGGATAAATACCTAGAGTATTTGAAGGCTGGAAATTCGGATTATCCACTCAACGTGATCCGCAAGGCGGGTGTCGATATGGAAAAAGAAGACTACCTCCATGCAGCCTTTGAAGTCTTTGAACGTCGTCTCAATGAATTTGAGGCACTGGTTGAAAAATTAGGATTGGCCTAAGATGGTTGAGTCTTACAGTAAGAATGCCAACCACAATATGCGCCGCCCAGTTGTGAAGGAGGAAATTGTCTCCTTCATGCGGGAGCGCCAAGCACCTGTTACGGATGCCTTAAAGGAGCTAGAAGAATTTGCTCGTCGGGAGAATATTCCCATCATCCCTCATGAAACGGTTGCTTTCTTCCGTCTCTTTTTGCAGACCATGCAACCCAAGTCGATCTTAGAAATCGGGACAGCAATCGGCTTTTCGGCCCTCTTGATGGCAGAGCAAGTGCCGGATGCAAAGATTATGACCATTGATCGCAACGAGGAAATGATTGGTTTTGCCAAGGAAAACTTTGCTCGTTTTGACCAGCGCAAGCAAATCACTCTTTTAGAGGGTGATGCGGTGGACCTGCTGGAGCATATTGAGCAACGCTTTGACTTGATTTTTATGGATTCGGCTAAGTCTAAGTACATCGTCTTTCTTCCAGAAGTTCTCAAACGATTGGAAGTTGGGGGAGTAGTCATTTTGGACGATATCTTCCAAGGAGGAGATGTGGCGCGTGATATTATGGAAGTTCGTCGTGGACAACGCACCATCTATCGAGGTTTGCAACGTCTTTTTGATGCCACTTTGGACCATCCTGGCTTGACGACCAGTCTGATTCCCCTAGGAGATGGTATTCTTATGATTCGTAAAAATCAGGAAGAGATTTCTTTGCCGAAAGAAGAGTAGTTTTTAGACTTATTTAAGTTATCCTGTTGAATTTGTGGTAAAATAGTAGCAGTGAATTTTAGAATGGAGAAATAAATATGAAGAAAAAATTTGTAGCTGGAGCGGTGACCCTTTTATCTGTTGTAACGCTAGCAGCTTGTGCAAAAGGTGGCAGTGACAAAGATATCGTCACAATGAAGGGTGACACGATCACTGTTGGTGATTTCTATGATGAAATCAAAAACAACCAAGGTGCACAACAATATCTTTTCCAAATGACCATTAATAAAGTCTTTGAAAAAGAATACGGTTCAAAAGTTTCAGACAAAGATGTTGAGAAAAAAGTTGATGAGCAGAAAAAACAATTGGGTGAAGCCTTCAAAAGCTACCTCACACAACAAGGTTTAACAGAAGAAACCAACAAACAACAAATCCGTAGTAACCTTTTGTTAGAGTATGCAGTTGACCAAGCTATTTCAAAAGAGTTGACAGACGAAGCTTACAAAAAAGCCTTTGAAAGCTATACACCAGAAATCACTGCAAATGTGATTAAATTGGATTCAGAAGAAAAAGCCAATGAAGTTCTTGCAAGTGTAAAAGCTGAAGGTGCAGACTTTGCACAAATTGCCAAAGAAAACTCTACAGATGCTAGCACCAAAGATAAGGGTGGAGAAATTAAATTTGACTCTGGAACAACAACTGTTCCAACCCGTGTTAAGGAAGCAGCATCTAAGCTTGATGTAAATGGTATTTCTGATGTTGTCATTGTTCCTGCTAGTCAAAACAACGCTGGTAGTTACTATATTGTGAAAGTAACCAAGAAGGAAGAAAAAGGATCAGATTGGAAGAAATACGAAAAACGCTTGAAAGAAATTCTGACGGCAGGACGTAAAAATGATGCCAACTTTATCCGTAGCATCATCGCCAAAGCAATGACAAATGCCAATATCAAGGTGAAAGATGATGCCTTCAAGGCAACCTTCAACCAATACATGCAAAATATTGGTGCAACAACAGAAGGCAGCTCATCTTCTAAATAAGGATATTAGTTGACGAGCATTGTATTTATCTGTATAATGAGATAGTTGAGAATAAATCATTTAGAATCAGATGCAGAGAAGTGGCGGGGGNGCGAGCCACGGAAGAGGAATGATTTTGCTACTCAATAGAACAATTACATAATCGAATGAAGAATGACAAGTTCATTGAATGAAGGTGGTACCGCGGTTTTTCGCCCTTCGTTAGTGAGCTTGTCTTTTTTTTAGCATCTTCTACCGGAGATCCTTTCTAATAAGAGAAAGGTTTTCATAAGGATTTGCAGGAGGAAACTGATGAAAACGTATCTGGTCAAACAAAAGTTTCGACTTGGAGGGGAACGCTTTGACATCAAAAATGATCTGGGAATGGTGGAATACCAGGTAGAAGGTTCATTTTTGAAAATTCCCAAGACCTTTACGGTATTTGATGTGGAAGGCCAGAAGGTAAGCCATATCACGAAGAAGCCTTTTAGCCTCTTACCCCAATTCACTGTAGAATTAGCGGATGGCTCCAGTTTTTTCATCCGTAAAAAACTAACCTTACTCCGTGATAAGTACGATATTTCTAATTTAGGACTACGCATCGAAGGCAATATCTGGGATTTGGATTTCAAGTTATTGGATGATCGCGACCAGCTGGTTGCAGAGATTAGCAAGCAAGTCTTTACCTTAACTTCGACTTATCAGGTATCCGTCTATGAAGAGGAATATGCCAATCTTGTGATTTCCTTGTGTCTTGCCATTGACTATGTAGAAATGATGGAGAATGGCTCCTAAGCCGATCAATAGAAAACAATAAATAGAGGAGAAAACATGAAAAAATTATCTAGTGCACAAGTCCGCCAAATGTGGCTTGATTTCTGGGCGACCAAAGGTCACTCAGTAGAACCATCTGTTAGCTTGGTTCCAGTAAACGACCCAACCCTATTGTGGATTAACTCAGGGGTTGCGACCCTTAAAAAATACTTTGACGGGACTATCATCCCTGAAAACCCACGGATTACCAATGCGCAAAAAGCCATCCGTACCAACGATATTGAAAACGTAGGGAAGACGGCGCGTCACCATACCATGTTTGAAATGTTGGGAAACTTCTCAATTGGGGATTACTTCCGTGACGAAGCCATTACTTGGGCTTATGAACTTTTGACAAGTCCTGAATGGTTTGACTTCCCCAAAGAAAAACTCTACATGACTTATTATCCAGATGATACAGATTCATACAACCGCTGGATCGAAGTGGGCGTGGACCCAAGTCACTTGATCCCAATCGAAGACAACTTCTGGGAAATCGGTGCTGGACCTTCTGGACCAGATACAGAAATCTTCTTTGACCGTGGAGAAGCCTTTGACCCCGAAAACATTGGACTTCGCTTGCTTGCAGAAGATATCGAGAACGACCGTTACATCGAAATCTGGAACATTGTCTTGTCACAATTTAACGCTGACCCAGCTGTACCACGCAGCGAGTACAAGGAATTGCCACACAAGAACATTGATACGGGCGCTGGTTTAGAGCGTTTGGTGGCGGTGATCCAAGGGGCTAAGACAAACTTTGAAACAGACCTCTTCATGCCAATCATCCGTGAAGTGGAGAAATTGTCTGGTAAGGTTTATGACCAAGATGGCGACAACATGAGCTTTAAGGTCATCGCTGACCATATCCGTTCGCTTTCATTTGCGATTGGGGATGGTGCCCTTCCAGGAAATGAAGGTCGTGGTTATGTCCTTCGTCGTCTCCTCCGTCGTGCCTCTATGCACGGTCAAAAATTGGGTATCAACGAGCCTTTCCTTTACAAACTGGTTCCAACTGTTGGAAAAATCATGGAAAGCTACTACCCAGAAGTGCTTGAAAAACGTGACTTTATTGAGAAAATCGTCAAGAGCGAAGAAGAGTCATTTGCGCGTACCCTTCACTCAGGTCAACACTTTGCTCAAGGTATCGTAGCAGACTTGAAAGAAAAAGGCCAAACGGTTATCGCTGGTCAAGATGTCTTCAAACTCTACGATACTTATGGATTCCCAGTGGAGTTGACAGAAGAGATTGCTGAAGAAGCTGGAATGACTGTAGACCATGAAGGCTTTGAAGCAGCCATGAAAGAGCAGCAAGAACGTGCGCGTGCATCTGCTGTCAAAGGCGGATCAATGGGGATGCAAAACGAAACTCTTCAAAACATCACTGTTGAGAGTGTCTTCAACTACAATGCTAGCCAATTGTCTTCTAAGTTAGTGGCTATTGTAGCGGACAATGCAGAAGTAGAAGCTGTATCCGAAGGAACTGCCTCTCTGATCTTTGCGGAAACACCTTTCTACGCTGAAATGGGTGGACAAGTTGCTGACCACGGTCAAATCTTGGATGTTGCGGGTAACGTCGTAGCGACAGTGACAGACGTTCAAAAAGCACCAAATGGCCAACCACTTCATACCGTTGAAGTTCATGCTCCACTTGCTTTGAACCAAGAATACACTTTGGCGATCGATAGCAATCGTCGTCACCGTGTCATGAAGAACCACACAGCCACTCACTTGCTCCATGCGGCTCTTCACAATATCCTTGGCCACCATGCAACTCAAGCAGGTTCACTTAATGAAGTGGAATTCCTTCGCTTTGACTTCACTCACTTCCAAGCTGTAACTCCAGAAGAATTGCGTGCTATTGAACAGCAAGTCAATGAAAAAATCTGGGAAGCGATCGCAGTTAAGACTGTTGAGACTGATATTGATACAGCTAAAGATATGGGTGCTATGGCCCTCTTTGGTGAGAAATACGGTAAGGAAGTCCGTGTTGTGACCATCGGTGACTACTCAGTGGAGCTCTGTGGTGGTACCCACGTTGGCAATACTTCTGAGATTGGCCTCTTCAAGATTGTCAAAGAAGAAGGGATTGGATCAGGAACTCGTCGTATCTTGGCAGTGACTGGTAAAGAAGCCTTCGAAGCTTATCGTGAACAAGAAGATGCACTGAAAGCAGTCGCAGCAACCTTGAAAGCACCTCAACTCAAGGAAGTTCCTCATAAGGTTGAAGGCCTTCAAGAGCAGCTCCGTCAATTGCAAAAAGAAAATGCTGAATTGAAGGAAAAAGCTGCAGCAGCAGCGGCAGGTGATGTCTTCAAACATGTTCAAGAAGCAAACGGCCACCGTTACATTGCTAGTCAAGTTTCTGTATCAGATGCAGGTGCCCTTCGTACCTTTGCGGATAACTGGAAACAAAAAGATTACTCTGACGTGCTTGTTCTTGTCGCAGCAATCGGTGACAAGGTCAACCTTCTCGTAGCCAGCAAGACAAAAGACATCCACGCAGGTAACTTGGTTAAAGAATTGGCTCCAATCGTTGATGGACGTGGTGGTGGTAAACCAGACATGGCCATGGCAGGAGGAAGCAACCAAGCGAAAATCCAAGAATTATTGGATGCCGTAGCAACTAAATTGTAAGCAACAAGAGATCTACCTTCGGGTAGGTCTTTTTGTATGGTAAACTGTTAAATCTTTGTAAAAACTTTTTAAGAAGTACTTGTAATTTTTGATAAATACATTACAATAAATATATAGGAAAAAGGAAGTGTCTTAGATATTGCTCCATTGTCGATTTGAAGGTGCAGTCCGAGGCCCTCATAAAAATCCTAAGTTTGACAGCATAATAAATAATCAAAAGTAGATAATTGAATTAAAAAATAGACTTGGAATAGGAATCGAAAGGAAAAAGGAGTGTTGTATGAAGGGGAACAGTATCTGGAAAAATGTTGGTTTGTATGCCTTGGTGGTCTTCTCTCATTTTATTTTATTTTCGAGGATTCTTGCTAGTTGCTTGAATGTTCTCGTTGAGGGAGGTTCCGAGCTTCTCATTCTCTTGATATTCGCTTTGGTATCTGCTCTCTATATTTTTGGTTTGTGGAAATGGTACCAAAAGGGTTGGAAACTTGAGGTTAAAAAGACCAAACTGACGTCCACGATATGGTTACCCATTGGATTATTAGTTGCCTTTATTGCTCTTCAAGCCTTGGTCTCGGGTGAATCGTCTAATAATCAAAGAAGTATTGAGTTTTTCTTGGAGTTATTTCCTGCCTTCGTTTTTTTCTATATTATTTTTATTGCTCCCATTATTGAAGAATTCATAACTAGAGGCTTAATGGCCAAGTATCTATTTTCAAAGCAGGAAACCCTAGGACAGACCTTGCTCTATATTGCTCTTTCTTCTAGTTTATTTTCTTTTCTCCATCTTCCGTCTAGTCTAGGGCAATTTCTAATTTACTTTATAATGGGTTCAATTTTCGCTTTAGCGTATCTGACTAAGGAAGATATTCGTTATGCCATTGCCCTGCATATAGCAAATAACCTGATCGCTTCTCTCCTTATCTTCTTGCTTCAATAAAGAAGAATGGGGACTAACATACCTACCAAATCAGCCCTTTCCAAATCTGGAAAGGACTGATTTGTTTATTTGAGATAGTTTCTTCTGCAGCAAGGCTAATTTTTAGCATAAAAAAACAAAAAAACCTTTCCATCTGGAAAGGTTTTTGTCTTATAGGCCATAGTTGTAATCGTCATCCTGCATGGCTTCTACTTCACCGAGAAGATAACCATTTCCGACTTGAGAGAAGAAGTCGTGGTTGGATGTACCGGTTGAGATCCCGTTCATGACGATTGGGTTGACATCATCCGCTGAGTCAGGGAAAAGGGGATCTTGTCCCAAATTCATGAGGGCTTTGTTAGCATTGTAGCGAAGGAAGGTCTTGACTTCCTCTGTCCAACCTACACCGTCATAGAGGCTCTCTGTATAGCCTTCTTCGTTTTCATAGAGGGTGTAGAGCAAGTCATACATCCATTCTTTAAGTTTTTCTTGTTCGTCTTCTGGTAATTCGTTAAATCCAAGTTGGAACTTGTAGCCGATATAGGTTCCGTGAACAGATTCGTCCCGAATGATCAACTTGATGATTTCTGCCACGTTGGCCAATTTGTTGTTTCCAAGATAGTAGAGCGGTGTGAAGAAACCAGAGTAGAAGAGGAAGGTTTCAAGGAAGACGCTGGCTACTTTCTTTTCTAGAGGAGTGCCATTGAGGTAGATCTCGTTGATGATTTCTGCCTTCTTTTGAAGGAAGGGATTGGTATTGGTCCATTCGAAAATCTCTTCGATTTCTGACTTGGTATTCAAGGTAGAAAAGATAGAAGAGTAAGACTTAGCATGGACAGATTCCATGAATTGGATGTTGTTAAAGACAGCTTCTTCATGAGGAGTACGAATATCCGCACGAAGGGCTTGCACACCCGTTTCAGACTGCATGGTATCGAGAAGGGTTAAACCTCCAAAAACTTTACCAACAAGGTCTTTTTCCTTGTTAGACAGCTTTCTCCAGTCGTCCAAGTCGTTTGACAAAGGAATACGTGTATCCAACCAGAATTGTTCGGTTAGCTTTTCCCAAGTAGATTTATCGATGACATCCTCGATGGCATTCCAGTTAATGGCTTTGTAGTAAGTTTCCATTTGAAATCTCTTTCTTTTTCTAATTCATTCGATCATACAATCATTATTATTCTAACACAATTGTTAGAATACCGCACAAAAAGTCGGCGAACCGACTTTTTGGTAGCAATGGATCAGAGTGTCTTAGATGACACAGCTTTCACATTGGTTCGCGCCAACTTCTCCACCATCATCGGTAAAGGTACGGACGTAGTAGATAGACTTGATTCCCTTGTTAAAGGCGTAGTTGCGAAGGATAGACAAGTCACGAGTGGTTTGTTTGTTTTCAGTTTTCCATTCGTAAAGCCCTTTTGGAATATCACTACGCATGAAGAGCGTGAGTGAAAGTCCTTGGTCTACGTGCTCAGTTGCAGCAGCATAGACGTCGATGACTTTTCGCATATCCATGTCGTAGGCAGAAGTGTAGTAAGGAATGGTTTCTGTTGACAAACCAGCAGCAGGGTAGTAGATCTTACCGATTTTCTTCTCTTGGCGTTCTTCAATCCGTTGTGTGATTGGGTGGATAGAAGCAGATACGTCATTGATGTAGCTGATAGAACCATTTGGTGCGACAGCCAAGCGGTTTTGGTGGTAAAGACCATCTGCCTTGACTTTATCGCGGAGTTCAGCCCAGTCTTCTGCACTAGGAATGAAGATATCCTTAAAGAGTTCTTTGACGCGATCAGATTTTGGAACAAACTCTCCGGTCGTGTACTTATCAAAGTAGCTACCGTTGGCATAGTCTGATTTTTCAAAGTTGTGGAAGGTAACGCCCCGTTCACGTGCGATGTTGTTTGATTCGACGAGAGTCCAGTAGTTCATGAGCATGAAGTAGATGCTCGTAAACTCAACAGATTCAGGTGATCCATACTCGATCAATTGTTGGGCAAGGTAGCTGTGAAGTCCCATGGCTCCAAGACCAAAGGTATGAGCTTGGCTATTTCCGTGGTCAATTGTTGGAACAGCAACGATATGAGAGCTATCTGTAACGAAGGTCAAAGCACGAACCATGGCACGAATCGAACGACCAAAATCAGGTGAAGTCATCATGTTAACCACGTTGGTTGAACCAAGGTTACATGAGACGTCAGTCCCCATTTTAATGAATTCTTGAGCATCGTTAATCAAGCTTGGCTCTTGAACCTGGAGGATCTCTGAACACAAGTTACTCATGATGATCTTTCCATCAATAGGGTTTGCCCGGTTAGCAGTATCGATGTTAACTACATATGGGTAACCAGATTCTTGTTGCAATTTAGAAATTTCAGTTTCCAAATCACGGGCCTTAATTTTTGTCTTGCGGATGTTCGGATTAGCAACCAACTCATCGTATTTTTCAGTGATGTCGATGTAGTTAAATGGCACTCCGTATTCACGCTCTACAGAGTAAGGGCTGAAGAGGTACATTTCTTCATTCTTACGAGCCAACTCGTAGAACTTGTCTGGCACGACGACACCAAGTGAAAGGGTCTTAACACGAACTTTTTCATCGGCATTTTCCTTCTTAGTAGAAAGGAAGGAGATGATATCTGGGTGGAAGACATTGAGGTAAACTACACCAGCCCCTTGGCGTTGTCCCAATTGGTTAGAGTAAGAGAAGCTATCTTCGAAGAGTTTCATGACTGGCACGACCCCAGAAGCGGCTCCTTCATAGCCCTTGATTGGTGCACCAGCTTCGCGAAGATTGCTGAGGGAGATTCCAACCCCACCACCGATACGTGAAAGTTGGAGGGCCGAGTTGATAGAGCGTCCGATCGCATTCATATCATCAGTTACCTGGATCAAGAAACAAGAAACCAATTCCCCACGGCGGGCACGTCCAGCATTCAAGAAAGAAGGAGTAGCTGGTTGGTAGCGTTGGTGGATGATTTCGTTTGCGATGTCTTTGGCGATATCTTCATTTCCATCTGCAAAATAGAGAGCATTGAAGAAGACACGATCTTCCATGCTTTCGAGATAGTATTCACCATCATTTGTTTTTAGAGCATACTGGTTATAGAATTTATAGGCAGCCATGAAGGACTTGAATTGGAATTTTTGGTCTTTGATAAATTGATAAAGTTCTTCTAAGAATTCTGGACGATATTTCTTGATAAAGGCTGTCTCGATATAGTTGTGTTCAATAAGGTAGCTGATTTTATCCATTACTGAATCAAAAGACATGGTATTTGGCACAACGTTTTCTTTGAAGAAAGCATCCAAGGCTTCCTTATCTTTATGAAGCATGATTTGACCATTTACTGGACGGTTGATTTCATTATTAAGACGGAAGTAGGTTACGTCTTCAAGTGATTTTAATCCCATAATGTTCCTTTTTCTAATTCAAAAACAAAGGGGAGGCAAGCTCCCCTGTACAAGTAAAAGGGCCAGGGAACACAGTAGTCAAGGACTACAGTTATTCATTCCCTAGACCAATCAGATCCTGTTTGATAATGTTAAGATAATTTCTTGAGCTTAGCTGGTTGGAAGCCAGAGAAGACTTCATCTGCCGTTTGGATAACTGGCGCAGCATTGAAACCAAGGTTCTTCACATGGTCTACAAACTCAGGTTGCTCATCTAGATTAATTTCACGGTATTCAACGTGATTGGTATCTAAAAAACGCTTGGTCATTTTACATTGAACGCAATTATTCTTTGAATAAATTGTCACCATAATGTGATCTAACTCCTCTAAATTCATAAATCTGTATCTAGTATAAACAAAAGGTTTTTCCTTGTCAAGAGTTTTAACTAAATATTGTGCACATAAATTAACTATACTGGAAGATACCACAACATGTAGTATTGTAAGAATTAGTGAAAATGAAGGAAAACGTGATAAAATATAGGTTTTTAAAGTCAAAGGAATTCCTATCTTTTTCCTAAAATTCTATATACTGTGTCCATGAAACTAATTCTATCTATTTAATAGAAGAAAGTAAAAAAAGAAGATCAAAAGAAGAGAAAAATTGAGTGCTTCCTGTAAGTATTTTCAGTAAGTGTGTGATAAAAATCTTGAAAAATAATGAAGAAGATGATATAATAGCAAATTGTAAGGGTTATCACAGATAACTCAAAACTAATTTTAAAAGGAGAGTCAAACTATGGCTTCTAAAGATTTCCACATCGTGGCAGAAACAGGTATCCACGCACGTCCAGCAACTTTGTTGGTTCAAACTGCTAGCAAATTTGCTTCAGATATTACTCTTGAATACAAAGGTAAATCAGTTAACTTGAAATCAATCATGGGTGTTATGAGCCTTGGTGTTGGTCAAGGAGCTGACGTTGTAATCTCAGCTGAAGGTGCTGACGCTGATGATGCTCTTGCAGCAATCGCTGAAACAATGGAAAAAGAAGGATTGGCATAAACATGACAGAAATGCTTAAAGGAATTGCAGCATCTGATGGTGTTGCCGTTGCTAAGGCATATCTACTTGTTCAACCCGACTTGTCATTTGAAACAATCTCAGTTGAAGATACAAATGCAGAAGAAGCTCGTTTGGATGCAGCTCTTGAAGCTTCACAAAACGAGCTTTCTCTTATTCGGGAGAATGCAGTAGCGAGCCTTGGTGAGGAAGCAGCACAAGTATTTGATGCTCACATGATGGTTCTTTCTGACCCTGAAATGGTTGGTCAGATCAAGGAAACAATTCGCACGAAGAAGGTGAATGCTGAGGCTGGTTTAAAAGAAGTTACAGACATGTTTATCACCATCTTTGAAGGAATGGAAGATAACCCATATATGCAAGAACGTGCAGCAGATATTCGCGACGTGACCAAACGTGTTCTTGCAAACTTGCTTGGTAAAAAATTGCCAAACCCTGCGACCATCAATGAAGAAGCAATTGTGGTTGCGCATGACTTGACTCCATCAGATACAGCTCAATTGAACAAACAGTTCGTTAAAGCTTTTGTTACAAACATTGGTGGCCGTACAAGTCACTCAGCGATCATGGCGCGTACACTTGAAATCGCAGCTGTTCTTGGTACAAACAACATTACAGATCTTGTAAAAGATGGTGATGTTTTGGCCGTATCTGGAATC
The DNA here is from genome assembly GCF_003943615.1 of Streptococcus australis. Lineage (GTDB taxonomy): Bacteria > Bacillota > Bacilli > Lactobacillales > Streptococcaceae > Streptococcus > Streptococcus australis_C. The sequence goes on along the minus strand of NZ_RJPZ01000001.1, from coordinate 343,594 downwards.
ACTGGTGAAGTGGTCATCAACCCAAGTGAAGAACAAATTGCAGCCTTTAAAGCAGCTGGTGAAGCTTACGCGAAACAAAAAGCTGAATGGGCTCTTTTGAAAGATGCGAAAACCGTTACTGCAGATGGGAAACACTTCGAGTTGGCTGCGAACATCGGTACACCTAAAGACGTTGAAGGTGTAAATGAAAACGGTGCAGAAGCAGTTGGACTCTATCGTACTGAATTCTTGTACATGGACTCTCAAGACTTCCCAACTGAAGATGATCAATACGAAGCATACAAAGCGGTTCTTGAAGGTATGAACGGTAAGCCTGTTGTCGTTCGTACGATGGATATCGGTGGGGATAAAGAACTTCCTTACTTCGATCTTCCTAAAGAAATGAACCCATTCTTGGGTTACCGCGCTTTGCGTATCTCAATCTCTGAAACTGGTAACCAAATGTTCCGTACTCAATTACGTGCCTTGCTTCGTGCATCTGTTCACGGTAAATTGCGGATCATGTTCCCAATGGTTGCTTTGTTGACGGAGTTCCGTACTGCTAAAGGTATTCTTGAAGAAGAAAAAGCGAAATTGGTTGCTGAAGGTGTTGCCGTTGCTGACGACATCGAAGTAGGTATCATGATTGAAATCCCAGCTGCAGCTATGCTGGCTGATCAATTTGCTAAAGAAGTTGATTTCTTCTCAATTGGTACAAATGACTTGATCCAATACACAATGGCTGCTGACCGTATGAACGAACAAGTATCATACCTTTACCAACCATATAACCCATCTATCCTTCGTTTGATCAACAACGTGATCAAAGCGGCTCATGCTGAAGGCAAATGGGCTGGTATGTGCGGTGAAATGGCCGGCGACCAAACGGCTGTTCCACTTCTTGTCGGAATGGGCTTGGATGAGTTCTCTATGTCAGCTACATCAGTCCTTCGTACACGTAGCTTGATGAAGAAATTGGACACAGCTAAAATGGAAGAATACGCTAACCGTGCACTTACTGAATGTTCAACAATGGAAGAAGTGCTTGAACTTTCTAAAGAATACGTGAACGTAGACTAATCGATCTGAAGAGTCTGATCACAAAGTTATCACCTTGATAGAGGTGGTAACTTTTTTGTTTTGCCACTTTATTCGTCCTGTAAATGAAGTAGCTGAACAAAAATAAAGTAGATGTTGCTATATCAAAATAAAAAATCTAAATTTTCTAAAAATTTTCGGAAATAGGTTTAATTACTATTGTTTTTATAGTATAATATTGAAAAGATGGTTTGAAAGCTGAACAATTCTGAATTGATTTTAGGAAATTTCAGGGAAAACTTGGAAGTTTTGAATCATTTTCATAAATTTTCATCACATTATTCAAGAAATAATCTTGAATATTTCAACTATTTATAGTAAAATAATACTATTAGGAAGCGCTTTCATAAGAGGCAGGAGAGGTGAGTGAATGGATACGAAACAAGCATTGTACACATTTGGAACCGGAGAGAACTTTCATCTTCAACATTATCTAGGGGCTCATAAAGAGCAAGTAGATGGTGTGGAGGGGTATTGTTTCCGCGTATGGGCTCCAAATGCCCAGGCAGTACACTTAGTAGGTGATTTCACCCAATGGGAAGAAAATGAAATTCCTATGGAGCGAAATGAAGCTGGTGTTTGGGAAGTTTTTACAACTGCACCTCAAGTAGGGGATATTTATAAATACCATGTTACAAGACAAAATGGCCACCGCTTGATGAAGGTGGATCCTTTGGCGGTTCGCATGGAAAAACGGCCAGGAACAGGAGCAGTCATTACAGATATCCCTGAACGAAAATGGAAAGATGGATTATGGATGGCGAGACGAAGAAAACTTGGCTTCAGATCGCGTCCAGTAAATATTTATGAAGTTCATGCCGGTTCTTGGAAACGAAATGAAGATGGAAGCCCCTATTCATTTGCTCAGTTGAAGGAAGACTTGATTCCTTACTTAGTGAAAATGAACTATACCCATGTGGAGTTCATGCCTGTGATGGCTCACCCGCTTGGACTAAGTTGGGGCTATCAATTGATGGGTTACTTTGCTTTAGAGCATACTTACGGAACACCGGAAGAGTTTCAGGATTTCGTTGAGGCCTGTCACTTGAATAACATTGGGGTGATTGTGGACTGGGTACCAGGACACTTTACGATTAATGATGATGCCTTGGCCTATTATGATGGGACACCAACCTTTGAATATCAGGACCATCATCGGGCTCACAACTATGGTTGGGGAGCAATGAACTTTGACCTAGGGAAAAACCAGGTCCAATCCTTCCTTATTTCTAGTGTAAAATTCTGGATTGAGTTTTATCATTTGGATGGAATCCGGGTCGATGCGGTCAGCAACATGCTCTACTTAGATTACGATAGTGGACCATGGACACCAAACATCGATGGTGGAAATCTCAACTATGAGGGTATTCATTTCCTTAAACGAATGAATGCTGTGATTAAACTTGAGCATCCTGATGTGATCATGGCTGCTGAAGAAAGTTCATCTGGAACTAAGATTACTGGTCCAGAAGAATACGGTGGCTTAGGTTTTGACTACAAGTGGAATATGGGATGGATGAATGATATCCTTCGCTTCTACGAGGAAGATCCTATTTACCGGAAATTTGATTTCAATTTGGTGACCTTTAGCTTTATGTATGCCTTCTCCGAGAATTTCTTGTTGCCGTTTTCTCACGATGAAGTGGTGCATGGCAAGAAGAGTCTCATGCATAAGATGTGGGGAGATCGCTACAACCAGTTTGCTGGCTTGCGAAACCTTTTGACCTATCAGATTTGTCACCCAGGTAAGAAATTGCTCTTCATGGGTTCAGAGTTTGGCCAATTTTTAGAATGGAAGTCTGAAGAACAGCTAGAATGGTCCAATCTAGAAGATGACATGAACCGCAAGATGCAAGAGTTTACTTCACAGCTCAATCAATTCTACAAAGATAACAAGATGCTCTGGGAAATTGATGATAGCTATGATGGTATTGAGATTATTGATGCAGATAACCGAGATCAAAGTGTCTTGACCTTTACTCGTAAGGATAAAAAAGGAAATCATCTGCTATGTATCTTTAATATGGCACCAGTAGAGCGTAAGGACTTTACAGTCGGCGTCCCTGTTGCTGGGGTCTATGAAGAAGTTTGGAATACAGAATTAGAGAAATGGGGAGGTGTCTGGAAAGAGCACAACCAGGAAGTGAAGACTCAAGAGGGATTATGGAAAGATTATCCACAAACCTTGACCTTCACCTTACCGGCTCTTGGAGCTAGTGTATGGAAAGTGAAACGAAAACTTCGTTCCAATGTGTCTAAAACAAAAAAATAGTTGTTGGTGATCTACTGATCGCAGTCTATGATCCCATTCCTAAGTCTGTAGAAGAGGCCACAGTGCCTCTCCTCAGAGGTGGGAAGAAGGTCTCGTCAATCCAAAAAGGAGTAATCAATGAAGAATGAAATGCTAGCTCTGATCCTTGCTGGTGGGCAAGGAACTCGCCTTGGAAAACTCACTCAAAGCATTGCCAAACCTGCAGTGCAATTTGGTGGACGTTATCGTATTATTGACTTTGCCTTATCCAACTGTGCCAACTCAGGTATCCACAATGTTGGCGTGATTACTCAGTATCAACCGCTTGCCTTAAACAACCATATCGGAAATGGTTCCAGTTGGGGTCTTGATGGTATTAATACTGGGGTTTCTATCCTTCAACCTTATTCTGCAAGTGAAGGAAATCGTTGGTTTGAAGGAACAAGTCATGCGATTTTCCAAAATATCGACTACATCGATAGCATCAATCCAGAGTATGTGTTGATCCTTTCTGGAGACCATATCTACAAGATGGACTATGACGACATGCTTCAGTCTCACAAAGATCACAATGCCAGCCTTACAGTAGCTGTATTAGATGTACCTTTAAAAGAAGCTAGCCGTTTCGGAATTATGAATACGGATGCCAACAATCGAATTGTCGAATTTGAAGAAAAACCTGCAGAGCCAAAATCAACAAAAGCTTCTATGGGAATTTATATCTTTGACTGGTCTCGTCTTCGCAACATGCTAGTGGCTGCAGAGAAGAGTGACATCGATATGTCTGACTTCGGTAAAAACGTTATTCCAACTTACCTTGAATCTGGAGAAAGTGTCTATGCTTATGAATTCAATGGCTATTGGAAAGACGTGGGAACTATTGAATCTCTCTGGGAAGCGAATATGGAATACATTGATCCAAACAATGCCTTGGACAGCCGGGATCGTCACTGGAAGATCTATTCTCGTAACTTGATTTCACCACCAAATTCCTTTGGCGAACATGCCCAAATTGAAGATTCCTTGGTAGTGGATGGATGCTTGGTAGACGGAACAGTAAAACGTTCTATCCTGTCTACGGAAGCACAAGTTCGTAAAGGTGCAGTCGTTGAAGATTCTGTCGTCATGAGTGGTGCCATTATCGGTCAAGGTGCTGTGATTAAACGTGCTATTATCGGTGAAGGAGCAGTTGTTTCAGAAGGTGTTGTCATCGATGGAACGGAAGAAGTACAAGTCGTTGGATATAACGAAAAAGTGGGGGTAGCAACAGATGAAGATTGATAAGTATTCAGCTATTTTAGGAAACACAGTGGGCTTCCACGATATGTCGTCATTGACAGATCATCGTCCTGTTGCCAGTCTGCCATTTGATGGGAAATATCGTTTGATTGACTTCCCGCTTTCTAGCCTCGCTAATGCAGGAATCCGTAGTGTATTTGGTATTTTCCAGCAAGAAAATATCAGTTCTGTCTTTGACCATATCCGCTCTGGTCGTGAGTGGGGCTTGTCAACTCTTTTGAGCCACTACTACCTTGGAATTTATAACACACCAGTTGAAAGCTCTAATGTTGGGAAAGAGTACTATGAGCAGTTATTAACTTATTTAAAACGCTCAGGGTCTAATCAAACAGTCGCTCTTAACTGTGACGTCTTGGTGAATATTGATTTAAACCAGGTTTTCCATTTGCATAATACCATTGATGCACCTATTACTGTCGTCTACAAAAAGATGCATCATCGTGACATCTCTGACGTAAATGCTATCTTGGAGATTGATGAGACTGACCATGTTACGGGTCAAAGATTGTTTGATGGAACAGATGCAGATGCTCTCTATAATATGTCAACGGATATCTTTATCGTGGATACACCATGGTTGATTGAAAAATTAGAATCAGAAATCCATAAAGAACATCCAGAAAAATTGCGTTATATCCTTCGTGATTTAGCAGTAGAACATGGTGCCTTCGCTTTTGAATACACTGGCTATATTGCCAATATTCATTCAGTTGAATCTTACTATCGTGCTAACTTGGATATGTTGGAAACCAATAAATTCATGTCCCTCTTCTCACCAAACCAAAAAGTTTATACCAAGGTGAAAAATGAAGAGCCTACTTACTATGCTCCTGGTTCGCAAATTAAGAATTCGCAATTTGCCTCAGGAAGTATTGTAGAAGCTTTGGTGCATGATTCTGTCATTTCTCGTCGTGTTCATCTCCATAAGGGGGCAGAAATTCGTAGCAGTCTCTTGTTCCCAGGTGTTGTTGTCCATGAGGGAGCAGTCGTCGAGCATGCGATTCTTGACAAGGGAGTTGTGGTTGAGACTGGCGTTACGATTCGTGGAACCAAAGAGGCACCTCTTGTGATTAAAAAAGGTGCTGTGATTACAGAGGATATTGGATAATGAAATTATTGTTTGTTGCCGCAGAAGGAGCTCCCTTTTCAAAAACAGGGGGCTTGGGAGATGTGATTGGAGCACTCCCTAAATCCTTGGCTAAAAAAGGTCATGATGTTCGTGTCGTCCTCCCCTATTACGACATGGTAGAGGCGAAATTTGGCGAGCAAGTTGAAGATGTTTTACATTTCGAGACCAGAGTGGGATGGAGAAGTGAATATGTTGGTGTGAAACGCATCCATCGTGATGGTGTTACCTTCTATTTTATTGATAACCAGAAATATTTCTTTAGAGGACATGTCTACGGAGATTTCGATGATGGGGAGCGCTTTGCCTACTTCCAATTGGCAACGCTTGAGATGATGGAACGAGTAGACTTTATTCCTGACATCATCCATGTTCATGATTATCATACAGCCATGATTCCTTTCCTACTAAAAGAGAAATACCGTTGGATTCAAGCTTACAATGGAATTAAGTCTGTCTTGACCATTCATAATCTGGAGTTCCAAGGTCAGTTTGACCCAGGAATGTTGTGGGATCTGTTTGGAGTTGGATTTGAGCGCTACGAAGATGGTACCCTTCGTTGGAAGGAATGCTTGAACTGGATGAAGGCCGGAATCCTCTATGCAGATCGTGTGACGACGGTTTCACCAAGTTATAGTTATGAAATCAGGACAGCTGAATATGGTTGCGGCCTTGATCAAATCTTGCGCATGGAATCTGGTAAATTGACGGGGATTGTGAATGGAATCGATACTGACCTCTACAATCCTGAAACAGACCCGCTCTTGACCTATCATTTCAGTAAAGATGATTTATCAGGAAAAGCAGCAAGCAAGCGAGCTCTTCAGGAACGTGTCGGACTTCCGGTTCGTGATGATGTTCCCTTGTTTGGGATTGTTTCTCGTTTGACTCGTCAAAAAGGCTTTGATGTAGTGGTTGAAGAACTCCATAACCTCTTACAAAAGGATATCCAAATCGTTCTTTTAGGGACAGGAGATCCTGGCTTTGAACATGCCTTTTCTTGGTTTGGTCAAGCTTATCCAGATAAACTCTCTGCCAATATTATGTTTGATGTCCAGTTAGCGCAGGAAATTTATGCTGCTTCTGATGTCTTCTTAATGCCAAGTCGTTTTGAACCATGTGGCCTATCTCAAATGATGGCTATGCGCTATGGTACCCTGCCATTGGTTCACGAGGTAGGAGGACTTCGAGACACAGTACAGGCCTATAATGTGCTTGATGGTAGTGGTACTGGCTTTAGTTTTAACAACCTATCTGGTTATTGGTTAAACTGGGCTGTAGACCAAGCTTTGACAGTCTATACTCATGATAAGGCTGCTTGGTATGGTCTCCAAAGAGAAGCTATGAGCCGTGACTTCTCATGGGATACAGCTAGTCAACATTATGCTGATCTCTATCAATCATTATAAGATCAATAAAAAACGCCTATTTAGGCGTTTTTTACTTGTGGAAGGAAGAGTTTACTACTGAAATATAGGAAATCAAAAAAGGGAAGAAATCTGAGTAAGATAAGTTGATAAAAGATGCGAAAAAAGATAAGATAGATAAAGGTAATAATCACGGGAAGCGGTTTTAGGGGAAGTGTTTGTCATCTACAATACAAAACTAGACTTCTTATGATTTGCTAATATTACTATGTAGGAAGTTATAGGATGAAACAAACAAGAAAAGCTGTTGAAAAGATTACGAAGTATTCGATTCGAAAATTATCTGTCGGAGTAGGACCGGTTGCTATTGGAGCCTTTTTCTTTGCAACTAGCTTATTAGGAGCACCATCCGTACAAGCAGATCAACTGACTCGAGAAGCGACAGTTCATTTAGGCTATGTTACGGAAAATGAGTTAACACCCGAAGAACAAGCCCAGGTGATTCATGCTATTCCTGAAGAGTATCAAAATGAAGATACCTTTTATCTGGTGTATAGGAAGAAAACAGCTAGCCAAGGTATACTGCCACAAACAGGCACGACAGAATTGGCGATTGCAGGCCTTAGTATTGCAACTGCCTCCTTTGCAGTTCTTTTGCTGTCCAAGAAACATCGTAAAAAAGTAATGGGACTTTTATTAATTGGTTCCATGGGGCAAAGTCTGCTCTTGTCAATCGATGTCGCGGCCTTGCAAAATATTGAATTACGAAGCTACAATCATACTCTTTCCATTGCAAGCGATAAAGAATTAGCCAATGGTGTTATTCCGATTGAAGGTTATGACTATGTCGGCTATCTTCGATATTCAGCTACTCCTAAATTAGATGGGCAAGCGCCTGTCGTGAAAGGCGAAGAAAAGCCGGCGATCTCTGGTCTCCATCAACCTTCAACGAAAGAGGAGACTCTATCTCAGGTTACACCAACAGAAGGTCCTACTTTCCCTCTAGTGGAAAAGCCAAGAGTTGAAGTATCAACAGAAATTATTCCATTTGAAACTGTAGAACAAGCAGATCCTACTTTGGCAAAAGGTCAAACGACAGTCCTAAGAGCTGGGAAAAATGGGGAACAAACTGTTTTAACAGAAGTGAGTACGGTAAATGGTCAGGAAGTTCGCAAAGTACTTGAAAGAACTGCAACAAAAGAAGCAGTTCCACAAATTGTTGCTATTGGAACAAAGGAGGAGATTCAACCAAGTCCTCAACCTGCTCCAGTTGTAACTGCTAAAGGAACCCAGGAAGAAGGTCATGTAGGTGAAGCTCCTGTACAACCAGAGAACCAAGCCTATACTGGTGTCATTGAAGCTAAAGGAACGCAAGAAGATGGTCATGTAGGTGAAGCTCCTGTACAGCTAGAAGCTCCCACCTATACCGGTGTAGTAGAAGCCAAGGGAACCCAGGAAGAAGGTCATGTGGGCGAAGCTCCGATTCAGCCTGAGAATCCAACTTACCAAATAACGGAAGGAACGGTTACAGAAACAGAAACAGTGGTCCTTCCGTATGAAACCGAATATGTATCAGATGCAAATCGCTATACTGATGAAGAAAGTGTCCTTCAAAAAGGAGAGGCTGGTAGCCAGGAAATTCGTCGTGTCTATAAAACGGTCAATGGCGAGAAAGTTGGAGAGCCTCTCAGCACAACAACTGAAACGGTAAAAGCTCCTGTGACAGAAAAAATTAGTCGTGGGACCAAGGCGATTGAAGGGCAAACAGAGGAAGTTGCTTTTGAGGAAATTCCATTTAAGACGGTAACCGAACAAGACGCCACCCTGCTAAAAGGAAGCGAAACAGTTTCTCAAGCAGGAAAAAATGGGAAGAAGAAAATCACCAAAGTCTATAAGACCATTAAAGGTGTAAAAACTACGGATGCTCCAACGGTTTCGGAAGAAGTAGTTGAACAAGCCCAAGATCAGATCATTAAAAAAGGGACCAAAGAACTAGACAAGCCAACCTTGACCTTGACCCAGGTTGATAAGGAAGAATTGAAGCGTAGTGCCACAGCTATCTATCAGTTAGACAAACCAGAGGGTGTGACCATCAAGTCCATCCAGGCTGTATTGAAGAAGGGTGGTCAAGTTGTGAAAACTTTTGCCCTTTCAGAGTCTGATTTAGCAGCGGCCTTAGCAGACTTAGACTACTACAAGGATTATACGCTTGCAACGACCATGGTCTATGACCGTGGAAATGGGGATGAAGAAGAGGTTCTCAAGGAAGAACCAGTCAGAATTGACCTTAAAAAAGTTGAAGTCAAAAACATCAAGGAAACCAGTCTGATTAGAGTGGATGACCAAGGCCTTGAGAGCGATCGTAGCCTCTTGTCAGAAACACCGTCCGATGTGAAACCTTATTACTTAAAAGTTACCACTCATGATAATAAGGTCACAAAACTGGCCGTTGATAAAATTGAAGAAGTCACAATTGGCGGAAAAGCATTATACAAGGTGACTGCTAAAGCACCTGATCTTATCCAACGAACAGCAGATAAGCAGTTCAGTGAGGACTATGTCCATTACATTGCGAAGCCAAAAGCTCATGAAGGAGACGTCTACTATGATTTCAATGAACTTGTAAAAGCCATGCAAGCCAATCCGACTGGTACCTTTAAGCTTGGTAGCAATATGAATGCGGCGAATGTGCCGGCAGCAGGAAAATCCTATGTGACCAATGCCTTCAAGGGGATTTTGGAAAGTACAGAAGGTAATAAATTTGCTATCCATAACATTACGAGACCATTATTTGGGAACATCGAAGGTGGTTCGGTTAAGAATATCTTGCTTGAAAACGTCGTGATTGACCTGCCTGGAACAGATCGAGTAGCACCAATTGCAAATGTTATCAAGAATAATGCGACTGTCGAAAATGTTAAAGTAACAGGTAATGTTGTTGGGGGCAATGATGTAGCTGGTATTATCAATAAAATTGATGGCAGTGGGAAGGTAAGTAATGTTGCCTTTATCGGAAAACTTCACGCTGCCGGCAATAAAGGAGGATATTTAGCTGGTATTCTTGGTGAAAACTGGAAGGGTGTTGTTGAGAAAGCATACGTTGATGCTGAAATTACTGGTAATAAAGCAAAAGCTGCAGGACTAGTCTATTCATCTCAAAATGGTGCTAATAACTACACGGTCGGTAAAGAAGGGGTCCTCAGAAATTCAGTTGCTAAAGGGTCGATCGAACTGAAAGAAGCTATTCAGTCTGGTGGATTGCTAGGTACCAACTGGGCCTTAGGTGCTATTGAAGACAACATCACCATGATGAAAGTCAAAACAGGTGAGATGGTGTTTGGTCACTCAGATATTGATGCAGATGATTACTTCACCTATTCAAGAACCAAACGTAATTATAGTGTAGAGGACGTGAGTGAAGGTAAAAAATCCTTTAACAATTCACGTAAAATTCCAAGTATCTCCCTTGCAGAAGCTGAGAAGAAAATTGAAGCAATGGGGATTACTGCTAATACATTCACCAGCGACAAACCGATTGAAGACAAGCTCAATAACCTTGTTAACAAAGAGGATCAATATAAGGCAATTGATGGCTACGACGCCGCTCGCGAACTTGCTTACCGCAATATAGCAAAATTACAGCCTTTCTATAACAAAGAGTGGATTGTCGACCAAGGAAACAAATTGGCTGCGGGCAGTCCTCTCTTGACCAAGGAGGTCTTGTCTGTGACGGCCATGAAGGGCAATGATTTTGTAACAGAATTGGCTGATGCCGACCACATTCTGATCCATTACTCGGATAAGACAAAAGACATCTTTACTATTTCGCTGAAAGAATCTAAGGTCAAACAAGTGAAAGAGTACAGCATTGCTGAACTCGGAGAAGTTGTTTATACGCCTAATATCGTTGACAAAGACCGTAGTGATCTTATCAATGCTATAGTTGAAAAATTAAGCCCAGTTGAGCTACAATCAGATCCAATTTACCAAAAACTTGGTAGAACAGGACCAAATAAAGTTAACGCTATAAAAGATCTTTACCTAGAAGAAAGCTTCAAAGAAGTTAAGGATAATCTAGCTAAATTTGTGAAACAGTTGCTTGAAAATGAAGATCATCAATTAAACACAGATGAAGCTGCTAAACGTGCTTTGATCAAGAAAATTGATGACAACAAGGCAGCGGTTCTTCTTGGTCTATCTTATCTTAACCGTTATTACGGAGTGAAGTTTGATAACTTTAATATCAAGCAACTTATGTTGTTCAAACCAGATTTCTATGGTAAAAATGTAAGTGTGTTAGACTTCTTGATTCAGATTGGTTCTAAAGAAAGTAACATTAAAGGTGATAGAACTTTAGAAGCCTATCGCGAAGCTATCGGTGGAGTTATCGGTATCAGCGAGTTAAATAGTTTCTTAGACTATAATATGCGTCTATTCACAAATGATACAAACTTGAACGATTGGTTTATCAAAGCAACCAAAGACAATGTCTATATCGTTGAACCAGCAACAACAACTCCTGAGTTTGCCGATAAGAAACACAGAGCTTACGAAGGTTTAAATAACGATGTGCATGGTAAGATGATCTTGCCACTCTTGAATTTGAAAGATGCACATATGTTCTTGATTTCAACTTACAATACAATGGCTTATAGTTCATTTGAAAAATATGGTAAGTATACTGAAGCAGAACGTAATGTCTTTAAAGCTGAAATCGATAAGGTTGCAAAAGGTCAACAGAATTATCTAGACTTCTGGTCACGTCTATCAATCGATAAAGTTCGTAATCAACTTTTGAAGAGCAACAACATGGTTCCAACACCTGTTTTAGATAACCAAAACTATAAAGATATTAGTACTGATAAATACGGTCACACTAATAGTGGTAAAGATGTTGCTCCTATTCGTGAATTATACGGACCTACAGGCCGTTATCATGCGACTGACTGGCGTATGGGAGCTGTGGCTCGCGTTTATCAGAATCCATATAAAGATGATTCTGTCTTCTTTATGGTGACGGATATGATCAGTGATTTTGGGGTATCTGCTTTCACTCACGAAACGACTCACGTCAATGACCGTATGGTCTACTTGGGTGGTTCAAGACACCGTGAAGGTACTGATTTGGAAGCATTTGCTCAAGGAATGTTACAAACGCCATCCGTATCCAATCCAAATGGTGAATACAAAGCCCTAGGTCTAAACATGGCTTATGAACGTCCAAATGATGGCAATCAATGGTACAACACAAATCCAAATGATCTTAAATCACGTGACGAAATTGATCGTTACATGAAGGGCTACAACGACACTCTTATGCTTCTGGATTATCTTGAAGGAGAGGCTGTCCTCGATAAAGCAAATCAAGATTTAAACAATGCTTGGTTCAAGAAGGTTGATAAGCAATACCGAGGAAATAACACCAAGAACCAATTCGACAAGGTTCGACCTTTAAGTGATGAGGAAAAAGCTATTCCTTTACGCACAGTAGATGACTTAATTACGAACAACTTCATGACCAACCGTGGTCCAGGTAACAGAGTTTATAATCCTACTGACTTTGATTCTGCTTATGTGAATGTTCCAATGATGACTGGTATCTATGGTGGTAATACAAGTGAAGGTGCTCCTGGAGCTATGTCCTTCAAACACAATACCTTCAGAATCTGGGGTTACTATGGCTACGAAAAAGGCTTCCTAAACTATGCTTCTAACATGCTAAAAGCTGAATCTAAAAAAGCTGGTAAAGATACTCTAGGTGATGACTTCATCATTAACAAGATTTCTGAAGGAAAATTCAATAATCTTGAAGAATGGAAGAAAGCTTACTTCAATGAAGTTGTGACAAGTGCCAAAAAAGGAATTAAATCTATTGACATCGATGGTAAAACCTACAATAGCTATGAAGACTTGAAACGTGCATTTGCTGAAGCAGTTGATAAAGATAAAGCAACCCTAAGTAACGGTTCTGTCAAATTCGACAATACTCTTTCACTGAAAGAGAAAGTCTTTAAGAAATTGCTGCAAGAAACGGACAGTTTCAAAACCTCTATTTTTAAATAGGGAGAAAATGCTCATCTGCTTAGCAGGTGAGTTTTTCTATTTTTTATAAAAATGGGTCTCCTGCTGATAAAAATAGTATAAATTNTTATTGAAAACAAAAAATAGACAAAGTGTCTAAAAATGATTAGAATCTTTTGAAAGCTAGTGATAAGAGGAATTTTGAAAGTATTGACAGAATTGCTATAAAACGTTTTCTTTCTAGGCAAACATTTGACTATTATATCTTTTAGGAGTAAACTAAGGGAGTAAAATTTATTTAAGGAGAATTCATCATGAATTTAACATTTTTAGGTCTCTGTTTTGCCTGCTTCGGCGTGTCCATTGCTGAAGGATTGATTATGAGTAATCTTTTCAAAGCTGCTTCTCGTCAGCCAGAAATTATCGGTCAATTACGTAGCCTTTTAATCCTTGGGATTGCCTTTGTAGAAGGTACCTTCTTCGTAACCTTGGCTATGGCCTTCGTTATTAAATAGACTTCTCTATTTAGGAAAGGAGGTGTCAAACCTTGGAAGAAAGTGTGAATCCAACCCTAAATATTGGACCAGTATCCTTTGATTTGACCCTACTTGCCATGTCTCTTGTAACTGTTTTGATGGTCTTTGCCTTTGTCTATTGGGCAAGTCGCAAAATGACCCTCCGTCCTAAGGGCAAACAAAATGCTCTGGAGATGATTTACGACTTTGTCATTAGTTTTACCAAGGGGAACATTGGAGAGCATTATATGAAGGATTATTCTTTGTTCTTGTTTTCTCTCTTTCTCTTTATCTTGGTGGCCAATAATATTGGCTTAATGGCAAAAATCCAAACAACAAACGGTTATAACTTGTGGACTTCCCCAACGGCTAACCTCGGCTACGACTTATCTCTCTCCTTTATGATCACCTTGATCGCTCATGTGGAAGGAGTGCGTCGTCGAGGCTTTAAGGAATACTTGAAGGCCTTTGCGACTCCTGGTTTTATGACCCCGATGAACCTCCTAGAAGAGGTGACCAATTTTGCTTCCTTAGCAATTCGGATCTACGGGAATATTTTTGCCGGTGAAGTATTGGCAGGCTTGCTCTTAGCCTTGTCTCAACAAGCCTTTTATTGGTATCCAGCAGCCTTTATTGGAAGCATGTTATGGACAGCCTTTTCAATTTTCATTTCATGTATCCAAGCCTATGTATTTACCATGTTGTCATCCATGTACATAGGTAAAAAAATAAACGGTGAGGAAGAGTAAGTAGAGGAGTAGAAGATGGATTTAACAATTGGTACCATTATTGGTGACTTTATACTGATCGCTGGTTCCTTCCTCTTATTAATCTTTTTAGTAAAGAAATATGCTTGGGGTAATATTACTAGTATTTTGGATGCGCGTGCTGAAAAAATTACCAACGATATTGACGAAGCAGAGGCAGCCCGTAAAAAGGCTGAGGAACTAGCTGCAAAACGCGAAGCGGAGTTGGCAGGTAGTCGTCAAGAAGCAACAACAATTCTTGAAACGGCTAAGGAAACAGCCGAAAAAAATAAGGCTCATATTCTCAGTGAAGCTAACCAAGAAGCCCTTCGCTTGAAAGAAAAAGCGCAATTAGAAATTTCGCAAAATAAAGAAGAAGCGATGAACAGTATCAAGGGGGATGTCGCAGACCTAACTGTCAACTTGGCAGGTAAATTGCTAAGCCAACAGTTGGACACTGAAGGCCATCGCCAACTGATTGATCGCTACCTAAATGAATTAGGAGATGCCTAATGGACAAAAAGCAATTAATGGTAATTGAGAAATATTCCCAGCCTTTTGTTCAATTGGTATTTGAAAAGAATCAGCAAGATGACGTTTATGAAAAATTAAGTCAAATTAAGGCTGTTTTTGAAGAAACAGGCCTTGCTGCATTTTTAGCTCATATCGGTGTAGAGGATGAAGAGAAAGCGAAGAGTCTTCGACTCTTTCAAAACTCGGATTCAGCGTTACTAGACCATTTGATTGAAGTGGTTATTCTCAATCATCGTGAAGCCTTATTTTATGACATTGTCAGAGTTAGTATGGATCAAATTCAACAGCTGAGCAACTGTTTCGAAGTAACCGTTTCTTCGGTTGCCGGACTGGATCAGGCTCAAAAAGAAAAGTTGATCCCTATTATTGAAAAGAAATTTGGTATCCAAGTTCGTTCTCTGAAAGAAGAACTGGATCCGAATTTGATTGGTGGTTTTGTGGTTTCAGCAAATCACAAGACGCTTGATACCAGTCTCAAACGTCAATTGCAAGTCATAAAAGCAAATTTGAAATAGAAAGTGGTGTGAATTTTGGCGATTAACGCACAAGAAATCAGCGCTTTAATTAAGCAACAAATTGAAAATTTCCAGCCAAATTTTGACGTCACAGAGACCGGAGTCGTTACCTATATTGGTGACGGGATTGCGCGTGCTCATGGCCTTGAAAATGCAATGAGTGGGGAGTTGTTGATCTTTGAAAACGGCTCATACGGAATGGCGCAAAACTTGGAAACGACAGATGTCGGGATTATCATCCTTGGAGACTTCACAGACATTCGTGAAGGAGACTCGATTCGTCGGACTGGTAAAATCATGGAAGTCCCTGCTGGGGACGCCTTGATTGGTCGGGTTGTCAATCCTCTTGGTCAGCCAGTGGATGGCTTGGGAGAAATCGTAACTGATACCTTCCGTCCAGTTGAAACACCAGCTCCTGGTGTTATGCAACGGAAATCTGTATCAGAGCCTCTTCAAACAGGTTTGAAAGCCATTGATGCCCTCGTTCCGATTGGACGAGGCCAACGGGAATTGATCATCGGAGACCGTCAAACAGGAAAAACCTCAATTGCCATCGATACTATCTTGAACCAAAAGGATCAAGATATGATCTGTATCTATGTAGCAATTGGACAAAAAGAATCAACGGTTCGGACACAAGTAGAAACACTTCGTAAGTATGGAGCCATGGATTACACCATTGTGGTGACGGCATCAGCCTCACAACCATCTCCACTCTTGTTCCTTGCACCTTATGCAGGGGTTGCTATGGCCGAAGAGTTCATGTACAATGGCAAACACGTTTTAATCGTCTATGATGATTTGTCTAAACAAGCCGTTGCCTACCGTGAATTGTCTCTTCTTCTTCGTCGTCCGCCAGGACGGGAAGCCTTCCCAGGGGATGTTTTCTACCTTCACAGCCGTTTATTGGAACGTTCTGCGAAAGTATCGGATGAATTGGGTGGTGGATCCATTACTGCGCTTCCAATCATTGAGACACAAGCAGGGGATATTTCTGCTTATATCGCGACTAACGTAATTTCGATCACAGATGGCCAAATCTTCTTGCAAGATAGCCTCTTTAACTCAGGAATTCGTCCAGCCATTGACGCAGGATCATCTGTGTCACGGGTTGGTGGATCTGCCCAAATCAAGGCTATGAAGAAGGTTGCGGGGACTCTCCGTATTGACCTAGCTTCTTACCGTGAGTTGGAAGCCTTCACCAAGTTTGGTAGTGACTTGGATGCCGCTACTCAAGCTAAGTTGAACCGTGGTCGCCGGACAGTAGAAGTCTTGAAGCAACCAGTCCATGAACCATTAACTGTCGAAAAACAGGTAGTCATCTTGTATGCTTTGACACATGGATTCTTGGATAGTGTACCTGTTGATGATATCCTTCGCTTTGAAGAGGAATTGTTTGCCTTTGTAGAAGTGCATCATCCAGAAATCTTTGAAACCATTCGGACGACCAAAGATCTTCCAAGTGAAGAAACAATGGATGCAGTGATTACTGACTTTGTCAACCAATCAAGTTTCAAATAGAAATAGGAGTGGCAGATGGCAGTTTCTTTAAATGATATCAAAAATAAAATTGCATCGACAAAGAATACCAGTCAAATTACAAATGCTATGCAGATGGTATCTGCTGCCAAACTTGGGAAGTCTGAGCAAGCTGCCAAGGACTTCCAAATTTACGCATCTAAGGTTCGTAAGCTATTGACCGACCTCTTACATGGACATGAGGCTGAGAATGCTAAGTACCATCCATTTTTAAAGAGTCGTCCTGTCAAAAAGTCTGCTTATATTGTCATCACTTCTGACCGTGGACTAGTTGGGGGCTACAATGCCTCTATACTCAAGTCTGTCATGGAATTGAAGGAAGAATACCATCCAACGGGTGAGGATTTCGAAGTCATCTGTATTGGAAGTATTGGGGCAGATTTCTTTAGAGCAAGAGGCATCCAACCGGTTTATGAACTACGTGGCCTAGCTGATCAACCAAGCTTTGATGAAGTGCGGAAGATCATTAACAAGACAGTCCAAATGTATCAAAATGAATTGTTTGATGAATTGTATGTCTGTTATAACCACCACGTCAATAGTTTGACCAGTCAATTGCGGGTTGAGCAAATGCTTCCGATCATTGACTTGGACCCCAACGAAGCAGATGAAGATTATATTTTGAATCTGGAGTTGGAATCAGACCGAGATGCGATTTTGGATCAATTGCTTCCACAGTTTGCTGAAAGTATGATTTATGGAGCCATCATTGATGCCAAAACAGCTGAAAATGCTGCCGGTATGATGGCCATGCAAACAGCAACAGACAATGCCAAGAAGGTAATTGATGAATTGACCATTCAATACAACCGAGCTCGTCAGGCAACCATTACGCAAGAAATTACGGAAATTGTTGCAGGAGCGAGTGCGCTTGAGTAGTTGATTCGATGCACATTTTAACAATACAAAAATAAGCTTGCTTATATGTATGACCAAGCTTAGAAACTTAATAGAATAGGAGAATGACATGAGTTTAGGCAAAATTTCTCAGGTTGTAGGTCCTGTCGTTGACGTAGCTTTTGCTGCGGGCGATAAACTCCCTGAGATTAATAATGCGCTTGTAGTCTATAAAAATGACCAACAAAAATCAAAAGTCGTTCTTGAAGTAGCTCTTGAACTTGGGGATGGTGTCGTTCGCACCATTGCCATGGAATCAACAGATGGTTTGACTCGTGGGATGGAAGTATTGGACACTGGTCGTCCAATCTCTGTGCCTGTCGGAAAAGAAACTCTTGGACGTGTTTTCAACGTCTTGGGAGATACCATTGACTTGGAAGAAGCATTTCCAGAAGATGCTCCTCGTGAATCCATTCATAAAAAAGCTCCATCCTTTGATGAGCTTTCTACTTCAGAAGAAATTCTTGAAACAGGGATCAAGGTCATTGACCTCTTGGCCCCTTACTTGAAAGGTGGGAAGGTTGGCCTCTTCGGTGGTGCCGGAGTTGGGAAGACCGTCTTAATTCAAGAATTGATCCACAACATTGCCCAAGAGCACGGTGGGATCTCCGTCTTTACCGGGGTTGGTGAACGGACCCGTGAAGGGAATGACCTGTACTGGGAAATGAAGGAATCTGGCGTTATCGAAAAAACAGCCATGGTCTTTGGACAAATGAACGAACCACCAGGAGCACGGATGCGTGTAGCCTTGACTGGTTTGACCATTGCGGAATACTTCCGTGATGTGGAAGGTCAAGACGTTCTCTTGTTTATCGATAATATCTTCCGTTTCACCCAAGCCGGATCAGAAGTATCAGCCCTTTTGGGACGGATGCCTTCTGCCGTTGGTTACCAACCGACCTTGGCAACTGAAATGGGTCAATTGCAAGAACGGATTACCTCAACCAAGAAAGGTTCTGTTACATCAATCCAGGCCATCTACGTTCCAGCCGATGACTATACAGACCCTGCACCAGCAACAGCCTTCGCCCATTTGGACTCTACGACCAACTTGGAGCGTAAATTGGTTCAATTAGGGATTTACCCTGCCGTGGACCCATTGGCATCAAGCTCGCGTGCCCTTTCCCCAGATATCGTTGGAGAAGAGCACTATGCAGTGGCTTCTGAGGTCAAACGCGTCCTTCAACGTTACCATGAATTGCAAGATATCATTGCTATCTTGGGGATGGATGAATTGTCTGATGATGAAAAGACCTTGGTGGCTCGTGCCCGTCGTATCCAATTCTTCTTGTCTCAAAACTTTAACGTGGCGGAACAATTTACTGGTCAACCAGGTTCTTATGTACCAGTTGCAGAAACTGTTCGTGGCTTTAAGGAAATTTTGGATGGGAAATATGACCACTTGCCAGAGGATGCTTTCCGTGGTGTTGGATCGATCGAAGATGTGATCGCCAAAGCTGAAAAAATGGGATTCTAAGAAGAGGTGAAAGATGAATCAAATGAACGTCCAAATCGTTACACCGGATGGACTGGTTTATGATCATCATGCCGCATTTGTATCTGTCAAGACAATTGATGGTGAATTAGGGATTTTACCTCATCATATCAATACCATTGCGGTTTTGGCTGTAGACCAAGTCAAGGTTCGTCGTGTCGACGATGACAAACATATTGATTGGATTGCAGTCAATGGTGGGATTATCGAAGTAGCGGATAATGTCATTACCATTGTAGCGGATTCAGCTGAACGCGCCCGAGACATTGATATTAGCCGGGCTGAGCGTGCAAAATTGCGTGCGGAAAAGGCCCTTGAAGAAGCCAAAGATCAACATTCTGTTGATATGGAGCGTCGTGCAAAAATTGCCCTTCAACGCGCTATTAACCGGATTAATGTCGGAAATCGATTATAAAAAGTTAAAGAGGCTGGGACAAAAGTCCTAGCCTCTCAATTGTCTTTGGATTGTCGCGCAAGACACAGTGGTTGAGTGGGCTCTACTACGCTGATTTCATCAGCTTTTACAGCCATACTCAACTGTACGGAGGTGGGACGACGAAATCGAATTCTAACGAATGACCGATTTCTGTCCCACTCTCTTTTTTTTTGAATCTAAAGAATATGAAGGGAAACTTTTTCTTATGGTATAATAGGGGTATGATTCAATTGATTTTTACTTTTTGCAGTCACCTATTATTTATTTCTTTTGCCTATCACCTTCTTTCAACGGTGGTTCAGTGGGAGCGTTTTTTAAAGGTAAGTGCTGATACAGCCGTGAAAATTCGTCTTCTAATTCTATTGATCAGCATTAGTTTAGGGTATTTGACCAGTAGCTTCTTTATCAGTATTTATGAATTTAGTCGGCAGTTGTTTAACGGGAACTTTTAGCTTCTTTTTTGATGAATTTATGGTATGATAGTAATCGTGACTGAATGAAATGGAGTAATAACGAGTATGGATAAAATTATTGTAAACGGTGGTCAAAATCGCCTAGTTGGAACTGTGAAGATTGAAGGAGCAAAGAATGCCGTCCTTCCCCTTTTAGCAGCAACTGTTTTGGCCAGTGAAGGAACATCGACTTTGACCAATGTTCCTGTTTTATCTGATGTCTTTACCATGAATAATGTCGTTCGTGGCTTGAACACTCAAGTGACATTTGATGAAGAGACTAATACAGTCGTCGTTGATGCAACTCAACCATTAACAGAAGAAGCGCCTTACAAATATGTCAGCAAGATGCGGGCTTCGATCGTTGTTTTAGGTCCTGTCTTGGCTCGGAATGGTCATGCTAAAGTTTCCATGCCGGGTGGATGTACCATTGGTAGTCGTCCAATTGATTTGCACTTGAAGGGATTGGAAGCCATGGGAGCGAAGATCACTCAAACTGCGGGCTATATTGAGGCAAAAGCAGATTGTCTTCATGGGGCCCATATTTATATGGATTTCCCATCTGTAGGTGCCACCCAAAATATCATGATGGCAGCAACTTTGGCAGATGGAACTACTGTTATTGAAAATGCAGCCCGCGAACCTGAGATTGTGGATTTGGCCTCTCTTTTGAATAAGATGGGTGCTAAGGTGCGTGGAGCTGGAACAGAAACCTTGACGATTGTTGGGGTGGATCGCCTGCATGGAGCAGTTCATAATGTTGTTCAAGACCGAATTGAGGCAGGTACCTTCATGGTTGGTGCAGCCATGACAGGTGGTGACGTTTTAATTGAGGATGCTATTTGGGAACACAACCGCCCTCTTCTTTCTAAGATGCAAGAAATGGGTGTTGAGGTAACGGAAGAAGAAAATGGTATTCGCATTCGCTCAGATGTCTCGAAGTTGAAGCCAGTGACTGTAAAAACCTTGCCTTATCCAGGCTTTCCTACAGATATGCAAGCCCAATTTACTGCTTTGATGGCCATGGCCTCTGGTGAATCGACTATGATTGAAACAGTCTTTGAAAATCGTTTCCAACACTTGGAAGAGATGCGTCGGATGGGCTTACACTCAGACATTATGAGAGATACAGCCCGCATCCAAGGTGGAGCTAGCTTACAAGGGGCTGAAGTGATGTCGACTGACTTGCGTGCTAGTGCGACCTTGATTTTAATGGGACTTGTAGCTGAAGGAGAAACCAAAGTTAGCAAATTAACACACCTTGACCGTGGATATTTTAAATTCCATGAGAAATTGGTGGCTCTTGGAGCAGATGTACGTCGTGTGAAGGAAGATGATGATGAAAACTAAATTAAAAGCAATTGGAAAACAGTTGGGAATCGTCCTATTGGTTCTTACTATTTTAGCGATTGTCTTCGCTCTTGGCTTGGTCATTGGATATGGTGTCATTGGTAATGGGAAGGATCCTTGGTCTATTCTCTCGCCAGATACATGGAAGGAAATCTTTCAGAAATTTACAGGTAAGTAACTATTTATCAAAAGAGGAGCTTGAGATCTTGATCCCAGGCTCTTTCCCATTCAGTAGAAATAGAGGAACCCATTGTGGCAAATAATCAACAAAAACCACTTAAAATGAAAAAATCGGGACAAACCTTACTAGGCTTGGTGGTGGCTGCAGCTCTCTCGATCGGCGGGTATTATTTTNGTCAACCCCAGCCAGTCGCTAGTCACTCTCAAGTTCAAACAGTTGTCACTTCGAGTCAACAAGCAACACCGAGTAAGGAACTAGCGGAGAGTGTTCTGACGGATGGTGTTCGTACGAAACTAGGAAAGAACATTCAATGGAACGAAGCAGGAGCCTTCATCATTAACCAGAATAAAACCAATCTGGATGCGGATGTTGCCAGTCTACCTTATGCAGATACCAAGACAAAGACTGTAAAAGGACGAGAAATTCCAACAGTTGCCAATGCTTTGATGACCAAGGCGACTCGTCAATACCAAAAAAGAGAACAAACGGATATAGATTGGACGCCAGCTGGCTGGCACCAAGTAACCAATTTGGCTGGGGAATATGATCATGCGGTTGATCGGGGCCACCTTCTTGGCTATGCCTTAATTGGCAAGCTAGATGGTTTTGATGCCTCGACAAGCAATCCAAAAAATATAGCGGTTCAAACAGCTTGGGCGAATCAAGCGCGTGATAGTTTTTCGACAGGACAAAATTACTATGAAACCCTTGTTCGGAAGGCCTTAGACAATAATAAGCGGGTTCGTTATCGAGTGACTCTCCACTATGCATCGGATGATGATTTGGTACCAGTCGGCAGTCAAATTGAAGCAAAATCTAGTGATGGTAGTCTAGAGTTTAACGTTTTTGTTCCAAATGTTCAGAGTGGGATTAGTTTGGATTATCGTACTGGAAAAGTAACAGTGCATCGCTAAGCTAAACGGAAAAGAAGAAGCATGAATAGAAGGGTTCGGTTGACTTTGCAGTCAACTGGATCTTTTTCTTTTCCTGACTTCAATCTTTAGTTTATTTTAAGAAAACTAAGGTATACTATTCCCTTCTAGACCCAAATAGAGGTCTTCCTAAGGAAAGGAGGCGCTTGTGAGAACTATTATAGCCATGATTCGTTTTCTAATACGGGCCATTTGGAGTCTTGTTTGGGGCTTGTTTTGGACCCTAGCCCTCAGCTTTGCCCTAGTGGTTGGTGTTCTATTCTTTAGTGGCAAAACCGGTAGAGGGATAGATGGCGTCAGTCGTGCAGCCCAAACAGTAGTCACGCAGGTAGATGCTTACTTTCATCGAACTGGTCCTATGCTAGGTCAGGGGAGCCCATCTGTTCAAGAAGGTCTAGCAACAGATGGTCATACCTCTACAGGAGCAAGGTGGGATCAGGCAACTGCAAAAGTTTATCTCGATCCTGCAATGGATGAGACCTTTACCCTTGCTTATGAGGAAGCTCTTGAGTCTTGGAATCAGACAGGGGCCTTCACTTTCCAACTTGTCACCAGTGAAGAAGAGGCGGATATCCTCCTAACAGAGATGGATGATAGCACGGTTTCTGCAGCAGGTGAAGCAGAATCCCAGACCAATGTTTTAACCCATCGATTTAAACGAGTGACTGTTCGTTTGAATCGCTATTACCTATTAAATAAGCAGTACAACTATTCCCATCAACGGATTGTGAATACAGCTGAGCATGAACTGGGCCATGCCATTGGTTTGGACCACAATGAAGAAGAGTCCGTCATGCAGTCAGCTGGTTCCTTTTATAGCATCCAAGCGAGGGACATTGAGGCTGTTCGTCAACTATACAAGGAGTAAGGATGATCAAACGAATACTGTATCTTATTCGAACCTTTCCAGAACAAGTGGCGCTCTTCGTGTTTAACTCTGGAATCTTTCTATGGATATCCCAAAAAGGGCAAGCAATTTCCCATGAATTAGGCATTCAACAGGCTTGGGAGAACTATGCTCCTGAGGGAGTCCGTCAATTTTTTGGGGACAATAAGGAAGCTGTCCAAGCTTTCTTCTCTAATTCGGCCATTACTTGGCTGATTGGCTCTATGATGATTCTGCTTGTGATTCGCTTTGTGAAGGGAGTCATCAAATGGGGCTTGATATTGCTGGTGATTGGCATCGGACTTTTCCTAGCTTATCAGTACAGTCAAATGGCTTCCAATATCCCAGCGATTTAAAAAGTGAGGTAAGGTCAAGCGCGTCTAGCGTTTGGCCTTTTCTTCAATTGTCAATTTGTCAAAAGTAAGGTACAATGAAACTATGATTATTTTACAAGCCAACAAAATTGAACGCTCTTTTGCAGGGGAGGTTCTTTTTGATAACATCAGCCTGCAAGTGGATGAACGGGACAGGATTGCCCTGGTCGGAAAGAACGGAGCCGGCAAGTCTACGCTCTTGAAGATCTTGGTGGGAGAAGAAGAGCCGACTTCTGGGGAAATCAATAAAAAGCGTGACCTTTCCCTCTCTTATCTGGCCCAGGATAGTCGCTTTGAGTCGACCAATACCATCTACGATGAAATGCTCCATGTTTTTGATGATCTCCGTAAGACAGAGAAAACGTTACGGCAGATGGAGCTTGAAATGGGGGAAAAAACTGGAGCCTATTTGGAGAAACTCATGCAGGATTATGACCGGCTTTCGGAAGAATTCCGTCAGGCTGGTGGCTTTACCTATGAGGCAGATATCCGTGCCATTTTAAACGGCTTCAAGTTCGATGAATCTATGTGGCAGATGAAGATTGAAGAGTTGTCTGGAGGGCAAAATACCCGTTTAGCTCTGGCCAAGATGCTCTTGGAAAAGCCAAATCTTTTGGTACTGGATGAGCCGACCAACCACTTGGATATTGAGACCATCGCCTGGTTGGAAAATTACTTGGTCAATTATAGTGGGGCCCTTCTCATTGTCAGTCACGACCGCTATTTCCTAGATAAGGTAGCAACCATTACTCTGGACTTGACCAAGCATTCTTTGGACCGCTATGTCGGTAATTACTCCAGCTTTGTCGAGCAAAAAGAGCAAAAACTCCTGACCGAAGCCAAGAACTACGAGAAGCAACAAAAAGAAATCGCTGCTCTCGAAGACTTTGTTAATCGCAATTTAGTGCGGGCTTCGACCACCAAGCGGGCCCAGTCTCGTCGTAAGCAGTTGGAAAAAATGGAGCGCCTAGACAAGCCCGAAGCTGGGACCAAGTCTGCCCATATGACCTTCCATTCTGATAAGACCTCTGGCAATGTCGTTTTGACAGTAGAAGAGGCAGCTGTCGGCTATGACGATCAAGTCCTATCAGAGCCCATCAATCTGGATATCCGCAAGATGAATGCGGTCGCTATTGTAGGACCAAATGGGATCGGGAAATCGACTCTTATCAAGTCCATCGTTGGACAGATTCCTTTTATCAAAGGAGAAGCCCGTTTTGGGGCCAATGTCGAGGTAGGCTACTATGACCAGACCCAAAGTAAGCTAACCCCTCACAACAGTGTTTTGGATGAACTCTGGAATGACTTTAAGCTAACACCAGAAGTGGAAATTCGCCATCGCCTGGGAGCCTTCCTTTTCTCAGGCGATGATGTCAAGAAAACCGTCGGCATGCTGTCGGGTGGAGAGCGGGCGCGTCTGCTCTTGGCTAAACTATCCATGGAGAATAACAATTTCTTGATTCTCGATGAGCCGACCAACCACTTGGATATCGATAGCAAGGAAGTACTGGAAAATGCCTTGATTGATTTTGACGGGAGTCTTATCTTTGTCAGCCACGACCGCTACTTTATCAATCGGGTAGCCACCCAAGTCTTAGAACTCTCAGAAGAGGGCTCGACTCTTTACCTAGGAGACTATGATTATTATCTGGAGAAAAAAGCAGAGTTAGAGGCCCTTGCTGCAGCGCAAGCAGAAGCTGAGCCGGCTTCTTCAACGGAAGAAGTCACCAGCAATGATTATCACTTGCAAAAGCAAAACCAAAAAGAGCTCCGTAAAATCACCCGTCGCATTGAGCAATTGGAAGCGGAGATGGAAGAGCTGGATCAAAACATCCAAGCCATCACCGAAACCATGCATAACACCAATAATGCAGACGATTTAGTTCAACTGCAAAGCGAGCTGGACCAACTAACTGTCCAGCAGGAAGCGGTCATGGAAGAGTGGGCAGAACTGGCGGAGCAGGTGGAATAAATGGAAGATCTAGCGGAGAAAGTGTAGTTTTCTAATTTGCCTAAGGAGAACATTGTGATGACTGAAAATGATTGGTTTATGAAGCAGATTAAAGGTGTAGCCGATATAATTGGTACAACTTTGCGCCTGCAGATTCAGAATTTAGATTTGGGGCAGTATGAGGATGAGGAAGGAAAACTCATCAACGGGAATCACTATCTTCAGCAAGTTCTAGAAGAGCAGCGATTTGCAGAGGCCATTTCTTTAGTTGAAGAGCAGATGAAACGCCTACTTCTTCATCAGTATGATCTATTGGTTGATTGGCTGATTTCCTACTTAAGACAATTAGATGTTTCCGTGAAAGAAGATCAAGGATTCTACGAAGGGTACTTGCAAGAGTTAGAAAGGCACTTAAAGGAATTTAAGTGGTAATCAGATGGAAGATTTAGGCAAAGTTTTTCGCGAATTTCGAATCAGTAAAAAATATTCATTGAAAGAAGCTGCAGGAGAAGCTTGCTCGACTTCCCAATTATCCCGTTTTGAATTGGGGGAGTCGGATCTGGCTGCTTCGCGCTTCTTTGACATTTTGGACAATATCCATGTGACGATTGAGAATTTTATGGATAAGGCCAGAAATTTTCAACACCATGAGCATGTTGCTTTGATGGCTCAGATTATTCCATTTTACTATTCAAATGATATTGATGGTTTTCAAAGGCTTCAAGGAGAACAACTTGAAAAGGCTAAACGTTCGACC
Source organism: Streptococcus australis (assembly GCF_003943615.1). Taxonomy (GTDB): domain Bacteria; phylum Bacillota; class Bacilli; order Lactobacillales; family Streptococcaceae; genus Streptococcus; species Streptococcus australis_C. Next base: position 316,893 of record NZ_RJPZ01000001.1, on the reverse strand, counting down.
AATCCCCTTTATTTTGAATTGAACTGGATTTTGTTACAAGGGCTGATTTGCCAGAGAGATGCCAGTTACACGATGAAGCAGAGTGATCTGGACAAGGTGGCGGACTATCTCTTTCAGACAGAAGAATGGACCATGTATGAGTTGATCCTCTTTGGCAATCTTTATAGCTTTTATGATGTGGATTATGTCACTCGGCTTGGTAGAGAAGTGATGGAGCGTGAAGATTTCTACAAGGAAATTGGTCGCCATCGAAAACTGGTCTTGATTCTAGCTCTGAATTGTTACCAGCATTGTTTAGAACACCGTTCTTTTGAAAATGCTAGTTATTTTGAAGCCTATGTTGAAAAGATTATCGGCAAGGGAATTAAACTCTACGAACGCAATGTCTTTCATTACCTCAAGGGATTTGCCCTCTATCAGAAGGGACAAAAGAAAGAAGGCTGTCAGCAAATGCAGGAAGCCATGAATATTTTTGATGTGTTGGGACTACCAGAGCAGGTAGCTTACTATCAAGAACACTTTGATAAATTTGTAATAGATGAATGTTCCTAAATAAGCAAGAGATAAAGGAGATTTTATGAATCGACATGCGGTCCAATTAATTAGTCGTGGAGCGATTAACAAAATTGGAAATATGCTTTATGATTATGGGAATAGTGTCTGGCTGGCCTCAATGGGGACTATAGGAAAGACGGTATTAGGAATCTATCAGATTTCTGAGTTAGTGACAGGGATTCTCGTGAATCCTTTTGGAGGAGTGATTTCAGACCGTTTTTCTCGTCGCAAGATTTTGATGACGACCGACTTGGTTTGTGGACTCCTTTGTTTGGCGATTTCTTTTATCAGAAATGATCGTTGGATGATTGCGGCACTGATTTTTGCCAATATTGTTCAGGTCATTGCCTTTGGTTTTTCTCGACCTGCCAATAAAGCCATTATTACAGAGGTGGTAGAGAAAGAAGAGATTGTAACCTACAATGCGCACTTGGAGTTGGTCTTACAGGTTGTTAGTGTCAGTTCACCTGTCTTTTCTTTCCTAGTTCTACAATTTGCCAGTCTCCATGCGACCCTCTTACTAGATGCGCTGACCTTTTTCATTGCCTTTGTCCTAGTGGCATTCCTTCCGAAAGAAGAAGATAAGGTTCAAGAAAAGAAACAGTTTACGGTGAAAGATATTTTTTCTGATATCAAGGAGGGGTTAGACTATATCTGGCATCAGAAAGACATCTTCTTTCTCCTCTTGGTGGCTTCCGGCGTTAATTTCTTTTTTGCAGCTTTTGAGTTTTTACTTCCCTTTTCGAATCGACTTTACGGAGTCAAGGGGGCTTATGCGACTATTTTAACACTGGGTGCAATTGGGTCTATTCTAGGAGCACTTGTTGCCAATAAAATTGCATCAAGTATGAAAATTCTCCTGTTTTTACTGATTATGGCGGGGGTCGGAGTGTTCATGATGGGCTTGCCTCTTCCGACTTATTTTTCCTTTTCGGGAAATCTGGTCTGTGAATTTTTTGTGACCATTTTCGACATCCACGTTTTTAGTCAAGTGCAAACCAAGGTGGAAGATGATTATCTGGGGAGAGTCTTGAGCACGATTTATACTTTGGCTGTTCTTTTTATGCCCATAGCCAAAGGTTTGATGACTTGGTTACCAAGTGTCCAAGTAGAATCCTTTCTCCTGATTGGAGCTGGAGTTATTCTCTTTTCACTCTTTGCTCAGCTAGTAGCTAAGCAGTTTCAATCAAAAGAACAGTAGGTATCCTTTTATAAAATTGCAATCTATTATTTTTCCCAAATAAGGGACAAAATGAAAACCTCTTTCATGAACTGATACAATAGTTTCAGAAAATGAAGGAGGTTTTTTATGAAGCGACATGCAGTCCAATTAATTACTCGTGGTGCGATCAATAGAATGGGAAATATGCTCTATGATTATGGGAATAGTGTCTGGCTGGCCTCGATGGGGACGGTAGGAAAGACAGTATTGGGGATTTATCAGATTTCTGAACTTGTGACCTCCATTCTAGTTAATCCATTTGGAGGCGTGATCTCGGACCGTTTTTCCCGTCGCAAGATTTTGATGACGACCGACATGGTTTGTGGCCTTCTTTGTTTGGGCATTTCTTTTATCAGAAACGATCGTTGGATGATTGCAGCCCTGATTGTTGCAAATATTGTCCAGGCCATTGCCTTCGCTTTTTCTAGAACTGCCAATAAAGCCATTATCACAGAAGTTGTGGAAAAAGATGAGATTGTGACCTATAATGCCCACTTGGAGTTGGTCTTACAGGTTGTCGGTGTTAGTTCACCTGTCTTCTCTTTTCTTGTTTTACAATTTGCCAGTCTCCACGCGACCCTCTTACTGGATGCACTGACCTTTTTCATCGCCTTTATTCTGGTGGCATTCCTTCCGAAAGAAGAAGCCAAGGTTCAAAAAAAGAAACGGTTTATGGCAAAGGATATTTTTTCTGATATCAAGGATGGATTGCACTACATCTGGCAGCAGAAAGAAATTTTCTTTCTCTTATTGGTGGCTTCCAGCGTCAATTTCTTTTTTGCAGCTTTTGAGTTTTTGCTTCCCTTTTCCAATCGACTTTACGGAGTCAAGGGGGCTTATGCGACCATCTTAACTTTGGGGGCTATTGGCTCCATCATCGGAGCCTTGATCGCTAATAAATTTAAATCAAGCATGGAGATGCTTCTCTTCTTATTGATCTTAACAGGAGTAGGAGTATTCATGATGGGCTTGCCTCTTCCTCCTCTTATTTCCTTTTCTGGAAATTTAGTCTGTGAACTCTTTATGACGATTTTTAATATTCACTTTTTTACCCAAGTGCAAACCAAGGTGGAAGGAGACTATCTGGGCAGGGTCTTAAGCACTATTTTTACCTTGGCCATTCTCTTTATGCCCATCGCCAAAGGTTTGATGACCTGCTTGCCAAGTGTCCGAGTAGAATCCTTTCTCCTGATTGGCGCTGGCGTCATTCTCTTTTCCTTCCTAGCCCAACTCGTAGCAAAGCATCTACCATCAAAAAGTCATTAGATCAGTATGAAAAAAGCACCGACTGGTGCTTTTTTGATCTAGACAAACTGTTTTACAGAAAACAACCGAAGCGATGCTAAAAAATCAATCGGTGCTTTTGTTTTCGATTTGTTCGATTTTTTCTTCTTTTTCACCCGACATCTTTTGTTCTAGTTGTTTTTTCGCAGATTTTAATTCATGTTTTAATGAGAAATTTTTTGGAAGGCTGACTAAGAAAGTCACCAGCGAACCGAGAAGGACACAGACCAGAATCAAAATGATGAGAGGGAGTTTAAATTGGACCAGCAAAAAGTTCACAGTCACCGTTTGCATATTGGCCAAGGAAATAATTGCAATGAGCAGTACAGAAATCAGTAGTGCAACATATTGTAGTTTTCGTTTATTCATTTTGTCTCCTTATTCTTCTAATTCAGCCTTGCTTTTCACATCAGCGTATTCTTCTGCTTTTTCAAGGCTTAAGATATCATTGTAAGTCGCTAGGTCGATGTCTTGCCCATATTTTTTCTTTAGAGCGGTTGTCACCAAGCGATAGGCTAAATTGGCGTTACGAGAGAGGATAGGGCCGTGGAAGTAGCTACCAAAGACGTTTTTGTAATGAACGCCTTCGCACCCATCTTTCTTGTTGTTCCCATTTCCATAGACGACCTTGCCCAGCGGTTTTTCATCCTCTGCCAAGAAGGTCCGACCCTGGTGATTTTCAAAGCCATAGTAGGTTTCATTGAACTCTTCGTTATGGATCTTGATATCGCCAATATAGCGGTTGTTTTCTTGGTTGAGAGTGTAATGCCCCATAATACCAAGACCTTCAATGCGTTTACCAGAAGCTTCAATGTAGTACTGGCCTAGAAGCTGAAAGCCACCACAGATAGCAAGGACTACACCATCGTCGTGAATAAAGCGTTCGAGATCTTCTTTTTTATCTGGCAGATCTTCTGATACAATGGTCTGTTCGTAGTCTTGGCCTCCACCAAAAAAGGCAATATCGTAGACTTCTGGATCAAAGCGGTCTTTGAGAGAAACGATATCCACAGTGACACGAGCACCAAGCTTCTCAGCAACGTACTTGAGCATGAGGATATTTCCATTGTCCCCATAGGTATTCATCAGATTCCCATAAAGATGGGCGATTCTCAATTCGAATTGGTAGGTTTCCTGATCAGGGGATTGTAGTGAAGTGTAGGTCATTAATTCATCTCCTTTCCAATCAGGTGTTCTTGAGCTAGAAGTTCACGGAATTCTAGCATGGCCGTATAGGTGGCTAAAATATAGGCGTGAGGGGTTTCCTGTTGCTGGATGCGTTGGAAGACCTCTTTTAATTCAGCTATTTCTGTAATCTTTTCAGCAGGATAGCCTGTAACCCGAAGTCGCCGAGCAATTTCAGAGTGGCGCACCCCTCCAGCATTGATCTCTGGAATGTCCATTTGAGTGATTTGTTCAAAGTCCGCATCCCAGATCCAGCTGGTGTCGATCCCGTCAGCATAGTTGGCATTGAGAAGCACGGACAAGCTGAATGGATAAGGTGCTAGCTTGATCATTTCAATAGCCTGCGTCGCACCGACTGGATTTTTGATCAGGACCAAGGTACATTCCTTGTCCCCAATCTTAAAGGTTTCTTGACGACCAAAGACAGCCTTACTCTTGTCGAAACCACGCTTAATGACGTCTGGACTTACTTCAAAATAATGGGCAACAGCAACTGCAGCAAGGGCATTATAAATATTATAGAGGCCCCCGATATTGATGTGGTAATTTGTGCCGTTAATCTTGAAGTGAGAAGAAGTATTGGTTAACTCGGTCAATTCATCGACAGCGACTGTCAAAGGAGGACGGTGGAAGCCACAGTTTTCACAGAGGTAATCCCCTAGATTCGCATAGGTATTCAACTGGTAGGTCAAAATGCCATGACATTCTGGACAGACAATTCCTTCCGTATTGTAATGGGCCAACTTGGGAGCAGTTTTTTCTGTATCAAAGCCAAAATATTGAACGGTATTTGGTAGGGGAAGGGTATGGAAAAGAGGACTATCCCCATTCATCAGAACAGTCGCCTGTGGCGCTTTTTTAATCCCGTCCAAAATCATCCGATAAGTTGTGTAAATTTCCCCATAGCGGTCCATTTGATCCCGGAAAATATTGGTTATTACAAACAAGGTCGGAGTGATGTAGTCACAAATTCGAGATAGGCTGGCTTCATCGATTTCAAGAACAGCGATAGGACGACCAGAAGAACCCTTTGCGTTCAAGAAAGTAGTCGTAATCCCTGAAATCATATTGGCTCCACTAGGATTGGTCACGATAGGTCCGAAAGCCTCCTGAAGAATTCCAACAGTGAGAGCTGTTGTCAGTGTTTTCCCATTCGTACCAGTGACAACCACAATTTCGTAGTTCTGGGCCAGGTGTTGTAAAATGTCTTTATCGATTTGAAGGGCGATTTTTCCAGGAAGGGTAGAGCCACGTCCAAGCATACGCAAGAGGTGACTACTCATTTTTCCGGCAATAAGCCCCATACTAGTCTTAATCTTCATAATTCATATTTTATCACAAAAACCAATAGAAGGTTACAGAAAAATCTGTTGAAACATGATATAATGATGTAGAGTAGTTTGAACGCGCTATCTTTTTTCTAGAATCCTTACTGTTGCTAGTAAGCATCCACAATTGTTAGTTGCGCGAAAAGCCTAGAAGAGAAGTGGTAGGTATGAGATTGTGAATATCCAACAATTGTCAAATCCCCAGTATTGGGCCAGTTTATTTCCCACTCCCTGGAGTGTGGTTGTCAACCTTATTGACATTGCCCTGGTAGCCTGGTTATTGTATTATTTTATAAAAGCCATTGTCGGCACTAAAATTATGATTTTAGTCCGTGGTGTTTTGACCTTTTTCTTATTTGAGTTAGTTGCCAATATGATTGGTCTGACGACTATTTCTTGGTTGATCAACCAAATCATCACCTACGGGGTCATTGCTGCGGTAGTGATTTTCTCTCCGGAAATTCGGACGGGATTAGAACGATTAGGTCGAGCAACTGAATTTTTCTCAACCAACCAGATTAGTACAGAAGAAAAATTGGTTCAATCCTATGTAAAAGCCGTTGCTTATATGAGCCCTAGGAAGATAGGTGCCTTGGTTGCTATTCAAGGGAGTAGAACTCTTCAAGAATATATTTCTACTGGTATTCCCCTCGATGCAGATGTTTCGGGTGAACTTCTGATTAATATTTTTATCCCCAATACCCCGCTTCACGATGGCGCAGTGATTGTCACTAATGATAAAATTGCAGTATCTTGTGCTTATCTTCCCTTAACAGAAAGCACGGGAATTTCAAAAGAGTTCGGTACGCGGCACCGGGCAGCAATCGGCTTGTCAGAGGTAAGTGATGCCTTCACCTTTGTTATTTCGGAAGAAACGGGTGGTATCTCTATTACGAGAAATGGAAGTTTTAGACACGACCTCAGTATCGAAGAATTCGAACAAGAATTGCGTACCTTCATTATTCCGGAAGATCAAGAGAAGAAAGATTTGAAATCAAGAATTTTTGGAGGACGCATCAAATGATTCCAAAAAGAAAAATAATCTATATTGTGACCTCTGTCTTTTTCTCAAGTCTCTTGTTCATCAATGCAACCTCTGTTAACTTTCAGAATAACAGTAGTGCGCGTCAAGTGAGTTCTGAAACTTACACGAATACCTTGACCAATATTCCAATTGACGTAAAGTACAATGAAAGTAAATATTTTGTCAGTGGGATTAGTTCAGAAGTGACCGTCTTTCTTAAAGGGTCTAACCGTGTTGCTTTAGCATCCGAAATGCAGGCTAGTACTCGTAAATTTAAAGTGGTAGCCGATTTAAGCGATCTGAAAGAAGGCACGCATGAAATCACTTTAAAGGTCGAAGACCTACCTTCAGGATTGACTGCAACTATCGAACCTCAGAAAGTAACTGCAAAAATTGGTAAGAAAATGACGAAAAAGTTTGATGTTTCCGTCACGATACCGGATAAACAAATTGCTCCAGGGTGGAACCTCTCGCATGTTACATTCTCTGAAGACGAAGTATCTGTAACAAGCGACCAAGATACTTTAGATAAAATTGATCATGTGGAAGCCATCTTTCCTGAAGGAGATCTTTTAAGCAATACCTACACGGCAACCGTATCAATGAAGGCGGTAGATAGTGAGGGAAATGATTTGCCAGTCATTATCTCTCCGTCAGAACTATACATGAAGGTTGAGTTGAAACAGACAAGTTCTAGCTCTTCTTCATCCAGTTCCTCATCAAATAATAGCAATTAATAAAGAATCATCGAAAGGATTATCATAATGGGTAAATATTTTGGAACGGACGGAGTCCGTGGAGAAGCAAACGTCGAATTGACACCAGAGTTGGCCTTTAAGCTCGGTCGATACGGAGGTTACGTTCTCAGCCAACATGAAAAAGAAACTCCGCTTGTTTTCGTAGGACGAGATACCCGTATTTCTGGTGAAATGTTAGAAAGTGCTCTCGTAGCAGGTCTCTTATCTGTAGGGATTAAAGTTTATAAACTCGGTGTTATTGCGACACCAGGTGTAGCTTATTTGGTTCGTTCTGAAGGTGCAAGTGCTGGGGTCATGATTTCAGCCAGTCATAATCCAGCCTTAGACAATGGGATTAAATTCTTTGGGAATGACGGCTATAAATTAGACGATGACCGTGAATTAGAGATTGAAGCCTTATTGGATGCAGAGTCTGATACTCTTCCTCGTCCTAGTGCAGAAGGTCTTGGAACGGTAATGGACTATCCTGAAGGACTTCGAAAGTATCAAGAATACTTGGTTTCAACTGGAACCCAGCTGGAAGGGATGCACGTGGCTCTGGATGCTGCGAATGGTTCAGCATCTACAAGTGCCCGCCAAGTCTTTGCTGACTTAGGAGCACGGTTAACAGTTATTGGAGAAAGCCCAAATGGTCTCAATATCAATGACCAAGTAGGATCTACCCATCCTGAGGCTTTGCAAAAAGCTGTTCGAGAATCTGGTGCGGCTATTGGTTTGGCTTTTGATGGTGATAGTGATCGTTTGATTGCAGTTGATGAAAATGGGGACCTAGTTGATGGTGATAAAATCATGTACATCATTGGGACTTACCTTTCTGAGAAGGGCCTCTTAAAAGATAATACCATCGTAACGACGGTCATGTCCAATCTTGGATTCCATAAAGCCTTGGATGCCAAAGGTATTAATAAGGTTGTGACTGCTGTAGGAGACCGCTATGTAGTTGAAGAGATGCGGAAGTCTGGATACAATCTTGGTGGAGAGCAATCTGGTCACGTGATCGTCATGGACTACAATACCACTGGAGATGGTCAGATGAGTGCTGTTCAATTGACTAAGATTATGCAAGAAACTGGTCGTACTTTATCAGACCTTGCATCAGAAGTGACCATTTATCCTCAAAAATTGGTCAATATCCGTGTTGAAAATAGCATGAAAGATAAGGCGATGGAAGTTCCGGCCATTCGCGCAATTATTGAAAAAATGGAAGCTGAGATGGCTGGGAATGGCCGTATCTTAGTGCGTCCAAGTGGTACTGAACCACTTCTTCGTGTCATGGCAGAAGCTCCGACTGATGAAGAAGTGGATTACTATGTGGATACTATTGCTGCTGTAGTCAAAGATGAAATTGGTCTTGAAGATTAAAACAATAGAAGTAAACTTTCTAAAATAGAGCTTAAAAAGTTGGCTGAAAATATTTACGTTTAGTGATGAGGCCCCTAGACCTTATGGCAACTGTCCTCTTTACAATTACTTTTGTTCAAGCCATTCAAGCAGGAAACACCCAGATGTTGGCTTTGCCTAAAGAATTAACCTTGATTATAGTTGTTTTTAAAAGGCTGGAATTTTCCAGTCTTTTTTATTTGACACATGAAAAAGCGTTTTTAACAAACCTGGATGTAGGATATTTAATCTATACAATAACTCCTTTTCTTCTAGAGGGTGGATGTTTGAAAAATGCCCTTTTTCGTGGTAAAATAGGGCTAATGAATTTATTGTAATTGAGGTAAAAAACGTGGCTTTTGGAGATAACGGAAAACGCAAAAAAACTTTTTTTGAAAAATTGACTATGCTAGTCATTGTGATTATGTTGATTGTAACAGTTGGAGCAATCTTTGCTGCAGCTTTGGGTGCACTATCCTATTAAGGGACTACCAAGCAATACTTGGTTATAAAAGGAAAACGATAAACTATGAGTATGTTTTTAGATACAGCCAAGATTAAGGTCAAGGCTGGAAATGGCGGTGATGGCATGGTGGCCTTTCGCCGTGAAAAGTATGTTCCCAATGGCGGTCCTTGGGGAGGTGATGGTGGACGCGGAGGCGATGTCATCTTCGTTGTAGACGAAGGCTTGCGCACGCTGATGGACTTCCGCTATAACCGGCATTTTAAAGCTCAAAATGGCGAGAAGGGGATGACCAAAGGGATGCACGGACGGGGAGCAGAAGACCTCTATGTGCGAGTACCGCAAGGGACAACTGTACGAGACGCTGAGACTGGTAAGGTCATTACCGACTTGGTTGAAAATGGACAGGAGTATATTGTAGCCCATGGCGGACGTGGAGGACGCGGAAACATCCGTTTTGCAACTCCTAAAAATCCAGCACCTGAGATTTCAGAAAATGGGGAACCAGGTCAGGAACGTGAACTCGAATTAGAACTCAAGGTCTTAGCAGACGTTGGTTTGGTTGGCTTCCCATCAGTAGGGAAATCAACACTTCTTAGTGTGATTACTTCAGCTAAGCCAAAAATTGGGGCTTATCATTTTACAACGATTGTTCCAAATTTGGGCATGGTTCGGACGCCGTCAGGTGAGTCCTTTGCAGTCGCAGACCTCCCTGGATTGATCGAAGGGGCTAGCCAAGGTGTCGGTCTGGGTACCCAATTCCTTCGCCACATCGAGCGCACCCGTGTTATCTTGCATGTCATCGATATGTCAGCGAGTGAAGGACGAGATCCTTATGAAGATTACGTTCAAATCAACAAGGAGCTTGAAACCTACAATCTTCGCTTGATGGAGCGACCACAGATTATTGTCGCTAATAAAATGGATATGCCAGAGAGCCAAGAAAACTTGAAAGAGTTCAAGAAAAAACTGGCTGCCAATTACGACGAGTTTGATGAATTGCCACAGATCTTCCCAATCTCTAGTTTGGCACATCAAGGCTTGGACAATTTGTTGGAAGCAACAGCAGACTTGTTAGATAAAACACCAGAATTCCTCTTGTATTCAGAAGAAGATATGGCGCAAGAAGAAGTCTACTATGGCTTTGACGAGGATCAACCAGCCTTCGAAATCAATCGAGATGATGATGCTTCTTGGATCTTGTCTGGTGATAAGTTAGAAAAACTCTTCAATATGACCAATTTTGATCGGGATGAGTCTGTCATGAAATTTGCGCGCCAATTGCGTGGAATGGGTGTCGATGAAGCCCTTCGAGCACGTGGTGCTAAAGACGGCGATATCGTTCGAATCGGTAAATTTGAATTTGAATTTGTTGACTAGTTAGAGCTAAAGAGGAGAAGAAGATGGGAGATAAACCTATATCCTTTCGTGATAAAGACGGAAATTTTGTCTCTGCTGCAGACGTTTGGAATGCAGAAAAATTGGAAGAACTCTTTAATAAGTTGAATCCCAATCGTAAGTTACGGTTAGAACGGGAAAAGCTAGCAGCATCCAGTGAAAATTAGGAATGAGGAGAATAAAATGGCAAAAACAATTCACACAGACAAAGCCCCAGCAGCAATTGGTCCCTATGTTCAAGGAAAAATAGTGGGCAATCTCTTATTTGCAAGTGGGCAAGTTCCCCTTTCACCAGAAACAGGTGAAATTGTTGGTGAAACCATTCAAGAACAAACCCAACAAGTCTTGAAAAATATTGCTGCTATCCTTGAAGAAGCTGGAACGGACTTTGATCACGTAGTGAAAACCACCTGCTTTTTAAGTGATATGAATGATTTTGTACCTTTTAACGAAGTATACAAGACAGCATTTTCAGGTGAATTTCCAGCACGTTCTGCAGTAGAAGTGGCTCGCTTGCCACGCGATGTCAAAATCGAAATCGAAGTGATTGCAGAAGTTTAGTCTCAAAAGAAGGGATGCATTCGGGTAAAAAGAATGCTGGAGTGAGAGCCATCGACTGACCAACTGGAAAGAGATGCCCTCCTCCTTTTTTGTAAGGAAAAGGTGATTAGGATGACAGATAAAGAAAATACAATTCAACTGGTCATTGTAACAGGAATGAGTGGAGCAGGAAAGACCGTAGCCATTCAGTCCTTTGAAGATATGGGCTATTTCACCATCGACAATATGCCACCAGCTCTCTTGCCGAAGTTTATTGAGCTGATTCAACACTCGATGGACAATAACAAGTTGGCTCTCGTAGTGGATATGCGAAGCCGGTCTTTCTTTGCAGAAATTCGCTCCATTTTGGATGAATTAGAGAATCACAAAGGCATTGATTTTAAAATTCTCTTTTTGGATGCGACCGATAGTGAATTGGTTGCTCGCTACAAAGAAACCCGTCGTAGTCATCCACTGGCTGCTGATGGGCGTGTCTTGGATGGGATTACTCTAGAACGTGAACTTTTGGCTCCGCTTAAAAACATGAGTCAAAATGTCATTGATACGACGGAATTAACTCCCCGTAATCTTCGTAAAGTGATTGCTGAACAATTTTCCAGACAAGATAGCCAGCCTGAGTTTCGGATTGAAGTCATGTCCTTTGGCTTTAAGTATGGTCTGCCTTTAGATGCGGACTTGGTCTTTGATGTTCGTTTCCTACCTAATCCTTACTACCAACCAGAGCTACGGAACCAAACAGGGCTAGATGATGATGTCTATAACTATGTCATGGATCACAAAGAATCAGAGGAGTTTTATCGTCATCTTTACGAGTTGATTGCTCCCATCTTGCCAGCATACAAACGAGAAGGGAAGTCTGTCTTGACTATTGCTATGGGATGTACAGGAGGTCAACACCGTTCAGTCGCCTTTGCGGCACGGCTCGGACGTGATTTAGCTAAAGATTGGACAGTTAATATGAGTCATCGCGACAAAGACCGACGGAAAGAAACGGTGAATCGTTCATGAGAAAACCAAAAATGACCGTCATCGGGGGAGGTACAGGGATTTCCGTCATCTTGAATAGCTTACGGAAAAAGGATGTTGAAATTACAGCCATTGTGACAGTGGCGGATGATGGTGGTAGCTCTGGAGAACTCCGAAAAAATATTCATCAATTGACACCGCCAGGCGACTTGCGAAATGTTCTAGTAGCCATGTCTGACATGCCTCGCTTTTATGAAAAAGTCTTTCAATATCGTTTTGCGGAAGACGATGGGCCACTAGCTGGTCATCCTCTAGGGAATTTGATTATTGCCGGGATTTCTGAAATGCAAGGCTCAACCTATAATGCCATGCAATTGCTTACTAAATTTTTCCATACGACAGGAAAAATCTATCCTTCCAGCGATACACCGTTGACCCTTCATGCCGTCTTTATGGATGGGTCAGAGGTCGCTGGAGAGAGTGAAATCGCCCATCATGAGGGCATGATTGATTATGTCTATGTCACCAATACCTATAATGATGAGACGCCGAAAGCGAGTCGAAAAGTAGTAGATGCGATTTTAGAAAGTGATATGGTTATTTTAGGGCCTGGTTCTCTCTTTACATCAATCCTTCCTAATCTGGTGATTGAAGAAATTGGACAAGCCTTGCTTGAGACAAAAGCTGAGGTGGCTTATGTCTGCAACATCATGACCCAACGGGGAGAGACAGAACACTTTACTGACAGTGACCATGTATCTGTCCTTCATAAACACTTGAAGAAGCCTTTTATTGATACTGTTTTGGTCAATATTGAAAAAGTACCTCAAGAATATATGAACACGAATCGATTTGATGAATATCTGGTTCAAGTAGAACACGATTTTGCAGGTTTAAAAGCTCAAGTGCCCCGAGTTATTTCAACCAATTTCCTTCGTTTGGAAAATGGCGGAGCCTTCCATGATGGAGAAGCTGTTGTGGATGAACTGATGCAAATGGTACAGGTGATTAAATGAGTTTTACCATTAAAGTAAAAGAAGAGCTCTTGACCCTTCACCGCTTTGAGAAAAGTGAGTTATCTGCTCTGATTAAGATGTCAGGTAGTTTGGGCTTGAGTATGGGGGGCTTAAGTTTGTCTTTGACAACGGAGAATGCTAAGATTGCCCGCCATATCTATGAATTAATTGTAGAGTTTTATCAGGTCAAATCGGACATTCGTCACCACCAAAAAACCAATTTGAAAAAGAATCGCGTCTATACTGTTTCTATTGATGAAAAAGTCGAAGAGATTCTTGCAGACTTGCATTTGGCTGATTCTTTCTTTGGTATTGAGACTGGCATTGACCCAAGAATCTTAGAAGAAGATGAAGCGAGTCGAGCTTATCTGAGGGGAGCTTTCTTAGCAAGTGGGACTATCAAGGATCCGGAATCAGGACGCTATCAATTAGAAATTAGCTCTGTTTATTCTGACCATGGCCAGGATTTGGCCAGCCTGATGCAACACTTTTTGTTAGATGCCAAGACCATAGAACGCAAAAAAGGAGTTGTAACCTATTTGCAGCGGGCTGAGGATATTATTGATTTCCTCATCTTGGTAGAAGCGAAGCAGGCCTTGGAAGAATTTGAGTCTGTCAAGGTCATGCGAGAGGCGCGCAATGATCTTAATCGAGCCAACAATGCTGAAATGGCCAATATCGCGCGGACGGTCACAGCTAGTATGAAGACCATCAACAATATCGTCAAAATCATGGATACTATTGGATTAGGTGGTCTTCCTGTCGAACTTCAGGAAGTTGCTTATGTTCGAATTCAGAATCCCGACTACTCTATCCAACAAATTGCGGATGCCTTAAAAACGCCCTTGACCAAGAGTGGCGTCAATCATCGCTTGCGTAGAATCAATAAGATTGCAGAAGAATTGGATAATTTGTAAGCAAAAAAAATCCTTTGAATCAAAAGATTCAAAGGATTTTTCTTATAAGCTAGTCGAGTGAACTGGTTGAACTTTCTTATCTGGATAAATGTAATTAATGGCGTTATTCACTGCTGTAGGGGCTTCGCCTAAGCCGGTTGCAATTAAATCAATTTTCCCATCATAGAAGCAACAGTCGCCACAAGCATAGATTCCTTCACGACTGGTCTCCTGTTTGCGGTTCACGAGGATTTTATGACGTTGGAGATCCAAGCCCCATTCTTTTAATTTGCCGACTGACGATTTGAAGCCGTAGTTGACAAAGAGTTCATCGATAGGGAGTAATTGGGTTTCATCTGATTTGACCTTGGTGATTTCCAGGTGGCTGGCACGGCCATTTTCTCCGATTAAGCGACTAGGAACATAAGGAGTTTGAATAGAAACAGAAGAAGCCTTTAATTCCTCAACGCTATGTTCGAGAGCTCGGAAATTATCACGACGATGGACCAGAGTTGTAGGTGCGATTTTTTCAAAGGCCAGGGCCCAATCGACAGCCGAATCTCCTCCACCTAGAATAGCAACTTGTTTGCCAGCATATTGTTGGATATTTGAAACATGGTAGTGGACGTTCTCAAATTCTTCAGCCCCATCCACTTCTAATGGACGGGGTTTGAAGGCACCGCCACCCATAGCAATAATGACAGCACGACTGAAATGTTGGCCTTTATTGGTTTCAATTAGGAAGTGCTCCTCGTTTTTATGAATGTCCAAAACAGTTTCATTCAAACAAATGTCAGTCTCGAATGTTTTTAATTGACCGATCAACCGATTGGACAATTCTTCCCCTGTTAGGTTGGTAAAACCAGGGACATCTAGGATACGTTTCTCAGGATAGAGAATAGCAGGTTGACCACCTAGTTGAGGGAGGGAATCAATCAATTTCACTTTTACTTGACGCAGATGGCCATAGAAGGCAGCAAAGAGCCCTACAGGGCCACCGCCGATAATGGTAATGTCATAGATTTCAGACATGGTATCTCCTTTGTGATGTGTAACTAATCCTATTGTATCATAATTCGGAGTTAAATAGAAAGTGGAGGAGAGTACAAGGATTAAAAAGGATGAATCAGGAGATTGAGATATATTTTTTAAAAATAATGTTCGGTTTATTTACAAGTGTTCGATATTCTGATAGAATAAATTATTATTATTTTTTTATAAGGAGATTATTCAAAAATGCAATTTGATTTTTGGGTTAAAGTTGCGACCGAATTTATTGCAACAGCTTTATTGATTATTTTAGGAAATGGTGCCGTTGCAAACGTTGAATTGAAGGGGACCAAAGGGCATCAAAGTGGATGGCTCGTGATTGCAATTGGATATGGAATAGGTGTTATGATGCCAGCCTTGATGTTTGGTAATGTATCAGGAAACCATATCAACCCTGCTTTTACGATTGGACTTGCAGTTAGTGGCCTCTTCCCTTGGGAAAATGTTTTATACTACATCGTTGCTCAAGTTCTTGGAGCCATGTTTGGACAATTGGTTGTCGTTGCGACTCACCGTCCATATTACCTTCAAACTGAAAATCCAAACAATATCTTGGGAACTTTCTCAACGATTTCTAGCTTGGATAAAGGAACTCCTGAATCACGTAAAGCAGCAACTATCAATGGTTTTATCAACGAGTTTGCAGGATCATTCGTCCTTTTCTTTGGAGCCCTTGGCTTGACAAAACACTTCTTCGGTGCTGAGGTTGCTGGTCTAGCTCAAAGAGCAGCGACTGAGCAAGGAGGGATTTTTGATGCTTCTTCAACAGCTGCAAAATTGGCTTTGTCACAAGCACATGCTCCTGGTCTAGGAATTGCTCACTTGGCACTTGGATTCCTCGTTATGGCTTTGGTGACATCACTTGGTGGTCCTACAGGACCTGGTTTGAACCCTGCACGTGACCTTGGTCCACGTTTGGTTCACGCCTTCCTTCCAAAATCTGTCTTAGGTGAACACAAGGGAGATTCAAAATGGTGGTACGCTTGGGTACCAGTTGTAGCACCAATCTTGGCTGCAATCGTTGCCATTGCCCTCTTTAGCTTCCTTTATAAGTAAGACCAGAACACTTTTCGTAGACATTACGGAAAGTGTTTTTATCTTTCGTTAAGTAAAAAGTTTTTATAAAGGGAGTAGGGATGAAAGAAAAGAATTTAATCAAAGATAATCGAAGAGCTGATCATTTTAGTTTTCTATACTACTTGCATGAGAAGAAAGTGTTTCATTCGGAGTCACTTGCTGCTCTTTGTCAGTATCTAGTAGGATTGGAATCAGTTAATATCGAGCAACTAAGGGATTTGCGCTGGATAGAAACTCAAATTTTGCGTCATCTGGTCTATCATTTTGATGAGAATGACCTTAGTAAAATTAGTAATCTCCCAATGGATTATTGGGAGGAATTAGAAGCATTTGAACAAGTAGTATCAAACCTTTATGATCGTTATGAATGACAGGAGTTCAGAAAAGAATGAATCCTCGAACAGATTTGATAAACGTTTAGCTAGTGACAAGAGATGAATTCCTTTAACTTTTTCTTGACAATCTATAGAATTCCGTGTAGAATAGAATAGATCTTGAACTTGAAGGGAGTGAAAAACATGTCAAAAACAGTAGTACGTAAGAATGAATCTCTTGACGATGCTCTTCGTCGTTTCAAACGCGCGGTTACTAAAGCTGGTACTCTTCAAGAAACACGCAAACGTGAATTCTATGAAAAACCTTCTGTAAAACGTAAACGTAAATCAGAAGCAGCTCGTAAACGTAAAAAATTCTAATTGAATACAAGAACAGACTTCGGTCTGTTTTTTGTTTTCTCTAGAAAAATCGAAGACAAAAAAAGCCGACCTTCAAATTAGAAGATCGGGTCTTTTTGTTTAATTATTTGTTTGCAAGCAAGTCGCGGATTTCAGCAAGCAACTCTTCTTGAGTAGGAGCAGCAACTTCTTCTTCAGTAGCTTCTTCCTTTTTACCAAGGTTTTGAGCTTTTTCAGCAGCTTTCACTACGAAGAAAAGAACAGTACCGATAACAAGGAAGTTGATAACAGCGCTCAAGAAGCTACCGTAAGCAACACCATTCCATGTCAATTCAGCAATTTTTTCAACACCAGCAGCTTTCAAAGCTGGGTTCAAAATAAGTGGAGTGATGATGTCGTTTACAAATGATGTAACGATAGCTCCAAATGCAGCTCCGATAATAACTGCAACAGCAAGGTCAACAACGTTCCCACGAAGGAGAAAAGCTTTCAATTCTTTTAACATATCCTAAATATGTCCTTTCATAATAAATTTTACAGAGCATAGTATAACTGAAAATTTTTTCGTATTCAATAAATATGCTCAAATTTTTTTAAAAAGTTGATTTAAGAAAAATAGAGGCTTTCAAAACTATAGAAAAATAGGGTGAAAATCAATCTGAATGATTTACAATTGACAAAAATTAGTTTAAAATAGTTAATGATATTCTATGGTAAAATGGAGGCACTGTTTATGGTTGACAAACAACTGATTTCAGAAATTAAAAACAGTGTGAATATTGTAGATGTAATCGGAGAAGTCGTTCAATTGACAAAGGCAGGACGAAACTTTTTAGGTCTCTGTCCTTTTCATGGTGAAAAGACGCCTTCTTTTAATGTAGTCGAGGATAAACAGTTCTATCATTGTTTTGGTTGTGGCAAATCAGGCGATGTTTTTAAGTTTATCGAAGACTATCGTGGTGTCTCCTTCATGGAAGCTGTTCAAATTGTTGGAGATCAGGTAGGCATTCAGGTGCAAGCTCTTGCTCCATCTCAGTCCAGGGCACAGCAAGCAGATGGAAAACAACCCTTTTATGAGATTCATCAAGAGGCTGCCAAATTCTATCATGCGATCCTGATGACGACAAAGATGGGAGAGGCTGCTCGGCAATACCTTTATGATCGTGGTCTTGATGATGAGGTGCTTCGGCATTTTCAAATTGGACTAGCACCAGCAGAAGGGAATTATCTGTATCAGAGTGTTTCTGGAAAGTTTTCAGAAAACATTATGGCCGAGTCGGGTCTCTTTCATATTAGTGATATGGGGACTATGTATGATGCTTTTCAAGATCGCATCATGTTTCCCTTATCGGACGATACTGGCCGAGTCATTGCTTTTTCTGGTCGACTTTGGCGTGAACAAGCTGAAGGGACAAAGCCTCAGGGGAAATATAAGAATAGCCGTAGTACGCTCCTCTTTAATAAGAGTTATGAGTTGTACCATTTGGATAAGGCCAAGCAGGTTGCGAAGAAGAACCATGAACTTTACCTGATGGAAGGATTCATGGATGTCATCGCAGCCTACCGGGCTGGGATTGAGAATGCGGTTGCTTCCATGGGGACAGCTCTCACGCAGGAACATGTGGCCCATCTCAGCAAATTTACCAAAAAAGTGATTTTGGCTTATGATGGAGATAAAGCGGGAAAGCTAGCGACAGCAAAGGCTATAGAGGTTCTGGAAAAACAGGAGGTAGAGGTTGTCCAAATTCCTGATCAGATGGACCCTGATGAGTATCTCAAAAAGAATTCACCGCAAGCTTTAGCAGACTTATTGGAAAAAACACGTCTTAGCCGCGTAGAATTTCTCATGGATTATTGGAAGCCAGACAATATTGAAAATTTGCAGGCGCAGATTGAATTTGTTGAGAAAATGGCTCCTTTAATTGCTCAGACACCTTCTGTAACGGCACAAAACACCTACATTTATAAATTAGCCGACCTCTTAGTTGATTTTGATTATTTGCAGGTGGAACAAACGGTTAATGCTAGTCGTCTTCAGATGCGGAGTCAGCGTCAGGATCAAGGGCCAATCCATACACAGGCTCCAGTTGCTAGTCCAACTATTGTACAGAAGCAGTTGCCTCGCCTGGTTCGGGCTGAGAATCATCTTCTTCATCGGATGAACGCTTTTCCTTATGTTTTGAATGAATATCGTCTTCGGACAGATTTTTCATTTGATACCCCTGCCTTGCAAACCTTGTACCAACTTCTTTGCAAAAATGGAGAAGTGACATCGCAGGATTTGTCAGAGCAGACAGAGGAAGTCCAACGAGCCTGGTATCTGATGTTAGAAGAAAATTTACCGGATGAAATAGCGGAGAATGAGCTGGAAGAAGTGGAAGAAACGAGAAAACGTGAGCTTCTCCGTAAAGAAAGTCAACAAATAGGGAAAAAAGTTCGAGAAGCGTCTCACAGTGGAGATGCAGATCAGGCTTTATTGGAACTCGAGCGACTAATCGCTCAAAAAAGAAGAATGGAGTAGGAATGGCGAAAGAACAAAAAGATATCACAACTTTAGATGTCCAAATTGCAGAGTTTATTCGTAGTCATAAGAAAAGTGGTACTGCAACAGATGATGAAATCAATGATCAATTGGTCATTCCTTTTACTTTGGATGCCAATGGAATTGATGATTTGTTGCAACGGATTCAAGATGCTGGGATTTCCATCACTGATAAAGAAGGAAATCCAAGTGCGCGTGTCCTGAACAACGAAGAAGAAGAACCAGAGTTGACAGATGAGGAATTGCTTGGAAGCAACTCTGCTAAAGTCAATGACCCAGTACGGATGTACTTGAAGGAAATTGGGGTCGTTCCTCTTTTGACCAATGAAGAAGAGCAAGAATTGGCTATCTTGGTGGAACAAGGAGATTTGGAAGCTAAGCAACGTTTGGCAGAAGCCAACCTTCGTTTGGTTGTTTCTATTGCGAAGCGCTATGTTGGTCGTGGGATGCAATTCTTGGATTTGATCCAAGAAGGAAACATGGGCTTGATGAAGGCCGTTGATAAGTTTGACTATACCAAAGGATTCAAGTTCTCTACTTATGCGACTTGGTGGATTCGTCAGGCTATCACCCGTGCCATTGCAGACCAGGCTCGTACCATTCGTATTCCTGTCCACATGGTAGAAACTATTAACAAGTTGGTTCGTGAACAACGCAACCTCTTGCAAGAATTGGGACAAGATCCTACACCAGAACAAATTGCGGAACGCATGGATATGACACCTGATAAGGTGCGCGAAATCTTGAAGATTGCCCAAGAACCTGTTTCTCTTGAAACACCAATTGGGGAAGAGGACGATAGCCATTTGGGAGATTTTATCGAAGACGAAGTGATTGAAAATCCAGTAGATTACACCACTCGTATGGTACTACGCGAACAATTGGATGAAGTCCTTGATACTCTTACCGACCGGGAAGAAAATGTCCTTCGTTTACGTTTTGGTTTGGATGATGGTAAAATGCGGACCTTGGAAGATGTTGGGAAAGTCTTTAACGTGACCCGTGAACGGATCCGTCAGATCGAAGCCAAAGCCCTCCGCAAACTGCGCCACCCAAGCAGAAGCAAACCATTGCGTGATTTTATAGAGGATTAAAAAGATCCTGTGGATCTTTTTAACGGCCACCCAAAAACAAGAGAGTGGCCAGATTCAGTGGACCTTTTTAACCCGAGCCGAGAAATTCGGAAGCGAGGAATGCCCAGTTGACATTTTTAACGGTCGCCTAGACATAAAAAAGCGACCCAGGTTCGGGCGGTCTTTTATAGAGTACCCTTAATATTGGGGTTCCCGTAAACAAAGAAATTCTTCTTAGGGATGAACCCAAGGATGAAGGAGTGAAGAATGAGTTATACGACTGAAGAAATCGAACAAATTAAAAACCGTATTCTTGAAAATCTAGAGCAGGTTATCGATCCGGAATTAGGTATTGATATTGTCAACCTTGGTTTGGTCTACGAAATTCGGTTTGATGGTGAAACTGGTGAAACAGAAATCGATATGACCCTAACCACTATGGGTTGTCCATTGGCAGACTTGCTGACGGATCAGATTTATGATGCCTTAACAGGAATGGAAGAAGTGACTAAGGTAGATGTAAAATTGGTCTGGTATCCAGCTTGGACGGTTGAAAAGATGAGCCGCTATGCGCGGATTGCTTTAGGAATCAAATAAGATTACTTTAAAGGAGGGACGGATGTTTCTCCTTTTTTTGGATAGATGATTTGATTATCAAATAGTACGAATATTCGATTTTCTTTTCCGATTATATCTTGCAATCACTTCTTAGTAAGGTTATAATAGAATCATTATTAAATTAAGGAGAAGATTATGAATCAGTACCCTTTGGTCTACTTAGACCATGTTCAAAAAGTGTATGGTAAACATATTGCCTTATATGATGTGAGTGTCAATATTCAACCGGGTCGTATCATTGGTTTGTTAGGACCAAACGGAAGTGGGAAAACCACCATTATTAAATTAGTGAATGGGCTCTTGCAACCTACTTCAGGTAATGTCTACATCCATGGCCAAGTACCGTCTGCAAAAACCAAACAAGTCGTTTCTTATTTACCAGATACAACTTATTTGGATGAGAATATGAAGATTTCAGAAACCCTTCGTTTCTTCCAAGACTTCTACAAGGATTTCAATGTGCAACGTGCTTATCAATTGCTAAATGATTTACATTTACATCCCGAGCAAAAATTGAAACAACTCTCTAAAGGGAATAAAGAAAAAGTTCAATTAATTTTGGTTATGAGCCGCGAAGCGGATTTGTACATTCTTGATGAACCAATTGGTGGAGTGGACCCTGCTGCGCGTGACTACATCCTTAGAACCATCATTCAAAATCGTCGTCCAAATTCATCCGTATTGATTTCAACTCACTTAATTGCGGATGTTGAACAAGTCTTGGATGAAGCACTCTTTATCAATCAAGGTCGTATTCTATTGCATGAAAATACAACTGTCCTTCGCAATCAATACGGTAAATCGATTGATGAGATCTTCCGTGAACAATTTAGAATGTATTAGGAGGTTCTTATGTTTGGGAAATTAATGAAATATGAAATAAAAGCAACCTATAAGTGGTATCTCATTATTTCGGGTGTGCTTGCTATTCTCGCTATTTTTGCTGGTTTATTAGCTTCTAGTGTTATTACTGGCGCAGCAAGTTATACAGCAGATACAACCTATACGATTGTGGGAATTGTTGCTCTGGTTATTTTTGCGGGTTACATTGGGTTGACCTTGACCAACTATATCATTATTATTCGTCGTTTTTACAATAATATTTTTGGTCGAGAAGGTTATTTGACCTGGACTTTGCCAACTGGCTCTCATACCGTTTTACTTGCAAAAGCTACATCTGCTTTGATTTGGAGTATCTTCTGTTTTATTAGCTTGGTCCTTTCTTTGGTTATTTTCCTAGGTGTAATTGGACTTTCTCAACAACAGAATATCTTTGAGGTGCTTGGTTTACTTCTTGAACGTATTGGTGGCCCTCTGTTTTGGCAAACCTTGTTTTTCCAATTGTTAGCAACCATTTCAGGGATTCTGATGCTCTATTGTGCGATTTCACTGGGCCAACTCTTTATTAATCATCGTGTCGTAATGGCCTTTGTCTTTGGTTTTATTCTTTGGGTTGTTCTTAGCATCATTGGAAGAATGTTTCCTACTGTGGAGTTAACCAGCCTTTCATATCTGTCAAGTGGCTATTATGATACCCTTAGTGATGTATTGGCTGTTAACTTTATTCCGGCTTATATCTATGAACTAGTGAAAATTGTAGCGATGTACTTTACCGTTCATTATGTAACAAAATTCAAATTGAACTTGCAATAAGAATGAAAGAGGAAGGAATTCCTCTTTTTCTTTTGCCATTTTACCCAAAAAATGATACACTGGACTATATCATTTTGGGGTCGTTACGGATTCGACAGGCATTATGAGGCATATTTTGCGACTCGTGTGGCGACGTAAACGCTCAGTTAAATATAACTGCAAAAAATAACACTTCTTACGCTCTAGCTGCCTAAAAACCAGCAGGCGTGACCCGATTCGGATTGCTCGTGTCTGATGACAGGTCTTAATTTTAGCGAGATACGATCAAACTTTGTCTAGCAGTTTGATAAGAGATAGATAGACTCGCAGTTTCTTGGCTTGAGTTATGTGTCGAGGAACTGTTAAAGCAATACATAACCTATGGTTGTAGACAAATATGTTGGCAGATGTTTGGACGTGGGTTCGATTCCCACCGGCTCCATTTTTATATATGTAAACGACAAGTCCTTGTCGTTTTTGTTTCTTTAAAATCTATCAAACAATGATATCTTGTGAGCGATTCCTAAATTTTTTGTTGACAGGAGGAGCGCTTTTCCGTATAATGGATACTAGTTTGGAAGATTACTCAAGAGGCTTAAGAGGCCGTGTTGGAAACGCGGTAGGCGTGTAACAGCGTGCGTGGGTTCGAATCCCATGTCTTCCGTAAGAGAAAGGAAAGCAGATCAGTTGATCTGTTTTTTTTGTTAGGCAGGATTGGCAATGGGTAAGAGTGTCTTCTTTGTCGGATTTCCTGTATAATAGAAGGTAAGAACGGACGAAAAGGAGTGCAAGGTGATTACACAACTGGACACAAAATCGGTTTATACCTTTATGGACAGTTTAGTCTCTATTCGAGACTATATTCAGCGTGCCAAAGAAATGGGTTACCAACAAATTGGTCTCATGGATATTGATAATTTGTATGGGGCTTACGAGTTTTTAGAAGAGTGCCAAAAAGCTGGTATAGGAGCTGTCCTAGGTCTTGATTTGGAAGTTGATTTACCAACGGGTCCTTTGTCTATCCGTTTGCTTGCGTTAGGTACCGTAGGTTATAAACATTTAATCAAGATTTCCAGCATGAAAATGATGGGGACAACTGACTGGTCGGCCTTTCAACACTTGTTGGATGATCTAGCCATCATCGTTCCCTATTTTGAAGGGATTGAGTATTTAGACTTGGGCCAAGACTTTGCGATTGGTGTCTTTCCAGATACTCCAGCGAAACAGTTTTCTCGTCCTGTTTTCCCCCTCCATACAGTCCGCTATTTTTCTACGAGTGATTTGGAAAGTCTTCAGATGCTCCATGCCATTCGTAATAATTGCAGTCTGAAGGAAGTAGGAGCTGTTGACGCTTCTATGATGTTACTGCCACCAGAAAAGTTGGAGCGGGCCTTTGCTCATAATTATCCAGATAGTATTTCTTATCTAGAGAAGACCCTTGCGACTGTTCATTATGAGATTGATACGCAGTTGAAGCTTCCCCGTTTTAATCCAGAGAAACCAGCAGTCGAGGAATTGCGTGAGTTGGCTGAGGAGGGCTTGAGAAGCAAGGGGCTGGACCAGACGGTTTACCAAGAGCGTTTGCGTCATGAATTAGCTGTCATCCATCAGATGGGCTTTGATGACTACTTCTTGATTGTCTGGGATTTATTACGGTTTGGACGAAGTCAAGGTTACTATATGGGGATGGGCCGTGGATCAGCAGTTGGTAGTCTAGTAGCCTATGCCTTGGATATTACAGGGATTGATCCAGTCAAGAACAATCTTCTCTTTGAGCGTTTTTTGAACTTAGAGCGCTATACAATGCCAGATATTGATATTGATATTCCAGATGTCTATCGTCCCAAATTTATCCAGTATGTTAAAAATCGCTACCGTAGTCCTCACGTGGCTCAAATTGTGACCTTCTCAACTTTTGGGGCCAAGCAAGCCATTCGGGATGTTTTTAAGAGATTTGGGACCCCAGAATATGAGTTAACCAACCTCACCAAGCGGATCGGCTTGCGGGATACCTTAGCCTCTGCTTATGAAAAGAATTTAGCATTTCGTCAAGCCATTCAAAGTCGCCCAGAATACCGTAAAGGATTTGAAATTGCGAAGAGGATTGAAGGGCAACCGCGTCAGACGTCGATTCATGCGGCAGGCGTTGTCATGAGTGGAGAGGACCTCACCAATCAAATTCCGATCAAGATGGGTGAGGAGATGAATCTGACCCAATATGATGCCCATGGTGTTGAAGCTAATGGCTTGCTCAAGATGGACTTCTTAGGACTACGAAATTTGACCTTTGCTCAACGGATGCAGGAAGCAGTGAAGGAAAAATATCAAAAGGATATTAAAATCGAGGACATTCCTCTAGAGGATCCAGAAACAATTGCTTTATTTGCTGCAGGCAATACCAAGGGTATCTTCCAGTTTGAGCAAGCGGGAGCTATTCGTTTGATGAGACGAGTTCAACCTAGCTGTTTTGAAGAAATTGTTGCGACGACTTCCTTGAACCGGCCAGGAGCTAGTGACTATATTGATAATTTCGTTAAACGTAAGCATGGCAAGGAAAAGGTCGATATGATCGATCCTAGTTTGGAAGAGATTCTAGCACCAACTTATGGCATCATGCTCTATCAGGAGCAAGTCATGCAGGTGGCCCAGACCTTTGCTGGCTTTAGTCTAGGAAAAGCCGATATCCTCAGACGGGCCATGGGGAAAAAGAACGTGGCAGAAATGCATCGGATGGAAGATGACTTTATCAAAGGGGCTATCGCTCTTGGACATAGTGCAGAAAAAGCCAAGCAAGTGTTTTCCATTATGGAAAAATTTGCTGGCTATGGCTTTAATCGTTCCCATGCCTATGCTTACTCAGCCCTGGCCTTCCAATTGGCCTACTTTAAAGTCCATTATCCAGATGTCTTCTTTGACATTATGCTCAACTACTCTAGCAGTGATTACTTGACCGATGCATTGCAATTCAACTTCCAAGTGGCTCCTTTGACCATTAATACCATTCCTTATAAAGATAAGTTCCAAGATCAGAAGATTTATCTAGGAATGAAGAATATCAAAGGTCTTCCAAAAGATCTAGCCTTTTGGATTATTGACCAACGTCCGTTTGAGAGTATTGAAGATTTTATCTTGCGCTTGCCCAGTCAGTACCACAAACTTCCTCTTTTAACGCCACTGGTAGAATTGGGCTTGTTTGACTGCTTTGAAAAGAATCGAAGAAAAGTCCTTCAGAACCTTCCTAATCTATTTGTTTTTGCAGATGAGTTGGGTAGTTTATTTGGCGAAGCTAATTATTCCTGGATGGATGCCGAGGACTACAGCAAGGCTGAGAAGTATGAAATGGAGCAAAGGGTCATAGGGGTCGGTCTCAGTCCTCATCCTCTAGTGGAAATTCTAGCCGCAAGTAGCCAACCAGTACGGCCGATCGCTTCTTTAAGCGAAGGAGAACAGGCCACCATCCTAGTCGAAGTCCAATCAATCCGGACGATTCGAACAAAAAATGGGGAAAATATGGCCTTTCTACAAGTTTCCGATCTCCAAAAGAAGATGGATGTCACTCTTTTTCCGGAAACTTATCGCCAGTATAGTTCAAAAATAAGAGAGAAGGGCTATTACTATCTCAAGGGGAAAATAAAGTCTAGAGATGGTCGACTCCAAATGATTTTGATGGAAACAGAAGAAGCTACCAATCAGCGTTTTTGGATTCAATTGTTTGATCACCAAGAGGATCGGGCAGTTTTAGATATTTTAAAAGCCTATCCGGGTCCCTATCCTGTTGTTATTCGCTATGAAGAGGAGAAAAAGACCATCCAATTAAAAGGAGTTTCCGTCCAGAAAAACGAGAAGTTAGAAAATGATCTGGCAAGTATTGCTATGAAAACGATTTATCGATAAAATCTACGGAAAATAGGAGAAATTTGAGCCTCTTTGTGTTATAATCATTAAGAATGTAAAAGAAAAAAAGGAGCAAATATCGAAATGAAACGTATTGCTGTTTTAACCAGTGGGGGAGATGCCCCTGGAATGAATGCTGCTATCCGTGCAGTTGTTCGCCAAGCAATTTCTGAAGGAATGGAAGTATTTGGTATCTATAATGGATACGCTGGTATGGTTGCTGGTGATATCCATCAATTGGATGCTTCATCAGTTGGGGATATTATTTCTCGTGGTGGAACGATGCTTCATTCAGCCCGCTATCCTGAATTTGCTGAACGCGAAGGTCAATTAAAAGGGATTGAGCAGTTGAAGAAACATGGAATCGAAGGTGTCGTCGTTATCGGTGGTGATGGATCATACCACGGAGCGATGCGTTTGACAGAACATGGCTTCCCAGCTGTAGGACTTCCTGGTACAATCGATAATGATATCGTTGGTACAGATTTTACAATTGGATTTGATACAGCTGTTACAACTGCTATGGATGCGATTGATAAGATCCGGGATACATCGTCTAGTCACCATCGTACCTTTGTAATCGAGGTAATGGGACGTCATGCAGGGGATATTGCCCTTTGGTCAGGTATTGCTTCAGGAGCTGATGAGATCATCATTCCAGAAGAAGGCTTCAAAATCGAAGATGTCGTTGAAAGCATCAAGATGGGCTACGAGAAAGGTCGTACACACAACATTATCGTCCTTGCAGAAGGTGTGATGTCTGCTGACGAATTCGGTAAAGCCTTGAAAGATGCCGGAGATACAAGTGATCTTCGTGTAACAGAACTTGGACATATCCAACGTGGTGGTTCACCAACTGCGCGTGACCGTGTCCTTGCTTCACGTTTGGGTGCACATGCTGTTAAGTTGTTGAAAGCTGGTATCGGTGGTGTAGCTGTTGGTATCCGCAATGAACAAATGGTGGAAAACCCAATTCTTGGTAGTGCAGAAGAAGGTGCCCTCTTTAGCTTGACTGAAGATGGTAAAATCAAAGTGAACAACCCTCATAAGGCTGACTTAAACCTTGCAGAGTTGAACCGTAGCTTATCTTCTATTTAATTTTATTTGTTAAAATTTGTCCAAAAAGACAGTGTATTTTAAAAGGAGTCATAGAAATCATGAACAAACGTGTAAAAATCGTTGCAACCTTAGGTCCTGCGGTAGAAATCCGTGGTGGTAAAAAATTTGGTGATGATGGATATTGGGGTGAAAAACTTGATGTTGAAGCTTCAGCACAAAACATTGCTAAATTGATCGAAGCTGGTGCAAATACTTTCCGTTTCAACTTCTCACACGGTGACCACCAAGAACAAGGTGACCGTATGGCAACTGTTAAACGTGCAGAAGAAATCGCTGGTAAAAAAGTTGGTTTCCTGCTTGATACAAAAGGTCCAGAAATCCGTACAGAGTTGTTCGAAGGCGATGCTAAAGAGTACTCATACAAGACTGGTGAAAAGATCCGTGTTGCTACTAAACAAGGAATCAAATCAACTCGTGAAGTGATTGCTTTGAACGTTGCAGGTGCGCTTGACATCTATGATGACGTTGAAGTTGGTCGCCAAGTATTGATTGACGATGGTAAATTGGGTCTTCGTGTTGTAGAAAAAGACGATGCAAGCCGTGAATTTATCGTTGAAGTTGAAAATGACGGTGTGATTGCTAAACAAAAAGGTGTCAACATCCCTAACACTAAAATTCCTTTCCCAGCTCTTGCTGAACGCGATAACGACGATATCCGCTTCGGTTTGGAACAAGGTATCAACTTCATCGCGATCTCATTCGTACGTACTGCAAAAGACGTAAACGAAGTTCGTGCTATCTGTGAAGAAACTGGTAACGGTCACGTTCAATTGTTTGCGAAGATCGAAAACCAACAAGGTATCGATAACTTGGATGAAATCATTGAAGCTGCTGATGGTATCATGATCGCTCGTGGTGACATGGGTATCGAAGTACCATTCGAAATGGTTCCAGTTTACCAAAAAATGATCATCACAAAAGTAAACGCTGCTGGTAAAGTTGTTATCACTGCAACAAACATGCTTGAAACAATGACTGAAAAACCACGTGCAACTCGTTCAGAAGTATCAGACGTATTTAACGCTGTTATCGACGGAACTGACGCGACTATGCTTTCAGGTGAGTCTGCAAATGGTAAATACCCACTTGAGTCTGTTCGTACAATGGCTACTATCGACAAGAACGCTCAAACTCTTCTTAACGAATACGGACGTTTGAACTCAGATTCATTTGAACGTAACTCTAAGACAGAAGTTATGGCTTCAGCTGTTAAAGATGCAACAAACTCAATGGATATCAAATTGGTCGTTACTCTTACTAAGACTGGTCACACTGCACGTTTGATTTCTAAATACCGTCCAAATGCTGATATCTTGGCATTGACATTTGATGAATTGACTGAACGTGGATTGATGTTGAACTGGGGTGTTATCCCAATGTTGACAGATGCTCCATCATCAACTGACGATATGTTCGAAATCGCAGAACGTAAAGCAGTAGAAGCAGGTCTTGTACAATCTGGTGACGATATCGTTATCGTAGCAGGTGTGCCACTTGGTGAAGCTGTTCGTACAAACACTATGCGTATCCGTACAGTACGTTAATCTAACTAACAAACCTTGTTCTCTAAGTGTAAAATCTTGGAGACAGGGTTTTTTTCGTCCAAGTTTCTGACGATTTAGGAATGTGGGCCTTTTTTATTGTCTAATAAAATGGTATAATGGAAGGAACTGAAAGGGGGGATAGGAATGTCAAAAAGGGATTTGATTCGGAATATTATCATCATTGGAATATTGGGCTTGGTACTCATTACTTTGCGCCTATTTGTTTTTCAACCATTGTGGGTATCTGATCAAATGGCCAATGCCTCCGTTAAGAAAGATGATTTAGTATTAGCGACAAAGAAGGGAAAAATTGATCGGACAGATTTGGTCCTCTATCATGTAAAAGAGAAACAATATCTTGGACGTGTCATTGCTATAGAGAGCGATGAGGTCAGTTATGTGGATGATGTCTTTTATTTGAATGGTGTAGCTACAGAAGAGCCGTATTTGGATAAAATGAAGACCAAACATTTAGCAGCCCCAAGTGGTGATTATTTTACAAATGATTTTTTCTCTAGAGAACTTAAGGGAACCAAGGCTGGAAAAGTACCAAGTAATAGTTATTTAGTCTTAAATGATGATCGTAACAATACTAAAGATAGTCGTGAATTTGGTTATATTCAAGAAGGTCAGATTGAAGGGGTAGTTGATTTCCGCTTGTATCCTTTAAATAAATTCGGCTTTATTAAAATAGAAGAATAGTCCAGAAGGACTATTTTTTTCGTACAAAAAAACTACTGCAGAATATGTGAACTGCAGTAGCTTTTTAGCTTCATTCATCCCCGTTAGAGGGCCCTAGTTTTCCTTTTTACTGGTAATTTGATGAAAGACCTTTTGCCAATGTTCATGGCGACGCCAGAGACTGGTATGGATCTGGTTATTTAATTCATAGCGAATCAACTTAGTCTTTTGACTGATGGATTCGATTTCGAAATTCTTAAAGGGAATCTGATGCTCTTCCTGCAAACGGACCAGGTCCTCCTTGTGGCTTTCTTGGCCAAACTCATCGATGAGGGTGAAGTTGTCTGCTAAGAGGGTTGAATATTCTTGTTGAGCTTGCAAGCGCTCTTCGTAGGTTTTTAGTTTGAGAAGGACATTGTCCAAAATCTCATCTTCTGGGATGGAACTTGGTTCCACATGGACATCAATGTCAAAGACTCCAAATTCTTCCTTGAGAAGGCGCTCGACCTCTTCGGTAATGGCATGGCTCTCATAAACAGAAAGGTCTGGATTCATTTCGATGACGACATCTAGGTAGATATTGCTTCCGTAGGTCCGTCCTCGTTGGGATTTGACCCGGCTGACCTTTGGCAATTCTAGAATAGCAGCCTTGTATTTATCAAGAAGACTTTCATCAAATCCATCTGAGAGGCTGAAGGAGGATTCAATGAAAATATCGTAGGCTGTTTTTAGAATAAAGAAAGTAATAACGATGGCCACTAATTGGTCCACAATCGGATAGTTAAGAGCACTAGCTCCAATCGCAACAGAGGTTCCTAAAGAAGTGACCACGTCAGACAGGTTGTCTTTAGCAGCAGCATTGAGGGCCTTGGATTGGGCTTTCTTAGCTAAAGTGCGGTTATATAGATAGACCGCAAACATGACTAGGGCTGACCCAACTCCAACAATGGCCCCTAAAGGATCAATGACCGATGTTTCCCTGCTGAGGATTTTTTGAACCGTATCTCGTAAGACATCAAAGCCCACATAAAACATGATGATGGAAGTCACCAGACTAGCTAGATCTTCAATCTTCCAATGACCGAATCGGTGGTCGCGGTCAGCTGGCTGGCGGGCCATGCGAATGCCAATGAGAAGGGCGACATTGCTGATAATATCTGATAAGTTATTAAAACCATCGGCAACCAAACTGGAGGAGTGAAGGAGGTGGCCTGTTGCTAATTTGGCAGCGGAAAGGATCAGGTAGGCTACAATACTGATCAGGGCTCCACGTTCGGCAAGTTTTAAATTACTTTGTGATTGATTCACTGATAACTCCTCCAGACTTCTGTAGATTTCCTCATAAGCGGTTATCGAAGAGGAAAAATTCGTTCTTCTTAAGGCTTTATTATAGCTTTTTTGAGCGCAAAATTCAAATGAAGCCGACCATTTTCCAAATGAGAAAGGGCGAAAATGTGGTATAATAGAACGATTGAATGAATGAGGAGTATGAGATGAATCCTTTATTGAATGGTATGAATGATCGCCAGGCAGAGGCGGTTCAAACGACAGAAGGCCCCCTCTTGATCATGGCGGGGGCTGGTTCTGGTAAGACACGTGTCTTGACCCACCGGATCGCTTATTTGATCGATGAAAAAATGGTCAATCCTTGGAATATTTTGGCCATTACCTTTACCAATAAAGCTGCTCGCGAGATGAAGGAGCGGGCTTATCAGTTAAATCCAGCGACTCAAGATTGCTTGATTGCGACCTTTCACTCCATGTGTGTGCGCATCCTTCGTCGAGATGCGGATCACATTGGCTACAATCGTAACTTTACCATTGTCGATCCGGGTGAGCAACGGACCTTGATGAAGCGCATCTTGAAGTCCTTGAATTTGGATCCTAAGAAATGGAATGAACGAACCATCTTGGGGACCATTTCCAATGCCAAGAATGACCTGATTGATGAAGTGGCTTATGCTGCTCAAGCGGGGGATATGTACACCCAGATCGTTGCCAAGTGCTATGAGGCTTACCAAAAGGAATTGCGTCAGTCAGAAGCAGTGGACTTTGATGATTTGATCATGCTGACCTTGCGTCTCTTTGACCAGCATCCTGATGTGCTGACCTATTACCAACAGAAGTTCCAATACATCCATGTGGATGAGTACCAAGATACCAACCATGCCCAATACCAATTGGTCAAACTACTAGCTTCACGCTTTAAAAATATCTGTGTGGTTGGGGATGCTGACCAATCAATTTATGGCTGGCGGGGAGCGGATATGCAAAATATCTTGGATTTCGAAAAGGATTATCCTGATGCCAAGGTCGTTTTGTTAGAGGAAAATTATCGCTCCACTAAAACCATCCTACAAGCAGCGAACGATGTTATCAAAAATAATCGTAACCGTCGTCCTAAGAATCTCTGGACTCAAAATGCTGACGGCGAAGAGATTGTCTATTACCGGGCTAATGATGAGCAGGATGAAGCGGTTTTTGTGGCCAAAACCATTGAAGAGCTCAGTCGGAAAGCTAACTATAAACACCGTGACTTTGCGGTTCTCTACCGAACTAATGCCCAATCCCGGACCATTGAAGAAGCACTGCTCAAGTCCAATATTCCTTATACCATGGTAGGGGGTACCAAGTTCTATAGCCGGAAAGAAATTCGAGATGTCATTGCTTATCTGAACTTGATTGCCAACCTCAGTGACAATATTAGTTTTGAGCGGATTATCAATGAACCTAAGCGTGGAATCGGACCGGGTACGGTGGAGAAGATTCGCGATTTTGCCCAAATGCAAGGGTCTTCACTCCTGGATGCTTCAGCCAATATCATGCTCTCTGGCATCAAAGGAAAAGCGGCCCAGGCTATCTGGGATTTTGCCAATCTCATTCTTGATTTGAGAGAAAGATTGGACCAGCTGACCATTACAGAATTGGTCGAAGAAGTCCTTGACAAGACAGGCTATATGACAACCTTAACCAATCAGGGAAATTTGGAAAGTCAGGCCCGCATCGAGAATATCCAAGAATTCCTGTCTGTTACCAAGAATTTTGATGAAAATGGTGAGTCTGTTGAAGATGAATCTGGTGTGGAAACCTTAAGTCGTTTTTTGAACGACTTGGCCCTGATTGCTGATACAGATGATGGCGCGCAAGAGACTTCGGAAGTGACCTTGATGACTCTTCACGCGGCTAAAGGACTGGAGTTCCCAGTGGTCTTCTTGATTGGGATGGAAGAAAACGTCTTTCCTCTTAGTCGAGCAGCAGAGGATCCAGATGAGTTGGAAGAAGAACGTCGTCTGGCTTATGTAGGAATCACGCGGGCAGAGAAGATTCTCTTCTTGACCAATGCCAATTCTCGTTTGCTCTTTGGACGGACCAGCTACAACCGTCCGACGCGCTTTATCAATGAGATTAGCTCAGATTTATTGACCTACCAAGGTTTAGCGCGTCCGGCTAACACGAGCTTTAAGGCTTCCTATAGCAACGGCGGCGGAACGACCTTTGGAAAAGGAATGAGCCTGTCGCAAGCCCTTCAAGAGCGCAAGAGACAAGCAGCCCCAAGCACCCTCACCTCCTCAAGCCTTCCCTTTGGCAATGGCAACCAAGCTGGTGTCAAAGAAAGTGTCGCTTGGTCCATTGGCGACATTGCTGTTCACAAGAAGTGGGGAGAAGGAACCGTCCTTGAAGTCTCAGGTAGTGGCAATACCCAAGAGCTTAAGATTAACTTCCCAGAAGTGGGTCTCAAGAAACTCTTGGCCAGCGTCGCTCCGATTGAGAAGAAATAAACAGAAACCAGTAAGCTAAGCTTGCTGGTTTTGCCTTTTTATAAAACTTCCCTTAGGTGAGGACGGACGGTAGCGACTCCCTTTGGGATTCCATACCTTAGATTTGAGCCTTCCGTCTCAAATCTACCGAGCAACAGAAACAAATTTGTTTCTGTTGCTTTTCTCACGGCGGGAAGTTTCAATGCTTAGCCTTCTGCTTCCCCAAATGCTCTCATGTCCACTATTCCTGTTAGAAACTTTATTGCCAAGGGAAATAGTAGAAGCAAGCTTTGTTTGCTGGTTTTGATTTTACTGCTAGCATGATATAATATACTAAGAATAGAGAAAGAGGCAGGCTATGAACGAAATCAAGTGCCCCAACTGTGGGGAAGTTTTTACAGTCAATGAAAGTCAATACAGCGAGCTCTTGTCCCAAGTGCGGACGGCGGAGTTTGACAAGGAAATTCATGAGCGGATTCGGCAGGAGTTGGCTTTAGCTGAGCAAAAGGCCCTCAATGAGCAACAAGAGAAGTTAGCAAAAAAGGACCAAGAAATTGCCCAGTTACAAAACCAGATTCAACAGTTTGATACTGAAAAAGAATTGGCTAAAAAAGAGGTGGAGCAAATTGCTAGCCAAAGTCTGCTAGAGAAAGAAAAAGAGGTTCAGGCACTGGAGAATCAATTAGCCACCTTGCGCTTGGAGCATGAAAACCAACTACAAAAGACTTTATCTGACCTAGAAAAAGAACGTGATCAGGTCAAAAATCAGCTCCTTTTACAAGAAAAGGAAAACGAACTTTCTCTGACTTCAGTTAAACAAAACTATGAGGCCCAGCTTAAGGCGGCTAATGAGCAGGTTGAGTTCTACAAAAATTTCAAGGCCCAACAATCAACCAAAGCTATTGGGGAAAGTCTGGAGCAGTATGCGGAGAGTGAGTTCAACAAGGTTCGCAGTTTTGCCTTCCCTAATGCCTATTTCGAAAAGGACAACAAGGTCTCTGCTCGTGGTTCTAAAGGGGACTTTATCTTCCGTGACTTTGATGAAAATGGTCTAGAATTCATTTCCATCATGTTTGAGATGAAGAATGAAGCCGACGGCACAGAGAAAAAGCATAAGAATGCAGACTTCTATAAGGAATTGGACAAGGACCGTCGAGAAAAGAACTGTGAGTATGCTGTTTTGGTAAGTATGCTTGAAGCAGACAACGACTACTTCAACACAGGGATTGTCGATGTCAGCCATGAGTATGAGAAGATGTATGTGGTCCGGCCTCAGTTCTTTATCCAGTTGATTGGTCTCTTACGCAATGCAGCCCTTAACTCCCTTAAATACAAGCAGGAACTAGCACTGATCCGTGAACAAAATATTGACATTACTCACTTCGAGGAAGACCTAGATGCATTCAAGGTTGCCTTTGCCAAGAACTACAATTCAGCCTCAGTCAACTTTGGCAAGGCCATCGATGAAATCGACAAAGCCATCAAGCGGATGGAAGAAGTCAAGAAATTCCTCACCACATCCGAAAATCAACTCCGACTTGCCAATAATAAGCTGGATGATGTATCAGTCAAAAAATTGACTCGGAAGAATCCAACCATGAAGGCCAAGTTTGAAGCTTTGAAGGATAAGTAAGTATTTGTGAAACATTTAAAAATAAGTTTATCTTGTAAATCATGGTTAGTATTTAAAGATTAACAGTACTATTTAAAGGGATATATTATGTTCTTAACGCTCAACTAAAAGGAGATGAAGCTCGTGCCCGTAGTTTGTTTGAAAGCATCGCCCATGAAAATCCAGAACTCTTTTATGTTCAGGAAGCTCAGAAATATTTAGAAGGAGAAAACTGATGTCAGAACGTACCGCTTTACCGATTGGGAGTGTTGTTCGTGTTAGAGAAGGTGTGAAGTCTGACATGATAATAAATTGTTGTCCAATTATTTAAAAAGCAGAGGCAAAAATGAAACTAGGACCATTTGGATTGGGATTATTAATAGGGTGGTAAAACATGGAAATACAATTAAAATTACGTGGAAACTCAGAAGGATTTATCCTTCAGTCAAAATTACCTGATGATGAACATTGGACTGAAAGAATTGAAATCGTTCAAGAAGAGGAAGGTTACCGTCTATATGCAAAAGATGTAGAAATTCTTGTCTTGAAAGAATCAGAATATATTTCTAAAAGAAAAAGAATAGTCGCAAGAGGGTTAAATAAGGATTTGATTTATTATGAAGAAAAAAGATTTGAACATTTATGGGAACAAGCATACTGGCATGGAGTTTTTCAATTCAATTTAAATAACTATGAAATGACGTGTGTAGGTTCAGGTAGTAAAGGAGATATTTCACCTGTCACAAAAGATGGCATTCCGATTGCCGTTTATGCTGCAAGTAATATTGCAATTGCTGGAAAGAGAAATTTTTCTCTCTATACTGAAAATATTGACGAAATTGACAATTTACTGATGTTTTACGTAATTGATTATATTAGGGGGTATGACTTTTTAGATATTGATTCTTTATCTGCAAGATATCGTTTCTTTTATCGATTCGATAAACGCTCAGCTATTACGAAGGAACATTTAGATATGCTTCCAGAGGAGAGAAGACCTTCTAAGTTAGAGGCGTTTATCATTTATTTTTTATCAGCCTTCTTTGTTGTGGGTATCAGTTTGGTATCATTACGCCCTTTGTTCTCACTTATAGTAATACTACTGATACATTCTATTTATAATATCATTAAGAACTGGAGAGACAGAGGTGAATAGTAGGGTATTTAGCTATAGATTTGTTATTGATGATACATAAAAAAATCTAAAAAAGGTTCTAATTGCCTGATTAAAGGCATGAGAGGATGGTTTAAATGATACTGGAACGAATTAAAAAACTTTATTAACCATATGATGAGAAAGGGAAGCAGCCCCTAGTAATCATAACAGGCTTGGGGGATGGGTTGCAGACAGCCAAAGGAAAGGCCCAGCTCTTTTCTCTATCGTATCGATTACTTGCCAAACATTACAAAATCTATGTTTTTTCTCGGATTAATGAGCTAAGACAAGGCTATACGACACGGGATATGGCAGCCGATGTAGCAGAAGCAATGGAAGTGTTGAATATTACTAGTGCTTATGTTATGGGGATTTCACAAGGTGGAATGATTGCCCAATGGTTGGCAGTTGATTTTCCTGAAAAGGTTCAAAAGCTCATCCTAGCTGTGACAACAGCTAAACCGAGTCAACTTGCTAAAGAGAGAATTGAGTATTGGCAAAAACTTAGTCAATCCGGAAATTTTAGAGACCTCATGCTGGATATCGCCTATCATTCTTATACACAAAAAAGCTATCGAAGGTGGCGCTTTCTTTCTAACATTATGGGTCGTTTGGGGCGAATCAAAGATGAGAAACGAATTGCCATTCAGTCTCAGTCTTGCCTGGAACACGATAGTCTTGAGTTCTTAAAAGAAATTCAATGCCCGACCTTGGTTCTTGGTGCACTTGAAGATGATGTGATCGGTGTGAAGGGATCTAAGGAACTGGCAAAAGGGATTGTGGGTTGCCAGCTCCTTATTCTTAAGCATTCTGGTCATGCTCTGTATGAAGAAAATAAGTTATTTCAAGAGATTGTTTGTGGATTTTTACACTAAAAAGAGGCTGGGACAAAAGTCCTAGCCTCTCAATTATTTTTGGATTGTTGAGCAAGACGCAGTGGTTGAGTGGGCTCTATTACGCTGATTTCATCAGCTTTTACAGCCCTACTCAACTGTGCGGAGGTGGGACGACGAAATCGAATTCTAACGAATTACCGATTTCTGTCCCACTCTCTTTTATGCTATTTAAATTGCAAAGAGATCGTTTAGGTTTTCTGCCATGGTTGGGTGGGTAAAGATTTGCTTCGCAATGTAGGTATAAGGGATCTTGTTGTCCATGGCCATGGTGATCAGGTTGATGAGTTCACCTGCAGCTTCTCCGAAGAGAGTGGCTCCAAGGATTTCCTTGGTTTCTGGATTGACCACGGCTTTGAAGGCCCCGCGGAGGTTTGCATTGACATGCCCACGTGGCATGGCAGCAACTGGCAATTCTTTAACAGCCACTGGAAGTCCCTTGTCGCGTGCTTCTTGCTCAGTCAAGCCGACTTGGGCCAATGGAGGAGCAATGAAGAGGGTTGTCGCATAATTTCTACGTGTCTCGAGATTGTAGCTTCCATCACCTGTGAGATAGTTGAAGACAATGCGGAAGTCATCGAGTGACATATAGGTGAATTGAGGACCACCATTGACATCCCCAACTGCAAAGACGCCAGGAACGTTGGTTTCCAAATGACGGTTGACTTGAATCGCTCCACGATCAGTGACTTTGATATCTGTATTTTCAAGACCAAGTCCAGCTGTATTCGGCTTGCGTCCGGTTGCGTAGAGGAGGATATCGAACTCGAAGTCTCCTTTATCGGTAACAACGGTTACGCTAGCTTCACCATCCTTGATTTCTTGGGTATGAACACCTTGCAAGAACTGAATGCCATCTTCTTCAAGATAACCTTTTGCAAGAGCTGCAATGCTTGGTTCAATCCGTGGCAAGAATGTCTCAGAAGCGTCTAGTACTGTTACTTGGCTGCCCAAGGTATTGTAGAGATGGGCAAATTCCAATCCGATTGGTCCACCGCCAAGGACACCTAAGCGTTTTGGCAGATTTTCCAAACGTTGAATACCGGTTGAATCCACAGCGAATTTGCTTTCAGCTAGTCCCGGGATTGGAAGGATAGTTGGCACTGCACCAGTATTGATAATAATGGTTTCTGCTGTCAATTCTTCCTTTTCCTCACCGGCTTGAATTTCGATGACCTTGTTGGAAACGAAACGAGCTGTTGCATCGATAATGTCTACACCAGTTCCAGCAATCGTTGCGTAGTTCTTGCCGTTGAGACGAGTGGTGACCGCATTCTTTTCGCTCATGGCTTGTTCAAAATCCAAGCCTTTTTCCGCTGCGACAATCAAGGTCTTCGTTGGAATACAAGCGATATTGATACAAGTACCACCATACATAGACTTGCTCTTTTCAATTAGAGCGACTTTTTTCCCTTGGCTTGATAATTTCGCTGCTAGTGTTTTACCAGCTTTACCAAATCCAATAACAATAACATCATACGTTAACATATGTTACACCTTCTTTCGTTTTCTATTGTATCAAACCCATTTTAAAAAGTCTGAAATCTGCTACGGGATTTTTAGGAGCTCATGGGAATGGGGAATCAGGGACAAGGAGATCCTTTTCATGGTATAATAAAGGGTCGGTGACCGTCATGGTCACACATGAGTTAGAAAGAGCAATTCAGATGGACGGAATTATTAATGTAAAAAAAGAAGCAGGGATGACTTCGCATGATGTGGTCTTTAAACTGCGGAAAATCTTAGGAACCAAGAAGATTGGCCATGGGGGAACTCTGGATCCTGATGTGGTGGGGGTGCTTCCGATCGCAGTTGGCAAGGCAACCCGAATGGTTGAATTTATGCAGGATGAAGGCAAAATCTATGAGGGAGAAATCACTTTGGGATTTTCTACCACGACGGAGGATGCCAGTGGAGAAGTCGTCGAGCGGACCCCAGTGGAATCCCCTATAGATGCAGAAGTGGTAGATCGTATGATGGTCCAAATGGTGGGCGAAATAGAGCAGGTACCACCTATGTATTCTGCGGTCAAGGTCAATGGGCGTAAGCTCTATGAGTATGCGCGTGCAGGAGAAGAAGTGGAACGGCCGGTTCGGCAGGTGACCATTTATGAATTCACGCGCACAAGCGAAATTCGTTATGAAGAAGGACTAGCCCGCTTTCGCTTCCGGGTTAAATGCAGCAAGGGGACCTATATCCGAACCTTGTCTGTGGATTTAGGGCAGAAACTGGGCTATGCGGCCCATATGTCTCATCTGACACGTACCAGTGCTGCTGGCTTGTCCTTAGAAAATGCCCTAACCTTGGAAGAACTTGCTGAAAAAGTTGCTCAAGGAGATTTGAGCTTCCTTCATCCACTTGAAATTGGAACCGGAGATCTGGAAAAAGTGGAGCTGACAGACCAAGAGGTCGGCGAAGTCCAAGTGGGACGCTTTATTCCGGTTGAGAGTGACTCCAAAGAATTGGCTGCTTTTTACCAAGGAAAATTAGTGGCCATTTTAGAAAAAAGAGAAGAACTTTACAAACCTCGCAAGGTTTTTCTGACAGAAAGTGTGTTACAATAAATTCATGAACATTTGTTATGTAACTAGTGAAAAAGAAATAAAAGCTCAAGCAGATACAGTTCTTGTCTTGGGCTATTTTGACGGTCTTCACAGAGGGCATCAGGAGCTCTTTCGGACAGCTCGTGCCATTGCGGATGAGCAAGGACTTCGAGTAGCTGTCTTGACCTTTCCAGAATCTCCAAAATTGGCCTTTGCCCGTTACCAACCAGAATTACTCCTCCACCTTCAAAATCCAGAGGAACGCTTTAAACGAATGGAAGAACTTGGAGTCGATGATCTTTATCTCATTGATTTTACCAGTGATTTTGCGGCTCATACGGCTGAAGAATTCGTTGCAACCTACCTAACAACACTTCGAGCGCGTGTCTTAGTGGCAGGATTTGATTATAGCTTTGGTAGCGATAAGAAAGTAGCTAGTGATTTAGAAACCTATTTTAAGGGCCAAGTCATAGTGGTTCCCCCTGTCCTAGACCAGGGAGAAAAAATCAGCTCAACCCGTATTCGGCAGGCCATTTCATTAGGCCAGGTCAAAGAAGCAGCCGATCTCTTGGGATATCCTTTATCCAGTCGTGGTATCGTCGTTCATGGGGATGCACGAGGCCGAACCATTGGTTTTCCAACAGCCAATCTTGCACCTATCGATCGGACACATCTTCCTCAAGATGGTGTTTATGTCGTCGAAGTAGAAGTGCTAGGGAAGCGTCACCGGGGGATGGCCTCTGTAGGAAAAAACTCGACCTTTGATGGGACAGAACTTCGCTTTGAAGCCAATATCTTTGATTTTTCAAAAGATATTTATGGACATACTATTCGGATTTTTTGGTTAGACAAGATTCGAGAAATGGTGAAATTTGACAGTGTAGAGGCGCTTGTGGAGCAACTGCGTCAGGATGAGATCATAGCTCGTCAATGGACCAGATAACTTTTGTTAGAAATTCTCCCTTTAGGGGAGAATTTTCTTTGTCTAAATTCAAAAATCACTATGCAAGCACCGAATAATTTTGTATAATAGAGTTAGCTAAGTGTGTCCAAAAAAAGAAGAGAAGAACATGATTACATTATTTTTGTCTCCGAGTTGTACATCCTGTCGCAAGGCCCGGGCTTGGTTAGAAAAACATGAGGTTCCTTTTAAGGAACACAATATTATGACGAGTCCTCTAACAACTGAGGAGTTGCGTAATATTTTAGCACTAACTGAGAACGGTACAGACGATATTATTTCAACTCGTTCTAAAATTTTTCAGAAGTTAAATGTTGATGTAGAGGATTTATCGATTTCTGCTTTGATCAAGTTGATTGAGGAAAACCCTAGTCTTTTGCGTCGCCCAATTATTCTAGACAAGAAACGGATGCAAATTGGTTTCAATGAGGATGAAATCCGCGCATTTCTCCCTCGTGGATATCGTAAGGAAGAGTTAAGATCTGCTACATTAAGAGCGGAGATCCATTAATATGAATAAGAATTATAGTTACCCACTCGATTTATCGTGGAGCACTGAAGAGCTTGCTTCGGTGCTTTCTTTTTTTAATCAGGTTGAACAAGCCTATGAACAAAAGGCAGATGCCCGCATCTACCTAGAAGCCTATAAGGCCTTTAAGAAAGTTGTCCCAAGTATTGGCGAAGAAAAGCGTTTGGGCAAGGAATTTGAAGAGGTCAGCGGCTACTCACTTTATCGCGCGACCAAGGTTGCGAAAGAAAAAGGGGAAGGATGGTTTTCGATTGATCAATAAATTAGAATTTGCTAAGACCATTGTCAAAGAAGCAGGAAGCTATCTAAGAGAACACTTACATGACCAGCTAGCGATTACTGTCAAAACAAATCCGACGGATTTGGTGACGCAGATGGATCAGGAAGTGCAAGCAACCCTGGTTGGTAAGATTTTGGAAGCTTATCCAGAAGACCAAATTTTTGCTGAAGAAGATGAACTTCGTGCTCCTATTTACTCCGGCAAGGTCTGGGTGATTGATCCCATTGATGGGACCAATAATTTTGTGACCCAAAAAGAAGATTTTGCTGTCATGGTTGCCTATTTTGAAGAAGGGATTGGCCAGTTTGGCTTGATCTATGATGTCATGCGCGACCATCTCTTTTTTGGTGGAAAGGATTTTGGAGTCTTTTGCAATGACAAAGAACTGAAACCATTTCAAAATCGGCCTCTTGGGGACTTATTAGTGGCTTCCAATGTCGGCATGCTCAAGTCCAACGCTTGGGGCATGGCGGATCTGGGAGCAGAGTGTTTGGGGATTCGGGTCTATGGGAGCGCTGGTATCAGCTTTACCAAGATTCTATCTGGTGGCATTTTAGGCTACTTTAGCTACATCTGGCCTTGGGATTATGCCGCTGCAGCCATTATGGGCGAGTGTCTAGGCTACTCGGTCTTGACCTTGGAAGGGAAAGAACCCAACTATGAGACCTTGGAGCCTATTATGATGGTGCCGACTTGTAGGCTAGATGAGATTCAACCTTTTTTGACGAAAGGAAAAAACGCATGACCTTTCCTCAAGGATTTAAAGAAAAGTATACCCAATTACTTGGAGAAGAGGCTGAGGCCTTCTTTCAAACCTTTGACGAGCCAGCGATATCTGCCTATCGAACCAATCCATTAAAGGCAGTGCAAATCAAAGGTGATGAGCCTATTCCAGGCATGCCTTGGAGTTACTATGGCAAGGTTTCGGGGAAATCCGTTTCCCATGTCACAGGTCTGGTCTACTCGCAAGAACCTGCTGCCCAAATGGTGGCTCAAGTAGCGCATCCCAGTCCGGGTATGAAGGTCTTGGATCTTGCAGCCGCACCTGGTGGGAAGACGACCCACTTGCTCTCTTATTTAGATAATCAAGGCCTCCTCGTTTCTAATGAAATTCACAAGGGACGCTCCAAGATTCTGGTAGAGAATGTCGAACGCTTTGGTGCTCATAACGTCGTGGTGACCAATGAATCAGCTGAACGTTTGGCAAAGGTCTTTCCAGCCTATTTTGATCTGATTGTTTTGGATGCACCTTGCTCTGGCGAAGGAATGTTCCGGAAGCAGCCAGATGCCATGGACTACTGGCATCCTGATTATCCAGCCCAATGTGCTGGTCTTCAAAGAGAAATCTTAACAGACGCGCTCAAGATGCTGGCACCAGGGGGGCAGCTGGTTTATTCGACCTGTACCTGGGCCCCAGAAGAGAACGAAGAGATTGTTTCTTGGCTTTTAGAAGAATATGAGCTAGAATTGCGACCGATTGAAAAAATCAATGGTATGGTAGAAGGGATCGGACATCCTGAAACGGCCCGTATGTATCCTCATCATTTCAAGGGTGAAGGACAATTTGTTGCTAAATTCCTTTATCATGGAGAGCCTGAAGTTAAGAAGATCAAGGAAGGACGTTCCAATCTAACGGCTGAGCAGAAGAAGTTGTGGCAAACTTTTGCCAAGGACTGTTTAGCTATCGACTTGGAGGGTCTCTACCAATGTTTTGGAGATCAGCTTTATCTCTTGCCTTCTGGACTTCCTGATTTAAAAAAGGTCAAGATTGCTCGCAATGGCTTGCACCTTGGAACCTTTAAGAAGAATCGCTTTGAACCTAGTTTTGCTTTGGGCCTAGCTCTGAAACCAGATCAAGTGAAGAAATCAGTCAGCTTGTCGGATCCAGACTTTAGTAAGTACGTGGCTGGAGAGACCATTCAGTTGGAGCAAGATTACGCAAATGGATGGTATCAGGTTCTGGCTGGAGGCAATGGTTTGGGCTTTGCAAAAGTAACGGGACGAACGTTAAAAAATTTCTTTCCAAAAGGCTTGAGATTTAGATAAATTATTAGGAAATGCAGTCTTTCTATGTTATAGTGGAAATAGAGTGGTTCTTGCTAGAATACTAGAAGATGACCAAGTGTTTAGAGATAACATTTAAACGATATTTGATTTTGATTCAAGGAGACTTACATTGAATAAATGCAAAAAGCTAGTCCTTGGGCTAGCAACAGTAGCACTTGCAGCTTCTCTGTCTGCCTGTGCATCTTGGATTGATCGTGGAGAAGCGATTACAGCTGTTGGATCGACAGCCCTACAGCCGTTAGTTGAAGGGGTGGTAGATCGTTATGTTGAAGAACATCCCGGTAAGATTGTCA
Source organism: Streptococcus australis (assembly GCF_003943615.1). Taxonomy (GTDB): domain Bacteria; phylum Bacillota; class Bacilli; order Lactobacillales; family Streptococcaceae; genus Streptococcus; species Streptococcus australis_C. Next base: position 272,861 of record NZ_RJPZ01000001.1, on the reverse strand, counting down.
ATGTCCAAGGAGGCGGATCTGGTACAGGTCTTTCTCAGGTCCAATCGGGAGCTGTGGATATTGGAAATAGTGACCTCTTTGCGGAGGAAAAAGATGGAATCGATGCTTCTAGCTTGGTAGACCATCAAGTGGCAGTAGCAGGAACAGCCATCATTGCCAATAAGAATATTTCCGTAGACGATTTGACAACTGAACAATTGCGTAAGATTTTTACTGGTGAATATACCAACTGGAAGCAATTGGGGGGTGAGGATCTCGAAATTACCATTGTGAACCGGGCAGTAGGATCTGGTAGCCGTGCCGTATTCGATGACATCATCATGAATGGGAAAGATCCTAAACAGGCTCAGGAACAGGATTCCAATGGAATGGTGAAAAACATTGTTTCCCAGACTCCAGGTGCCATTTCTTATTTGGCTTTTACCTACGTGGATGATAGTGTCAAAACTATGAAGCTAAATGGCTATGAACCAACTAAGGAAAACGTGGTGAATAATAACTGGCCAATTTGGTCTTACGAACACATGTATACCAAGGGAGAGCCAAGTAAATTGGCCAAGAAATTCTTGGATTATATGATGACAGATGAGGTCCAGCAGGAAATCGTTGGTAAGATGGGCTATATCCCAATCAATGATATGAAAGTCATCCGTGATCTTGACGGTAACATTACGAAGAAATAAGAAGAATTAGGTAAAACATGAACGAAGTAGCAAAAAAAATGCTCGCAAAGTCCAATAATTCTCGTTTGGAAAAATTTGGGAAAACCATTACCTTCTGTTGTATGAGTTTAATTGTCTTTGTTGTAGCTTTGATTTTGATTTTTGTAGCCCAAAAGGGATTATCGACCTTCTTTGTCAACAAGGTCAATGTCTTTAGTTTCCTTTTCGGATCCACTTGGAATCCGTCAGGGAAAGAATTTGGGGCTTTGCCAATGATCTTGGGTTCCTTCATTGTAACCCTTTTGTCTGCTTTGGTGGCGACACCTTTTGCCATTGGTGCGGCAGTCTTTATGACAGAAGTGTCTCCTAAGGGAGCTCGTCTTTTACAACCAGCCATTGAGTTATTGGTAGGGATTCCTTCTGTTGTATACGGATTTATTGGTTTGCAAGTAGTGGTTCCATTTGTTCGTTCCATCTTTGGTGGAACAGGATTTGGAATCTTGTCAGGGGTCTTTGTCCTCTTTGTCATGATTCTTCCAACTGTGACTTTCATGACAACAGATAGCTTACGAGCAGTACCTCGTCACTATCGGGAAGCGAGTATGGCTATGGGAGCGACTCGCTGGCAAACCATCTGGCATGTCACCTTAAAGGCAGCTCGCTCGGGTATTTTTACGGCAGTTGTCTTTGGGATGGCGCGTGCCTTCGGGGAAGCCTTGGCTATTCAGATGGTAGTCGGAAACTCAGCAGTTGTTCCAACATCTTTAACAACTCCAGCTTCCACCTTGACCTCCATTTTGACCATGGGTATTGGAAATACTGTTATGGGAACAGTTAACAACAACGTTCTCTGGTCACTTGCTTTGGTGCTCTTGCTGATGAGTTTGGCATTCAACAGCGTTATCAAATTGATCACGAAAGAAAGAGGTAAGAAGAACTATGCACGCTAAAAAAATAGATAAGATAGCGACAGGGGTTCTCTATGCTATTGCTGGAATTATTGTCACTATTCTTGCTTCTTTGATTCTCTATATCTTACTTAGAGGGTTGCCGCATGTGTCTTGGACTTTCTTGACCAGCAAATCCTCTTCTTACCAAGCAGGTGGAGGGATTGGGATTCAGCTTTATAATTCCTTCTTCCTCTTAGTCATTACCTTGATTATTTCCTTCCCACTTTCTTTGGGGGCAGGGATCTACTTGTCAGAGTATGCCAAGAAGGGCCCATTGACCAATTTGGTTCGGACCTGTATTGAAATCTTGTCTTCCCTTCCATCAGTTGTAGTCGGTCTCTTTGGCTATTTGGTCTTTGTAGTGCAGTTCCAATATGGCTTCTCGATTATTTCTGGTGCCTTGGCCTTGACAGTCTTTAACTTGCCACAGATGACACGGAACATTGAAGATAGTTTGCAAAACGTCCACCATACACAAAGAGAAGCTGGGCTTGCGCTTGGAATCTCTCGTTGGGAAACCGTGATTCACGTAGTGGTACCAGAAGCCTTGCCAAGTATTATTACGGGTGTCGTACTGGCTTCTGGACGGATTTTCGGGGAAGCAGCGGCCTTGATTTATACAGCTGGACAGTCTGCTCCAGCTTTGGATTGGAGTAACTGGAACCTCTTCAGTGTGACCAGTCCAATCTCTATTTTCCGTCAAGCGGAAACACTAGCGGTCCACATTTGGAAGGTCAATAGTGAAGGAACCATTCCAGATGCTATTGAAGTATCCGCTGGATCTGCAGCCGTTTTGTTGATCTTCATTTTGATATTCAACTTTGGAGCACGTAAGCTCGGTACTTACCTCCATAAGAAATTAACCTCAGCATAAAAGGAGAAGAAATGTCAAAATACAATTGGGATGAGAGACACATCATTACTTTTCCTGAAGAAAAGGTGGTCCTATCTACCAAAGATTTGCATGTCTATTATGGAAATAACGAGTCCATCAAAGGCGTCGACATGCAGTTTGAAAAGAATAAGATTACAGCCTTGATTGGTCCCTCTGGATCAGGGAAGTCCACCTATCTTAGAAGTTTGAACCGAATGAACGATACCATTGATATTGCGCGTGTGACTGGTGAGATCTGGTACGAAGGGATTGATGTCAACCGACCAGATATCAATGTCTATGAAATGAGAAAGCATATCGGGATGGTCTTCCAACGACCAAATCCATTTGCGAAGTCTATCTACCGCAATATTACCTTCCCTCACGAACGGGCAGGAGTCAAAGATAAGAAGGTCTTGGATGAAATCGTAGAAAAATCCTTGAAGCAAGCAGCCCTCTGGGATCAGGTCAAGGATGACTTGCACAAGTCTGCTTTGACACTTTCAGGTGGTCAACAGCAACGCCTTTGTATTGCCCGTGCCATCTCCGTTAAACCAGAGATTTTGCTCATGGATGAGCCAGCCTCAGCCTTAGACCCGATCGCAACAGCGCAATTAGAAGAAACCATGCTGGAGTTGAAGAAGGATTACACGATTGTCATCGTGACACACAGTATGCAACAAGCAGCGCGTGCTAGTGATTATACCGGTTTCTTCTACCTTGGAAACCTCATCGAGTACGATAAGACTTCGAATATTTTCCAAAATGCGAAATTGCAATCGACCAACGATTATGTATCGGGTCACTTTGGATAAAGGAATATGACAACAAAAAGGAAAATAGAATGACAGAACCAATTTTGCAAGTCAAGGACTTGTCGGTTTATTACAATAAAAAGAAGGCTTTAAATAGTGTTTCTTTGGATTTTGCTCCAAAGGAGATTACAGCCTTGATTGGTCCTTCAGGATCAGGGAAATCTACCCTTTTAAAAGCCATTAACCGCATGGGGGACCTGAACCATGAGGTCACAACTACAGGAACCATCCTCTATAATGGCCATAATATCTACGGACCACGGACCGATACGGTCGAATTGCGCAAGGAAATCGGAATGGTCTTCCAACAGCCCAATCCCTTTCCAATGTCCATTTATGATAATGTGACCTATGGCTTGATGATTAATGGTGTCAAGGACAAGGCTGTTTTGGATGAAGCGGTTGAAACCTCACTGAAACGTGCTTCCATCTGGGATGAGGTCAAGGATCGCCTGCATGATTCTGCTATCGGACTTTCCGGTGGTCAGCAGCAGCGGGTTTGTGTAGCGCGGGTCCTTGCGACCAGTCCAAAGATTATTCTTTTAGATGAACCAACTTCAGCGCTGGACCCGATTTCAGCTGGTAAGATTGAAGAAACCCTGTATGGACTAAAAGACCGTTACACCATGCTCTTGGTGACTCGATCCATGCAGCAAGCGAGTCGGATTTCCGATAAAACAGCCTTTTTCTTGGATGGCGATTTGATTGAGTACAATGATACCAATGAAATGTTCTTGAACCCAGCTAAGAAAGAAACAGAAGACTATGTCTCTGGTAAATTTGGATAGGAAGAAAATAAAATGTTACGAGTTCAATTTGAAGAAGATTTAGAAAAATTGCATAACCAATTTTATGCAATGGGAAATGAAGTGTTGACCCAAATCAATCGTACGGTTCGTGCTTTCGTCACACATGACCGTGAATTGGCCCGCCAGGTTATCGAAGATGATGCGGATATCAATGAATACGAAGTGAAATTGGAGCGCAAATCTTTTGAGATTATCGCCCTTCAACAGCCAGTTTCGCAAGACCTTCGCGTGGTCATGACGGTCTTAAAAGCAGTCTCTGACTTAGAGCGGATGGGTGACCATGCGGTTTCAATCGCGAAAGCAACTATTCGAATGAAGGGGGAAGTCCGCATCCAATCTGTTGAAGAGGAGATCAGCAAGATGGGTCGTGAGGTCAAAGACTTTGTCGAATCCACACTGGATGTTTACCTCAAAGGTGATGTAGATTTGGCCTATGAAGTAGCTAGCCGAGACGAAGTGATCAACCATTACTTCGATAGCATTCAAGAATTAGCAACAGAAGAAATTCGGAAGAATCCTGAGTCCATTGTAACCGGACGTGATTACTTCCAAGTGATCAACTACTTGGAGCGTATTGGTGATTATGCTAAAAATATCTGTGAGTGGGTTGTCTACTTCGAAACAGGGAAAATTGTGGAATTATAAGAAAATAAAGTCTGAGGTCATCATCTCAGACTTTATTTTCTTATAGATCTTGTTTTGCCTCCTCTTACCTTACAGACCTTTGGATTTATGTTAGAATAGAAGATGAGAATAAATGAAGAAGGAGTTACTCATGCAAGCAGTTGCACATTTTATTGATACATTTGTACCTGAGCACTATGATCTATTCTTAGATTTGAACCGCTCAAACAAAACTTTCTCAGGGAAAGTGACTATTACCGGAGAAGCAAAGAAGACTCGCATTTCTCTTCACCAAAAGGATTTGACCATCCAATCTGCACAAGTAGATGGGCAAGATTGTGCCTTTACAGTCAATGACGAGGAAGAAGCGGTCTTTGTCGAAGTTCCTGCTACAGGTAAAGTAAACCTTACCCTTACTTATACAGGGAACATTACCGATAATATGACAGGGATTTATCCGTCTTACTACACAGTAGATGGCCTTAAAAAGGAAGTGATCTCTACTCAATTTGAGAGCCACTTTGCGCGTGAAGCCTTCCCAAGTGTGGATGAACCAGAAGCCAAAGCGACCTTTGATTTGGCTGTGAAATTTGACCAAGAAGAGGGAGAAATTGTTCTTTCTAACATGCCTGAAATCGATGTCGAAAGTCGGAAAGAAACAGGTATTTGGAAGTTTGATACAACTCCTCGTATGTCTTCTTATCTCTTGGCCTTTGCGGCGGGAGATTTGCAGGGTGTGACAGCTAAGACCAAGAATGGAACCCTAGTCGGTGTCTACTCTACCAAAGCTCACCCATTAGAAAACTTGGACTTCTCATTAGATATTGCCGTTCGTGCTATTGAATTCTACGAAGACTACTATGGAGTGGCTTACCCAATCCCTCAATCCCTTCATATCGCCCTTCCAGACTTCTCTTCAGGAGCTATGGAAAACTGGGGCTTGGTCACCTACCGCGAAGTTTATCTCCTTGTAGATGAGAACTCGACAGCTCAGAGCCGTCAAACAGTAGCCTTGGTGGTGGCTCACGAATTGGCTCACCAATGGTTCGGAAACCTCGTAACGATGAAGTGGTGGGATGACCTCTGGTTGAATGAAAGCTTCGCCAATATGATGGAATATGTCTGCTTGGATGCCATCGAACCAAGCTGGAATATCTTTGAAGACTTCCAAACAACTGGTGTACCTGCTGCCTTGAAACGCGATGCGACTGATGGTGTTCAATCCGTCCATGTGGAAGTGAAACACCCAGACGAGATCAACACCCTCTTTGACCCAGCGATCGTTTACGCCAAGGGTAGCCGTCTCATGCACATGCTTCGCCGCTGGTTAGGCGATGACGCCTTCCGCAAGGGTTTGAAAATCTACTTTGAAAAGCATCAATATGGAAATACCATTGGGCAAGATCTTTGGGAAGCCTTGGGCCAAGCTTCTGGTCGGGATGTAGCAGCCTTTATGGATTCTTGGTTGGAGCAACCTGGATACCCAGTTGTTTCAGCTTCTGTAGAGAATGATACCTTGATCATCCGTCAAGAACAGTTCTTTATCGGAGAAAAAGAAGAAAAAGGTCGCAAGTGGGTTGTTCCGCTAAATAGCAACTGGTCAGGTATTCCAGATACTTTGGAAACAGAAGTCTTAGAAATTCCAAGCTACAGTGCCTTGAAGGCAACTAATAGCGGTGCTCTTCGTTTTAATACAGAAAATACGGCCCACTATATCAGTGACTACCGTGGGGAATTGTTGGAAGACATCCTTGCGAACCTTGCTAACTTAGATAGCACTTCAAAATTACAAGTGGTTCAAGAACGTCGTCTGTTAGCTGAAAGTGGGCAAATTTCCTATGCAAGTCTCTTGCCAGTGATTGAGCATTTGACAGAAGAAAGTTCCTTCTTGGTTGTTTCTGCCGTTTCAAGCGTCTTGACTGGAATCAGTCTCTTTGTGGATGAAGGAACTGAAACAGAAGTTGCCTTCCATGAGCTGTTGAAACAGATGAACCGTTACAACTTTGAACGCTTGGGACTAGAAGCTAAGCCAGGTGAAGCAGAAGAAGACGAAAAAGTTCGTCAGCTCATGATTGCCAATATGATTAAGGCTAATGATGAAGCTGCACAAGTCCAAGCGAGTGCTATCTTTGAAGCGCATGCATCTGATCTAGAAAAACTTCCAGCTGCCATTCGTCTGCAAATCTTGATCAACCAAATCAAGCATCAGGAAACCAAGGCACTTAGCCAACAATACCTAGATACCTATGTGAAGACAGTGGATGGAAACTTTAAACGCCAGTTGGCAGCAGCTCTTTCTTACTCCAAGGATGAGGAAACCTTGGAAGCTCTATTGAAGGAGTGGAAGAACAAGGATGTGGTGAAACCGCAAGACTTGGCTATGAGCTGGTACTTCAATTTCTTGCATCATGACTTTACCCAAGGAAGAACCTGGACTTGGGCACGTGAGAATTGGGATTGGATCAAGAAGGCACTCGGTGGTGATATGAGCTTTGATAAGTTTGTTATCTACCCAGCCAACTGTTTCAAGACCCTTGAACGCTTGAATGAATACAAGGCCTTCTTTGAACCTCAATTAGAAGATATGGCGATTAGCCGCAATATCAAGATGGGAATCAAGGAAATCGCCGCTCGTATCGATCTTATCGAGCGTGAGAAAGCCGCCGTTGAAGCAGCACTTCTAGCTACAAAATAAAGAAAAAGCTCCTAGAGAAGGCTTTGCAGATCTGCAAACCTCTCTAAGAGTTTTTATTTTTCTTTTTTGAAATAAGGGAGATACTTAAGATTTCTATAAAGAATGACCGCGAAAATCGTTGTCAATGTCATCTTAATCAAGTCTGGTAGCACAAAAGGTAGGACAACCAATTTTACTGTGATATCCAAACTCTGGTGAGTGATGAACATAAATCCTAAGGCACCGCCAATAAAGAGAACGACTTCTCCCAAGGCGTTAGCAAGGAAAATACGAATGGGCTGTCCCTTTTGGCCAGCGAAGATAGAGGTAACCAAAGCACGAAGAGGAAAGAAGAAAAGGAATCCGGCAGTGGGACCGTAGAAGGAGCTGATACCTCCGTGACCACCTGCAAAGACGGGAAGGCCAATAGCACCTAAGAGGAGGTAAATCACAACGGAAAGAGTGGCTTCTTTTGGACGGTAGATGCTGGCGATTAATCCAATCGCTAAAGTCTGAAGCGTGATAGGAATGGGTCCCAGTGGGATTGTAAAAGGTGATAGGGCAGCAATCAGAGCTGCTCCAAGAGCAATTAATGTCATTGATTCAATTTTTTTCAAAACAGTAAACCTCGATTTATTTTTATGGTAACTATTCTACAAAAAAGAAGGCAAGCCTGTCAAGTCCTCTTTTCAGCTGTTACAAATGTCTCCTTGATCATTTTAGGAAAGTTTAAGAAAAAATTTAGTCACGGTTAAGGAAGAGTCGGTAAACTATCCCTATCTAAACAAAGGCCTTGTTTAAATAAAAATATAAGGAAATGAAAGAATGCAAGCTTCGAATAAACAAAAGCAAGAAAGAACTGAAAAAATGATTGTTCTTAAGAAAAGTCCTAAGTGGTGGGCAACTGCCGCAGCAACAGGAGGACTCGTCGTAGGAATGACAAGTGGATTTGGATTGGGAATGTTGGCGACAGCTAATACTACTCCCCTACGCCAACAAGCAACAGTCGCTACACAAAATGGCAACCAACCTTCCCAAAATCCTCAAGGACAAAATAGTCAAGGAAATGGACAAGGACAAAATGGACATTTTAACTCACAAGCTTTTAATGATCAAAATGGTGGACCTGGGCAAGGTGAGATAAATGGTCAACCTCCTCAAGGTGGTGGACCTCAAGGTCAGCAAGGACAAGATGGATTTAGAGGTGGACCGGGTGGTAGGCCCCCGCAAGATGGGCAGAATGGTGGACCAGGGCAAAGTGAGATGAATGGTCAAGCGCCACAAGATGGTGAACCTCAAGGTCAAGAAGACAGCCAACAAAATGGGAAATCCAATAAAAAGTCCTCCAAGAAGTCCTCTTCAAAAAAATCGTCAAGCAATACAAAAGATTCATCAAAGGATGAGACAGGGACAGCGGGCTAAGAAAAAAGTGAAATCGCTATCTGAATGGTACTGAATGAAGCCTGGTCATGTTATAATAGAGTAGAAAATACTCATCATCCCTGTATGGAAGAATGAGAAGGAGAAAGTAAATATGATTAAGATTTTATTAGTCGAAGACGACCTCGGTTTGTCTAATTCAGTATTTGATTTTTTAGATGATTTTGCAGATGTCATGCAAGTCTTTGATGGGGAAGAAGGCCTTTATGAAGCTGAAAGTGGCATCTATGACCTGATTTTACTTGACCTCATGCTTCCTGAAAAAGATGGTTTCCAAGTTCTGAAAGAATTAAGAGATAAGGGTGTCTCCACTCCAGTGTTGATTATGACAGCCAAAGAGAGTTTGGACGATAAGGGCCATGGTTTTGAGTTGGGAGCAGATGACTATCTGACCAAGCCATTCTACTTAGAGGAACTTAAGATGCGAATTCAAGCATTGTTGAAGCGCGCTGGTAAGGTCAATGAAAATACCCTTTCTTATGGGAATGTGACAATTAACCTCTCGACCAACTCTACGCTTGTTGAAGGGAAAGAAGTAGAACTATTAGGAAAAGAATTTGATCTTTTGGTCTATTTCCTTCAAAATCAAAATGTCATCCTGCCAAAAACACAAATCTTTGATCGACTTTGGGGATTTGATAGCGATACGACCATTTCGGTTGTCGAAGTGTATGTTTCTAAGATTCGTAAGAAGTTAAAAGGTACAGACTTTGCAAAAAATCTCCAAACATTGCGTAGCGTGGGGTATATTCTGAAAGATGCTCAATAAAATTAAAAAAACTGTCAATGCGGATGACTTTTCTTATTTCATCCGCTATTTCGGACTCTTTACCTTGATTTTCTCAACCATGACCTTGATTATTATTCAGGTGATGCGTTCCAGTCTTTATACAACGGTTGACGAGAATTTAAAAATGCTCAGTAAAGATCGCTATTCGATTATCAGTTTGGCAAACCGTACAGGCAATGGGATGGGAAAAGACGGGCCTGCTGATGACCAACCAGAAGATGATGAACTTGGTTCCGAGGATGGCCCTAGACCATCGGTCACCTCCAATAGCACGGCTATCCTTTTGAATGATAAATTTGAAAATGTGACAACGGATAATGGTTTTCTAGATCTAAAAACAGTAACTTTTAGTCGCAGTTATTTAAACAAGATCAAGCAGATTCAAATTACCAATCATTATAAGCAGAAGGAAAGTTACCGGGCTTATTTGGTAGATATTGATCCCGATGATTATATCTATGGGGTGAAATATGCCGTGATCATGACCAACATCAGCCAGTTGGAGCAGACCAGTGAAAAACATGAGAGTCAAATTGCCTTGGTCATGATTTGTTTCTGGGGCATTTCCCTCTTTGCAAGTATCTTCCTGGCTAAGATGAGTGTGAAACCTCTCTTAGAGAGCATGAATCGGCAGAAAGCCTTCGTCGAAAATGCTTCTCATGAATTGCGGACGCCTTTAGCGGTTTTGCAAAATCGTTTGGAAACCTTATTCCGCAAACCAGAAGCAACGATTATGGAATCCAGTGAGAATATTGCCTCCTCTTTGGATGAAGTTCGTAATATGCGCTTATTGACGACCAATCTCTTAAACTTAGCCCGTCGAGATGATGGGATTAAACCAGAGTTTAGCGAGATCACACCATCCTTTTTTGACCAAACTTTTGCCAATTATGAAATCATTGCGGAGGAAAACGAAAAAATCTTTGAATATGAGAATCTGGTGGATAGGAGTCTGGTGACTGATAAGGTCCTATTGAAACAACTGATGACCATTTTGTATGATAATGCCCTCAAATATACAGAGGAAGAAGGGAAAATACGCTTTATCGCCCAATTCAAGGATCGTTATCTCTATCTTCGAGTAGAGGACAATGGTCCAGGAATTGCTGACGAAGATAAAAAACGGATTTTTGATCGTTTCTATCGAGTGGATAAGGCGCGAACCCGTCAAAAGGGTGGTTTTGGTTTAGGCTTATCCTTAGCCAAGCAAATAGTAGAAGCCTTCAATGGTACCATTAGTGTTCGAGATAACAAGCCTAAAGGTTCTATTTTCGAGGTAAAACTAGCAACTAAGTCAGAAAGTAAAAAGAGATCCAGTTCTAAATCAACGAAGAACAAGTAAGAGAGTGGTACAAAATTCCTAGCCTCTTAATTGTCTTTGGATTGTCGAGCAAGACGCAGTGGTTGATTGGGCTCTACTACGCTGATTTCATCAGCTTTTACAGTCCTACTCAACTGGTGCGGAGGTGGGACGACGAAATCGAATTCTAACGAATGACCGATTTCTGTCCCACTCTCTTTTTCATCCATTTCAATTAATCGCTATTTTGGTCTGACTAGTGTATAATAGTAAAAAAGAAAGAGGTGTCTTATGGCTTCAAAAATGTTACACACTTGTTTACGTGTTGAGAATTTAGAAAAATCAATTGCCTTTTATGCAGATGCATTTGGTTTTAAGGAATTGCGTCGCAAAGATTTTCCTGAATACAAATTTACGATTGTTTATCTTGGTTTAGAAGGGGATGACTATGAGTTGGAATTAACTTACAACTATGATCATGGTCCCTATGTAATTGGAGATGGTTTTGCTCACGTAGCCCTGAGTACCCCAGACCTTGAAGCCCTTCATGCCGAGCATAAGGAAAAAGGTTACCAAGTAACAGATCCAAAAGGCTTGCCAGGAACACTTCCAAACTATTACTTTATTGTGGATCCAGATGGCTACAAAGTTGAAGTGATTCGTGAAAAGTCCTTATAATCAGCAATCACATCACATAGGATAAAGAGCAGGTGAGAACTGACCTGTTCTTTTTTGTGTTTGAAATTGGCTATTACTAAATGACAGGGGATAGGGTAGTCCCCCTAATTTCCTATTGTTTTTTAGGATTTAATTTCTAGATTTGAGAGTTTTCTACTGTTTTTTGGTGATAAAATTGCTATAATAAGAATATGAAGAATTCCTACTTGAAAATGTTTATCCTCGTTCTTCTTAACCTCCTTTTTATCGGAGGAATCTATCTGGTTTATCAGAAGATTGAGGAAGCACGCGCCATCAAAAATTATAATCAACAGCTTTCTAAAGTCATTCAGGAAGAAAAAGCAGTTGAAAAAGACAAAGATACCAGCCTTCAAAAAGGGATGGTTGGACAATCTTATGTTGCTGCTTACTACCCGAAAAATAATGAAGAACCCATCGCAGTGGTTAAAGAGAGAATTTTGGCTGACGTTGGCTCTCTTCCTCAAGAAGAGAAGAAGAACCAGCAAGCAAAAGAGCTTTTGTTCTACCATACCGAACGCTCAGAAGAACCATTTGTAGGGGTTCATCCTTATCAGGTGAAGAAGACCCAGTACAAGTGGAAGAACGGCAAGTTCATTAAAGATGGGATTGACAAACTACCTCTCCTCTATCTAACGGATGAGGGGACGGTCTTCCAATTTTCCCAATTGTTTACGGATACAGATCTAGCCAAAGAAACTCTCTTAACAGAATTGCGTGCCCAGTTGGTCTTCCTTCAGTTAGGAGAAGATAGAATTGAAGAGCTGATGCAAACCGTCTCAGCAAGTGATATGGCAAGCTGGCAGTTCACCTATAATAAAGGTGTGCTGTCCATCACGCTTCCAGTAGATATTGAAGGTATGGAAACTTTTGATGTTCCTCTTTCCAAACTCTATGATGTGATTGATTCTGCTCGTCTGAATCCTGAAGATTTTCAATCTTATGAGGCCTACCAAACTCAACGTCATGCTAAGATGGTTGCCTTAACATTTGATGATGGTCCAGATCCAACGACGACCCCTCAAGCCCTAGATATCTTGAACAAGTACCATGTTAAAGCGACTTTCTTTATGCTTGGGAAGAATGTCTCTGCCTATCCTGAAGTGGCTAAACGGGTACGTCAGGAAGGACATGAAATCGGGATCCATACCTGGAATCACCCTGTCTTAACCAAGTTGCCTTTGGAATCTGCCCAAAAAGAAATCATGGATACTAAGGAAGTCATTCAAAAGGTCACTGGAGTGCAAACGAAAATTACTCGTCCGCCTTATGGTTCGATTAATAGTGCCATTCAATATGCAGTGGATCAGGCCTTTATCATGTGGGATGTGGATACTCTGGATTGGAAGACCCATAACACACAAGCCATCTTGGCAGAAGTGAAAAAACAAGTCAAACCAGGATCGATCATCCTGATGCATGATATTCACCAAACATCTATCAATGCTCTTCCAGCCGTGATTGAATACCTTCAATCGCAAGGTTACACCATCGTGACGGTTGATGAACTCTTAAACCACCAAGTGGAAAGTCATCGACTCTATTACAATCGTAATTAAAAAGAGAGTGGGACAGAAATCGGTAATTCGTTAGAATTCGATTTCGTCGTCCCACCTCCGCACAGTTGAGTAGGGCTGTAAAAGCTGATGAAATCAGCGTAGTAGAGCCCACTCAACCACTGCGTCTTGCTCGACAATCCAAAAATAATTGAGAGGCTAGGACTTTTGTCCCAGCCTCTTCTTATTCTTCACCTATATAAAGTTGAGCTCCCTTGAGAATCAAGGGACGAACGGGGGTTAATTTTTTTAAACTTTTCAACTCTTCGGGATGGCTGACTAAGGTGATGACATAGCCCTCTTTGCCCATGCGTCCGGTCCGCCCAGATCGGTGGATGTAGGTTTCGGCATCTCGAGGGACTTCATAATTGACGACACATTCTAGAGAGTCGATATCAATTCCTCGTGCCACCAAATCGGTTGCAAGAAGGAGTGTCAGCTGATGGTCCTTAAAGCGTTCCAGAATGACTTTACGGAACTTGACATTAACGTCACTAGCAAGTGAGACGGCGCTAACTTCCCGGTATTGGAGTTTTTCTTCGGCGCTTCCCAGGTCTGACAAGCTGTTGAAGAAAACGAGACCACGAAAGTCTTCGACATTGGAGAGTTTTCTGAGGAGTTCGACCTTTTCTCGCTTGTCCACTTCTATATAAAAGTGCTGGATATTGTCCAAGTTTTGTCCTTCTACTTGAATGGTTAGGGTATTGGGTTCGATTTGTTCTGGATCAAACTTGGTCGTTGCACTCATATAGATAAATTGATGATCTCGGGGCGCGTAGTGGCAAATCTTATCGACAAAGTGATACTGAGAGTCGCTAAAAAGTTGGTCAAATTCATCCAGGATGATGGTATCGACATTCATCATCTTGATTTTCTTTAGCTTGATCAATTCAAAGATACGGCCTGGAGTACCAATGAGGATTTCGGGTCCTTTTTTTAGGCGTTCGATTTGCCGTTTTTGACTAGAGCCAGAGAGGAACAGTTGGGCACTGAGTCCGAGAGGTTCCGCCCATTGTTTGGCAACCTCAAAGATTTGTCCTGCCAACTCTGTGTTGGGTGAGAGGATCAACAATTGTTGCGCTTTTTTAGGTTTTAGCTTGAGAAGACTAGGGAAGAGATAGGCCAGAGTCTTTCCAGTTCCTGTCGGGCTGACTCCAAGTACGTTCTCCCCTTGGGTAATAGGATCAAAGAGGCGTTCTTGGATTTCAGTAAGTTGTTCAAAGTCAAGGGTTTTGAGTTGCTCTTGCCAGAGCGGTGGAAATGCTAGTGTCATATTAGTTTTCGTCCTTAAAGTGTATTCCAGCATCTTGGCGCATAGCGTAGAGGGCTTGGTGGACCATCTGTCCAGTTTGGAGCCAAGTCTGGTAAAGTGTCTGGTTGCCTTCTGTCATCATGCTAGCAAAGGCCTGGGCTTCTTCTAACATGTTATGAGGGGTAGGAGTGATTGGAAGCGGGTAGCTGTTTCCAGAATGGTCTTGAAAAAGAGCCTGACTAACGGCTTCGATCCCACTAATGAAGAGGGTGCCGTCTGTCGTGTAGATCTCCGCAGGAAGATTGCTGGTTACATCTTTGCCGGCTTGAATGCCAATGACAAAGTCAGAATACACCAAGCTGCCATGTCCGTTCAAATCGATCGAACTAGGCAATTGCCGCGCCCGATAGGTTACTGATTCAGGTTGACCAAAGAGGCCAATTGCAAAGTAGAGAGGATAGACACCCAAATCCATAAGGGCTCCACCTGCAAATTGATCGGAAAAAATATTGGGAATATTCCCTTTTAAGAACTCAGGCATTTTAGAAGAGTATTTGGCATAGGTCATGTGGCCACCTAAAATGGTTTTGTCTTTGAGAAAGTCTTGGATGGTCGTAAAGGCTTTTTCATGATAGTTGCGAGCAGCTTCAAAGAGATAGACCTGGTGTTCATTAGCTAATTTGACCAGCTCTTTCCATTCCTTGGGAGTGGTGACAGCCGGTTTTTCAAGGATGATATGTTTCTTAGCCAAGAGGGCTAATTTAGCCTGAGGATAGTGAAGTGAATTGGGACTAGCAATGTAGATAACATCCAGGTCACTATCTAAAAAGGCAATCAGGTCATCATAGAGAGCTACTTGTCCATAGGGTTGAGAGAAGCTACGAGCTTTCTCCAAGGTCCGTGAATAGACCGCACTTAACTTATATTGGGCAGTTTTGTTAGCTGCATCTAGGAAGGAGTGGGAAATAGCACTGGTGCCAATGATACCGAGTTTTAGCATGGCAGCTCCTTTCAATCAGGTATTTACTGGTTTCATTATATCATGTTTCACCTTAAAAAGATGGAATGGGCCTTTCTAACTGGGGTAGCACGAGGAAAGGATGTTTACTTGACTTGTGGATGGAAATCCATAGAAAAATGGTTCAAGTCGTGGTCAAGAGGTTGCTTTTGTGATAGAATAAATAGGATTATAGAAAATGGAGGAGAAGATGCGAAACAGACCAATTATTATCGGTGTAACAGGTGGTTCTGGTGGGGGGAAAACCAGTGTTTCTCGTGCAATTTTATCCCACTTCCCAGATGAAAAGATTGCTATGATTGAACACGACTCTTATTATAAGGATCAAAGTCATTTAACCTTTGAAGAGCGGATTCAGACCAACTACGACCATCCCTTTGCCTTTGATACCGATCTCATGATCGAGCAAATCAATGAGTTGTTGGCTGGCCGTCCAGTGGATATCCCAACTTACGACTACGCAGCGCATACGCGTAGCGCTAAGACTTATCGCCAGGAGCCTCAGGATGTTTTTATCGTTGAGGGGATTTTGGTCTTGGAGGACAAGCGTCTTCGTGACTTGATGGATATCAAGATTTTCGTTGATACCGATGATGATGTGCGGATCATTCGCCGGATTAAGCGGGATATGGAAGAGCGTGGTCGGAGTTTGGACAGTGTCATCGATCAGTACTTAGGAGTGGTGAAACCGATGTACCACCAGTTCATCGAGCCAACCAAGCGCTATGCGGATGTCATCATTCCAGAAGGTGTGACCAATACCGTAGCCATTGATTTGATTACGACCAAGATTGAAAAGATCTTGAGCGAATCACGTGAAGGATAAAAATAATAAGTGATGAGAGGTTAGAAAGTAGTGTTCCAGCCTCTTTTCCATGACAAATAGGGAGAAAAATGAAAAAGTTAAGAAGGGAGTTTCACTCCAGAAGTAAGGCCTTTGCCTGCCTACTGACCATGTGTGCAGGCTTTTCAGATGCCTACACCTTTATCGAAAGAGGAGGGACCTTAACGGCGGGCCAAACTGGGAACGTTGTCTTTCTATCCGTTGGTTTAATTGGCCATGAAATCGCGGATGTGGAGGTCAAACTAGCAACCATGTTGGCCTTTATGATCGGGATTTTCTTGATGACCGTCTTTCAACGCTTCTTTAGTCATTCCGTTTGGCGACTCAGTACCTTGGTGCCCATGGTTTTGACGACCTTAGTGGCAGGATTTCTTCCCAAAGAAGTGCCCAATGTCTATATTGTGCCATTCTTTGGGCTGAGCTTGGGGATTGTAGCCATTTCCTTTGGAGAAGTAGATGGTTACACCTACAACTATTCCTTTATGACAGGGAATCTCAAGAAGACCATGGTCGCTTACGGGAATTTTGTACGGGATCGAAAGATAGAGTTTTTCTGGGAATCTCTCTTTATGACTTCCTTGATTGGAAGTTTTGTGGGTGGAGCTATTCTATCTACCTTCCTCATCCAATATTACGGACTTCGGACCATCTGGTTTGTTTCCCTTGTTCTGACCATTTTTCTTGCTTATCGTGCCATTCAATATGTTCGAAGGGATATCTAGTTACATTCAAATAGTTTTATCAATCGAGGCTGGGACAAAAGTCCTAGCCTCTCAATTGTCTTTGGACTGTTGAGCAAGACGCAGTGGTTGAGTGGGCTCTACTACGCTGATTTCATCAGCTTTTACAGCCCTACTCAACTGTGCGGAGGTGGGACGACGAAATCGAATTCTAACGAATGACCGATTTCTGTCCCACTCTCTTTTTGATTGGGAACTGTTGTTGGATACTTCTAGTGGGTGTTTGGTTTTTACCAAGGCTTGCTCCATGGTAAATACTTAATTTTCTAGCTAAAGTTTGGTATAATAAAGGTTATGAATATGCAGGAAAAAGAATCACGTTACCAACTTTTACTAGCACAGTTAGAAGCTCTTTTAGAAGGTGAGAGCAATGCCTTGGCCAATTTAGCCAATGCCAGTGCTCTGCTCAATCAGGCTCTACCTCATTCAGTCTTTGCTGGCTTTTACCTCTATGATCAAAAGGAGCTGATTTTAGGCCCCTTTCAAGGTCAGGTTTCCTGTGTCCATATTGCCATAGGAAAAGGCGTCTGTGGAGAAGCAGCAGAGAAAAGAGAGACACTGGTCGTTGAGGATGTGACCCAGCATGCCAATTATATCTCTTGTGACAGTCGGGCCATGAGTGAGATTGTGGTGCCCATGGTCTTGAAGGACCAGTTACTGGGAGTTTTAGATCTAGATTCAGATCGGGTGGGAGATTATGACGATTTGGATTGCCTTTATTTGGAACGTTTTGTAGCCATCTTGCTAGAAAAAACGAATTGGAATTTTAGGATGTTTGGAGTAGTAGACTAATGTATCAAGCCCTCTATCGTAAATACCGAAGCCAGACCTTTGGCCAACTTGTCGGGCAGGAGGTTATTGCGACGACCCTTCGACAAGCTGTCGAACAGGGAAAAATTAGCCATGCCTATCTCTTTTCTGGCCCTCGTGGGACGGGGAAGACCAGTGTGGCGAAAATTTTTGCCAAGGCCATGAACTGCCCCAACCAAAAAGGGGGAGAACCTTGTAATGATTGCTATATCTGTGAAGCCATTACCAATGGCAGTTTAGAGGATGTCATTGAGATTGACGCCGCCTCTAATAATGGAGTGGATGAGATCCGTGATATTCGTGACAAATCCACCTATGCGCCTAGCTTGGCCCCTCATAAGGTCTATATCATTGACGAGGTGCACATGCTCTCGCCAGGCGCTTTTAATGCCCTTCTTAAGACCTTGGAAGAACCGACAGAAAATGTAGTCTTTATTTTAGCAACAACAGAGTTACATAAGATTCCAGCAACTATTCTTTCGCGGGTTCAGCGCTTTGAATTCAAATCTATCAAGACTCCGGCTATCCAAGATCACCTAAAAGCTGTTTTGGACAAAGAAGGGATTGATTACGAAGAAGAAGCTGTAGCCATTATTGCCCGTCGTGCTGAAGGTGGGATGCGGGATGCCTTGTCCATTTTGGATCAAGCCCTCAGTCTGACAGGTGAAGCCCAATTGACCACGGCAACAGCAGAAGAAATCACAGGCTCCATCAGTCAAGAAGCATTAGATCTCTATGTTGCAGCCTTGTCAGCACAAGATGCAACAGCTGCCTTGGACCAGTTAAACCTGATTTTTGATAATGGGAAAAATATGGCTCGCTTTGTGACGGACCTCTTGCAGTATTTGCGGGATCTCTTAATCGTTCAGACAGGTGGGGAAAATCTTCATGTCAGTGAGCGTTTTAACCAGAATCTAGCCATTCCGCAAGCCACCCTCTTTGCTTGGATTGATCTCGCAACGAATAGTTTAGCTGATATCAAAAATAGCCTGCAACCGAAGATTTACACGGAGATGATGACCATTCGTCTAGCAGAATACAAGGGTGAGAGCCCTTCGGCTAGCCCAGTGGCTCTTCCAGCAGATTTCTTGGCGCAAGTAGACCAGCTCAAAAGAGAAGTCGAGTCTCTGAAGAATCAGTTGTCCCAAGTAGGTAGTGGGGCTCCTGTGGCTAAGTCCGCCCCAGATCGTCCTCAGAAGTCTAGCAAGGGCTATCGAGTGGATCGTAATAAGCTTCAAGCCATCTTACAAGAAGCGGTTGAAAATCCAGATTTAGCCCGTAACAATCTCATTCGCCTACAAAACGCTTGGGGGGAAATTATTGAAAGCCTAGCAGGAGCCGATAAGGCTTTGCTGGTTGGTTCCCAACCGGTTGCGGCCAATGAACGTCATGCGATTTTAGCCTTTGAGTCTGCCTTTAATGCTGAACAGACCATGAAGCGAGATAACCTCAATACCATGTTTGGCAATATTTTAAGCAATGCGGCAGGTTTTTCTCCGGAGATTCTGGCTATTTCCATGGAGGAATGGACCCAGGTTCGTGCGGAATTCTCTAAGAAAGCGCGTGGTCACAAGGAAGAGGTCGAAGTGGCAGAAGAGTCTGTCATTCCGGAGGGCTTTGATTTCCTCTCTGATAAAATTACGGTCCAAGAAGACTAGCCTGTGCTTTTTCCAGAAAATCGTGGTAGAATAACAATATGAATAAACGTCAATTTTGGAGTATGGCTATTTTTACAGCCTTTGAAACCTATTTTTTTAATGATGCTGTGATGAGAGAAAGCTACCTGGCAGCAGTCTTTTGGGCTCTCTTGATATTGAGAAATTTACAAGTCAGCTATATCTTAGGGAAATTGGTCGAAAGTATCGATCAACAGCTCAATCAGAAAAAACGAGATAAGTATAAAAAATAAGCACCCAGGGGTGCTTATTTTTTTTTTGAGTTGTTGGTCTATTTTACAAATCCCATTGCTTGAGGGAGATTTCGCCACTGTTGAGCCAGCGTTCTTGGCCGTCCGTCAGTTGGACTAGTAGTTGTCCATTGTCCGAGATATCCTTGGCCAGGCCTTGGTAGCTGGTCTGATTTTGTTCGAAGCAGACTTCCTTACCTAGGACTAGTGAGCGCTGCTTGTAGAGGTAGATTAGCTCCTCTTCTGGTGTGTTGAAAAATTCCTTCCAAATCTCAGTAATCAGTTCATTGCGGCTAATGGGAGGCTGGGAGTCAAAGAGGGACCCTGCCTTGTTCTGCAGTTCCGTAGGAAAATTGGTGATGGAAAAATTGAGACCGACTCCAATTATGACATCTGTAATAAGGCCTGTTTCGATGGAGCTAATAGCTTCAGTCAGAATGCCTCCAACCTTTTTCCCTTTGTAGTAGATATCATTGACCCACTTAATATCGATATCCATTAAGGCCAGATTTTTCAGGGCCTTGTAGATGGCCGCTGCGACCATGAGGGTATAGGCAGGAGCTTGATCAAAGGGGAGGTTGGGCTTGAGATGGAGAGACATGTAGATCCCCCCTTGAGAAGGGCAGAAGTAGTCGCGCCCAAAACGTCCCTTACCTGCTGTCTGGAAAGGAGCCAGATAAAGAGTAGAAGATTGTCCTCCAGCTTCCATGGCATTCTTGGCATCTAGCTGAGTGGATTGGCACTGGGGATTATAGGAGACTGTTAGAGGACAATGCTCCTCGATAACTTGGGGAATGAGGAGGTCTCCGGATAGGATCTTGTAGCCTCGATTTTTGACGGACTCAATCACGATGCCTTCTTTTTCTAAACGCTGAATGGCCTTCCAGATTGATGTGCGAGACAGTCCCATTTCTTGGGCTAGTTGCTCGCCATTGACATAATCTTGAGCTTGGGCTAAGGTTTGGTATAAAATTTCGTGTGTTTTCATAAGTTTTGATTTTCGGAAAGGATGGCGGATCATCCATTCTTTGTGCTTTCTCTAATAGTTAGCTTGGTTCCTAGCATAGTGAGGGTTGGTATTTCTCTTGGAGATAGGACTTGTTTATTTAGGACATCCATAGCGGTTCGTCCCATTTCTTCTGTAAAAACAGTGATGGTCGAGAGGGGAGGAAAGACTTGCTTGGCTAAACTTGTATCATTAAAGGAAATGAGTTGGATATCATCAGGGACCTTGATACCGGCCTCTTGAAAAGCTCGGAGAGCCCCAATGGCCAAACTATCACTCGCAGCAAAATAGGCATCTGGTAAGGGTGAGTCAGACTGAAGCCGAGAGGAAATGAGGTCATAGCCTGATTGAGCTGTAAAACTTCCTGTGAGGATGAGTTCAGGGTGGTAAATACTTCTTTCAATACAATAGTTTCGATAGGCTCGTCGCCGAGGATCTGGGATACTTTCCAATAGGTCAGTTGTTTTTTCCTCACCAGTTAGGAGGCCAATTGTTTGACAGCCTTGTTTTCGTAAATAGGAAAGGGCAGTCTGTACAGCATTTTCAAATTCAGTCGTGACACAAGGGTGTCCTTGGTTAAGGGTGTTACTATCGACAAAAACCAGAGGCTTGTCTAGACGTTCTAACTCGACAATTTGAACCCTACTAAACTTTCCAATACAAAGGACTCCAATAACTTCCTCACCTAATCGAAAAGGAATATCATTGAAATAGCGGAGAATCCCATAGTCGAAATCCTGTGCTCTTTTTTCAATGCCTAAGCGGATGTTGTAGTAGTAGAGGTCGTCCAGCTCTCCCTCTTCACTTTTCCATTGGATGATGACAATTTGTTGTTTTTCTTTTTTAAAGTTCCCACTTTTCTGATGTCTGGTGTAGCCTAGTTCGTCAGCAACAGTCAAAATTCTGTGGCGTGTTTCCTCCGTTACAGAAAGACTGGCATCTTGGTTTAGAACACGAGAGACAGTGGCGATGGATACGTCTGCGAGGTTAGCAATATCCTTTAATGTGGCCATTCGTTTTCTCCTTCTTCCTTCTAGTATATCACAGGTTTCGTCATGTTGATAGATTTTACTAAAATTTTAGTAAAATTATTGATTTGTTGTATGAAAGGGGTTACACTAGAGGTAAATAACTATATAAGTGAGGTAATCTCAATGAATACTCAAGAACTTCGGGAAGCTTTTCAAACAGTCTTTGGAGCAGAAGCGGATCATACCTACTTCTCACCAGGTCGAATCAATCTGATCGGTGAACACACGGACTATAACGGAGGGCATGTCTTCCCGGCAGCCATTACGCTTGGTACCTATGGAGCAGCAAGAAAGCGCGAAGACAAGGTTTTGCGTTTCTTCTCTGCTAACTTTGAAGACAAGGGGATCATTGAAGTCCCGCTTGAAAATCTTCATTTTGAAGAGGAGCACAATTGGACCAACTATCCAAAAGGCGTGCTTCATTTCTTGCAGGAAGCTGGTCACACCATTGATGTTGGCATGGATGTCTATGTTTACGGTAATATTCCAAATGGATCTGGCCTTTCTTCTTCAGCCTCACTAGAGATGCTGACAGGAGTCATTGCTGAAACCATTTATGGTCTTAAAGTGGATCGGGTAGAACTGGTTAAGATCGGAAAACAAACGGAAAATCATTTTATTGGGGTCAACTCTGGCATCATGGATCAGTTTGCCATCGGTATGGGGGCTTACCAACGGGCCATTTATCTGGATACTAACACTTTGGAATATGATTTGGTGCCTCTTGATTTGAAAGACAATGTCGTCGTGATTATGAATACCAATAAACGCCGGGAATTGATTGATTCGAAATACAATGAACGTCGTGCGGAATGCGAAACAGCTGTCTCTGAACTCCAAGAAAAACTAGACATCCAAACCTTGGGTGAATTGGATGTCTGGGATTTTGATACCTATAGCTACTTGATCAAGGATGAAAATCGCATCAAACGAGCTCGCCATGCTGTACTCGAAAACCAACGGACTCTCCAAGCTCGTAAGGCTCTTGAGGAGGGAGATTTGGAAGCCTTTGGCCGATTCATGAATGCTTCCCACGTATCCTTGGAGCATGATTACGAAGTGACCGGCTTGGAATTGGATACTCTAGTTCATACAGCTTGGGAACAAGAAGGAGTACTTGGTGCTCGTATGACGGGTGCAGGATTTGGAGGATGTGCCATCGCCCTTGTCAACAAGGACAAGGTTCAAGCCTTTGAAGAAGCTGTTGGCAAACGCTATGAGGAAGTTGTCGGCTATGCTCCAAGCTTTTACATTGCTGAAGTAGCAGGAGGCAGTCGCATTTTAGATTAGGAGAGAAGGAGACAAAATGGCACAAGGAATTCTAGATGCATTTGTGACAGAAGTGATTGCAGTGAGTCACTTTGAAGAGCTAGATCGGATCTATCTAAAAAATCGGATCATGAGCTTGGTCGGAGAAGAGGGCGTGGACCAACCAGTTAAAAAAGAAGGATTGTTGGCGCTTAAAGACCAACTCATCGAGCTCGCCCTTGCTAACGGTCAGATTGAGGAAACCATGGCAGCTCAGGATAGTCTGGGAGCCGAGTTAATGAATTTGATCACTCCCAGTCCTAGTCAAGTCAACCATCATTTCTGGAAGACTTACCGTCAGTCCAAGGAAGACGCGATTGCTGATTTCTATGCCCTCTCTAAGCGCAACGACTACATCAAAGTAGAGGCCATTGCTCAAAATATCGCCTTTGAGGCAGAAACTCCCTACGGTTCTCTTGAAATCACCATCAATCTGTCAAAACCTGAAAAAGATCCTAAAGACATTGCAGCGGCACGTCAGGCCAAAGCCAGTCATTATCCAGCCTGCCAATTGTGTTTTGAAAATGAAGGTTATCAAGGTCGCCTAGATCATCCTGCCCGTGCCAATCATCGGATCATTCGTTTTGATATGGACGGTCATGACTGGGGCTTCCAGTATTCCCCTTATGCCTACTTCAATGAACACTGCATTTTCCTCGATAGCCAACACGTTCCTATGGCCATTAGCCGCAAAACCTTTGAGCGACTTTTGACCATTGTAGAGACTTTTCCAGGCTATTTTGCAGGGTCCAATGCAGATCTACCCATTGTAGGGGGATCCATCCTGACTCATGACCATTACCAAGGGGGACGACATACCTTCCCTATGGAGCTGGCTTCTGTTGAGGATAGCTTTAGCATTGAGGGCTTTGAGGCTGTATCGGTAGGGATTGTCAACTGGCCCATGTCCGTGCTTCGTTTGCAATCAGATGATAAGGCGCAATTGATTGACCTGGCGGACCATATCCTAAAGACCTGGAGAGGTTACTCGGATCCAGCCGTGCAAGTCCTAGCCACATCCGACGGTCAACCCCATCATACCATTACCCCCATTGCACGAATCCGTGATGGGCATTATGAACTGGACTTGGTGCTCCGTGACAACCAAACCTCACCAGAGCATCCAGATGGCATTTACCACCCACATGCGGATGTGCAACACATCAAAAAAGAAAATATCGGTCTGATCGAAGTCATGGGCTTGGCTATCTTGCCTCCTCGGCTTAAGAAAGAGCTCAAGCAGGTCCAAGATTATCTGCTTGGACGAGAAAGCAGTGTGGTTCATTACCACCAAGACTGGGCTACTGACTTGAAAGCCACTCACCCACCCATTACAGAAGAAGCAGAGGCTGAGGCCATTGTCCGTGAATCGGTCGGCCAAATCTTTGCGCGGGTGCTAGAAGATGCGGGTGTCTACAAGCGGACAGCAGAAGGGCAAGCAGCCTTTAGACGCTTTGTCGCGACACTTTAAGTATGGAGAAGACGGGGAAATTTGGTACAATAAGATAGAAGACAAAGAAGCGAAAGGAAAACAAATGGCAATACTCGTACTCGGAGGAGCTGGCTATATCGGTTCCCACATGGTAGACCGCTTGGTCAATGAAGGACAGGAAAAAGTCGTGGTGGTGGATAGCCTGGTCACAGGCCACCGCGCAGCGGTGCATCCAGATGCCGTCTTTTACCAAGGAGACCTGGCGGATCAAGACTTCATGCGCACTGTTTTTAAGGAACATGCAGATATTGACGCCGTCATCCACTTTGCGGCCTATTCCCTAGTCGCTGAATCCATGGCAGATCCATTGAAATATTTTGACAACAATACGGCGGGCATGGTCAAACTCTTGGAAGTCATGCAGGAATGTGGGGTTCACTACATCGTCTTTTCTTCAACCGCAGCCACCTACGGCATTCCAGAAGAAATTCCGATCCTTGAAACCACTCCGCAAAAACCGATTAATCCCTATGGCGAAAGCAAGCTCATGATGGAAACCATTATGCGCTGGGCCGATCAAGCCTATGGTATCAAGTATGTCCCCCTTCGTTACTTTAATGTGGCTGGTGCCAAACCAGATGGATCCATTGGCGAAGACCATGGACCAGAGACCCATCTCCTGCCAATCGTCTTACAAGTGGCCCAAGGCAAACGTGAAAAGATCGCCATTTTTGGAGATGACTACAATACACCAGATGGCACCAATGTTCGGGACTACGTCCATCCATTTGATTTAGCTGATGCCCATCTACTAGCTGTGGAGTATCTGCGTAATGGCAATCCATCTACCGCCTTTAATCTGGGCTCATCGACAGGATTTTCTAATCTTCAAATCGTTGAAGTAGCCCGCAAGGTGACGGGACATCCGATTCCACTTGAGATTGCAGACCGCAGACCAGGAGATCCAGATACCCTGATCGCATCTTCTGAGAAGGCGCGTGCGATCCTCGGATGGCAACCAAAATTTGACAATATCGAAACCATCATCCAAACAGCCTGGGCATGGCATTCCAGCCACCCAGATGGTTACAATGATCGATAAGGAGGGGACTGCGAATATCATTTTTGAGGGTTTTCTTATAACATCTATATCTAGAGTTGTTCTTGCCAAATGACTTGTTTCAGACGTCAGTCATTTCCTTAAACATCATAAAATAGTGAGGGATTCAAAATGAATAAAACTGTAAAAACAGTAGCCATCTTATTGTCAGCTGGTCTTCTCTTAGTTGCTTGTGCGCCAAAAGAGAACCCAAAATCTACCGCTCAAACGTCCACTAAAGCGACGACGAAAGCGACAACTGAATCATCAACTAAAGCAAAGACCAAAGATTCATCAACTAAAACAAAGACCAAAGATTCATCAACTGATGAGGTTAAAGAAGAGGACTCAAGAGCAGGTGCTCAAAAAACAGTCCTTGAAACGAGTGATGAAGCAGGTAAGTCAACCGTAACCTTGTATTACAAGGGAGATACTTTATTAGTACAAGAAAAGGTTGATGATTATAATATTTCAAAAATGGATGGAGATAACCCTCTTGAAGAAATGAAAGAAGCCGTTGCCATAAGCCAAGAAAAATTCAAAGATCTGATGGGGCATGGATTTGAACTAACTTCCGAATACAAAGACGGTATCTTCTATATCTACAATACAATTGATTACACGAAAATCGATTTGCAAAAGCTAAAAGAAATCGTTCCAGGCTTTAATCCTCTAAATGACAGTACAGTTAGTTATTCTGTGACGAAAGAAAGTCTCATTAACAGTGGTATGGTCGAAAAATAATGTTTTAATATTCTAAGCGGTTCTGCACCCCAAAAAGTTAGACAGAAAAACTAACTTTTGGGGTGTTTTGTTATGAAGGTCTCTTTGTTTGTTAGAGCAGGAGGATATCGGAGAAATTTAATGGAACTGGGGGGAAAGACTTGGTCAACCCAATTACCAAAAGGGGATCGCAGGAGGAGATGTGGGGGCTGACCATCTCTATACACTTAGGGATGATGGACCAAGTGAGAAAATGAATGCCGAGTATACGGATACAGGTCTCGGTAATGCCCAGTACCGAATTGTAGAGCGTTATAGCAATTGGGATAAATACCCGGATGTTCATAGTTACTTCTTTGCGATAACCAATACAGGAGAAACGATTGTCTTTCATTCACCGACGACTAATGGTGGAGTCATGTACTTAAAACCAACAGAAAATACAGAAATTCAAACGGAGTTTAAACGTTTGGTGGAAGAAGAATAGTCAATCATAATAGAGAGAGTGGGACAGAAATCGGTCATTCGTTAGAATTCGATTTCGTCGTCCCACCTCCGCACAGTTGAGTAGGGCTGTAAAAGCTGATGAAATCAGCGTAGTAGAGCCCACTCAACCACTGCGTCTTGCTCGACAATCCGCTGTGAGAAAAGTGTTTGAAACATGATTGTTTCAAACACTCGGGAGTTTTAAGACTATAAATTAAAAAGCGAAGTGGCTTAAAACTAATTGAACACGGGCTGCGGACCGTGTCAAAAGCGCAAAATACATTAGTACTAAATCCAAGACACAGTAGCTGATTGAATTCTTCTCTCACCTTTTAGCTCGGAAGAATCCTAATTAGCCTTGTGGGGGCAGGACAACGAAGCAATCCTATACAACAGTGCTTCTGTCCAGCTCCCTATTTTGACTTTATCCGCAGACGCCCTTTGTATCTTGATTTAGTCATGGAACTTCCTGGATTGCTGAAATCATCCACTGGATAATTTCACCTAACGTCCGTCCTCAAGGTCGTCAAGAATCTCTTGATCAATTGGGGAAGTTGATCTTATAAAATTTTAGGAAAGGCTTTGTCAAGTGTTGACAGGCCTTTTTTTGAGTGCTATAGTAAAATCGTAAACGCTTACACAGTAGAACGAAGTAGATGAAAAGATGGGCAAGTTAGATGCCTTATAAAAAGAGGAGAAAAAACAAATGGCAGGACCAGTGATAGTTGGAGAGCACTACCGAATCTCCGTGTTAACGGAATCTTTGGTGCGCTTGGAATATTCAGAGAATGGTGTTTTTGAGGATGGACAGACGCAAGTTGTGCAAGATAGAGATTTTGGACCAGTTTCTTGTGAGATCACAGAGACCGAAGAGGTCCTCGATCTGCATACGGAGCATCTCCACCTTCATTTTGAAAAGGGACCTTTTGCACCGGATCGGCTTTTTATCGAACTCAAGGGCCAGTATGCAGTCTATGGTAGCCGATGGCACTATGGGGATCGGCCTGAGACCTTAAAGGGGACCAGTCGGACGCTCGATGAGGTCGATGGAGCTATGGAGTTGGAAGATGGGATTTTAAGCAAAGCAGGCTATGCTCTTTTGGACGATTCTGCTTCTTATTTGTATGATGTCGAAAGCGGATTTAGAGCACGGTCATGTCCAGAAGTGGATTTGTATTTCTTCGGTTATGGGCGCGATTATCTAGGGGCCTTGAAAGATTTTTACCATCTGACGGGACAGCCACCCCTCTTGCCACGATATGCTCTGGGAAACTGGTGGAGCCGGTATTGGCCTTATACCAGTCAGGAATACACAGATTTGATGGATCGTTTCAAGGCTGAAGGGGTACCTCTAGCTGTCAGCGTGATCGATATGGACTGGCACAAGACGGAGATTCCTGCTCGCTTTGGAAGTGGTTGGACGGGCTATAGTTGGAACCGGGACTTGATTCCTGATCCAGCTGCCTTCTTACATGGTTTGCATAAGCGTGGTTTAAAGGTGACCTTGAATGTTCATCCAGCAGACGGAATTCGAGCCTTCGAGGATGCTTATCCCATGGTCGCAAATCGCTTGGGACTCAATACTGAAAAGGAAGAAGTAGCCAGCTTTGACTTTTATAGTCCAGCCTTTCGTGAAGCCTATTTCGAAGATGTCCACCATCCCTTAGAAGATCAAGGAGTGGACTTTTGGTGGATTGATTGGCAACAGGGAAGTCATGGCAAGATGGATCCACTTTGGTTGTTAAATCATTATCATTATCTAGACAATTGTCGAACAGGTCAAGCTGGTCTCATCTTATCACGTTATGGGGGGCCTGGAAGCCACCGGTATCCAATCGGTTTTTCAGGGGATACCATTGTGACTTGGGAATCCCTAGCCTTTCAACCCTATTTTACCAGCACAGCTTCAAATATCGGCTACACGTGGTGGAGTCACGATATTGGTGGCCATATGCGGGGTTACTATGATGAAGACTTGGCTCTTCGCTGGTTGCAGTTTGGGGTCTTCAGCCCGATCAATCGTCTCCATAGTTCTTGTAATGCCTTTAACAGCAAGGAACCGTGGTTTTACTCGCCTGAGACCTGTCGCTTGATGAAGCGGTATTTGCGCCTGCGCCACAGCTTACTACCTTATCTTTACACCATGAATGTGGCGACGCATGAAGAAGGACTGCCTTTGGTTCAACCCCTTTATTACCATTATCCAAACCAAGAAGATGCTTATGAGGCTAAAAATCAATATTTCTTTGGCAGTGAACTCATGGTGGCGCCAATTACAGAGGCTCTGGATCCTGTCTATCATAGTGCTTCTGTGAGTGTTTGGTTCCCAGAAGGAGTATGGTATGATTTCTTCCATGATTGGAAGTACGAAGGAAAAGGCAAACTCACAGTCTTTAGAGCTAGCCAGGATATTCCGGTCTTTGCGCGTGCAGGAGCCATCATCCCTATGGATGCACAACCGCAGACAGGGGTAGAGCTTCCAGAAATGCTGGACTGGCATCTCTTCCCAGGTGACAATCGTTCCTTCGTACTCGTTGAAGGAGAAGGAGATAACCGGGTTGAAACCCGCCTAACTGTCAATTGGGATGAAAGAAAGATTAGGCTGGATTTAACAGGTGATCTAACGCTGCTTCCTGAAAAGAGACAGCACCGGTTCTTCCTCCATACCTTTGAGACAGCCCCTATCTTAGTGGACAATCACAGTCAGGAGATTGCGATGGGTGTGTTGCAATCGCGTCCTACTGCCAAAGAAGATCGGATGTTTGAGCTCTTGAAATCTGCCAACCTGGCCTACGATAGGAAGAATGAATTGTTTGTGGCTTGTTCAACAGCCAAGGATTGGAAACAGTTGATGAAGATCATTACGCCTTTAGAGGAAGGTTTGCGTCAACGTCTCTTTGAAGTGATTTATTCCAGTGAAGAGAATGAAGACTTGTAAATTCTTGCAATTTCACCCCTATTTTTGTAAGATGAAAGTGATTTCATAAGCATGAAGGAGAAGAAAAAATGGAACAAAAATGGTGGCATAATGCCGTAATTTACCAAGTATATCCCAAAAGTTTCAAGGATAGTAATGGCGATGGGATTGGAGATCTCAAAGGGATCACAAGCAAGTTAGACTACTTAGAAAAATTAGGGATTACAGCCATCTGGCTTTCGCCGGTCTACAAGAGTCCCATGGATGATAACGGCTATGACATTTCAGATTATGAGGGTATTGCCTCCATCTTTGGGACGATGGAAGATATGGAAGAATTGATCGCAGAAGGCCATAAGCGCAAGATCAAAATCATCATGGACTTGGTGGTCAACCATACCTCTGATGAGCATGCTTGGTTTATCGAAGCGCGTGAAAATCCAGACAGCCCTAAGCGGGATTTCTATATTTGGCGGGATGAGCCAAATGGTATTATTTCTGCTTTTAGTGGTTCTGCTTGGGAATTTGATGAGGCCTCTGGTCAATATTATCTGCATAACTTTAGCAAGAAGCAACCAGACCTCAACTGGGAAAACGAGGAGCTTCGTCATCAGATTTATGACATGATGAATTTCTGGATTGACAAGGGCATTGGTGGCTTCCGTATGGATGTCATCGATATGATCGGCAAGATCCCAGATCAGGAAATCATCAGTAATGGTCCCATGCTCCATCCTTACTTGAAAGAGATGAATCGCGCTACCTTTGGAGACAAGGATTTGCTTACGGTAGGGGAAACGTGGGGGGCGACACCTGAGATTGCCAAGCAATATTCCAATCCAAAAAATCAAGAATTGTCCATGGTTTTCCAATTTGAACACATCGGTCTTCAATACCAACCAGGGCAACCAAAATGGTACTACGCCAAGGAATTGGATGTGCCTAAATTGAAGGAAATTTTCACCAAGTGGCAGACAGAATTGGGGACAGAAGAAGGCTGGAATTCGCTCTTTTGGAACAACCATGATCTCCCACGAATTGTGTCCACTTGGGGGGATGATGGCGACTATCGGGTCAAATCTGCCAAGGCTTTGGCTATTCTGCTTCACTTGATGAAGGGAACTCCTTATATCTATCAAGGCGAAGAAATTGGGATGACCAATTATCCATTTGAGACCCTTGAGGACGTAGAAGATATCGAGTCAATCAACTATGCCCATGAAGCCTTAGAAAAAGGTCTACCGCTTGAAGTGATCATGGATCAAATCCGCCATATTGGTCGGGACAATGCACGGACACCGATGCAGTGGAATCATGAAGCAGAAGCTGGCTTTACGACAGGTCGTCCATGGCTTGCGGTCAACCCAAACTATAAAGAGATCAATGTAGAGGCTGCCCTGGCAGATCCAGACTCTATATTCTATACCTACCAAGCTCTCATTGCCTTACGAAAAGAGCAGCCTTGGCTTGTAACGGCTCATTATGAATTGGTGGACGCAGCAGACAAGGTCTTTGCCTATAAGCGGGTAGAAGGAGAGCAAGCCTATTTGGTTGTTGTCAATCTTTCAAGCCAAGAGCAAGAGTTACCGCTGGTTAATGGAGTTGAGAAGGTCATCATTGCCAATACCAAGGTAGAGCAAGTGCTTGAATTCGGCAAATTAGCCCCTTGGGATGCCTTCTGTGTCAAGTTGGCCTAATGAAGGTAAGAAAAGAGAGTGGGACAGAAATCGGTCATTCGTTAGAATTCGATTTCGTTGTCCCACCTCCGCACAGTTGAGTAAGGCTGTAAAAGCTGATGAAATCAGCATAGTAGAGCCCACTCAACCACTGCATCTTGCTCGATAATCCAAAGACAATTGAGAGACTAGGACTTTTGTCCCAGCCTCTTTTTCTTATATATAATTTCAAATCAAAATCGTTGACAGATGTAATATCTAGTATTACAATGTTATGATAATGATTACACTCTTATAAAAAGTGAGATAAGAATCTTAGCTTTTAAGAAGATGGTGAGGAAGAACATGATTGAATACAA
The DNA here is from genome assembly GCF_003943615.1 of Streptococcus australis. GTDB lineage: Bacteria > Bacillota > Bacilli > Lactobacillales > Streptococcaceae > Streptococcus > Streptococcus australis_C. Next base: position 241,064 of record NZ_RJPZ01000001.1, on the reverse strand, counting down.
ACATGTAGCCTTAGGCTACACTGAAAAAGAGGTTCTTAGAAACGTCAACCTCTGTATTGAGCAGGGAGAATTTATGGTCTTGGTAGGACCTTCAGGATCTGGAAAAACCACCATGCTTAAGATGATCAATCGGCTTTTGGAGCCGACAGATGGCAATATCTATATGGATGAAAAACGCATCAAGGACTATGATGAACGAGAGTTACGTCTCAGTACCGGTTATGTCCTTCAGGCCATCGCTCTATTTCCAAACCTAACTGTCGCTGAGAATATTGCTCTCATTCCTGAAATGAAGGGCTGGAGCAAGGAACAAATTGCCTCTAAAACAGAAGAACTCTTGGACAAGGTGGGTCTGCCCGCTACAGATTATGCTCATCGCTTACCAAGCGAGTTATCAGGTGGGGAGCAACAGCGGATTGGTATTGTGCGGGCCATCATTGCAGAACCAAAGATTCTATTGATGGACGAGCCCTTCTCAGCTTTAGATGCTATTTCTCGCAAGCAGCTACAGGCTCTTACCAAAGACTTGCACAAAGAATTTGGTATGACGACTATTTTCGTTACTCATGATACGGACGAGGCATTGAAATTAGGCGATCGGATTGCGGTTCTACAAGAAGGAGAGATTGTACAGGTGGCGAATGCTGAGACCATTCTAGCCCAGCCAGTCAACGACTTTGTTGCGGATTTATTTGGAGGTGTTCACCATGTCTAAACTACTTGCAACCTTCCAAGAACGCTTTGGAGACTGGGTCACTGCACTGGGACAACATTTGCAACTGTCATTACTGACCTTGCTCCTTGCTATCTTTCTAGCTGTTCCACTGGCTATTTATTTAAGTAGTCGCAAGAGAGCGAGCAACTGGGTCCTACAGTTAGCTGGAATCTTCCAGACCATTCCTTCCATGGCCCTTTTGGGACTCTTCATTCCCATCATGGGGATTGGGACGCTTCCGGCCTTGACAGCTCTGGTTATCTACGCCCTTTTCCCCATCCTTCAAAATACCATTACCGGTTTGCAAGGGATTGACCCAAGCCTCGAAGAAGCAGGGATCGCCTTTGGGATGACCAAGTGGGAACGACTCAAGAAGTTTGAGATTCCCTTGGCCATGCCCGTCATCATGTCTGGGATTCGGACAGCAGCTGTGATGATTATCGGGACGGCTACCCTTGCTGCCTTGATTGGAGCAGGGGGACTTGGTTCCTTTATCCTTCTGGGGATTGACCGCAATAATGCCAGTCTGATTTTGATTGGGGCCTTGTCTTCTGCCTTCTTAGCCATCGCCTTTAACCTGCTTCTCAAATGGATGGAAAATGCCAAATTGCGGACCATCTTTGCGGCCTTTGCTGTGCTAGTTATTGGATTAGGAGCTTCTTATACACCAAGTCTTCTTCCCAAACCGAAAAAAGAAAACCTGGTCATAGCTGGTAAATTAGGTCCAGAACCTGAAATTCTAGCCAATATGTACAAGATTTTGATCGAAGAAAACACGGACATGACAGTGACCGTCAAGCCAAATTTTGGCAAGACCACCTTCCTATATGAAGCTCTGAAAAAAGGGGATATCGCGATCTATCCAGAGTTTACAGGGACCGTGACCGAAAGTCTCCTCAAGCAGGCGCCGCAAGTCAGTCATGATCCAGAAGCAGTCTATCAAGCGGCCCGAGATGGGATCAAGAAACAAGACGATCTGGTCTTGCTCAAACCCATGGCTTATCAGAATACCTATGCTGTCGCAGTGCCTAAGAAAATTGCCCAAGAGTATGGCCTCAAGACCATTTCCGATTTGAAAAAGGTGGAAGGACAACTCAAGGCGGGATTTACGCTAGAGTTTAATGATCGAGAAGATGGGAACAAGGGCTTGCAGAAGGTCTATGGTCTTGATCTACAAGTATCCACCATGGAGCCGGCCCTTCGCTACCAGGCTATCCAGTCCGGTGATATCCAGATAACAGATGCCTACTCAACGGATGCCGAGCTTGCTCGCTATGACCTCGTGGTCCTCGAAGATGACAAGCAACTCTTCCCTCCATATCAAGGGGCCCCACTCATGAGAGCTGAATTACTCGAAAAACATCCAGAATTGGAGGCTGTTCTTAATAAACTGGCTGGAAAAATCACAGCAGATCAAATGAGCCAGCTCAACTACCAAGTCGGTGTGGAAGGCAAGTCGGCTAATCAAGTAGCGCGTGATTTTTTGATTCAGGAAGAGATGATCAAGAAATAGATTTTTAAAGGAGTATTAGCTTAATTTATGAGTATGAAAAAAAGGATCAAAAGATCCTTTTTTTCATACTAAGGCTAACAAGATAGTAAGTACCAGAGCGATTCCAATCCGAATGACATGATGGGCTAGATGGAAGTTTTCTTTGTGCTTGCCATTCCAATAGGCTCCATAGCAAATCAAGCCACAGCCAATCATCCAAAGAGATAGTGCGACAATTGGCAAAAAGAAGTAGAGGATGAGAGATAAGGTTGCAAGACTGCTTCCGATAAGGAGAAGCCGATTTCCTAGAGTGTTCTTGCCCTTTCTTAATTCTGAAAGGCTGGCTAATAAATGAAGAAGAGCAAAAGCAAGGGCTAAGAAGGCTGTAAAAATACCAAGAAGAATAAGGAGGTTCATAAGATTACCTTTCTAGCTAGAATAATGATGAGTTATTTTTGTTTCCTTGTCATTTCCATGACGTCTAAATAGAAGCTAACAACTTCTTTCTCGTTACAAGATTTCCCTTTTTTCAACCACCAAGTCAGAGTTTCGATGAAGTTAGTAACGACAAAGTGCTTGAGGTAAGAAGTGGGAATCCTAGGATGGGCTGTTTTTAAATCATCCGCCACCATCGGAAAGACATGGGCTTCTAATTCCTTATGGAGTTGACGGAGAAAATAGTCATTTTTAGATAGGAGGAGGCTGGTCACGTGATCTTGGTTTTCTCGGAAATGATGAAAGATGTGAGCCAAGTAATCTTCTGCCGAGACATGAGCTTCTCGTTCAAATAAATGATGAAAGAGGTAGTGGCAGAGTTCGTCTAGCAAGAGCTCCTTGCTCTCATAGTGACTGTAGAAGGTAGAGCGTCCCACATCTGCCAGATCAATAATATCTTGAACAGTCGTCGCTTGGTAGCCTTTGCTATTTAACAGTTGTAAGAAGGCTGTATAGATCGCTTTTTTTGTTTTAGCAATTCGTCGATCGGTTTGGCTCATATAGACAATTTGAACAAACTGTTCAATAACGTACACAGAGAACGGTTTGCTTCTATCCTTTCTAAATAGAGTGGGGGATAATACTAGTGAGAGAATCATCTATTCCCATTATACCATATACTAAAGGAGGTCAAAAATTGAGTTCAAAATTTGCCGTTTGGCTAGCCTTTCTCTTAAATTTTAGCTTTGCCATTATCGAATTTATCTTTGGTGGTCTCTTTGCCTCCAGTGCGATCTTAGCGGATGCCGTCCATGACTTGGGAGATGCCTTGGCTATTGGCATTTCTGCTTTTCTAGAAAGTATCTCTAACCGAGAGGAGGACAGTCGCTATACCTTGGGCTACAAGCGTTTTAGTCTCTTAGGTGCCATCCTGACGGCAGTCATCCTCATTACCGGTTCCACTCTCGTTATTTTAGAAAATATCAGCAAATTCATTGAGCCCCAAGTAGTGGATCATGAGGGCATGCTCTGGTTGGGCGTCATCGCCATTGCTATCAATTTAATGGCTAGCCTCATTGTCCGGAAGGGGCAGACCAAGAATGAATCCATCCTGAGTCTCCATTTCCTTGAGGATACACTGGGTTGGCTAGCTGTAATTGTCGTCGCAATTATTTTGCGTTATACGGACTGGTATTTCCTTGATCCACTCTTGTCCCTTGTCATTTCCTTCTTTATCTTATCAAAAGCCCTTCCACGTTTTTGGTCTACGCTTAAGATTTTCTTAGATGCTGTGCCTGAAGGAGTGGATATCAAGAAGATCAAGAGTGATTTGGAGAAATTGGAGTATGTGGCTAGTGTGAATCAGCTTAATCTCTGGACCATGGATGGTTTGGAAAAAAACGCCATTGTCCATGTTTGTCTCAAGCAGATAGAAGACATGGAAGCGAGTAAAACAGCTATCCGTCATCATCTAAAGCACATTGGCTTTCATAATATTACCATTGAAGTGGATAGCGATCAAGATAGTCATGCCTGCCATAAACGGGATATCCATGCCATAGAGAGTCAGAGCGGACATGATCATCACCAGCATTAATGGAAATCTATTATTCCTTTGTTGAGGACATTTTAGAAATTATCTATTTAATATATTGATTCTAAAATCAAATTGTGATATACTACTCATATTTCTGAAAGGATCGAGCATATGTTACAGCTACAACATATTTCAAAAGTTTATCATACAGCGAATCAAGAGTTTCACGCGTTGAAAGATATCTCGATTCGCTTCCGTGAAAATGAGTTCGTCTCAATTCTCGGGCAATCGGGTTCAGGGAAAACCACCTTGTTAAATATCATCGGTGGACTCGACCAATACACATCGGGTGATTTACTCATCCAAGGAAAATCAACAAAGCAATTTAAAGACCGCGATTGGGATAGCTACAGAAACCACACCATCGGATTCGTCTTCCAGTCCTATAATCTCATCGGCCACCAAACGGCACTCTCAAACGTCGAGATTGCGATGACCCTCTCTGGTGTTTCCAAAGCGGAACGTAAGAAGCGTGCCATCGAAGCGCTCGAACGCGTTGGATTGAAAGACCACTTATATAAGAAACCAAACCAAATGTCTGGGGGACAAATGCAACGGATCGCGATTGCGCGTGCTCTTGTCAATAATCCAAAAGTAGTTTTAGCCGACGAACCGACTGGAGCGCTCGATTCTGAGACTTCCCTTCAAATCATGGAATTATTAAAAGACATCGCTAAGGAACGTCTGGTGATCATGGTGACGCATAACCCGGAGCTGGCAAAGACGTACTCCACTCGTATCGTACAAGTATTAGATGGAAGTATCTTAAGCGACTCGAATCCGTATGATCCTACAGAAGAAACCAAACAAGGCGACATTCAGTTCACGAAGACAAAGATGAGCTTTATGACAGCTTTAGTCCTTTCGTTTAATAACTTATTGACGAAGAAAGGTCGGACATTCCTGACAGCCTTTGCTGGTTCTATAGGGATTATCGGGATTGCCCTTATTCTAGCCCTCTCGAACGGTGTGAGCGACTACGTAAAAAAGGTGCAAGAAGACACTCTCGTCTCTTTGCCATTGACAATTAGCGAGCAGAACCAGAGTAATCTTATGGCAACCTCACCAGACTTGAGCGAAAAGCCGTATAGGGATAAAAACGAACTAGGTGTCAATACGCTTTTAACGAATCTATTGAAAAAACAAATAGGGAAAAATGACCTCGCTTCCTTCAAGACTTACTTGGATAAACACGCTTCCAAAGTCTCAACCCTTACAAAAGACATTCGTTACCAATACAATTTACAACCGTACATTTATGCTAGTGACACCTCCAACGGTCCAAAGAGTATTCTTCCGTCAAACCTAGCGGGCGAAGTTGATACGGCGAACCAAACGATTAAAGGCTACTTGCAAAATATCGACTATTGGAGCCAACTTTCAAGTGACGAGGAGATGCTTAAGGTGCAATATGACGTGCTAGAAGGTCGTCTTCCAAAGGATAAATCTGAAATCGTCCTGATCGTGGATGAAGAGAACCAAATTAGTGACCTGCTCCTTTATAGCTTACGCATTAAAGACCCTAGCGAATTGAACGATGTGAAGAAACTCGACGAACTCAAATCACAAACGTATCAGTATAAGGATTTCATCGGAAAAACATTTAAAGCCGTTGTCAACACAAACCGCTTCGTGAAAGAGAACAACCAATGGATGAATAAAATTGACGACGAAGCCTATATGAAGACACAAATCGAGAATGGTCTCGAGCTTAAAATCGTCGGCGTTCTCCGTCAAAAAGAAGGCACCAGTTCGGGTGTGAACTCTCCTTCTGGCGGTGTGGCTTATACAAGCGCCCTTATCGATTACACTTCTGAGCAAATTCAAAACAGTGACATCGTAAAAGAGCAAGAAGCCAACCCAACCATTAATGTATTTACTGGAAAAGAATTTGCCAAAGATCCAAAACCATTCAATTCGGCTGATTTAACCGAAGAAGAAAAAATCCAGTTGGTAAAATTGACGCCTGAACAACAAGCGCAATACATCCAACAATACAACGAAAACTCGGCTGCCACTTACGAGGAAAACCTCGCAAAATTGGGTGTCATCGACAAATCCAAACCGGCTGCCATCGAGTTCTACACCTCTTCGTTCCAACAAAAACAAGAGTTGAAGGACTTCATCAACGCCTATAACACGGCCAAAAAAGACGCCGGTGAAGACGATAAAGTGCTCTCCTACTCCGATGATATTCAAACCATCATGTCTTCGATTACGACAATGGTGGGCGTGATTACAACCGTACTTGTTGGTTTCGTAGCCATCTCGCTCATCGTATCATCAATTATGATTGCAATTATTACCTACATCTCGGTTCTCGAGCGTACAAAAGAAATCGGAATTCTACGTGCAATGGGGGCTTCGAAGAAAGACATCCGTCGCATCTTCACAGCCGAAACAGCCATCGAAGGATTTATCTCCGGGGTGCTCGGTATCGCCATTACACTCCTTGCGACGATTCCAATCAATGCAGTTGTTTCTAAAATGACCAACGTGGAAAACGTGGCACAATTACCATGGGAAGCAGCACTTATCCTCATCGGTATTTCGATTGTATTAACGATGTTGGCAGGTCTCATCCCTTCACGCATCGCCGCGAAGAAAGACCCAGTGGAATCTTTGCGTAGCGAATAGAAGCTGTAAACAATAAAGTGGATAGAAAAATGTTTCTTTATCCACTTTTTCTATTGTGTAGAAATTTTTAGAAAGAGATTCAAACCTTCTCTCCTTACATGAAAGATGGTCATTTCAAATAGATGTTGTTTTCAAAGAATAATACAGTATCGGATTGGACATAAAAAGATATTTGTTCCACTTTCTTTGAATGATTTCTTTTAATAGCTTGTGTATTTACCTAGAAAATTAGTTTCTTCTTCCAAATGATTTATAAAAGAGTTTCCTAAAGAAATCCTTTTCATGCTAAAATAGAACAAACGTGGAACAAGGAGTAATTATGAGTAAAAGAGCTGTGTTGATGATGACTTTTGGGTCACCTGAAGAGATTACCTATGAAGGAGTAGCGGAGTTTTTCACGAATATCCGGCGTGGTGTTCGTCCTGAACCACATGAAATTCAGACTTTATATGACAATTACGTACGAATTGGCGGAACTCCACTCCAAAGGATAACTAGAGAAGAAGTGGATTTGGTTGCTTCTGCTCTTGGAGAACACGCATCAGTATACTTTGCTAATAAATTTTCCCGCCCTTTTATCACTGATGTAATCAAAGAGATGGAGAATGACGGAATTGAAGAATGTTTGTGCTTGATTTTAGAGCCCCATTATTCTTACTATTCTGTCATGGGATATGAGAAGTTTTTAGAAAGTGAGCAGATTAGGTTCCAAATTATCAAGGAGTGGTACCAAGAACCTTCACTTCTCCACTATTGGGCGGATGAGATTCGAAATATTTTAGATCAAATTAGAGATGACAGCTATAAGGTGATTTTTTCAGCTCATAGTGTCCCAGTTTTGGCACTTGATTTTGGCGATCCTTATATCGATCAGATTTATGACAATACTCGCTTGATTGTGGAAATTTTAGGCCTTGAAGAAGACCAGTATACCAATACATGGCAGAGTGAAAGTGATATTGGTATTCCTTGGATTAAGCCTGATGTCTTAGAATACCTTCGTGATGAGAAGGAACACCCTGACCACTATATTTTTGTCCCGATAGCTTTTATTAGTGAGCATATTGAGGTTCTTTTTGATAATGATGTGGAGTGTAAGGAGCTTTGTCATGAGCTTGGTGTGGCCTATCACCGTCCTCCTATGCCAAATAGCGATTCTCGTTTGATTAAAGCCCTTCTTTCAACCATTCAGTCTCATATAGATGGTGACTATAGTGACTATCAACCTCAACTAGAGACTTTTGATGAGTTGGAAGCTCCTTCAAGTACAGGTCAGATTTTGGAAGCAGAAAAAGATATTCAGATGCCTGATTTCGTCAAAAAATTGATTGCTAAAAAAGGTCGAGAGAATGTCAAGATGCCATATCTAGTTAAGAAAATGCTTGAAAAGAAGTATGGAAAAAAATATGATTAAGTAACTAAATATGACCGTAATTGGGAGTGTTTGATGTGAGCGATTTCTTGTTAAAAAGTGTATACTATAGTTAAGTAAGCAATAGAAAGTAGGTTGTTCCTATGAAGAAAACAGTCTATACAAAAGCTGGGCGAGTGGGTCTAATAGAAGTGGAGCGACCAAAAATCGAAGCACCAGATGATGTCATTCTCCGCATCGTTCGCACCTGTGTCTGTGGATCTGATCTCTGGAGCTACCGCAATCCAGATATTGAAGCAGGCCACCAAAATAGTGGTCACGAAGCTATTGGGATCGTGGAAGAAATCGGTGAGGCTATTACAACGGTCAAACCGGGTGACTTTGTGATCGCCCCTTTCACCCATGGCTGTGGGGAGTGTGATGCTTGTCGTGCGGGCTATGATGGGACTTGTGACCGCCATATTGGGACCAACTGGTCTGACGGGGTGCAAGCGGAGTACATGCGCTTCGACTATGCCAACTGGGCTCTTGTCAAAATCCCGGGGCAACCGTCTGATTATACTGAAGCCATGCTCAAATCCTTCTTGACACTAGCAGATGTCATGCCGACGGGTTACCATGCAGCGCGTGTAGCCGATGTGAAACCGGGTGACAAAGTCGTGGTCATCGGAGATGGAGCCGTAGGGCAATGTGCGGTGATTGCTGCTAAGATGCGAGGAGCATCGCAAATTGTCCTCATGAGCCGTCACGAAGACCGCCAACAAATGGCTTTGGAATTTGGTGCAACAGCTGTTGTAGCAGAGCGGGGTGAAGAAGGAATTGCCAAGGTTCGTGAAATCCTTGGAGGAGGAGCAGATGCCGCCCTTGAATGTGTCGGTACTGCAGCAGCTGTCGATCAAGCCCTTGGGGTCCTTCACAATGGGGGGCGTTTAGGTTTTGTAGGTGTGCCTCACTATAATAATCGTGCGCTTGGATCAACCTTTGCCCAAAACATTTCCGTGGCAGGTGGAGCAGCCTCTGTCACTACCTATGACAAGCAGTTCTTGCTCAAGGCTGTCCTTGATGGCGACATCAATCCAGGACGCGTCTTCACCCATAGCTATAGCTTGGACGAAATTGATCAAGCCTATAAAGATATGGATGAACGCAAGACCATTAAGGCTATGATTGTGATTGAATAACGAAAAGAGAGTGGGACAGAAATCGGTCATTCGTTAGAATTCGATTTCGTTGTCCCACCTCCGCACAGTTGAGTAGGGCTGTAAAAGCTGATGAAATCAGCGTAGTAGAGCCCACTCAACCACTGCGTCTTGCTCGACAATCCAAAGACAATTGAGAGGCTAGGACTTTTGTCCCAGCCTCTTTTTAGTTAAATGAACTCTTATTTCAAATCTGACATCACTTGCTTCTTGGTGAAGGTGCGCTCTTGTTTGTTGGCGAGTGCCTTGATGCGTGCATCTAAAAGAATAGAACGGCCTTCAGCGCTCCGGGTATAGACGAGGTCATACTTGCCTAGGCTCTTTCGGATCTGCTCAAGAAAGGCTTGTGCATCCTCTTTTCGTTTGTCAAAGAGGCTTGGGACGGCAAAATATTCTGTCTGATCGGACACTTTTTCCTGTGTTTTCAGGATGTAACGTTGATTTTCAATGGGAGCGAAAAATTCGATCATGGTTTGCGAAAAGAGTTCCTTCTCCCGCATGGTTCCGCCCTTCAAATAAATCAGCGTGTTGATAGCATCCTTTCTGTCTCGTACTACTTGGATGCGGGTTTCCTGGGTTTGAATCTGTCCCGAAAGAAGCAGGGCTTGGTGAATAGCCTGGCCAAAGACCTCTAAGCGTTTGTAAGGACTCTTATAGAGATAGTAGCGAAGCCAAGCAAGGAGTGAGAGAACAGCTAAGAAGAAGAGAAGAATCAGAGAAGCTGAATTCCTTCCTCCTCTATGTGAATAGTAAATAAGGTTGGCGAAAGCATCGGTCAAAGCGCAGGCTGTAAGCCACCGTGCCAGCTTTCTAGCATCAAAAAATAGAGCCAGAGGTAGGAAGTGTTTGTCCACTTGGACCTCATTTGCAATCTCCATATTCTCTAAAATAGGAAGGGCTTTTTGCCAGCCATCTCTGAGTTCTTGACGATGGGTGGAGCGCTCTAAGGTCTCTTCATTCAGTTTTTCTAAGTGTTTTTTAGTATAGCGGATCTGATCAAAGGCCAAACGTTCAATGCCGGATTCGATGAAAGGTTCCTTGTAATGGAGGCCTAAAAATTGCTTCATCCGTCTCTCTAAGAGCTCTAAATCAGGACTGTATTCTTTCAGCTGATCAGTGATGGCTTCAATTTCTTCCTTTTCAAGATCTGACTTTTCATACCATTTCTTTAGGGAAAGATTGATAGAGACTAAATGCCAGATATTACTGGTCTTATTTGGCTCTTCGGGCCACACTCGGATGGCACGACCTCGCATTTGGTTACTGAGCATAAAACTCCCAACAAAGCTAGCTAGAATCAGGGAGTTGACACAAGGAGCATCCCAGCCTTCTCCTAGAAGAGACTTGGTTCCAATGACGACCTGGATAATCCCTTCTTGAAAAAGTTGGGTTACAGCTGTCACTAAATCATGTTGAGAGCCAACCAAGCGAACCTTGAGAAAATCATCAGGGGATAATTGGCCGACACTTTGGTAAGTCAGTCGGTTCGCTCCTAGAAGCTCTTCTAGTCTTGGCTTAGCGACTGTCGGGATGATGACGATACTACCTGTTAGGACAGCGATGGCAGGAGGAGTCGTTATCTCTAGGCTTTCTCTGCGAATGGATTCAAAATACGAGAGAACTCCCAGTTGAGTGAATTGGGCGTCCTTGTCCCCTAGGTGAACTTCAAAGTCTTGACGAATATAGTCTGTTAAGACCAGTTGTCGTAGTTGGCTTCCAAGGGCCTGGTATTCGGCCTTGAAAATCTCTCGGACGGCATTAAGTTTTCCGAGGGATTGGTTGAGTAGAAGGTCTTGTTTTTTGTTGCGGACCAGTTTGACTTGTTTTCGATCGATCAAGCTGGCTGCTTTTAATTCATGAAGCAGTTGCTTCTCGTATTCCTCAGGTAGATTGTACCAGTGAGGCACCTGAAAGAGCAGGCCTTGCAGGAGAATTTCAAGCCAGTCCAGGGTGAAAGCAGGTAGTTTCTTGGCTCCTAAAAGGTCCTGGAAACGTTTGGGAAAGTCAATTCCCTTGCTTCGAAGAAAGATCAGGGTAGCAGAGAGATACTTGGGCTCATTGAGCAATTCATCGTCGCTGATCTGACCAGATAAGGCTTGGCAGTTTTGGAGGTGTTGGCAAAAGAGGGGATCGGAAGTCAGTTGTTGCAAGAGAGCATTCTTTTGTTGGCTAAAGGCATCCAATTGCTCTTGCTCTTCCTTGGTTGGAAAGGCGAAGTAGACATAGTCCTGATGAGGACAAAGGGTTTCTTCCTTGACCAATTCGGGAACCGTAATTTCCTCATCAATCTCACCACACATGCGGATATAGCGATCCCAAAGGGCAGGATCCCCTTCATAGGGCGGGGTGGCGGTAAGGGAGATCATCTTTAAGTCAGGGAAGGCTTGACGAAAAGCTTCCAAGCTCTTCCACCATTCATTGCGTAAGTGGTGGCACTCATCTAAACAAAGGGTCCCAAGTGAGATGGCCTTGAAAGTAGTAAAGATATCAAAGCCTTTGAAATCAAATGTTTCAATCTCTGCCTGGTCATCGGTATCCTCAGATTGTGATTGACCGACGACTTGGTTCATGGCGCTGTGTAGGGCCTGATAGGTAGCCACTGTAATCAGCTTAGGATGTTTTAAGTCTTGTGAAATCAGTTGTTCTGCTTGGCTTTCATCACTCAAGAATGCCTGGATAATCCGGTCCACCCATTGTTGACGAATGGTGACCGTAGGTGCCAAAATCAAGGTTGGCTGGCCAAAGCGTCTGATAAATTCGATTCCCAGGGTTGTTTTTCCAGAGCCAGGAGCTGCTACCAAATGCAGGTGGCCATCCGCCATAAAAGCGTCACTCTTATCGAGAACGCGTTTTTGATAGTGTCTCCATTGGCCTGTAAAGGCTAGTTCTTGTAACATTGGTTTCCTCCCTTGTACTGTCTCCATTATATCATAGTTGGAGGTATTCATTAGAAAGGGAGTTGCTATAGAAGGGAATTAGTTCTTTTTGCTAACTCTTCTTGACAAAGGTTAGATGGACTTATATAATGTTACAAACAAGTTTGGAGGTGGCTGATGATCCATAAGCATGATATTCCTATTTTAGAGTTTGACGACAACCCACAGGCAGTCATTATGCCGACCCATGAGGGGCTCGATGTGCACTTGCCTGAAAAATGCGTTTATGCTTTCTTAGAGGATGAGATTGATCGCTTCGCGAAAGTTGTCGGAGCCAAACAAGTAGCTAGCTTTGTCTCAGCTACCAAGACCTATCCGGTTTATGTCATGGAACACCAAGGAGAGGAAATCTGCTTGGCCCAAGCGCCAGTTGGATCTGCCCCTGCTGCCCAATTCATGGATTGGTTGATTGGCTATGGGGTGAAGAAGATTATTTCAGCAGGTAGCTGTGGCGTCTTGGTGGACATGGAAGAAAATGCCTTTTTGATTCCGACCAAGGCCTTGCGAGATGAGGGAGCTAGTTACCATTATGTGGCGCCTTCTCGGTATATAGAAGTGGATCGTCGAGCACTGACTGCCATTGAAACGGTTCTAAAACAAGCGTCCATTCCCTATCAAGAGGTCATGACTTGGTCGACGGACGGCTTTTATAGAGAAACGCCCGACAAGGTAGCCTATCGCATTGAAGAAGGGTGTAGTGTGGTGGAGATGGAGTGCGCCTCACTTGCGGCAGTAGCTCAGCTTCGAGATGCGGTTTGGGGCTTGCTCCTATTTACCGCAGATTCTCTTGCAGACCTGGAAAATTATGACCAGCGTGACTGGGGGTCTGAAGCATTCGAGAAAGCCTTAGAATTGTGCCTAGAAATGGTTCATCACTTGTAGGTCTATTCACTTTTTATGATACAATGAAGCTATGTTAGTCAAATTATTTTTTAAACAATGGCAGTCTAAGATTAAAAGCCTGTCTCCGGCTAGGCGAATCTTTCTCAGCTTTGCCTTGGTAATCTTAATCGGATCTTTCTTATTGAGTCTGCCTTTTGTCCAGCAAGCAAGCTCAAAAGCAGGTTATATCGACCACCTGTTTACAGCAGTCTCTATGGTCTGTGTAACGGGGCTCTTTACCCAGTCAGTGGCTTCGACCTATAATGCCTGGGGGCAGTTGATCTGTATGCTCTTGATTCAGATTGGTGGCCTGGGGATCTTGACCTTTATCGGTCTATTCTTTATGGAAAGCCGTCAAAAGCTCAGCTACAAGGACCGGCAGACCATTCGGGATAGCTTTGGCTTTAGTAATAACCAGAGCTTGGCTCGTTTTGTCCGTTCTATTTTCATTACCACCTTTACCATCGAAGGACTGGGGGCCTTGCTCCTCATGATTCGCTTCATTCCTCGCTTTGGCTGGGGCCATGGAATCTTTAACTCCATCTTTGTCGCGGTTTCTGCCTTTTGTAATGCGGGCTTTGATAATTTTGGGGTAGATAGCATGATGAGCTTCCAGACCGATTGGCTGGTGAACCTGACCTTGTCTGCCCTTATTATTACGGGGGGCTTGGGCTTTATGGTCTGGTTTGACCTCGCCACCAAGGCCCGCAATCAATCAGGACGGCGGACCTTACGCCTCCATACCAAGGTGGTTCTCTGGTTAACAGCTGCGATCCTCCTCTTTGGGACAGTAACCAGTCTCTTGACCGAGTTTGACAATCCGGCAACCATTGGGGCCCTCCCCTTGGGAGAGAAAATTTTAGTCAGCTTCTTCCAAACCGTCAGCATGCGGACAGCTGGTTTTGCCTCCTTAGATTATACTGCAGTCCGGCCAGTGACGCTCTTCATCTATCTCTTGCAGATGTTTCTAGGTGGGGCACCAGGCGGGACAGCAGGGGGCATGAAGATCACCACCTTCCTGGTCCTCTTGCTCCTGGCTCGGAAGGAACTGTTAGGGCTACCACATACCAACTTAGGAAAACGAACAATTTCACCGGACCTTGTTCAACGTTCCTTTGGGACAGCGGTGATTTTCCAGTTGACCTTCTTAGTGGGGCTATTAGGAATCTGTTTGGTGACGCCGGATGGCCAACGCTTTATTTATTTGGTCTTTGAGGTGGTATCCGCTCTAGCGACAGTGGGAGTGACCGCCAATGTAACCTCGACCTTAAATGGAGCGGGACTAGGCATTATCATGGTCCTCATGTTTATTGGACGGATCGGTCCCTTGACCCTCATGGTCAGCTTGAACAATTACCAAGCCAAGAAAGCAGATACCTTGCAGCATGCCAAGGCAGACATCATTATCGGATAGGAGAAACTCATGGCGAATCGAACCATTGGAATTTTAGGATTAGGAATTTTTGGACAGAGTGTCCTAAAAACGCTGCAGGACCAGGATGTGGATATTATTGCAATTGATGATCACGAGGATGTGATCAACCAGTATGAATCCATGATTACAACTGGAATTGTTGGAGACATTACGGAGTTGGACCTCCTGGATGCGGCAGATATTGGGAATTGTGACACAGTCGTCATCGCGACGGGTGAAAACCTAGAGTCCAGTGTACTGGCTGTCATGCACTGTAAGGCCCTTGGCGTCGAGCACGTCATTGCCAAGGTCAAGAATGAAGTGACCAAGGAAGTCCTTGAGAAAATTGGGGCTGATTTGGTCATCCTACCAGAGGTAGAAGCGGGAATGTCCCTAGCTAAGATGATTCTTTTCCAGCACGGGATTGAAGTTTTCCAGTTGGATGAAGAAGTGGTGGTAGCTGAGTTTACGGTGCCAGCTAGCTGGGTAGGCAAAAACCTTCAAGACTTGGCAGTCAGAGAAGAGTACCATCTCAATATTATTGGTTATCGAAATGCGGAAGACCAACCACTTCAGATTCAGATTAGTCCCGATTTTATCTGGCCAGAAGGCGTGCGCGTGATGGCGGTGACCGACAACCAGTATCTGGATAGAATCCAAGACCTCTTAGAGGAATCGAACTAAGAGAGAGTGGGACAGAAATCGGTCATTCGTTAGAATTCGATTTCGTCGTCCCACCTCCGCACAGTTGAGTAGGACTGTAAAAGCTGATGAAATCAGCGTAGTAGAGCCCACTCAACCACTGCGTCTTGCTCGACAATCCAAAGACAATTAAGAGGCTAGGATTTTTGTCCCAGCCTCTTTATCGATACCATTTTATTACTAATTAAGAATTAAAGTTATTTTAAGCTATTTCTTATATAGTAGAATCATTAGAAATACTTCACTTGTGGGAATAGAAGGATGAAAGATGAAAATTTTAAAGTTGATACGACCTGAAAAGCCTTTAAAAGAGCTCAAATGGTATGATATCGCGATAGTAACTGTTATCATGTTTGGGCAGTTTATTGTATGGTCTACAGAACTCTTCCTTGCCAGTCTTCAACCAGTTGCTCAAACCGTTACCGCGACTACTGAAACGACAGCCAATACAGCTACGGATGGCGCAGCATACTCTAGCAACTTCACCTTGCAAATCATCTTATTAGCCCTTGCTTTGACCTACTTGCTTCTACGTAATTTTGATTTTAAACAGCTTCCTATCCGTTTTAAATAGTCCGTCTTCTTTTGGGTACCCTTTATTTTTGCCATCGTTGGTCTGTTTGGGGATATCGTGACAACGGTGAGTGGAGAGTATGATTACTTCAATATCAATCTCCTCGCTTATATCGATCCCATGCAGATTATCCACAAGTTCTTAGCGCTTAGTCCCATGGCAATTGCTTATGCCTTTCTCAATGGCTTCTATGAAGAGTTCTTCTTCTTAGGAGTCATGACATCTGTTAATCAGAAGTACAAGTGGTGGGCGCTAGCTTATTCGATCTTGATTCGGATCTCCTTCCATACCTACCAAGGTTTGCTTTGGGCAGTGGTCATCGGAGTTATCTATGGACTCTTCTACTATGTTCTCTACAAGAAGGTGATCAAAAACCTCTTGCCATTTTTCCTCATGCATGCTTTGGCCGATATGTTTGGCTCTAGCATACTCTATCTTTTAATCAACTGGGGAACTTAATAACATGGTTGAAAAACTGGACATTTTGTCTGGTTTCATATTTAAGATAAAGTCTTCTTAAAAACTATCCTAAGGTGAGTACGGACGTCAGCGAACTTCGTAGAAGTTCCATGACTAATTATTGAGCCTAAGGTCTCAATAATTCCGAGTTCCTGAAACAATTGCGTTTCAGGAACTTTTTTCACGGCGGAAAGTTTTAGTTCTGTTTAAATGACTCAAAAATATATAAAGACTTTAAAAAATTATCTAACCATTTTATGAAAAAATAGTTAATCTACATTAAAACTAGACATTTTGTCTGGTTTTTTTAACTGCTTTGAATCTACTGAATGATGGGAATATCCCTGTAGAAAAGGCACAAAGATGGTATAATAGAACTATCATTTTACAGGAATCAGCACATTATGAAATTAGTCTATACAGATATTCGAACGCCTTTAACCCAGGTTTTGGTAGATGAAGCCAATCGCTTGGTTGAAGAAGGGAAGCGGGTCTTTTATATCGCGCCCAACTCTCTATCTTTTGAGAAGGAGCGCAAAGTCTTGCAACTCCTAGACCAGAAGGCTTCTTTTGCCATCACCATTACGCGCTTTGCTCAGATGGCACGCTATTTTACACTCAATGAAAGCCATCAGCAACAAGCACTCGATGATATCGGTCTCGGTATGCTCTTTTTTAAGGTGCTTTCTCAGATGCCGGATGAAGAGCTCAAGGTCTATGCCCGTCTCAAAAAGGATCCCCAGTTTATCCAACAATTGATCCAGCTCTTTCATGAGTTGCAGACGGCCCAGATGACTCCGTCAGACTTGGATGCCTTGCCGGATCAGGAGAAGAGAGAAGATCTGGTCCATATCTTGAAGTCTGTTCAAGAGCAATTAGTTGCAGGTGCTTTTGAGTCTGAGTCTAAGTTGGCTCGTTTTGCCTCTCACCTTATCAAGGGAGATTTGGATGAGGAGTTAAAAGATGTGGCTCTAGTGATTGACGGCTTTACCCGTTTCTCAGCCGAGGAGGACTACCTGGTTCATTTACTACATGACAAGGGCGTCGAGATCATTATTGGGGCTTACGCCAGTGAGAAAGCCTATCGCTCGACCTTTCGTGAGGGGAACCTCTACCAGGCCAGTGTGGACTTCCTGCTAGACTTGGCCAGAGCTTACCAGGTCACGCCAAGCTACGTCGGTCAAGGAAAAGAAGATGCCTTTAGCCGGATGACGCGGATCTTGGAAGCGCGCTATGACTTTACGGAGGTAGAGGGTAAGCTGTCTGACCAAGACAGAGAAGCGGTAGAGATTTGGACCTGCAACCATCAAAAGGAAGAACTAGAGGCTGTAGCCCGATCCATTCGCCAACGCCTGTATGAGGGAGCGCGTTACAAGGATATTCGGGTGCTTTTGGGGGATGTAGATGCTTATCAACTCCAGCTCAAGACCATCTTTGACCAGTACCAGATTCCTTTCTATCTTGGAAAGAGTGAATCCATGGCCCAACATCCCCTGGTCCAATGGGTAGAATCCTTGGATCGCCTTCGTCGATATCGGTTTTTGACCGAAGATGTGGTCAATCTCATGAAGACGGGGCTCTATGGGATGCTGACACGAGAGGATATTGACCATTTCGAACAATATGTTCGCTTTGCAGAGATCAAGGGTCTGGCTGCCTTTTCTCGTGACTTTACAGCCAACCACCAGGACAAATTTGACCTAGAGCGTCTCAATCAGATTCGCCAGCAAGTCATCGATCCTCTGCAGGACTTTTACAAGACCAAGAGTCAGACCAGCCAGGGACTTCTGAAGAAGTTTGCCCAGTTTTGTCAAGATGCCCAGTTGATGCAAAACATGCAAACCTTAGCCAGTCGTGGCTCTGAGCAGGAGATGGAACGCTATGACCAGGTCTGGAAGTCCTTTAGCCATGTGCTAGAACAATTTGCCCAGGTCTTTGATCAACTCAAGGTGACCTTGGATGATTTCCTTAGCATCCTCTTGTCAGGGCTTTTGTTGGCAAGCTATCGGACGGTCCCAGCGACTGTAGATGTGGTGACTGTTCAGTCCTATGATTTGATTGAACCTCTATCAGCTCCTTATGTCTATGCCATTGGCTTGACCCAGGAGCACTTCCCTAAGATTGCCAAGGACCAATCCTTACTGACAGATGAGGAGCGTCAGGTCTTGAACCAAGCTTCTGGGGAACAGGCTAATCTCCAAATTGCCAGTCAGGACAACTTACGGAAGAATCGTTTCGTCGCCCTGTCTCTCTTCAATGCAGCCACCAAACAGTTAGTATTGTCCAGTCCTATTTTAGTCAATGAAGTGGATGACAAGATGTCGCCTTACTTGCTTGAGCTGACCAAGGAACCGCTTGCTCTATCCGTCATTCAGAAGAAGGCAAGGGCCTCTAGTGAAGATATGGGGTCTTACCAGGCTCTCTTAGCCCGACTGATTGAATTGCACCAGGGAGAAATTGACCAGGAGTTGAGCAAGGAAGAAGCGACTTTCTGGGCAGTTGCTATTCGTGTCCTTCGGAAGAAATTAGCGTCAGAAGGCATGCACATTCCGCAAATCAGTCAAAGCTTGACGACCAAGGTCTTAGAGGATGAGACGCTGGCAGTCCTTTATCCAAAAGGGCAGGCCCTGTCTTTATCTGCTTCAGCTCTCAACACCTACTATCAAAACCAATACAGCTATTATCTCCACTATGTCTTGGGCTTGCAGGAGGAGTGGCATTTGCGCCCAGACGCTAGAAGCCATGGGAATTTCTTGCACCGAATTTTTGAACGAGTGCTGAAAGATCCTTCAGAAGGGAATTTTGATGAGCGCTTGAACAAGGCCATTCGCGAAACCAGCCAGGAGACAGAGTTTGCCCTCCTTTATCAGGAGAATGCTACGGCTGCTTTTTCAAAAGAATTGCTCCTGGATACAGCTCGGGCGACTGGTCGTGTTCTCGCTCACAATGACAGCATCGAAACCATTGGAGAAGAAGCTCTCTTTGGCCGAGAAGATCGTCCCTTCTTAACCCTTGAGGATGGTCGTCCGCTCTTGGTCAAGGGCAAGGTCGATCGGATTGACCGTCTCTCTAATACAGGAGCCTTGGGAGTGGTGGACTACAAGTCTAGCGAGACTAAGTTTAATTTTGAGAAGTTCTTTAATGGACTCAACTCCCAGTTGCCAACCTATCTGTCTGCTATCAAAGACTTTAAGTCTTTTGATCCTGACAAGGGGATTTTTGGAGCCATGTACTTGCAGATGACAGATCCTTTGGTGCCTCTCAAGGATACCAAGGCGGTTGATGATGCTGTCCAAGCGGTTCTAAAATCCCAACAATACAAGGGGCTTTTCTTGGCAGACCAAGCTAACCAACTAGGGGAGAGCTATGAGAAAAACAAGGCCATGTTGCTGAGACAAGAGGAGCTAGATCTGCTCTTGCTCTACAATGCCCATCTCTATCAACAAGCAGCCGAGGGCATCTTGTCGGGAGACTTTGCTATCAACCCTTATACTGAAAATGGTCGAAGCATCGCTCCGTATGTAGAACAATATAAATCAATTACGGGATTTGAAGCCAATCTTCATCTAGGACAAGCTCGCTTCTTGGAGAAATTGGACCCAAGTCAGTATGATAAACGCCCAGTCGGTGACAAGCTCCGTCAGGCCTGGATAGAAAAAATGAGGGAGGAATTGAATCAATGAAACCAATTGAATTTCTAAGTCCCGCTCAGATTCAAGACCTCCAAATCCAGGAGGCCCAGTCTGACAAGGAACAAAAACGAACCCCTGAGCAGATAGAAGCCATCTATTCGTTAGGAACCAATATCCTAGTCTCAGCTTCGGCCGGTTCTGGGAAGACCTTTGTCATGGTCCAACGGATCCTGGATCAATTGCACCGAGGGATTTCCGTCCAGCAATTGTTTATCTCAACCTTTACGGTCAAGGCAGCGACCGAGCTCAAGGAACGCTTGGAAAAGGAATTGGAGAAAAGCCTCAAGGCTACCAAGGACGAGGAGCTCAAGTACCACCTGGCCCAGCAAATTGCAGAATTACCAACTAGTGATATCGGGACCATGGATGCCTTCACGCAGCGGCTGGTCTCCAAATATGGCTATTTATTAGGCCTCTCGCCGACCTTCCGTATCCTCCAAAGTGCAAGTGAGCAGTCCTTACTCAAGAATGACTGCTTCGAGCAAGTCTTTGAGCAGTTTTATGAGGAGCAAGGGCCTGAACGCCTCTTTAGTCGCTTGGTTAAGAACTTTACAGGAAAGGGCAAGTCGCTAGCAGGTTTTAAGGATCAGGTCTACGCCCTAGTAGACTTCTTGCAATCCACTACGGATCCTCTCGCGTGGTTGGAGGAGTCCTTCCTCAAAGGTTATCAGGATCTGGACTATGATGAAGCCTTGGATCAGTTAGCCCAAGAGGTAAAAGAGCAACTCTTTGAATTAGAATCTTTCTTTACCTTCCATCTGGCTAATGAAGGACAAGCATTTTCAGGGGCCAAGTACCAAGAAAATGTCACCGCTATTCAAGACTTGATTGCTCGTCTTAATGAGAAATCCAGCCAGGAAGCGATTTTTGAGGTCTTGGAGTGGGTGGTCTTGATCTCCCGTGCCAGCGGAGGACGAAGTCTGACCATCACGACACGAAAAGAAGACTTGAAAGAGCTAGCGACTGCCTTTAATGACGAACGCAAAGAACGCATCGAAGCCTTGCGGGCATCAGCTTCCCAGCACTACCAACTAACCTATCAGATTCGCTTCAAGGATGAACCCTTGCCTTTGCTAGTCTTGCTCAGGGATTTTGTCCAAGCTTTCACGATTGCCTATTTGGAGCGCAAGAAGCAGGAAAACGCCTTTGAATTTGGCGACATCAGCCATTTTGCCATCCAGATTCTTGAAGAATTTCCTCATATCCGCAGTCTCTATCAGGAGCGCTACCACGAGGTCATGGTCGATGAGTACCAAGATACCAACCACACTCAAGAGCGGATGTTGGAGCTCCTGTCTAATGGCCACAACCGCTTCATGGTGGGAGATATCAAGCAGTCTATCTACCGCTTCCGTCAGGCTGATCCTCAGATTTTTAATGACAAGTTTAAGGCCTACCAAGAAGAAGGGGCAGATGGCAAATTGATCCTGCTCAAGGAGAATTTCCGGAGCCATTTAGAGGTCTTAGAAGCGACCAACCATGTCTTTGAACGTCTAATGGATGAGGAAGTTGGAGAGATCCTCTATGACCAGAGCCACCGCTTGATAGCGGGAAATCCGGAGAAGAAAGAGCCGACGCCAGCTTATGAGACGGAGTTCCTGCTCTATGATGGCAGTCAGGACGTAGCTGAAACAAGTGAAGAAGAGGAGCAAGAAGGGGATAGCCTATCCTCAGGTGAAGTC
The DNA here is from genome assembly GCF_003943615.1 of Streptococcus australis. Lineage (GTDB taxonomy): Bacteria > Bacillota > Bacilli > Lactobacillales > Streptococcaceae > Streptococcus > Streptococcus australis_C. The sequence continues at coordinate 219,276 of NZ_RJPZ01000001.1, read as the reverse complement.
CTTTTGGTCATCAAGGAGATCATCCGCCTCCACAATGAAGAAGGGGTAAACTTCAAAGATATTACGCTTTTGACGGCTTCTCGGACCCGTAACGACAAGGTGCTTTCAGCTTTTGAAGCCTATCAAATTCCTATCGTTGCGGACGGGGGAGAGGAAAACTACCTCCAGTCTGTTGAGGTCATGGTCCTCTTGGATACCCTCCGGACCATTAACAATCCCTTACAGGACTATCCCTTGGTGGCTCTCATGAAATCAGCCATGTTTGAATTTGACGAGGACCAGTTAGCTCGCTTAGCTTTACAGGGAGTTGAAGGCAAGAAAGCAGAAAATCTCTATGAGAAATTGCAACATGCTTTAGACCAGACTGGAAGTGCTCCTCAGTTGATCGATTCAAGCTTAAGAGAGAAACTCACTCGCTTTATGGAGACACTGGATGCCTGGCGTGACTATGCCCAGACGCATTCTCTCTATGACCTGCTTTGGAAGATTTACCAGGATCGCCACTACTATGATTATGTGGGTGCCCTGCCAAATGGTGCCCAACGGCAGGCCAATCTCTATGCCTTGACCCTTCGGGCAAATGACTTTGAAAGTTCTAGTTTTAAGGGTTTGCCTCGCTTTATCTCCATGATTGATAAGATCTTGGAAAACCAGCACGACTTGGCCAATGTTGCCCAGGCAGTTCCTAAGGATGCTGTCCAACTCATGACCATCCATAAGAGCAAGGGACTTGAGTTCCCCTACGTCTTTATCCTCAACACCGATAAAAAGTTTGTCGGCAAGGAACTGTCTACTAATGCCGTTATCAGTCGGAAAAATGGGGTGGGCATCAAGTATATTGCGAATCTTCCTGTCGAGTCTGATCAAGAGGGACTTCCTGAGGCGGTTCGATTGGTCATTGAGACCCTGCCTTACCAGCGAAATGTCGAGGAAATTCGTCTGGCAGCCTTGTCGGAGCAGATGCGCCTCCTCTATGTCGCTATGACCCGGGCGGAGCGCAAGCTCTATCTTGTCGGTAAGGGCCGGCAGGATAAGCTGGAAGAGAGAAAATGGGGAGCCAGTGTCAATGGACGCTTGAGCCCAGCTCTTCGCAAGGAGATCAATTGTTTCCAAGACTGGCTCTATGCCATTCAGGCAGTCTTTGCCCAGCAACACTTAGCCTATCAGACTCATTTTGTGACCGACCAAGACTTGACGCCCGAGCAAATCGGTCACTTGGAGTTGAAGACGTCCCTCCCAGTCGATGACCTGAAGGACAACCGCCAATCAGAAGAGATTCGCCGTGCCCTGGATGTCTTAGAATCTGTGGACCGGCTCAACACCCAGTACCAAGCAGCTATCCAACTGCCTAGTGTGCGGACCCCAAGTCAAATCAAAAAATTCTATGAACCCATCCAAGATATCGAAGGAGTGGATCTCATGGAAAAAGCGGACGTCGCCTTACCAAGCTTTGAGTTTCCAAACTTTGGCAAGGAAGAAGCTGTGACAGGGGCAGCAGTCGGTAGTGCTCTGCATGAACTGATGCAACGAATTCCATTGACGACAGTTCCAACGATGGAGAGCTTAACAATGGTTCTCCAAGAGGTCAATGCCAGCCCAGCTGTCAAGGAGCGAATCGACCTCAAGAAGATCTTAGCCTTCTTCCAGACTGACTTGGGCCAACTCTTGCTCAAGGAGTCAGGCAAAGTTCATCGCGAAGCCCCATTTGCCATGCTCAAGACGGATCCAGCTAGTGGTCAGGACTTTGTAGTCCGGGGGATCTTGGACGGCTACCTGCTTCTAGAAGACCGGATTCTTCTCTTTGACTACAAGACAGACCGTTACCGCAACCCTCAGGATTTACTAGATCGCTACAGAGCCCAACTGGAACTCTACGCAGAAGCCCTCCGTCGCTCGTATGGTATAGACTGCATCGAATCGTATTTAATCTTACTAGGAGGCGAGCAATTACAAGTCGTTTCTCTAGCAGATAGAAAGGATTAATCATGACTCCTATCGAACGAATCCAAGAGATGGAAGGCCATCTCAACGCCTACCAAGGTTTAATCGAAGAGCTTGAAGCATGTTTGCGACGAGTAGAAGCAGGCCAGTCTAGCTATATCGCTCTTCGCGATTACTACACTAGCCAGGTCTATATGGACGATGTCGAACTGTCTAATCAGCCAGACTTTCCTGAAGAGGTCTACTGTGGTGTCTTATCCGAAGATGCCGTCTACGATTTGTTGGACGAGCATTACCAAAAGGCAGTGGAGATGCTAGACCTTGCGACCAAAATGTTAAAAGAACGATAAGAACACAAAAAAACTCCGGTTTCCCGGAGTTTTTTTGATTGATTAGTGTGATACACGACGGCGTGCTGCTTTTTTACGATTTTCTTCGATGAAAGCTGCTTTTTGTTCTTCTGGCTCGATGACTTTCTTCTTGAAAGTGTAAACTGCTCCTGCAACTGCAGCGACAGTACCAGCAACACCAGTAACAAAACCTTTACCAAATCCTTTAGCCATGAGAATTTCTCCTTTTTAGAACTTTAAATTTTTATGTTATAATATATGGTAACGAAAAAATGCGATTTTTGCAAGGAAAAACGATGAAAAACAAGATAATTGTGATAGTGGGACCGACCGCTGTTGGAAAAACAGCCCTCGCTATCGAGGTGGCCCAGCGCTTTCAGGGCGAGGTCATCAGTGGAGACAGTCAGCAAGTCTACCGCACACTAGATATTGGAACGGCCAAGGCTAGTCCAGAAGAGCAGGCGGCGGCTCCCCACCATCTGATCGATGTCCGTGAGGTGACAGAGACCTACTCGGCTTATGATTTTGTCAAAGAAGCCAGCCAAGCCATCGAGGAGATTCAAGAACGGGGCCATCTCCCCATTATTGCTGGAGGGACCGGTCTCTATGTCCAAAGTCTCCTAGAAGGTTATCATCTAGGAGGGGACGTTGCCCACAAAGATATACTAGCCTATCGGGAGTCATTGTCTCCTCTTACGGACGAAGAACTGTTTAAGCAAGTAGCGAAAGAAGGAATGGAGATTCCGCAGATCAATCGTAGACGGGCCATGCGGGCTTTGGAGATCGCCCATTTCGGTCAGGACTTGGAAAATCAAGCTCCAGCCTATGAGACCTATATGATCTGTCTAGACGATGATCGCCAAGCCTTATATGACCGCATTAACCGACGGGTGGATCTCATGGTTGAACAAGGCTTGTTAGAAGAAGCTAAATGGCTCTATGATAACCATCCTGAGGTTCAGGCGGCTAAGGGGATTGGCTACAAGGAGCTCTTCCCTTATTTTAAGGGGGAGCAAAGTTTAGAAGAGGCCCTAGAGCAGCTCAAGCAAAACACGCGCCGCTTTGCCAAGCGCCAGTTGACCTGGTTCCGCAATCGGATGACGGTCCATTTTTACCAGATAGGAGAAGAAGGCTTCAAGGAGCGGGTTCTTCAAGATATAGAAAGATTTTTAGATGATAGAAACTGAGAAAAAACAGGAGCGGGTCCTCATTGTCGGGGTCGAACTCCAAGGCATGGAAAACTTTGACATGTCCATGGAGGAGTTGGCCAGTCTAGCCAAGACAGCCGGAGCTGAAGTAGTCGGTGTCTACACTCAGAAGAGAGAGAAGTACGACAGTAAGACCTTCGTCGGCTCTGGAAAGCTAGAAGAAATTGCCCAAATGGTCGATGCAGATGAGGTTTCGACAGTTGTCGTTAACAACCGTTTGACCCCACGACAAAATGTAAATTTAGAAGAAATTTTGGGTGTAAAGGTTATCGATCGGATGCAACTCATCTTGGATATCTTTGCTATGCGGGCTCGGAGCCATGAAGGCAAGCTCCAGGTTCATCTGGCCCAACTCAAGTACCTCTTGCCTCGTTTGGTGGGTCAAGGAATCATGCTCAGCCGGCAGGCTGGAGGGATTGGTTCCCGTGGTCCAGGGGAAAGTCAGCTGGAGTTAAACCGCCGGAGTGTCCGCAATCAAATCACCGATATTGAGCGTCAACTCAAGGTAGTCGAGAAGAACCGAGAAGTGGTTCGAGAAAAACGTCTGGAATCTTCTGTTTTTAAGATTGGCTTGATTGGCTACACCAATGCAGGAAAGTCAACCATTATGAATGCCTTGACCAGTAAGACCCAGTACGAAGCAGATGAACTCTTTGCGACCTTGGATGCTACAACCAAGAGTATTCATCTAACAGGCAATTTACAAGTAACCCTGACAGATACGGTTGGCTTTATTCAGGACTTGCCGACAGAGCTAGTGACCAGCTTTAAGTCAACCCTAGAAGAAAGTAAGAATGTGGATCTCTTGGTCCATGTCATCGATGCCTCTGATCCCAACCATGAAGAGCATGAAAAGACAGTCCTTCAGATTATGAAAGATTTGGAGATGCTGGATATTCCACGCTTGACCCTCTACAACAAGGCAGATAAGGTCGACGACTTTACCCCGACACAGACACCTTACCGCCTGGTTTCAGCTAAGGATCCCGATAGTCGAACTAAACTTCAGGACATTCTACTTAAAAAGATGCAAGAGCTCTTCCAGCCCTTTACGATTCAAGTACCTTTTGAGCAAGCCTACCGGATCCATGAGTTGGAGACAATGGTCATTTTGACCGAGCGTTCCTATGAGGAGACTGGCGAGGTCTTAACAGGGTACATCGCACCTAAAAATGCATGGAGACTAGAGGAGTTTTATCATCATGGATTATCTTAACCTCGCCCTCAGCTATGGAGGCTATACCAGTCTAGATAAGGTCTATTTAGATCGGATCTTGGCGGGATTGACAGAGGAGCAGAAGCTCCAGTTTATTACACCACCACCGAGTGTGATCAATGCCTACTTCGCTGAGCTCTACCAAAAAAAGAGCCCAGAAGCTGCAACTGACTACTATGAACAAGTCACTGAGGCCTTTGCTCTCTATCAGACACATCCCAGCTTTGAGGAGGAGAAACCCTTTGTCCGTCTCAATCTTTCGGGTAAGGCCTATGGTTTTTGCTACCGAGAGAAGGGACTGGCTCAAGTATTTGCTCAGCAAGCAGAAGCCATCAGCATGGACCTCTTGTTTGAGATCGCGCAAATCTTTCCTCACTACCTCGTCTATGAAGAGGAAGGCTTGATCTTGATGCGCCTTGTTAGGGAACAAGAGATAGTCGAGACCAAGGAATTGTCAGCTTTGTCGAATCTCGAAGAGCTGGCAGATGGGACCATACATCTATCTGGTTACAACCAGGACGAATTGGTTCAATTAGCCGCTGCCTACCCTGGGAAAATCGCTGTTCGATCGAAGAATCGGACCGCTATGATCTATATTAGTTAGAAAGTATACAATGGAAATTCAATTTTTAGGAACAGGTGCGGGACAACCGTCCAAATCTCGTAATGTCTCTAGTCTAGCCCTCAAACTCCTGGATGAAATTAATGAAGTCTGGCTCTTTGACTGTGGGGAAGGGACGCAGAACCGAATCTTAGAAACGAGCATCCGTCCTCGAAAGGTTAGCAAGATTTTTATCACCCATCTTCACGGGGATCATATTTTTGGCTTGCCAGGTTTCCTCTCTAGCCGAGCTTTTCAGGCCAATGAAGAGCAGACCGATCTAGAGATTTATGGCCCAGTTGGGATCAAGTCTTTTGTCTTGACTAGTCTTCGGGTTTCTGGCTCTCGTCTCCCATACCAGATCCATTTTCATGAGTTTGATGAAGGTTCACTTGGGAAAATCATGGAGACAGACAAATTCACAGTCTATGCCGAGGCCTTGGACCATACCATCTTCTGTGTGGGCTACCGCATCATGCAGAAAGACCTGGAAGGAACGCTCGACGCAGACAAGCTCAAAGCGGCAGGGGTTCCATTTGGACCGCTCTTTGGCCAGGTTAAAAATGGACAGGACGTTACATTAGAAGATGGCACCCAGATCATTGCTGCGGACTATATCTCAGCCCCTCGACCCGGTAAGGTCATCACCATCCTAGGCGATACACGAAAGACCAATGCCAGCGTCAGACTGGCGGTCAATGCCGATGTCCTCGTCCATGAGTCCACCTATGGCAAGGGCGATGAGAAGATTGCTCGTAAGCACGGGCACTCGACCAATATGCAGGCGGCAGAAGTGGCGCGTGAAGCAGGGGCCAAACGCCTACTTCTCAACCATATCAGCGCCCGCTTCCTCTCCAAGGACGTCAGCCAATTGCGCAAGGATGCTGCGACTATTTTTGACAAGGTCCATGTGGTCAAGGACCTAGAAGAAGTGGAGATCTAAGATGCGAACCATCATCATCACAGGAGCGAGTGGAGGCCTAGCTCAGGGAATGGTCAAACTCCTCCCTGAAGACCGCTTGATCCTCTTAGGGAGAAATCAAGAAAAACTGGAAGACCTCTATGCCGGCCATCCTCAGGCCGAATGTATTGGACTTGATATCACAGATTCCTCAACTGTCCAAAAGCTTGTCGAAGAGCTGATTCAGCGCTATGGAAAGATTGATGTCCTGGTTAATAATGCTGGCTATGGAATCTTTGAAGAGTTTGACCAGATTACTAATGAGCAGATTCATGCCATGTTTGAAGTTAATACCTTTGCCCTGATGAACCTTTCGCGCTTGATAGGCGCGCACATGAAGGAAGCAGGCAAGGGGCATATCGTCAACATCGTCAGCATGGCGGGCTTAGTTGCAACTGCTAAATCCAGCCTCTATTCGGCGACCAAGTTTGCGGCCATTGGCTTTTCCAATGCCCTACGCTTGGAACTCATGCCTTTTGGTGTCCATGTGACGACGGTCAATCCGGGTCCAATTCGAACCACTTTCTTTGACCAGGCAGATCCAGACGGGACCTATGTTAAAGCTGTGGACCGTTATATTTTGGAGCCAGGCTTTGTGGCTAAGAAGATTGTGAAGAATTTTGGAAAACCAAAACGCGAGCTCAATCTTCCTTGGCTCTTGAACCTGACCCATAAGCTCTATACCCTTTTTCCACGCATCTCGGACAAGCTAGCCAGCAAGATGTTTAACTATAAATAGGAGGAGCCAGATGGCCGCAAATATTCAAGCCTACTTAGAAAATCTCCAGCAACCCTGGGGACAGATCTATTATGATATCCTTTTTGAGCAATTAAAGGACATCAAAGGCAAGCGGGTGCTTGATTTTGGCAGTGGCTTCGGTCTTGTGGCTAACCACCTAGCGAAAGAAAACCAAGTCCTTGCTGTGGAGCCTAATCAGGAAATGGTGGCCTTGCGGGTCCAGAATCATCCCTACGAGCAACTCGTCGGAAGTCTGGACCAGTTAGCAAGCCTTGAAGATGCTAGCTTTGATGTCATCCTCTGCCACAATGTCTTGGAGTATGTAGAGGATCGCAAGCTGGTTCTTGAGGAATTTACCCGTCTCCTGAAACTAGGAGGGATGCTCTCCATCGTCAAGCACAATGAGGTTGGTCGCGTCTTGCAGACAGTGGTCTTTGAAAACGATACTCGGAAGGCGCTTGCTCTCTTAGCAGGTCAGGACCTAGAAACCCACTCCATGGGCCTGGCTCAGGCCTATGATCTGGATGCGGCAGTAGAAGACCTAGCTCTTGAAGTGAAAGACTACCAAGGAATTCGAGTCTTTTATGGCTTGCAAGATAATCGCTTCAAAGGCCAAGAAGGCTGGCGAGAGTCCATGCTTGAAATGGAGCTGGCTGTTTGCCAAGAGTCCCCATATCGGGAGATCTCCTTCTTCCAGCACTATACCTTAAAAAGGAGGTAAGATGTTCGTTTACAAAAAAGAAATTCCAGCGATGACAGACCTACTCGCACTCTACAGCTCGGTCGGCTGGACCAATTATACCAACAATCCAACCATGCTAGAAGAAGCTGTTAAAGCCAGCCTTTGGCAATTAGCCGTCTATCATAAGGAGGAGCTCGTCGCTTATATCCGCCTAGTAGGAGACGGTCACTCCGTCCTTTTGGTGCAGGATCTCTTGGTGCGACCAGATCACCAGCACCAAGGGATTGGAACAAAACTCTTAGAAGAGGCTTTAGCGACCTTCCCCCATGTCTATCAACGGCTCCTCGTCACTGAACGGAGCGAGAAAAATCTTGTCTTTTACCAATCCCTGGGCTTTGTTGAACTTTCAGAGCAAGCCTGTACGGGCATGATCAATATGAAATAATGGACTTCCGTGAGGAAGTCTTTTTCTGTAGCAACTAGAGCGGTAGAAACAACTAGCTAGTAATAAAATTCTTTTTAAGCAACAAAAAAGAGAGAGAATGTGATTCTCTCTCTGGCTATTAGTGACTAGGAGGTGGAGCTAGTGCAAGCTAATAGTAGTTATCTGAACTGAATTAGTTATCAGTCATTTTACGTTTCAAGACAACGGCACCAGCCAAGATCAATACTCCTGTAAGAACAAGACCTGTTGCGACAACTTCACCTGTGCTTGGAAGAAGTTTCTTACGTCCGCCACCATTACCGTTTGGTCCGGTTGGATTTTCAGGTGTTGTAGTAGTACTATCTTCAGTAGATTTACTTGTCTTAGGTTCTTTAGTTGTAGTTGTTGTGCCTTTGTCTTCAGTTGTAGTTGTTGTGCCTTTGTCTTCAGTTGTAGTTGTTGTGCCTTTGTCTTCAGTTGTAGTTGTAGTAGTTGTTGTTGTACCTTTGTCTTCAGTTGCAGTTGTAGTAGTTGTTGTTGTACCTTTGTCTTCAGTTGTAGTTGTAGTAGTTGTTGTTGAAGGCTCCTCTGTAGAAACAGATGTAGCAGGAGTTTCAGGTGTAGTAGTTACTGTAGTCGAAGGCTCTCCAGTTGTTGTAGTGGTTGAAGTAGTTGGCTCTTCAGTAGTTGTAGTAGTTGAAGTAGTCGGTTCTTCAGTAGTTGTAGTAGTTGTAGTAGTCGGTTCTTCAGTAGTTGTAGTAGTTGAAGTAGTTGACTCTTCAGTTGTAGTTGTAGTGGTTGTAGTAGTCGTAGTAGTGGTTGTTGTAGTTGGTTTGTTTGATGTGTTAATAACCTTAATCACGTTAGCATCATCAATTTTTTCGACTTTTGAAGTGTAACCTTCAGGTGTGTTTGTTTCCACTACTGAGTACTCAATCTTCTTACCGTCTTTGATACCTGGCAAATTCGTAAATGCTGCTTGCCAACCAGAAGCTTTTGTAAGAGTTTGTGTCATTCCTTCTAAAGCTTGGCCGTCGGCATACAATTGAACAGTGATATCTTTACGGTCTGCTTCGCTATCTCCAACCCATTCTTTTTGAACTGTAACAGTTGTGTCACCAGTTACCCAGAAATTCAATTCTGTGTTATTCCAGAATGCTGGATCTTCTTGTGGAGTTGTAATTTCGTCAGCTTTCAATGTAGCGTTGTTGTCTACACGAATTGTAGTCTTAGGAATTAATGTTTGGTATTCAACGATTAATTCTTCGTCTGTAGCTGTTTTGAACACATCACTTACATCTGATAAATTCACAGTAAATCCGTTGCCATCTGCATCGAACTTAACATGTTTCCAGAAATCCCAACCTGAAGCAACTACTTGTCCACCTTTTCTTAATGTGAATGATGGTTTTAAGTAAGTTCCCACGAAGAATTCACTTGCTGCATGGTTCGCAGCTGGAGCAAAAGTGATTTTAGAGTAATCTACCGCTGGAGCTTGGATACGGTCAGTAACAACTGGGTTAGTGATGGCTTGTTTTTTGCCATCTCCATTGATACGGATGAACCATTTTGTAAGATAGTAGTCATCTCCAACATTCATCCATGCATAGTTTTCAGATGCATCTAATTTGAATTGCTTAGTAACATAGTCCCCAGTAAGGTTATATTTATTGATCACAGATTCAAATATGCCAGGTCCATCAGGACGAGTGATTACCACTGATTCAGAACCTACTTTTGAAGTAGCTGTTTTGTTGCCAGGGTTTCCTGGAGTGTTATCCCATTCCGCTTTGTATGAGAATCCACCTTTTACGTTTTGGTTCATTGATTCGATTGCTTTTTTGAAAGTAAAAGTAATCTTTTTACCTGTCATTGAAACAGTCGCCACTTCAGCACCGTTTGCTTGTAGTGATTGTGTTGCGATTTCAGTAATATTGACACCTTCTGGAGCGTCGATAGTAAACGTATCACCTTCCTTAACAGAAATTCCTGTCAAGTCCCAGTCAAAAGAAAATGTAACCTTTTGACCATTTGCATTTGCTTTGAGGTTTGTAATGGTTGGTGTAACAGTTGCTGCAGAAACTGGCTTGATGATTGACAAACCAAGAGCAACTACACTAATCATTGCTACAAACGCGAATAATTTTTTATAGAAAGTTTTCACTTGTTCCTCCATTCCTTTTTCCTGGTTTGGAAGTACATCACTTTTTTTCCACACATTTTAAGCGTGTCCAGCCCTATACCGACAAGGAGTCGGTTAGATGTTTATGACGGTTTTTCTGCTAGGAGTGAATGGTAGAGACCATCGTTGTAGCTAGAGAAAAGGGGAAGTCGACTGTGACAGCTTAAAACAAAAAACTGATTGTCCTTTCCACACACAGAATTAATAACTCAAATGGCCATAAAGTAAAGGATTTCAAACCAAGACGGCTGAAAAAACCGATCAGTCCGTTACCATATAATTTAAAGCCACTTATATTATATTACAATCCTTTGCAGTGTCAAGTAATTTGTATCTCAATAATAAAAAAATATAGTAGAAACTATTTATAGGGAGCGTCAGTCATTCGTAAAATGAATTTAGCGGAGATAGAGTGATTCTAATGGATACACTTGAAATGGGGTTCCAGTGTGTTAGTGGGGAAACTATAATGGGTTATCTTCTATTTGCTCTTCCCAATCTTTCCAAATATGCTCTTTCATTTTCCTGATTCCTGGCTTTCATGTTATAATATGCTGATAAGAAAAACAGGAGACAAGGACCGAGATGATCACGTCAAAATATGAATGGCAGTTTGCTGCGCCCTTTTCAGATGATACGTTTTTGGCGCAAGCAAAGAAGAGAGGATTAGAAGCATCCGCAGCCAAGTTACTGGGAGAACGAGGGATCCAGTCGGAAGAAGCGCTGGATCGTTTTCTAGAACCGCAGCTAGAAGATATCCATGATCCCTACCTGCTTCACGATATGGACAAGGCAGTGGATCGGATTCGCCAGGCTATTGAAGACTATGAACAAATCCTAGTTTATGGAGACTATGATGCAGACGGGATGACGGCCGCTTCTATCATGAAGGAAACCTTGGAGCAGATGGGGGCGGAAGTAGCAGTCTATCTACCCAACCGCTTTACAGATGGGTACGGTCCCAATGCCAGTGTCTACAAGTACTTTATCGAACAGCAGGGGATTTCCCTCATCATCACGGTAGACAATGGAGTAGCTGGACACGAAGCCATTGACTTGGCCCAAAGCATGGGAGTAGATGTCATTGTGACGGACCACCATGCCATGCCAGAAGTCCTACCAGATGCCTATGCCATTATTCACCCGGAACATCCAGATGCCGATTACCCTTTCAAGCATCTAGCAGGCTGTGGGGTTGCCTTTAAGTTGGCCTGTGCCCTTCTAGAGGAGGTGCCTCTAGATTTTCTAGATTTGGTAGCCATTGGGACCATTGCGGATATGGTCAGTTTGACAGATGAAAACCGCATCTTAGTCAAGTATGGCCTAGGTGTCCTTCGTCAAACCCAACGGATCGGCCTTCAGGAAATGCTCAAGTTGGCCTCCATCGCCCCTCAAGATGTAAATGAAGAAACGGTTGGTTTCCAGATTGCCCCTCGTCTCAATGCCTTGGGTCGCTTGGATGACCCTAATCCAGCGATCGAGCTCTTGACAGGCTTTGATGACGAAGAAGCGCTAGAGATTGCGCTGATGATTCAAGCCAAGAACGAAGAGCGCAAGGAGATTGTGCAAGCCATCTATGATGAGGCCAAAGCTATGGTTGATCCAAGTCTTTCGGTTCAAATCTTGGCCAAAGAAGGATGGAATCCTGGTGTCTTAGGAATCGTGGCAGGTCGACTGCTAGAAGAGCTCCATCAGCCTATCATTGTCTTGACTATTGACCAAGGCAAGGCCAAGGGCAGTGCGCGAAGCCCCGAAAGTGTCCATATTTTTGAAGCCCTGGATCCCCATCGTGATCTTTTTATCGCCTTTGGGGGCCATGCGGGTGCAGCTGGTATGACGTTGGAAGTAGATAATCTTCCTCGCCTGACCGAGATTTTTTCTGATTATATTCGTGAAAAAGGGATTGACCTGACGGCTAAATCTACTCTCTTTGTAGATGAGGAGTTGGATCTTGAAGAGCTGACCTTGGATACCTTGAAGAGCTTTGATCGTCTAGCACCTTTTGGGATGGACCATAAGAAACCCGTCTTTTACATTCGAGATTTCCAAGTGGAGTCTAGCCGGACCATGGGAGCAGGAAATGACCATCTCAAGTTGAAGATTCAAAAAGGCAATGCCCGCTTTGATGTGGTGGCTTTTGGTCAGGGTCATTTGGAATTGGAATTCTCCCAAGCGAAAAATTTGGAGTTGGTAGTATCCTTGGCCATCAATCAATGGAATGGACAGACCACCCTGCAATTGATGGTGGTGGATGCCCGTGTAGAAGGTGTGCAACTTTACAATATCCGAGGAAAGAATGCTCCTCTCCCACAAGCTATCCCGCTCTTTAGTCAGTTAGAAGGAAGAGTAGATTCAGCCGCCATTGTCATTGATCGCATACCGGATGACCTGGCTGACTTGAAGGCCCTTTTCCAAGAACAGAGCTTCCAAGCGGTCTATTTTAAGAATCAACTAGACAAGGCCTATTATCTGACTGGCTACGGTAGCCGGGATCAATATGCCAAACTCTATAAGACACTATATCAGTTCCCTGAGTTTGATATCCGCCATAAGCTAGGCCAACTATCTGACTACCTCAAGATTCCACAGATTTTGTTGATCAAGATGATCCAGATTTTCCAAGAATTAGGCTTTGTCCAGATTGAAAATGGCATCATGACTGTCAACAAGGATGCGGAGAAGAAGGAGATTGCCTCTAGTTCCATCTATCAGGATTTGGTGCAGACGGTCAAAGACCAAGAACTCATGGCCCTAGGATCTGTGCAAGAAATTTATGAGTATTTAACGGATTCGATGCAATGAACAAGAAGAAATTATTCCTTTGGCTCAGCCCTTTCTTCCTTTTACTATCGTTGTAGGTGTTTGGGAAAATGATTTGGCAAAAATGATGCAAGTTAGTAGAATTCATGGTATAATGGAATGTAAAAATTTTTTATGAAAGAAAGTTAACCATGAATTTAAAAGATTACATTGCAAGCATTGAAAACTATCCACAAGAAGGGATTACCTTCCGTGATATCAGCCCTTTAATGGCAGATGGCAATGCTTATAGTTATGCGATTCGTGAAATCGTTCAATACGCAACCGATAAGAAAATCGACATGATTGTCGGCCCTGAAGCGCGTGGTTTCATCGTTGGATGTCCGGTCGCTTTCGAGCTCGGTATTGGTTTTGCGCCTGTTCGTAAACCTGGTAAATTGCCACGTGAAGTCATCTCAGCGGACTACGAAAAAGAATACGGTGTGGATACCTTGACCATGCACGCTGATGCTATCAAACCAGGTCAACGCGTTCTCATCGTCGATGACCTCTTGGCAACAGGTGGTACGGTTAAAGCAACCATCGAAATGATTGAAAAACTCGGTGGAGTGGTTGCAGGTTGTGCCTTCTTGATCGAGCTCGATGATCTCAAAGGCCGCGAAGCAATCGGAGATTACGACTACAAAGTCTTGATGCATTACTAATATAGTTTAGAACTATATCTGGATAGAGAAAAACCATAATTGAAAACTATATGCTCCTGTCTTATAATAAGAGGTAACAACTTGTAAGATGGGAGCTTTTTATGCCAATTACCTTAGATAAGAAATTACCAGCAGTTGATATTCTTCGCTCAGAAAATATTTTTGTCATGGATGATATTCGGGCAACGCACCAAGATATTCGTCCGATGAATGTTCTGATTTTGAATCTCATGCCAACTAAGGTAGCCACTGAGACTCAACTGTTACGCCTCTTGGCCAATACTCCCTTACAGATCAATGTGGATTTCCTCTATATGACCAGCCATGAGTCTAAGACGACAGCGGCAGAACATATGGAAGTCTTCTACAAATCCTTCGAGGATATTAAAGAGAACTATTATGACGGCTTGATCATTACTGGAGCTCCAGTTGAGAAATTAGCCTTTGAGGAAGTGGATTACTGGGAAGAATTAACAAAGGTCTTTGATTGGTCTAAACGCCATGTCTTTTCGACCTTGCATCTTTGTTGGGGTGCCCAAGCTGGTCTCTATTACCGCTACGGCATTGAAAAGGTAGCTCTGTGCGACAAGCTATCTGGGATTTATGAGCAAACCGTCCTGAATCCACAGAACCGTTTGATGCGTGGTTTTGACGATGCTTTTTTGGCCCCTCACTCACGTTATACGGATGTCCCCCTCAAAGAAGTGCTAGACAAGAGCAACTTGCAAGTCTTAGCTCAAGGCAGTGAAGTAGGACTATCTATCCTGGCCAGCCCAGACCTTCGAGAGGTCTATAGTTTTGGCCATTTGGAATATGACCGTGATACCTTGGCCAAGGAATACCAGCGGGATGTGAAAGCAGGCTTGAATCCAGATCTTCCCAAGAATTATTATGATCAGGATGACAGCAGTCGTGACCCTCGGATGCGGTGGAATTTAGCGGCAGCCAACTTCTTTAGTAATTGGATCAATTATGCAGTTTACCAAGAAACTCCTTATCGTTTGGAGGAGTTGGAAAAAGATATTTCATTTTATGGTTACCTATAAAGGGGTAGTATGACATATTCACAAGCATTTAAGTCGGGCAATTTGGTCATACCAAGTGCCTTACTTTTCCATTATCAACACTTATTTAAAGACGCAGAGGATTTTCTGGTTTGGCAGTTCTTTTATTTGCAAAATACGACCAACCAATCCAGCCTCACACCTAATCAAATTGCAGATGCGATTGGCAAGTCTGTCACAGAAGTGAACCAGTCCATGTCTCGCCTGACCAACCAAGGTTTGCTCCAATATCGGACTATTGAGCTAGATGGAGAGATTGAAGTTCTTTTTGATGCGACTATTGCCCTCGAACGCCTGGATGACTTGCTTCAAAGTAAGACAGAGGCGTCTCAGCGTGGGCAAGGCAAGCAGGCAGAGAATGAACTGGCTGATTTGGTCAAAACATTTGAGCAGGAGTTGGGCCGTTTATTGACTCCATTTGAAATCGAAGATTTGACACAGACAGTCAAACAGGACCAAACGGATCCAGACATTGTTAAGGCTGCCTTGAGAGAAGCTGTCTTTAATGGCAAGCCTCACTGGAAGTATATTCAAGCCATCTTGCGCAATTGGCGACGTGAAGGCATTACTAGTTTGACACAATTAAAAATCAAGCAACAAGAACGGGAAGCTCTTCAGCCTGAAAATGTCACGGTTTCAGATGATTTCTTACAGGCCATGGATTTATGGAAAGATTAAAAAAACTAGCACTCATAAAGTGCTAGTTTTTTCGTTTATAAATAGTCTGCGTAGGCTTTTTCTAGTTTGGTGAGGAGCTCTTGTTTTTCCTCCTCGCTAGCAAAGGAAGCCTGGATGGCATCGACATTATGCTGGTAAAAGTCAGCTGGTGTCGTTTGGAAGTGCTGATGGTAGAGGGCGTACTCCTTGGTCAAATCTGTATCAGAGACGGTCCGGTTATCGGTGTTGATACTGATGTGAGCTTGTGCTTCCTTCATCTTGAGGTAAGGGAAGTCCTCCACAGTGGCAGCAGCCTTGGTTTGAAGGTTACTGGTCAAGCAGAGCTCACCGGTGACCCCGTTTTTCACAAACTCTTTTAGAAGTTCTGGTTCATAGGCGAGTAAGGTCACATGGCCATTTCGTTTGATCCCATAGGCTATGGAGTGAGCGACATTGGCTGGACAGTGGCATTCACCCGCATGAAGGGTCATAGGACGATTGTAGCTCTTGACCTGTTGGATGAGGGCGTCAATGGCTTGTGGTGGATAGTGGTGTTCATCTCCAGCGAAGTCAAAACCAACAAAATCTTGATCAGTGACCTGGTTGGCTTCTGCCAGGATGCGAGAGGTGAGTTCTTGATCGGACTGGCGCATGCCACAGACCAGGGCTTTTGCAACAATGCCAAATTCATCCTGGGCTTGGCGCAGTCCTTCGCAGACAGCATCGATAGTTTCTGGGACGGTAAGCCCTTGGTCCATGGACAATTCTGGAGCAAAACGAACCTCGAGGTAGAGGACATTCTCCAGAGCAGCTTGCTTAGCCACATCGTAAGCAGCAAGAGTCAAGGCTTCCTTGGTTTGAAGGAGAGGGCGAATGTAGTCAAAGGCCTCCAAATAGTCTAAGAGATTTTCACAGTGGGCAGGTGCAGTGACATGGTGTTTGAGTTCTTCATCGCTAGTAGGAAGGTCAATATTGGCCATGGCTGCCAATTGGCGAATAGTCGGAAGTGACAAGGAACCGTCTAAGTGGCAGTGCAATTCTGTCTTTGCCAAACTATGAAAGTCAATCGTGGACATATTTTTTCTCCTTAAAATATATTTTTTCTATACTATCATTTTGCCAAGAAAAGTCAAGTAAAGCTATCGTAGCAGATTTTTGAAAGTAGCGTCTGGATTTGATATGCTAGTAGTAACTCAGAAAAAGGAGAAAAGAGATGTCAGACTATCAATTACCAGAAGTATGGGAAGCACCAAGTCAAATGGGTGGAGCTTGGGGTGGCTTGAACCAACCAACAGCAGGTGCCCGTTTTGAACAAAGCCTTCCAAAAGGTGACCAGCCTTTCCAACTCTATACCCTTCCAACACCTAATGGGATTAAGGTGACTATTATGCTGGAAGAATTGAAAGAGTTGGGAATGGATGCAGGCTATGACGCTTATCGCATCAAGATTGGTGATGGGGACCAATTTGGCAGTGACTTTGTAGCCATCAATCCCAATTCAAAAATTCCAGCTATGTTGGATCAATCAGGAGATCCAGCCATTCGGGTCTTTGAATCAGCCAATATTCTCTTGTATCTAGCAGAGAAATTTGGGAAATTGATTCCTACAGATCCTGCTAAACGGACAGAAGTGCTCAACTGGCTCTTCTGGCAGACAGGAGCTGCACCTTTCTTAGGGGGAGGTTTTGGCCATTTCTTCCACTACGCTCCTGAAAAAATTGAGTATGCCATCAACCGATTTGCCATGGAAGCTAAACGCCAATTGGACCTGCTTGACAAAGAATTGGCGACTAAACCTTATATCGCAGGAGATGACTATACGATTGCAGATATCGCCATCTGGTCCTGGTATGGCCGTCTAGCCCAAGACAAGGTCTGGGACCGAGCAGGATTTTTCTTAGATGTGAAGGAATACAAGCATTTGCAAGCTTGGACAGAGAAAATTGCCAATCGCCCAGCTGTGCAACGAGGCTTGGAAGTAGAATATAAGGAAATCGACTAATGTTTAAGCATGATTATTCTTGATTTGGATAATTCAATTGTATTGAGATTTTCCTTAGGTGAGTTCGGACGTCAGCGAACTTCGTAGAAGTTCCATGACTTAGTTTTGAACCTAAAGTTTCAAAACTCCCGAGTGCATGAAACAAAAAAGTTTCATGCACTTTACTCACTGCAGAAAACTCAATACCTAAATTTTTACTCCAAGAATAAGAGATTTCTTAACTTTTGTATATAGCTAGAAGAATTTAGAAGTAATTTGACAAGGCGCCGTCGCGCCTTTTTTTAATGGTGATAACATGGTATACTAAAGGGTGGAATAAAAGTTTAGAAAGTAGCACATGGAATTTACAAAATTATCAAATCGCTTGGACTTGGTGGCTAGCTTCGTCCCAGCTGGAGCGCGTCTGTTAGATGTGGGAAGTGACCATGCTTATCTCCCAATCGCCCTTTTACAAGAAGGGAAAATTGAGGCTGCCATTGCTGGTGAGGTAGTTGAGGGGCCTTATCAATCCGCTCTTCAAAACGTCGCTGATAATGGCTTAGAAGACAAGATTGAGGTCCGCCTGGCCAATGGCTTGGCTGCTTTTGAACCATCCGATGCCATTTCTTGCATCACCATTGCAGGGATGGGCGGGCGCTTGATTGCGGATATCTTAGCGGCAGGTCTTGAGAAATTAGCCGGTGTCTCTCGCTTGGTCTTGCAACCTAATAATCGGGAAGATGAACTGCGGGCTTGGTTGGTAGACCATAATTTCCGCATTGTTGATGAAGCTATCTTGGAAGAAAATGAGAAGTTTTATGAGATCCTCGTGGTCGAACACGGTTCTCAAGAGTTGTCTGCCAAGGAACTGCGTTTTGGTCCCCATTTGATGGAGGAGCAAGCTCCAGCCTTTGTTCAAAAGTGGTCCAGAGAAGCGGAGAAATTAGCCTTTGCCTTAGAGCAGGTCCCAGTTGAGAATCAATCTGCCAGAGGTTCGTTAGAAGAGCGCATCGCACAAATCAAGGAGGTTCTGCATGCTAGCAAGTGAAGTCATCAAACGCTATGAAGCATACTGTCCCCAGGAACTTTCCATGGAGGGAGATGTCCGTGGGCTACAGGTCGGCACCCTGCAAAAAGTCATCAAGAAGGTCATGGTAGCCCTAGATATCCGTGAGCAAACGGTGGCAGAAGCCATCGCCCATGGGGTGGACTTGATCATCGTCAAGCATGCGCCAATTTTCCGTCCTATTAAGGATTTGGTAGCCGATCGGGCTCAAAATCAGATCTATATTGACTTGATCAAGCACGATATCGCGGTCTACGTCAGCCATACCAATATTGATATTGTCCCAGATGGATTGAACGATTGGTTCTGCCAGCTTTTAGAAATTGAAAATCCAGAGCCCCTCAGCCTGACAGGAGAAGGTCTAGGTATCGGCCGCATCGGTCAGGTGCGCGCCCAAACCTTTGGCCAGTTGGCCGAAAAGGTAAAAGAAACCTTTGGCTTAGATGCTTTGCGCTTGATTGGTTATGACCAGGCGGATCTGGATCGGGTCATTGAGCGTGTCGCAATCTGTGGAGGAAGTGGCCAGTCCTTTTACAAGGATGCTCTCGCTAAGGGAGCAGAGGTCTATATCACAGGAGATATCTACTACCACACCGCTCAGGACATGCTGAGCGATGGCCTTCTAGGCTTGGATCCAGGCCACCATATCGAGGTTCTCTTTGTGAAGAAACTAGTAGAAAAGCTCAATCAGTGGAAGTCTGAGGAAGCGTGGGAGATCGAAGTGTTTGGCAGTCAAGCTAGCACCAATCCTTTTTACCATATCTAAGAGGTTATCATGAAAGTTGCGATTATTGGTGCAGGGATAGTAGGATCCACTGCAGCCTATTATTTATCCAAAGAAGCACAAGTGGATGTAACCGTCTATGACCATGGAGTTGGCCAAGCAACCAAGGCAGCGGCTGGCATTATTAGCCCTTGGTTTTCTAAGCGACGAAACAAGGCCTGGTATCGCCTCGCTCGCTTAGGAGCTGATTTCTACCAAGAATTGGTAGAGGACCTAGCTAAGGATGGAATCGAAACGGACTTTTACCAGCAGACCGGTGTCTATCTTCTTAAGAAAAAAGAGGAGAAATTAGATGAACTTTATCAGTTGGCACTAGGCCGTCGGGAAGAATCACCCCTGATTGGGGAATTGGAGATCTTGACCAAAGAAGAAGTGACCCAACAATTCCCAGGTCTGCAAGGCTTTGACCAGCTCCTTTATGCCTCAGGTGGAGCCCATGTAGAAGGAGCCCTTCTGACGGCAACCCTTCTTGAAGCCAGTGGTGCAAGAGTGATTAAGGAAGAGGTTGCACTCACAGTCACAGATAATGGCTATCAGATTGCAGGAGAGAATTATGACCAAGTCCTCCTAGCAACAGGAGCTTGGTTGAGGCAACTACTTGAGCCACTTGGTTACCAAGTGGATGTCCGTCCGCAAAAGGGACAGTTGCGGGATTATCATTTAGCCTTAGATACAGACAACTATCCTGTGGTCATGCCAGAAGGGGAACTGGATATCATTCCCTTCCAAAAAGGCAAGATCAGTATGGGAGCCACCCATGAGAATGAAATGGGCTTTGACCTAAGTGTGGACCAAGCTTTGATGAACCAGATGGAAGAAGAGGCCTTGACCTACTATCCGGAACTGGCTCAAGCGACAGTCATGGGGGAGCGCGTGGGTACTCGGGCTTATACTAGTGACTTCTCGCCCTTTTGGGGAGCCGTTCCCGATCAAGCAGGCCTTTATGTGGCGAGTGGTCTGGGATCGTCTGGTCTTACAACGGGCCCCCTCATTGGTTGGCATCTAGCCCAACTAGTGACAGGAGGAGACTTGCGTTTAGATCCAGCGGATTATCCAGTTATACAATATGTGAAGAAGAGCGTAGGACAGAAATCGGTCATTCGTTAGAATTCGATTTCGTCGTCCTACCTCCGCACAGTTGAGTAGAGCTGTAGAAGCTGATGAAATCAGCGTAGTAGAGTCCACTCAACCACTGCGTCTTGCTCGACAATTCAAAGACAATTGAGAGGCTAGGACTTTTGTCCTAGCCTCTTTTTTTGAAATATCTTTCTTAATTCAGATAAAATATAGTAGAATAGAACAAGTGAATCAACAAGAAAATGGGAGTTATTATTAATTGGTTTCAATCACAATCCGTGGTCTTGCAGGCCTTTATCGCAGGATTGTTTACATGGGGCTGTACCATTGTCGGGTCGGCCATCGTCTTTTTCTTCAAGCATATTAGTCGAAAACTATTGGATATCATGATGGGATTTGCGGCAGGGGTCATGATTGCGGCTTCTTTTTGGTCCCTCTTGCAACCGTCTATTGAGTATGCGAAAACCTCCTATGGAAGCTTGGCTTGGTTGCCAGCTGCGATCGGTTTTCTAGCTGGAGGATTTTTCCTCCGCTTGATCGACGACATTGTCCCTCACCTTCATATGACGAAGGAAATTGAGGAGGCTGAGAGTATCCTTACGCCGCGGGAGAAGAAGTTGTCTAAGACAACTCTACTCTTTCTCGCTATTACCATCCACAATTTTCCAGAAGGCTTGGCGGTCGGTGTGGCCTTTGGGGCTCTCGCTAGTAATCCAAGTCCAGAAGCTTTTATCGGAGCAGTTGGTTTGGCTATTGGGATTGGCTTGCAGAATATCCCAGAAGGGGCTGCCCTCTCGATTCCGATTCGGACGGATGGAAAATCTCGTCTCAATGCCTTTTATTGGGGATCCATGTCAGCTATTGTGGAGCCAGTAGGAGCCCTGTTAGGAGCAGTAGCCGTTTTATCTATGACAGTCATCTTGCCCTATGCCCTCTCTTTTGCAGCAGGTGCTATGATCTTTGTAGTGGTTGAAGAGTTGATCCCAGATTCGCAGACCAATGGCAACACAGACGTTGCGACCTTAGGCCTCATGGTTGGCTTTGTCATTATGATGATCCTAGACGTCGCTCTTGGATAACCTGTCATCACCTTGTAACATGTGAACAAGGTGACTTTTTTATATAAACATGATAAAATAGGACTAATGAATACGTAGAAAGGCCTAACATTATGAAAGGTATTATTTTAGCCGGTGGTTCGGGTACCCGTTTGTATCCTTTGACCCGTGCTGCTTCCAAACAGTTGATGCCCATTTATGACAAGCCAATGATTTACTACCCATTGTCAACCCTTATGTTGGCAGGGATTAAAGACATCTTGATTATCTCAACTCCTCAAGACCTTCCTCGTTTTGAAGAGCTTCTTGGAGATGGTTCTGAACTTGGGATTTCCCTCTCTTATGCAGAGCAACCAAGCCCAGATGGATTGGCTCAAGCCTTCATCATTGGAGAAGACTTTATCGGAGATGATCATGTTGCCCTTGTTCTTGGAGATAATATCTTCCACGGAAATGGCTTAACCAAGATGTTGCAACGGGCGGAAGCCAAAGAAAAAGGCGCGACTGTCTTTGGTTACCAAGTCAAAGACCCAGAACGCTTTGGTGTGGTAGAGTTTGATGCGGACATGAATGCCGTTTCTATCGAAGAAAAACCAGAGCATCCAAAATCGAATTTTGCGGTGACAGGCCTTTACTTCTATGATAATGATGTCGTAGAGATTGCCAAAAATATCAAACCAAGTCCTCGTGGAGAACTCGAAATCACAGATGTCAATAAAGCATATTTAGAGCGTGGAGATCTCTCTGTTGAGCTCATGGGCCGTGGCTTTGCTTGGTTGGATACAGGTACTCATGAAAGTCTCTTGCAGGCTTCTCAATATATCGAAACCGTTCAACGCTTGCAAAATGTTCAAGTAGCCAACCTTGAGGAAATCGCCTATCGCATGGGCTATATCACAAAAGAGCAAGTCTATGAATTGGCGCAACCGTTGAAGAAAAACGAATACGGACAATACTTGCTCCGTCTGATTGGAGAAGCTTAATGACAGAACAATTTTTCGAAAAAGAATTAGCTGCCCGTAAAATCGAAGCCATCCCAGGTTTAATGGAGTTTGATATTCCAGTTCGTGGCGACAACCGTGGCTGGTTCAAGGAAAACTTCCAAAAAGAGAAGATGCTTCCTCTCGGATTCCCTGAAAGCTTCTTTGCGGAAGGTAAGTTGCAAAATAACATTTCATTCTCACGCAAACACGTTTTGCGTGGCTTGCATGCAGAACCTTGGGACAAGTACATCTCTGTAGCAGATGAAGGAAAGGTTCTCGGAACTTGGGTAGACCTTCGGGAAGGTGAGACCTTTGGGAACACCTACCAAACCGTGATTGATGCTTCAAAAGGAATCTTTGTCCCTCGCGGCGTAGCCAATGGTTTCCAAGTTTTGACGGATAAAGTGGCTTATACTTACTTAGTTAATGATTACTGGGCATTAGAACTCAAACCAAAATACGCTTTTGTCAACTACGCAGACCCAAGCCTAGACATCCAATGGGAAAACTTGGAAGAAGCAGAAGTCTCTGAAGCAGATAAAAATCACCCATTGCTCAAAGACGTCAAACCCCTAAAAGCAGAAGATTTGTAAGAATATAGCTCCTAAAACAATTAAGAAAATCATTATTTAGTTTTTAGCTTTGCTATAAACGAGCAAAGAGAGCTATATGCTTAGCTTTCCGCCGTGAGAAAAGCACCTGAACCATTGTGTTTCAGGTGCTCGGAAGTTTTGAGATATGAAGCTCAAAACTTAGTCATGGAACTTCGTAGAAGTTAGCTGACGTCCGTACTCACCTAAGGAAAGCTAAAAAAATTGATTTAAGGAACAATCAAAACTAAAAACTATTTGGAGAAAAAATGACTGAATACAAAAACATCATCGTAACCGGTGGCGCTGGTTTCATCGGTTCAAATTTCGTACACTATGTTTACAACAACCATCCAGATGTACATGTGACTGTTCTTGACAAACTCACTTACGCTGGTAACCGTGCCAACATTGAAGAAATCCTTGGGGATCGTGTTGAATTGGTTGTTGGTGATATTGCAGACGCGGCATTGGTGGACCGATTAGCTGCTAAGGCTGATGCGATCGTTCACTATGCGGCTGAAAGCCACAATGACAATTCATTGAACGACCCATCACCATTTATCCACACCAACTTCATCGGTACATACACACTTTTGGAAGCGGCTCGCAAGTACGATATCCGTTTCCACCACGTGTCAACAGACGAGGTGTATGGGGACCTTCCATTGCGTGAAGATCTTCCTGGACATGGTGAAGGTCCTGGTGAAAAATTCACTGCTGAAACCAAATACAACCCATCATCTCCTTATTCATCAACCAAGGCTGCTTCAGACTTGATCGTGAAGGCTTGGGTCCGTTCCTTTGGTGTCAAAGCAACCATCTCTAACTGTTCAAACAACTATGGACCATACCAACACATCGAGAAGTTCATCCCACGTCAAATCACCAATATCTTGTCAGGAATCAAACCAAAACTTTATGGTGAAGGGAAAAACGTTCGTGACTGGATCCACACCAACGACCACTCAACTGGTGTTTGGGCTATTCTTACCAAAGGCCGTATCGGTGAAACCTACTTGATCGGTGCTGATGGTGAAAAGAACAACAAGGAAGTGCTTGAACTGATCCTTGAAAAAATGGGTCAACCAAAAGATGCTTACGACCGTGTGACAGACCGTGCTGGTCACGATTTGCGCTATGCTATTGATTCAACAAAATTGCGTGAAGAATTGGGTTGGGAACCACAATTCACAAACTTTGAAGCCGGTTTGGAAGAAACCATCAAGTGGTATACAGACAACCAAGACTGGTGGAAAGCTGAAAAAGAAGCTGTCGAAGCCAACTACGCAAAAACACAAGAAGTCATCAAATAAAAATAAGCCTCTGTTGATCAGGATTTCTGGTCGACTGAGGCTTTTCTAGTTTATAAATAAAAAAAGACCAAATGGTCTTTTTATTAATTGGCAGATGATTCGGTATCAGTAGCAGAAGGTGTTGTTTCTGCAGGAGCTTCACTGGCACTGGTTTCTACCTGTGATGAATCACTTTGTTCAGAGCTTGCATCGGATGCTTGGCTACTGCTAGCACTGGTATCCGTCCCCGTAGCACTTGAATCAGTAGCAGATCCATCCTTTTCATGGACAACAACAACGCTAGTAGAGCTATCTTTTTTCTCCTCTGTCTTAGTCGTTGGTTTCATGATACTGTAAATGGTAAATGAAGTAACGATAATCCCGAGAAGACTAGCAATCGTTGCGACAATCATCTGGAATAAAGAAAGGCTCTGTTTCACTTTTTCGCTTCTAGATGGTTTGTTGCTGTCTTGATGTTTTTCTTTTCGTGAGTATTGTGACATAATCTATTTCCTCTTCATTTCATTTTTGGTTCTTTAATGTGAACACTTTAGTCATTATACGTTATTTTTATGAAAATGTCTAAAAAGAAATGAAAGAGGTTTTTAAAATTTCAAATTGCTTTCAAATTGGACACTTTGGGTCTCGTTTGCTTCAGAGGATGATACAAAGTTTGCCTCTCCTTTTTCAGAGAGTGAAATCGCTTGGCTTGGTTGACTAGGCTGGCTGGTGATTTGATGGTTACTAAAACTAGAGGCATCATTAGGAGTGATAAACTGACCATTTGCCTGAATCTCTATCTTGTTTGGATCCGGGATAGAGTAGTCGATCCTTCCTTTGAATTCCTTGGTCTTTGAAATTACTCTTACATCTTTCACGCGGATGATGCGACGGAACCATCCATTGTATTCGACCAAGCATTTGAATTCGATGTGGCTATCAGTTTCGCCTGGGATTGCTTGGGTAAGGGTCATTTCACGGAGGCTACCTTCATCTTCCTTAAAGTATGGCGGTTTATCCAAGGGCTGTTGTAGATCACACTGTCCTTTACCGTGACAGGCTAGTTGGGCAGAAGGGAGGGCAAATGGAAGTGGTGGTAGGACAGAGAGCAGTCCTCCAAGAGCAAGACTTCCAGCTAGGGCAATAGAAAGATAGATCGGTCGTTTCATGTTTGTCTCCTTTTATCATCTTTCGGGACCAGTTTAGTGGTTGAACAACTGTTTTAAAAGCAAGAACTTAGTTTTGTAAGCGTTTTACAAAACACTCCTTCTTCATCATAAGCTATTTTGAGAAATTTACAAGTTTTCTGTCTGAAACTAGGAACAAAATGAAGCTGGCCAAATCCTTGTCCCTCCAACCTATAAATGTTACAATAAGATGATTGAAAATTGACTAGGAGAGAGTGGAAGATGATTTACTTTGATAATTCAGCAACAACCAAACCTTATCCAGAGGCCTTGGCTACCTACACGGAAGTCGCAAGCAAAATATGGGGAAATCCATCTAGCTTGCACAACTTGGGTAGTCAGGCGACTCGGATCTTGGAGGCATCTCGCAAGCAGATTGCTTCCCTCCTAGGAAAGAAAGTAGAAGAAATCTTTTTCACCTCGGGTGGGACAGAAGGGGACAACTGGGCTATCAAGGGAGTTGCTTTTGAAAAAGCTCCTTACGGGAAGCACATGATTGTCTCAGCTATTGAGCACCCAGCTGTGAAGGAATCAGCTCTCTGGCTACAAGGTCAAGGATTTGAGGTGGATCTTGCTCCTGTTGATGCGCGTGGCTTTGTCCAAGTGGAAGAGCTGGAAAAACTCTTGCGCCCAGATACGACTCTCGTTTCGATCATGGCAGTTAATAACGAAGTCGGGTCTATCCAGCCTATTCAAGCCATTGCAGACCTATTGGCGGATCGTCCAACCATCACCTTCCACGTCGATGGGGTTCAGGCGCTAGCTAAGATTGCCACCTCTCTCTACCTACCAGAACGGGTGGATCTAGCGACCTTCTCCAGTCATAAGTTCCATGGACTTCGTGGGGTAGGCTTTCTCTACCTCAAAGAAGGAAAAAAGATTAGCCCTCTCTTAACTGGTGGAGGACAAGAAAAGGACCTTCGTTCGACGACTGAGAACTTAGCTGGGATTGCGGCGACAGCCAAGGCCTTGCGCTTGGCGATGGAGCGTCAAGAGGAATTTGAACGTAAATGCCATCAGTTGAAAGAAGTCATTCGTGAAGAATTAGCTCATTATCCAGATGTAACTATCTTCTCAGGAGATGAAGGGTTTGCGCCTCATATCTTGACCTTCGGCATCAAAGGAGTGCGAGGAGAAGTCATCGTCCACGCCTTTGAAGAGTATGAGATTTATATTTCGACCACCTCTGCCTGCTCTTCCAAGGCTGGAAAACCTGCTGGAACCTTGATCGCTATGGGAGTCGATAAGGCTCTGGCACAAACAGCTGTCCGTCTCAGTCTCGATCTCGAAAATGATATGAATCAGGTCGAGCAATTTTTGACCAAGTTCAAGCTGATCTATGAAAAGACGCGAAAGGTGCGTTAAGGAAAAGAAAAGGAAATAACTATGCCATTAACTTATTCAGAAATTATGATCCGCTATGGTGAGCTTTCTACTAAAGGAAAGAACCGGATGCGCTTCATTAACAAATTGCGAAATAATATTTCAGATGTCTTGTCCATTTATCCAGCTGTCAAAGTGACAGCCGATCGGGACCGGGCTCATGCTTATCTAAATGGGACGGATTACGAACCAGTGGCTGAATCCCTCAAACAGGTCTTCGGGATTCAAAACTTTTCACCAGTCTACAAGATTGAAAAATCTGTCCCAGCCTTAATTTCAGCCGTTCAAGAAATCATGCAGGAGATTTACCAGGAAGGGATGACCTTCAAGATTTCCAGCAGACGGAGTGACCATTCTTTTGAGTTGGATAGCCGAGAGCTCAACCAAACCTTGGGTGGGGCTGTTTTTGAAGCGATTCCAAGTATCCAAGCCCAGATGAAAAAACCGGATATTAACCTCCAAGTGGAAATCCGGGAAGAAGCAGCTTATATCTCTTATGAAACCATTAAGGGAGCGGGTGGTCTGCCGGTTGGGACTTCTGGAAAAGGGATGCTCATGCTGTCTGGTGGGATTGACTCTCCAGTAGCTGGTTACCTAGCCTTGAAGCGAGGTGTGGACATTGAAGCGGTCCACTTTGCTAGCCCGCCATATACCAGCCCAGGTGCTCTTAAAAAAGCCCACGATTTAACTCGTAAATTGACCAAGTTTGGAGGCAATATCCAGTTTATCGAAGTGCCTTTTACAGAAATCCAAGAAGAGATTAAAGCTAAGGCACCTGAAGCTTACCTTATGACCTTGACCCGTCGCTTTATGATGCGGATTACAGATCGCATCCGTCAAATCCGTGGGGGCCTGGTCATCATCAATGGGGAAAGCCTCGGTCAGGTAGCTAGTCAAACGCTAGAGAGTATGCAGGCCATCAACGCCGTGACCAATACACCAGTTATCCGTCCAGTGGTGACCATGGATAAGTTGGAAATTATCGATATCGCCCAAGCCATCGATACCTTTGAAATATCTATCCAGCCTTTCGAAGATTGCTGTACCATCTTTGCGCCGGACCGTCCAAAGACCAATCCAAAACTCAAAAATGCGGAGCAATATGAGGAGCGCATGGACGTGGAAGCTTTGGTCGAACGAGCAGTTGCTGGAATCACGATTACAGAGATCACACCTCAAGCTGAAGCGGATGAAGTCGATGAGCTGATTGAGGATTTGTTGTAAAAGATGACGGTGATCGGTTCTCACTAAGAGCTCTGACCACTGACAAGAATTTGATAAAGAAAATAGCACCCTTGAAGGTAGATGCACTAGTCTAGCTTTAAGGGTGCTTTTCGAATGTAAGGGGGACTTAATTCTGATCTTCTTGGAGTGCTACTTGAGCGACGGCTAGTCTAGCAGCAGGAACTCGGTAAGGAGAGCAGGAAACGTAAGTTACTTGAATGTCTTGGAAGAAGGAAATTGAAGAAGGATCTCCGCCAACTTCTCCACAGATACCGATGGCGAGGTTTGGTTTTACCTGACGAGCCTTGCTGATAGCAATTCTCATTAATTCACCGACTCCATCCTTATCAATTTTTTGGAAAGGGTCGAAAGAAAGAATATCCTTATCCTTGTAGTGGCCAATGAATTTCCCAATATCATCCCGAGAGAAGCCATAGGTCATCTGGGTTAAGTCATTGGTGCCAAAGCTGAAGAAATCAGCCTCTTGAGCTAGTTTATCAGCAGTTAGGCAGGCGCGGGGCAGTTCAATCATAGTACCAATTTCATAAGGGAATGGCTCCTGACCATACTGCTCGAAAAGATGTCTAATATGTTGAACGAGATACTCTTTGATGCATTCGAATTCTTTTTGATCAGCAATTAAAGGAACCATGATTTCCGGCTTGATCGTTTGACCTTGCTGATGCAATTTGATGGCACTTCTAAAAATAGCTTCCGTCTGCATCTTGTAGATTTCCGGCTTAGTTATGCCGAGACGGCAACCCCGGTGTCCCAACATCGGATTACTTTCCTGGAGACCTTCGATGCGGTCGGCAAGTTTTTCAGGAGATTTTTTTAGTTTGCTTGCTAATAATGCAATTTCTTGGGAATCCCTAGGTAGGAATTCATGCATGGGTGGATCGAGCAGGCGGACAATCATTGGTTTATCTTGGACGGTTTGGAACATTTGGAAGAAATCTTTTTCTTGGAAGTCTAGGAGCCTATTGAGTGCTTCTTTTGTTTCTTCTTCGGAATCCGCTAAGATGAGGCGACGCATTTCGAGAATCCGTTCTTGTCCAAAGAACATGTGTTCCGTGCGGGCTAGGCCGACGCCTTTGGCCCCAAAGTTCATTGCTGTTGTCAAGTCTTTGACAGTTTCTGCATTGGCTCGAACTTGAAGGATGGCGACTTCATCTGCCCAAGCAAGCAAGCGTTGGAGGTCTTGGTTATTTTCTACTAGAACAGTTGGAAGTTCGCCACGAAAAATGCGGCCAGAATAGCCGTCGACGGAGATCAGATCTCCCTCCCTTAGGACTAGACTGCCACAGGAAAGGGTTTTGTTCTCCTCGCTAATGATCAACTCTCCACAACCAGCGACACAGCAAGTTCCCATCCCGCGAGCTACAACAGCAGCGTGAGAAGTCATTCCCCCTTGGCTGGTGACAATGGCTTGACTGACAATCATCCCTTCAATGTCTTCTGGAGAAGTTTCTTGTCGAACAAGGATGACTTTTTTCCCTTCTTGATGGATTTCTTTAGCTCGGTCAGCAGTAAAGACAATTTGGCCAGTAGCTGCACCTGGGCTGGCTGGTAGGCCCTGAGCTAAGAAAGGTGCTTTCTCTAAAGCAGTTTCCTCAAAGACTGGATGAATCAGTTGACTGATGGAAGCAGGAGAGACTCTGAGGAGAGCTTCTTCCTTGCTAATCAGACCTTGGTCTACCATATCTAGGGCAATCTTTAACGAAGCCTTGGCTGTCCGTTTTCCATTTCGGGTTTGTAGGATGTAGAGCTTGCCTTTCTCAATGGTAAATTCAATATCCTGCATATCCTTATAGTGGTTTTCAAGGATCTTGGCGTAGTCTCTGAAAGCCTGATAGGTTTCTGGTTGGATCTCTTTTAAGGCTGCAATCGGCTCAGGCGTACGGATACCAGCGACGACATCTTCCCCTTGAGCATTCAGCAAAAATTCACCAAAAAGTTCCGCCTCACCAGTTGCAGGATTTCTAGTGAAGCAGACCCCTGTTCCGCTGGTTTGATCACTATTTCCGAAGACCATGGCTTGAACATTGACAGCTGTTCCTAAATCATGAGGGATCTGATGAAGCTCCCGGTAAATTCTAGCCCGGTTGTTATTCCAGGATTTAAAGACTGCTTGGATGGCAGCAAAGAGTTGCTCATTAGGATTCTCAGGAAATTGCTTCTTGTGTTTGGCGTAGAGATCTTTATAGCGCTGGATCAATTCTTGTTGCTGGGCCAGGTCAAAATCATGGACCTTTTTATTCTGTTTTTGTTCAAATGTAGCTAGTTGGTCATCAAAAAGTCCCTTATCGATGCCATAGACCACGTCAGCAAACATCTGGAGTAGACGACGATAGCAGTTGTAGGCGAAATCAAGATTGGTTTCTTTGGCCAGTAATTGAGTCCGTTGATCATTGAGACCAAGATTGAGAATGGTATCCATCATCCCAGGCATAGAAAATTTAGCTCCGCTCCGGACAGAGACTAAGAGTAAGTGAGGATCTTCTCCTCTAAAGGACTTACCCGTTTTTTCTTCCAATTGGGCAACCGCTTTTAAAACTTCCTCTTTTAAAGAGGAATCAAAGAAGTCAGGATGATCTAGGTAGTGGATACAACTTTTAGTAGTGATGGTAAATCCAGGAGGAACTGGAAGTCCCAAATGGCTCATCTCAGCTAAATTAGCACCTTTTCCACCTAGGAGATCATTGGCCTTCGCGCTCCCTTCTTCGAAGGAGTAAATCCATTTTGTCATATAAGCCTCCAAATAAAATTAAATATGTGTCACATTTAAGACAAAATCATTCTAATATACATCACATATATTTGTCAAATAAAACATACCTCTTTTTATGTTGACTATTCGAATTATTCTGCTATAATATTCAGTAAAAATGATGATTATTTTAAAACAAAAGATTGATATGATACGCATATTGTTTTGGGTGTGTCTGATATAATCATCATGAAGATAGAAATAGAAAGGCTAGGAAATTTTGAAATTAAGTGAACGTCAAAAGAAAATAGTTGAAATTGTAAAATTGCATCAGCCCTTAAGTGGAGAGAAGATTTCTGAGTTATTGGATATTTCAAGGGCGACCCTGCGTCCAGATTTGTCCTTTCTAACCTTGGTTGGTATTTTGAAAGCTACACCAAAAATTGGTTATACTTACTCTGGATTAGATCTCGAAACGCTTTTCTTTTTTGATACTTTTCAAAAAGAAGTGGCAGAGATCATGACCTCTCCTGTTTTAGTCACCCATGATTCCTATATTCAAGATGCGATTATTACCCTTTTTATGTATGATGCCGATGTCCTCTATGTTATCGATGAAGACAAGCTCTTGCTAGGAATTATGTCCCGTAAAGATCTATTGAGGGCATCTCTCAATTCGAGTATCCAGACGACCCCTGTAGCAGTTTGTATGACTCGAATGCCACATATCATTACCTGTACTAAAGACATGAACATCTTAGAAGCGGCTGCTCTCCTGCAAGATCATGCCATCGATTCCTTACCGGTAGTCGATGAGGACAATGACCGAAAAGTTGTTGGAACGGTGACCAAATCAGCCTTGCTCGATTACATTATTCTACAAGCAAGAAATGCTGAACTGAAGAGTGAAGAGGAATAAATATGAAAAAAGAGATCATTGTATATAGTATTTCAGATTCTTTGGGTGGGACTTCCCAAAAATTATTGGCAGCAGTTACCGCACAGTATCCGGATATCATTTTTAATAATAGTTATCGGTTCCCTTTTATCAATCAAGAAGAGGAACTCTTGGATATCTTATATGATGCCTTGAAGGATAATGCACTTGTCATCAGCACCTTGGTCAATAGTCAGTTAGCATCAGTAGCCAGAGAATTTAGCCAAAAAAATGCTTTGGCTTATTTGGATCTCATGCATCCATTTTTTGAAATTATTGAAGAAAAGACTGGTACCAGACCAATAGAAGTTCCAGGAACCTTGCACCGCTTAGACAGTGATTATTTTAAGAAAATTTCAGCAATTGAATTCGCTGTTAAATATGATGACGGTAAGGTACCTCAGGGGTTTTTAGAAGCCGATTTGGTCCTGCTTGGTGTTTCCCGTACCTCAAAAACTCCCCTGAGTATTTACCTGGCCAATAAGGGCTACAAGGTTGCAAATCTGCCTTTGATCCCAGAAGTTCCTTTACCTCAGGTCTTAGATAAGGTTGATTCTCGTCGCTTGATTGGTCTGATCTGTGAGCCTGAAAAATTAATGAAAGTTCGAAGCCATCGCTTGGATTCTTTAGGATTAACGCAAGAAACAAGTTATACGAATTTAGAAAAAATTTATCAAGAATTGGATTATTCCAAGAAGGTCTTTAAACAATTTGGCGCTCAAATCATCAATATGACAGATAAATCGATTGAAGAGACAGCTTTCCTAATTGAAGAGGAATTGAAGAAGATGAACTGATTCTTGAATCAGCGTAGATGAGGTTGTAAATAGAGAATCCTTGGAGAGTTGATATGGAGCAATATAAGCGTATTTTACTAGAGAAATTTGATTCTCGTCAAAAAGTCATTACTGAACTTACTAATCTTGAGGCCATTTTAAACCTACCAAAAGGGACAGAGCTTTACATTAGTGATATTCATGGAGAATTTGCAGCTTTTGATTATATTTTGAGGAGTTGTGCTGGAATTTTAAATGAAAAAATCAATGACTGCTTTGGAGCTTCATTGACACAAGAGGAAAAGAATACACTGTCAGCTCTGGTATCTTATCCAGAAAGGGTTTTGGAACAAGTGAATAAGGAGAAAGAGTGGTATAAATCAACGATTTCTCAGCTCTTAACTCTATTGAGTTTTGTAGCGGCTAAATATAGCCGTTCCAAACTCAGAAAGGCCTTGCCTCAGGAATATGCCTATATCATAGAAGAACTGATCTATAGTGATCTTACACTAGCTGATAAACATTCTTATTTCCATACTATCTTAAGTTATGTTATTGAACTAAGAGAAGCGGATCCCTTTATCTTGGGAATTGCCAGCAGTATTCGTCGCTTATTGATTGATCACCTGCATGTGGTAGGAGATATTTTTGATAGAGGGGTTGGAAGTGCCCAGGTAATGGATGAGCTCCTTGATTTTCATTCTTTAGACATTCAATGGGGCAATCACGATATCATTTGGATGGGGGCTTACTTTGGGTCCGAGGCATGTTTATTGAATGTATTGCGCATTGCAGCACGATACGGTTACTTATGGGATATCGAAAAAGCTTACGGCTTAAACATTCGTTCTTTAACCTTATTTGCGGATAAAACCTACAAAGCCAATCCTAAGTTTAGGCCCATCCTAGGGACAAGGGCGGAGGAATTTACAGCTGAAGAAATATTGCAACTGGAAAAGGTCCATCAAGCGCTGGCTATTCTCCAATTTAAGGTAGAAACTCAATTGATGAAGAGACGGCCAGAATTTCAGATGGACAATCAAATCTTGCTGGATAAAATTGATTATTGGAAGAACTCTATCACCATTGAAGGGAAGAGCTATTCCTTGCAAAACACCTGCTTCCAGACCATAGATCGGGCAAATCCTTCAGAATTAAGCATAGAGGAAAAACAAATAGTGGATAGCATGTTGGCTTCCTTCCAAGGATCTCCCAAAATGGCCAAACATATGGAGCTCTTAATGAAAAAGGGATCCATGTATAAGATTTACAATCACCACTTGCTGTTTCATGGTTGTATACCCTTGAAACCTTCTGGGGAATTTCAACCTCTAGTGCTTCATCAAGCTCAGTATGTGGGGAAAGAATTACTAGATTTTTTCGAATACCATATTCGCCTTGCAGCAAAAAACAAAGAGGTTGGGGATGACCTTTCAACAGATTTAGTATGGTATTGCTGGCGAGGGCCATTGTCTCCCCTCTTTGGGAAGAATAAGATGACGACCTTTGAACGGTATTTTATTGAGGAGCCAGAAACGCATAAGGAAGTAGAAAATGAGTATTTTAGCTATCGAAATTCAAAAAAGATTTGCCAATTACTTTTAGAGGAATTTGGTCTTGAAACCAACTTATCTCGTATTGTGAATGGCCATACACCGGTTAAGACAGGAAAAGGGGAATCACCCATTCGAGGTGAAGGACTGCTCTTTGTCATTGATGGGGGGCTTTGCGAAGCTTATCAAAAGAAGACAGGTACAGCAGGTTATTCACTCCTTAATAATTCCTATGGCTTTCAACTGGTCACCCATCAGCCCTTCCAAGATATTCAAAAGGTTGTAGATTCGCCATTTGAGCAAACGTCTTTGAAGAAGGTGATTGAAGACCTGGAGGACCGTACCCTCATCCAATCAACCACCATCGGTCAGAACTTACTAGAACAACAGCAAGAATTGATCCAATTGCTCCATGAATTTTATGATGCTTGATATCTTTCACTAAAGGAGCAAACAAAAGAAGAAAAAGAATCCTAAATAGCTTTTTTATAAAGATAAACAAGAGCTTTAGTAACTATTTAATTCTTTTAAACACTTAAAAGAAATTTTTAAAAGAAAATTCGTTTTCAAAGCGCAAAAATGCTTGTCTTTGGTTGATAGAAGTGATATACTAAGAGAGTTGACTATGCACATGCCTGTGCAACCGCTCGATCATCGTTGCTCATCCTGATGAGCTTAAGTGGTTCGCCCCACGATGCTAGGCGAGTCTTCACAAAAATATGGGGAAACCCAAAAATACATAGGAGGTGCATAATGAGCACATACGCAATCATTAAAACTGGCGGAAAACAAGTTAAAGTTGAAGTTGGTCAAGCAATCTACGTTGAAAAATTGAACGTTGAAGCTGGTCAAGAAGTTACATTTAACGAAGTTGTTCTTGTTGGTGGTGAAAACACTGTTGTCGGAACTCCACTTGTTTCAGGAGCTACTGTTGTTGGAACTGTTGAAAAACAAGGAAAACAAAAGAAAGTTGTTACTTACAAGTACAAACCTAAAAAAGGTAGCCACCGTAAACAAGGTCACCGTCAACCTTATACAAAAGTTGTCATCAACGCAATCAACGCTTAATTTTTAGGAGAACACATGATACAAGCAGTCTTTGAACGAGCCGAAGATGGCGAGCTGAGGAGTGCAGAAATCACTGGGCACGCTGGAAGTGGCGAATACGGCTTTGATGTCGTGTGTGCATCGGTTTCTACGCTTGCCATTAACTTTGTCAACTCTGTTGAGA
The DNA here is from genome assembly GCF_003943615.1 of Streptococcus australis. GTDB lineage: Bacteria > Bacillota > Bacilli > Lactobacillales > Streptococcaceae > Streptococcus > Streptococcus australis_C. Next base: position 183,952 of record NZ_RJPZ01000001.1, on the reverse strand, counting down.
AATTTGCAGGCTATGAACCGGAACTAGAATTAAACGAAGAAGAGGGTGGCTTCATGCGGGTTACAATCCCGACAGACATTCCACCTCATCAAAGAGAAATGACCCAACTATTCTTTGAATCATTTTTCTTAGGGATGGCAAACTTATCGGAGAACTCATCGGAGTTCATCCAAACAAGAGTTATCACAGAAAACTAACATGGAGGAAAACAATTATGTTGAAATTGAATCTTGCTAACTTGCAACTTTTCGCCCACAAAAAAGGTGGAGGTTCTACATCAAACGGACGTGATTCACAAGCAAAACGTCTTGGAGCTAAAGCAGCTGATGGACAAACTGTAACAGGTGGATCTATCCTTTACCGTCAACGCGGTACACACATCTACCCAGGTGTGAACGTTGGACGTGGTGGAGACGATACTTTGTTCGCAAAAGTTGAAGGCGTAGTACGCTTCGAACGCAAAGGTCGCGATAAGAAACAAGTTTCTGTTTACCCAATCGCTAAATAATTTGTATTCAAAAACTCTCTATCAATCAGAGAGTTTTTTTATGCTCCCTTTCGATTGATGTCCCCATCTTTTTTCATCCTCTAGATTATGGTATAATGGAGTGATATTGTTAGAAGGAAGAAGACATGAATATTCAACAATTACGCTATGTTGTCGCGATTGCCAATAGTGGTACTTTTCGTGAAGCAGCTGAAAAAATGTACGTCAGTCAGCCAAGTCTATCGATCTCTGTGAGAGACTTGGAAAAGGAACTGGGCTTTAAGATTTTTCGTCGGACTAGTTCAGGGACTTTCTTGACCCGCCGGGGAATGGAATTTTATGAAAAAGCCCAAGAATTGGTCAAGGGATTTGACGTTTTTCAAAACCAGTATGCTAATCCTGAGGAAGAAAAGAAGGAATTTTCGATCTCGAGTCAGCACTATGATTTCCTTCCCCCTTTGATTACCCAATTCTCTGTCCTTTATCCTGAGAACAAAGACTTTCGGATCTTTGAGTCGACCACGGTTCAGATCCTGGATGAAGTAGCTCAGGGGCATAGTGAACTGGGGATTATCTACCTCAACAAGCAAAATACCAAAGGGATCATGCAACGGGTGGATAAATTGGGCTTAGAAGTCATTGACCTCATTCCTTTCCAGACTCATATTTATTTGCGCAAGGGTCATCCATTAGCTAAGAAAGAATTTCTGGTCATGGAGGATTTGGCACACTTACCGACCGTTCGCTTTACCCAGGAAAAGGATGAGTATCTCTACTATTCGGAGAACTTCGTCGATACCAGTGGTAGCTCGCAGCTCTTCAATGTGACAGACCGAGCGACCCTGAATGGGATCCTAGAGCGGACCGATGCCTATGCGACTGGTTCTGGCTTCTTGGATAGCCAGTCGGTGAATGGCATTACTGTTATCCCCTTGATCGATGATTTGGATAATAAAATGGTCTATGTCAAACGGGAAGAGGTGGATCTCTCACCAGTGGCCGAGAAGTTTGTCCAAGTTATGGAAGCCTACTTTGATGAGAAGAGGTAGGACATGAAGAGAAAAGTAAGTATTTTTATCAGTATCCTCCTCCTGATTGCCTTGGACCAAGCAGTTAAGTGGTATGTGGTCAAGGAAATCCCACTGGGGGGCATGCGTTCATTCATTCCCAAAGTTGTCAGCCTGACCTATCTCAAGAACTCAGGTGCCGCCTTTTCCATGCTAGAAAACCAACAGTGGTTCTTTACCATCATTACCATCATAGCGATGGGGGCAGCCTTTGTCTACCTTTATCGTCACATCAAAGGTTCCCTCTGGCTCTTGTTGGGGTTGACCCTGATTATTTCAGGGGGAATCGGCAACTTTATTGACCGGGTTCGTCAGGGCTTTGTCGTCGATATGTTTCACCTGGATTTTATGAATTTTGCCATTTTTAATGTAGCAGATATCTATTTAACCGTCGGTGTGGGATTGTTACTGATCCATATTTTAAGAGAGGAGAGCCATGGAAGTTAGAGTGGAAGTCGCTGGAGCGCGACTGGATAAGGCCGTCTCAGAGTTGACTGAACTCTCACGTGGCTTGGCCAATGAGCAAATCAAGGAAGGAAAGATTCTTGTCAACGGTCAAGTCAAAAAGGCTAAGTATACCGTAAAAGAAGGGGATGTTATCAGCTATGAAGTCCCTCAAGTTGAAGAAGTGACCTATGAGGCAGAAGATATTCCTTTGGAGATCGTCTATCAGGATGCTGATGTCGCAGTGGTCAATAAACCCCAGGGCATGGTGGTCCATCCTAGTGCCGGTCACACCAGTGGAACTCTGGTCAATGCCCTCATGTATCACATCAAAGACTTGTCAGGGATCAATGGCGAACTTCGTCCGGGTATCGTCCATCGGATTGACAAGGACACCTCTGGCCTCCTCATGGTGGCTAAGAACGATGCAGCCCATGTAGCACTGGCAGACGAGCTTAAGGCTAAGAAATCCCTGCGCAAGTATTGGGCCATTGTCCATGGTAATTTACCTAATGATCGGGGTGTCATTGAGGCGCCGATTGGGCGGAGTGACAAGGATCGCAAGAAGCAAGCTGTGACAGCTAAAGGGAAACCAGCCCTGACCCGTTTCCATGTCTTGGAACGCTTCGGGGATTATAGCTTGGTCGAGCTACAATTGGAAACAGGACGGACCCACCAGATCCGGGTTCATATGGCCTACATTGGTCATCCGGTCGCTGGTGATGAGGTTTATGGACCTCGCAAGACTTTGAAAGGCCATGGCCAGTTCCTCCATGCTAAGACCCTGGGCTTTACCCATCCACGGACGGGAGAAGTCATGGAGTTTTCAGTCGAGGTACCGGAAATTTTCCAAGAAACCTTAGAGAAGCTTCGTCAAGGATAAGCCTATCATCATAAAAACGAGTTTAACTCTTGTGGTTCAAACTCGTTTTTTTGTGGGCAAAGAGCCTTCACTTGGTCAGCTCTTAGTATTTTTTTAGGCTTTCATGGTATAATGTTACAATCGAATACTCTGGAGAATGAAGGATATGAAGAATAAGAGAATTGTGTTTAAAGTGGGGACCTCTTCCCTAACCAATCAAGATGGGAGCTTATCTCGGAGCAAGGTCAAGGCCATCACCCAGCCTGCCTAAGGGATGCGGTTTGTAGTCCAGGAGGCTCTACCATCGCAGGAGTCAACCGTTTAGAACAAGTCGGTTTACGGGGTGACATTATTGCAGGAGTCGAAGCAGCCTACAAACGCACCCAAGAAATCGGACAAGAGGCAACGAAAAACTAGAGAAAAAAAGATTGGTTTTTGCCAATCTTTTTTACGTTAGAGCGATTCTATCTCTACTAAACCATTTTCAGTCAGACGATAGATTTTTTGGCAGACTTCTTTGAGGAAGGTCTGATCGTGGGAGACTGTAACCAATCCTCCTGGGTAGTCTGCGAATAGGCGTCGAATTTCTGGTTGGGAAGTGGGGGAAAAATTACGAGTAGGCTCGTCCAAAAGCAGAAATTGGGGACTTGTGAGTACTAATTGAAGGAGGAAGAGTTTTCCTTGCTGGCCACCAGAAAGTTCAGAGATAGGATGGTGCATTTCAGAATAAGTAAAGTTGAGGGAGGCTAAATGCAATTGAATGGTGTTGATTTCTTCGCGATCGCCTGAATGCTGTAGAAATTGAACCGGTGTCTGAGTTAGAGGGAGGAGTTCAGTGTAATCTTGAGGCATATAGGCAGTGCGGATACTCTCATTCTTCTGTAAAATCTCCCAGATCATTTTTAGGAAAGTGGATTTTCCAACACCGTTGGAACCGATAATCCCTATCTTATCCTGCCCATGAAGAGTGAGGGAGAGGTTCTTGACTAGGACACGATCACCAATTGCGAGCTCTTCCTGATCTAAGAGAAGGACACGTTTTTGAGGAGACAAGGGAGTAAGGGAAGGGAAATGCAGATTAATGATTTCCTCATCATAGGGTTGGGAAGTCATGGATTGGAATTCTCGCTCATAGCGCTTTTCCTGTGAGAGGAGAGACTTCATTTTCTTTGCTAGGAGACGTCCAGCAGTGCTATCTTTGGTATTTCGTAAGGAGGTTTCGACTTGTTGGCGGACGCGACGGTGCTTCTCCATTGTTTTTTTGTAGGCTCGTTGATCATTGGCAGCTTGCTGAGACTGTTGCTTAAATTGTTGTTCCCTCTGGCTACTGTAGTCTTGATAGCCTAGGTGCTCCACGATGGTTTCAGCCTCCTTGCGGTGTTTGATCTGTCTTAAGTGTATGATAGTATCCGCCGTCTGAGTCAAAAAATCCTCATGATGGGAAATAAATAGAATGGTTTGGGGGCTCGTTTGGATCATCTGCTGGAGCCAGTCCAGGGTTTCTAAATCTAGATCGTTTGAGGGTTCATCTAAAAATAGCAATTCATGAGGACGACAAAGTTCGTGAAGAAGTTGGACTTTGAGGGCTTCTCCTCCAGATAGACTTCCGATGGTTTGATCGCTTGCAAAGCGGTCGCTATTAAAATGCAATTGATCAGCCAGTCTGTAGAGGCTGGCATAGTCTAGCTCGTCCTCTCCAAAAAAATATTCTTCCAAAGTTTTTCCCTTCAATGCTTCCGGTAAAGTCTGGGGAATATAGGCGTAGGAGTGAAAGGAAGTGGTGATTTCTCCTTCTATGGTCAGATAATCTGGTAGAGATTTTGGGGACATGAGGACCTGAAGTAAGGAAGATTTTCCATTCCCTTCTTCGCCAATAATGGCAACTTTTTCTCCTTCATGTATGGTTAGGGACAGATTACGTACTAGATCGCGTAAATCTTTTGTATGGCGGATAGTGAGGTGGGATAGTTTTAGCATAAGATTCCTTTCTACTGGGACGAAAAACAGCTCTACCTATTTAGTAGAGCTGTATTCAAGTGGAACCCAAGCAGAAAAAGAGCTAATTTACCCAACAAAAGGTTGGAGAATAGGCGAGAGGGTACACAAAAAGAGATAGAACAAGCAGTCCACTAAATAAAGTATCTTATTTAACGAAACTTAGTTGTTCATATCTCCTTACCTCCGAATGTGATTAGCTTTATTCTATTCCTTTCATTCCTTCTTGTCAAGGAAATCCATGCTTTCCCCTTTCTTTTCTGCTCGGGCTTTGGTTGGAAATATGGTATAATAAAGGTTATGCAAGCTAAACCGTCCTCTGCCTATGTGCATATTCCATTTTGTACCCAGATTTGTTATTATTGTGACTTTTCTAAGGTTTTTATCAAGAATCAGCCGGTTGATGCCTATCTGGAACACTTGATCCAGGAGACTCGATCGTATGAGATTGGCAAACTTCGGACTCTCTATATCGGTGGAGGGACACCAACAGCCCTATCTGCTCAGCAACTGTCTTATCTCTTGACAGAATTGCCCAAGGTCATGGACCTATCGGAGGTAGAAGAGTTTACCATTGAGGCCAATCCTGGAGATTTAGATCCGGATAAGATCGCAGTTCTCAAGGAGTCTCAGGTCAATCGGGTCTCTCTGGGTGTCCAAACCTTTGATAACAAGATGTTGAAAAAGATCGGACGGAGCCACCAGGAGCAGGATATCTATGATAATATCCGCCACCTCAAGCAGGAAGGATTTGACAATATTTCGATTGATTTGATCTATGCTCTCCCTGGTCAGACCATGGACCAGGTCAAGGAAAATGTCGCCAAGGCGATCGACTTGGACATCCCCCACATGAGTCTCTATAGTTTGATTTTAGAAAACCATACGGTCTTTATGAACCGCATGCGACGGGGCAAGCTTCCTCTACCTAAAGAGGAACTGGAAGCAGAGATGTTCGAGTACATCATTGAGGAGCTAGAAAAAGCAGGCTTTGAACACTATGAGATTTCCAATTTCTCCAAGCCTGGCTTTGAAAGTCGCCACAATCTGGTCTATTGGGATAATGCAGAATACTATGGCCTGGGAGCTGGTGCTTCTGGCTATGTCGATGGAATTCGCTACAAGAATCATGGACCAATCCGGCATTACTTAGAGGCTGTTGAGGCAGGTAAGGCTCGGATCACAGAGGAACACCTGACACTGGAAGAGAAGATGGAAGAGGAGTTGTTCCTCGGTCTACGGAAAAAGACAGGTGTGTCCAAGGCACGTTTTGAAGAAAAATTTGGTATCTCCTTTGACCAACGCTATGGACAAGTTGTGGCCAGTCTAACGGAACAGGGACTCTTGGTTCCTGATGACAAGCAAGTTCGGATGACCAAGAGAGGCTTGTTCCTTGGTGATACCGTAGCAGAGAAATTTATATTGGAGTAAATGATGGCTAAAATTTATCAGTATGACATGAAAGTTCCTTTTGATATGAGCGATGTAAATGGCTTTATCAAGATGCCACAGCTCATCCTCTTGTCTTTGCAAGTCTCAGGCATGCAGTCGATGGAGATTGGTATTAGTGACAGGGACCTGCTCGAACAGTACAATCTAGTCTGGATCATCACAGACTACGACATCACGGTCCATCGCCTACCAGTCTTTGATGAAAAAATCACTATCGAGACCAAGGCCCTGGCCCACAATCGTCTCTTTTGCTACCGTTCCTTTGTGGTCAGAGACCAGAATGGGGAAGCTATCGTAGAGATGGTGGCCACCTTTGTCTTGATGGATCGGGATAGTCGTAAGGTCCAATCCGTACCGGAGGAAATTACCGATCCATATGAGTCACCGTTTGAGAAGAAGATCCGCCGTGGTCCACGCTATCCAGAACTGAATGGGGCTATGGAGCAGAACTACCATGTACGTTTCTATGATTTAGACATGAACGGCCATGTGAACAACAGCAAGTACCTAGACTGGGTCTTCGAAGTGATGGGAGCAGAATTCCTCACCCAGCATATCCCTAAACGGGTCCACCTCAAGTATGTTAAGGAGGTCCTGCCTGGGGGCATGATTACCTCTAGCGTTGAGCGAGAAGGGATGATCAGCAATCATGTCATCTCATCAGAAGGCCAAGTACACGCCCAAGCCCTCATCACTTGGGAAGAAATAGATTAAGGAAACATTATGGAAAAAAGAAGATTAAAACAGAAAAAAGAAGACTTGATGGAGGTTCAACGACGGGTTGTTGCCTATGCTCGTCGTAAGAAAAATCCTCTCTATGTATTGGGAGATGGTTTCTTAACCTTAGTCGCAGCCTTTTATATCTTTATTGAGGAAGCGATTCGTTTTGTACGCTACCGATTGAGTTTTGAAGACTTTCTTCGTTTTCTCAAGGAAGATGTACGCTGGTATCGTGTTTGGATTCATTTGATTTTGGCCTTTATCCTGCCTGTCGTCGTCTTTTCTTTGAGTATCACTAGCCAATCAGGTAGCTTTTGGAGTAACTTCTTTAATAAGCTCTCTCAAGGTGTTCTCTTCAGTACGACTGTCAGCCTCGCAGCGACTTTAATGACAGATTTCATTGAGACCATGAAGCCTATTCAGGCTGGCAAAGAGACTAATGAGGAAAAAGAAACTGGCGTCTATACCATTACCATTGATCAGGCTAAGATTGGTGGCTTAATGGTGACCATCGTCATCTTGATGATTTCATCCTTCCTCTTTACTCAGGCTGGAAAAGCAAGTATCAATTTCTTCGGTCTGGTCCTTCAATTTGCCTTATACGGGGCTTGCTTGCTTCTGTATGGAGCAGGTGGCCAGTTTCAAGTTCAGGAGAAAGAAGCAGAGGAAGTAAGTGAAAAAGGAGACCAAGAATCTCATGACTTATAAGGGTTATTTAATTGATTTAGACGGAACCATCTACAAAGGGAAAGAGCGGATCCCAGCTGGGGAAGCCTTTGTCCACCAACTGCAAGAGCGTCAGATCCCCTACCTCTTTGTGACCAACAATACCACCCGGACGCCGGAAATGGTCCAAGAGATGCTGGCTGGCCAGTTCAACATCGAAACGCCGCTGGATACCATCTATACTGCGACGCTAGCAACCATTGATTATATGGTGGATATGAATCTTGGGAAAACTGCCTATGTCATTGGAGATGTGGGCTTGAAACAGGCTATTGCTGAAGCAGGCTTCATAGAAGATACTGTCAATCCAGCCTATGTCGTGGTTGGTCTCGACTGGGAAGTGGACTATGAGAAATTCTCTATCGCTACCTTGGCCATTCAAAAGGGAGCCCATTTTATCGGGACTAATCCTGACCTCAATATCCCGACAGAGCGGGGAATGATGCCAGGAGCGGGTGCTCTAAATGCTCTTATCGAAGCGGCAACGCGCGTGAAGCCGACCTTTATCGGTAAGCCCAATGCCGTTATTATGGACAAGGCCATCGCTCACCTGGGACTAGAGCGCGGAGAAGTGGTCATGGTGGGAGATAATTACCTGACCGACATCCGAGCAGGAATTGACAATGGCATTCCTACTTTGCTGGTGACAACTGGCTTTACCAAGCCAGAAGAAGTGCCAGACCTGCCCTTGCCACCAACGCACGTCCTATCTAGCTTAGCGGAGTGGGATTTCGATGCGTGATCGGTTAAAAGTAACGGGCTTTGTCCTCTGGCTCTTAGCAACGGTGATTTTAGGGACTATTCTCGTAGCCTGGTTGATTTATCCCATGGAAATTAGCTGGTTACGGATTCAGAATCGGACCGGTTTGACACCAGCAGTCATTCAGAAGAACTTTCAGATCCTCATGCAGTATTTGACCAGTCCTTTTACTTGGAAGCTGGAGATGCCGAATTTCCCATCCTCTCCAGATGGCCTCCATCATTTTCAAGCAGTCAAGTCCCTCTTTCACCTGACCCAGGCCTTGTTCCTGATCTTATTGCCAGTGGCTATTCGATTTATTCGAACGGTGATGTGTAAGGGTTACGCAGGTCTCTATCGTCCTTTATTTGGTGGGATGGTTCTCTTGCCTATCGTCATAGGAGGAGTGACCCTCTTTATTGGCTTTGATCAATTTTTTACCCTCTTTCACCAAGTCCTCTTTGTCGGAGATGCTACCTGGCTCTTTGATCCCTACAAGGATCCCATCATATTAGCTCTTCCGGAGGACTATTTCCTACATGCCTTTCTGATTTTCTTTGTTCTCTATGAGGGGGCTTTTGGATGGTGCTACGGATGGAGCCGGAAAACAAAAACAGTAGATTAGTGGAGTGAATGGATGAAACAGTTCAATCGATTTATAGATCCCAAAAAGGATTTGGGAAGCTTTTCAGGGATGGTTTGCCTCTATCTCTTGGTCATGGTCTTTGTCAGCATCATTTCGACCTTTGTCATTACCCTCTTTATGTTTGGACGGTATGGTTTGGAGATGGCAGAGAAGCAGGAGTATGTAGAAAAACTCATCAATGGGAATGGGATTAGCTACCTGATATCTGTCAGTATAGGTGTCTTCCTATTTGCCCTTTATCGGCAAGGCTCCCTCTTTAAAGGAGATGTGAGACAAAAGGGACGCAAGATGACCTGGCAGACTTTCTTAGTATTCATTGCCTTTTTGGGCTTCGCCCAGTTGGCTTCTAGCGCCTTATCTCAACTCTTAGACCACATGATGGGAACCCTGGGCTTTTACAAGCCTCAAGAGGATATGTCTGAGCAACTCAGCCAGTCTTGGAGTCTCTTGCTCTATGCGACCCTGATCGGTCCTATCACAGAGGAATTGGTTTTCCGGGCCGCTGGACTGAGAGCATTAGAAAAGTATGGAAAAGTCTTTGCGATCGTTATGACAGCTATCGCTTTTGGGCTCTTTCATGCCAATTTTGATCAGTTGTTCTTTGCGACCATTATTGGTTTTGGATTTGGCTACTTGACCTTCGAGTATTCGATCTGGTGGGCTATTTTCTACCATATCTTTAACAACTTGGTCCTCTCACAAGGGCTTCATTACCTCGGCACGCATGTCAACATGAATGTAGCCGAGTGGGTTCAAATTCTGGTCTTTTTAGGTGGAACCATCGCCTTTACTATCGTCTTGATTTTAAAAAGAAAAGCTATTTTTCACTACATTCAAGAAAACCGACCAGCACCCGGTGTCTTCCAAAGAAGCCTGTATTCCTTCTGGTTCTGGGTCTTGGTCCTTGGGACAACTCTTATGTCCTTACTTCCTTATTTAAAAGGCTATTAATATCAAAGAGGGATCGTTTTCGATCCCTCTTTGATTGAAGATAAATTCTTCTGAAAAACTTTCCTTAGGTGAGTACGGACGTCAGCGAACTTCAAGGAAGTTCCATGACTTAGTTTTGAGCCTAAGGTCTCAAAACTCCCGAGTGCCTGAAATTCGAATTGTTTCAGGCACTTTTCTCACAGCAGAAAGTTTTTTATCCTCTTAATTGACTAAAAAAGTCATTTTTTTATAAATATCTAACTATTTTACTTAAAACAATAGTCTGTCTCCATTATAATAGAGAGAGTGTAAGACAAGGAGAAAGTATGTTTGATCGTTATTTGATGCTTACTTTTTAGAAGCGATCGTTAATCAACTGGCAACACACTATAAACCTCGGATTCGCTCTGCTTTCGATGCTTGTTGGAGCTTTTTGGAGAATAAAGATAGAGGTGGAGAAGAGCTCTATGCTCTGTTGGATGATGGAACTGATGATGGTGGTATTTTCATTTATATGCAATTGGATGAAAATGAAGCGAATATCCCATCCTGGGATAATATCAGTTACGCGATAGGCTCAACTGCAAAAGAATCTTATTCATTTGAAAATAAGGCAGCACTACCGTCTCCTTTGGAAAATATCGACGGTTCTTTGTTAGAGATTTTTATTGAGAATTTAAAAGAAATCAATTTTAATTTTTATGATCACGTTCAGGATATCAAAGACTTCCTTGCGCGTGGCAAATCACCATCTAAGAAAGAGGCCTTGAACGAATTAAAGAGAATAGGATTGTTGCAATGAAAACATTTGAAGATAATTTAATGATATTTTGAACATTCCATTATGTTTTATGCTACAATGAAAGCGAAAACAGTTCGTTTAGGTTAGAAAGGAGAAGCATAAATGCGTGGCCTTAAAATTAAACTATCATTATTTTGTTTCTCTCTTCTAATCTTGACATCAATAGCTTATTTTAGCAATAAATTAACATGTCCTCTTTTTTTAAAGCTTATATTTTACTCGATAATCATTGCCTATTGTTTCAATATAGCTTTGAGTTTTTTTAGTAAGAGGTAGAGCTAGTTATCCACCTCTACTTTATTTTGACAATATTAAAGTGAACGTAACATAATAAGGTTTTATAAGGAAAATGAAGAATACAATTGCAATTTGGATCGGTCATTTTTCAGATTTTATTTTTGTTAAATAATCAATCAATTTAATAGATTATAGAGAGGTTGGCCAAGTGCTAGACCTCTCTTTTTTGCTATAATAGAGAGTATGAACAACTTGATTAAATCCAAGCTCGAGCTCTTGCCGACGAGTCCGGGCTGTTACATTCACAAAGATAAGAACGGTACCATCATCTATGTGGGGAAGGCTAAGAATCTTCGCAATCGGGTGCGGTCCTATTTCAGAGGGAGCCATGATACCAAGACGGAAGCGCTGGTATCTGAGATTGTGGATTTTGAGTTTATCGTTACCGAGTCCAATATTGAGGCCTTGCTTCTCGAGATTAACCTGATCAAAGAGAACAAGCCCAAGTACAATATCATGCTCAAGGACGACAAGTCCTATCCCTTCATCAAGATTACCAATGAGCGCTATCCGCGTCTCATCATCACGCGCCAGGTCAAAAAGGATGGTGGCCTCTATTTTGGTCCCTATCCGGATGTAGGAGCGGCTAATGAGATCAAGCGACTTTTGGATCGAATTTTCCCATTCCGTAAGTGTACCAATCCGCCTTCCAAGGTTTGCTTTTACTATCATCTAGGCCAGTGTATGGCCCACACGGTCTGCCATAAGGATGAGGCCTATTTCAAGGGCATGGCTCAGGAGGTTTCTGATTTCCTCAAGGGGCAGGATGACAAGATTATCGATGAGCTCAAGGTCAAGATGACTACCGCTGCGCAAAACATGGAATTCGAGAGGGCGGCTGAGTATCGGGATCTGATCCAGGCCATCGGCACCCTGCGGACCAAACAGCGGGTCATGGCCAAGGATTTGCAGAACCGGGATGTTTTTGGCTACTACGTGGACAAGGGCTGGATGTGTGTGCAGGTCTTCTTTGTCCGTCAGGGTAAGCTGATCGAGCGGGACGTCAACCTCTTTCCTTACTACAATGATCCAGACGAAGATTTCTTGACCTATGTAGGGCAGTTTTACCAGGAGAAATCTCACCTGATCCCCAATGAAATCCTGATACCTCAGGACATCGATGAGGAAGCGGTCAAGGCCCTTGTGGATACCAAGGTCCTCAAGCCCCAGCGGGGGGAGAAGAAGCAGTTGGTCAATCTGGCTATCAAGAATGCGCGTGTCAGTCTGGAGCAGAAGTTCAATCTCCTTGAAAAATCTATTGAGAAGACCCAAGGTGCTATTGAAAACCTTGGAAAACTCCTGCAAATTCCAACTCCTGTGCGGATTGAGTCTTTTGATAATTCCAACATCATGGGGACCAGTCCGGTCTCAGCCATGGTGGTCTTTGTCAATGGGAAGCCAAGTAAAAAGGACTACCGCAAGTACAAGATCAAGACTGTCGTCGGGCCAGATGACTATGCCAGCATGCGGGAGGTCATTCGCAGACGCTACAGCCGGGTCATGCGAGATGGTCTGACGCCACCAGATCTGATCGTCATCGATGGGGGTCAGGGCCAGGTCAATATCGCTAAGCAAGTCATCCAAGAGGAGTTAGGACTGGACATTCCTATTGCAGGACTTCAGAAGAATGACAAGCACCAAACCCATGAATTGCTCTTTGGTGATCCTCTCCAAGTCATCGAACTCTCTCGGACTTCGCAGGAATTTTTCCTCCTGCAACGGATCCAAGATGAAGTTCACCGTTTTGCCATCACCTTCCACCGCCAGCTCCGTTCCAAGAATTCCTTCTCCTCCCAGTTGGACGGTATCGAAGGCTTGGGACCAAAACGCAAGCAGCTGCTGATGAAGCACTTCAAGTCACTGACCAAGATCAAAGAAGCTAGTGTGGATGAGATCGTTACAGTCGGCATTCCGCGAGCAGTCGCGGAGGCAGTGCTAGCCAAGCTCCATCAAGGAAAGCAGGAAGAAGCAAGTCCGTTGAGGGAAGTGGCGGAGGATTCTGAACCATACCAATCATAAGGAGTTTAAAATGAACAATCGAATTGCTATTTTATCTGATATCCACGGAGATACGACAGCCCTGGAGGCAGTGATTGCGGATGCGCGTGCTCTAGGTGCAACGGAATACTGGCTTTTAGGGGACATTTTGCTACCGGGGCCAGGAAGAGAGGACCTTTTTGACTTGCTGGATGCGATTCCCATTACAGCAGCTGTTCGTGGAAATTGGGATGATTGTGTCCTAGAGGCCTTGGATAGCGAGTACGGTCTTGAGGATCCGCAGGAGATCCAGCTTCTTCGTCTCACTCAGTATGTCATGGAGGGACTAGATCCTAAGCGGATCGATTGGCTTCGTTCCCTTCCATTGGTAGAGAAGAAGGAGGTCAATGGTATTCGCTTTTCACTAAGTCACAACTTGCCAGAAAAGAATTATGGTGGAGACTTGCGTCCAGCAAATACGACCGAAAACTTTGACCAACTGCTGGATGACCAGACCGATGTGGCCATCTACGGTCATGTCCACAAGCAGTTGCTTCGCTATGGCAGTCAGGGCCAGCAGATTCTTAATCCAGGAACCATTGGCATGCCCTATTTTGACTGGATGCCCCTACAAAACCATAGGGCCCAGTATGCGCTGATCGATGTCGAAGAAGATGGAGTGACCAACCTGCAATTCCGTAAGGTGGCCTATGACTATGAAGCAGAGCTCCAAAATGCCAAGGACAAGGGCCTTCCCTTTATTGAGATGTACGAAGAATTGAGACGCGAGGATAACTATCGGGGTCATAACATCGAGCTCCTAACTTCCTTGATTGAACAACACGACTATCTAAAGGAGGCTAATGCTTTCCTTCAGTCTATAAAAACGCATAAGGGGTAAGAAACAGAGAAATGGGATTAACTGTTGATCAACATAGAGAGCTTGTTGTAAATGATATCCGAGAAGCACTCCAACATGTTTTTGGTGAGAATTTCGAAATTGTAGACATAGAAACGACGGCCAGGAGTGCATATGGTCCGACTTTTATTCTTGAGATTTATCTTGAAGAGTATAAGATAACAGTGAATATGATGGTTGAAGGTAACGATGTATCACTCCTCTGGGGGCCTGAAAGATTTTCGATGGATTTTTTATATGATCGAGATCTTTTTAGGGATAGCTTTGGAAAGATCAAAACTTATTTGGATCAACCTGGCCTTATGTTTTCTGAAGCACTGACTCCTGATAATCTCTTAAAAAAGCGTTTTCTCCTTAAAAGAATGATAGAATCTACCTTTGAGGGAATAGCAAAAATAGACTTCTGGAGAAGACCCTTCGAAAAAAATGAGCCCTTTAGGGTTGTCTTTACTTGTCTGTTGCCTCATTATCCGGCTTTTTTTAGCCTTGAGATAGCGGGTCAGCAGTTTGTCCTTGGAGAGTTAGACCCAGCAATGTCTGGAATAGAAAGACAAGACTTCCCATTTCCTCAGCCTATTGATCTAACTGTTTCCAATATGACTTCTTTCTTGGAATGGTTTAAAGATAGTCTAAAAGGGAAACTAGAAAAGAATGCTTCCACCGATACGTTTTCTACTTTAACACTCCCCCTTGATCCTGCTACAGTTGAAGAGAATATTTCTCAAGTACAAGAGATAATCCGATTGACGTTTACAAAGGATGTTTCTTTTATGGAACCCAACAAACTGGTCAAGTCTAAGACTTTTTATGGAGTTGATTTTGCTGTTGCATCTGATTTTTATGGAGCCATATTTTCAATAAGCTTGATTGGACGACACTTTGATCTTCAGGTTATGAAGCCAGATAAACCCGACAAGAAAGACAATTGGGTGATCAATGGCTTCCCTTATAAGCTGACAGAAGAAAATCTTAGGAAAGTCATCAGGGAAGCAGAGGCCTATTTTGCTAGACAGTTAAAAGCAGTTGAAACGACAGTGGAGTCAAATGAATGTAATAGTGAAGTAGAATCAAGCACCCCAGCTCCAGTAGAAGTAGACCAAGCTAAGGAGAAAGAAGAGGCACTCAAAAAAGAGTATTTAGGATTAAGAAAACTCTGGAAAGTCCAGTTCCTGATTTTCTGTCTGTTGATGATTGCCGTCTTCGCCCTAGAAGTGTATATGGGGGAAGCTGGTTATAAGGCCTTTAAGATGAAAATTAGGTATAGTTGGATTTCTGTCCATAGTTTTTCATTTCTCTTTCTGACCTTGTATGCATTGTTGATCCTCTTCCCGACTCAAAAGAGAGTCTATGAGCTCTTGCCTCAAAACCCTAGTTGGAAATCTCTTTCGACCAAGGGAGTTCGGCTACCTAAGAAGGAAACTGGCTGGACCTCTTTAGTGATTCTAATCTTGGTTCTTCTGGGGACTATTGATTTCTTCAGTCGCAAGCCGGAACCAAAGGTTGAAAATCCGTTGAACTATCAAGAAATCAACAAACTCTATGAGGAAGAAAGAAATTCTCACTACGACGACATCATCAACAAATTCCAAGATTCTAGTGGTCCCATCTTTGAAAAAGAAGGTCCTGCATCAGAATGATCGGATCCCGTAGAAGGGCTAAGGGGCTTGTTGAAAAGGAAGTAGGCTCCTCAATGAAAAAACTCTGCAAGCTCTTTCATTTTGTGTTAAAATAGAGGTAATAGAATTAGAAAAGGAAGTTGACTATGAAATTCCTAGAACTCAACAAAAAACGTCATGCGATCAAGCATTTCACAGACCAGCCGGTCGATCCAAAGGATGTGCGGACAGCTATTGAAATTGCGACCTTGGCTCCAAGTGCGCACAATAGCCAACCATGGAAATTCGTGGTCGTTCGCCAGAAAAATGCGGAATTGGCAAAAGTAGCTTATGGTGGGAACTATGATCAAATCATGGAAGCACCTGTGACCATCGCTCTCTTCACGGATACTGATTTGGAACGTCGGGCTCGGAAGATTGCGCGTGTCGGTGGGGTCAAGAACTTCACAGATGAGCAGTTGCAATACTTCATGCAAAACCTTCCTGCAGAATTTGCTCGCTACAATGAACAACAGATCAGCGATTACTTGGCATTAAATGCTGGATTGGTCGCGATGAACTTGGTATTGGCCTTGACTGACCAAGGGATCGGCTCTAACATCATCCTGGGCTTTGACAAATCAAAAGTCAATGAAGTCTTGGAAATCGAAGAGCGTTTCCGTCCTGAACTCTTGATCACGGTTGGTTACGCAGCGGAGAAGGTGGAACCTAGCTACCGCTTGCCAGTAGACGAAATCATTGAAAAACGCTAATAGAAACAGGAAGAACCGGATGGTCTCGTCTCGTACGATACAAGTCCGGTTTTCTAGAATCCTTTGGTTGACAGTCGCTGATGGGATTCTAGGAGATTCAATTTAAATCGAACTAACGGAGGAATGCATGACAACAATTGACTTTAAAGCAGAAGTAGAAAAACGTCGCGAAGAATTGATGGCTGACCTTTTCAGCCTCTTGGAAATCAACTCAGAACGGGATGACAGCAAGGCGGATGCGACTCACCCTTATGGTCCTGGACCAGTTAAAGCCCTTGAGAAATTCTTGGAAATTGCTGAGCGTGATGGCTACGAAACAACCAACGTAGACAACTATGCTGGTCATTTCACCTTTGGACAAGGGGAAGAAGAGCTCGGGATCTTTGCTCACATGGACGTGGTACCTGCAGGTAGTGGCTGGAATACAGACCCTTATAAACCTGAGATTATCGATGGCAAGCTTTATGCGCGTGGTTCATCAGATGATAAGGGACCTACAGTAGCTTGTTACTATGGTTTGAAGATCATCAAGGATCTGGGATTGCCAGTTTCTAAGCGCGTGCGCTTCGTGGTCGGTACAGATGAAGAATCTGGCTGGGGCGATATGGACTACTATTTTAAACATGTCGGTCTTCCTGATCCAGACTTTGGCTTCTCTCCAGATGCGGAATTCCCAATCATCAACGGGGAAAAAGGAAACATTACCGAGTATCTTCATTTTGGTGGTCAAAACACAGGTCAAGCGTATCTTCATAGCTTCACCGGCGGCCTTCGTGAAAACATGGTACCTGAGTCAGCGACAGCAGTCGTTTCTGGTCAATTACCAGATCTATCTAGTCTCTTGGAGACCTTTGCCAATGAACATCAACTTCGTTATGAAGTGGCAACAGAGGATGACGGTAAATTTA
This sequence comes from Streptococcus australis, assembly GCF_003943615.1. Lineage (GTDB taxonomy): Bacteria > Bacillota > Bacilli > Lactobacillales > Streptococcaceae > Streptococcus > Streptococcus australis_C. Next base: position 166,613 of record NZ_RJPZ01000001.1, on the reverse strand, counting down.
AGCTCACTATTATCGGGAAATCTGCCCACGGCTCTACTCCAGAAGCTGGGATCAATGGAGCAACTTACTTGGCTCTCTTCTTGAACCAGTTTGACTTCGGTGGAGATGCCAAAGCTTACTTGCAAGTGTCAGCTTCTCTTCTTCATGAAGACTTTGCTGGTGAGAAGCTTGGCATTGCCTATACAGATGAAAAGATGGGGGCTCTCAGCATGAATGCGGGTGTCTTCAACTTTGACGAAAACAGCTCAGATAACACCATCGCCTTGAACATTCGTTACCCTAAAGGGACAGATCCAGAAACCATCAAAGCTGGACTTGAAAAAGTAGAAGGAGTGGCATCCGTTAGCTTGTCAGCCCACGGCCACACCCCTCACTATGTTCCAATGGAAGATGAATTGGTCTCAACGCTGTTGCGTGTCTATGAAAAACAAACTGGACTGAAAGGTCATGAGCAAGTAATCGGTGGTGGAACCTTTGGTCGTCTATTAAAACGTGGGGTTGCCTTCGGTGCCATGTTCCCAGACTATGTGAACACTATGCACCAAGCCAATGAATTTACGGATGTAGAAGATCTCTACCGTGCAGCTGCAATTTACGCAGAAGCTATCTACGAACTCATCAAATAAGACGCTACTCAGTCGGCACTTGCTGGCTGAGTTTTTGCTTAGAGGAGGAGAAATGAAGCAACTAGAGCAGATCAAAAAAGCCATCATGGCTGATCCACAAAACAAAGACTATACGGATAAGGGGATTGAGCCCTTGTTTGCGGCACCAAAGACAGCTCGAATCAATATTATCGGACAGGCACCTGGCCTTAAGACACAGGAAGCAGGCCTCTACTGGAAGGACAAGAGTGGGGACCGCTTAAGGGAATGGTTAGGAGTCGATGAAGAGACCTTCTACCATTCGGGTATATTTGCGGTCATTCCTATGGACTTTTATTTCCCAGGTCATGGGAAGTCAGGAGATCTGCCACCTCGCAAGGGCTTTGCGGAAAAGTGGCATCCTCAACTCCTCAAAGAGTGTCCAGATATTGAGTTGACCCTCTTGATTGGCCAGTACGCCCAAGCCTACTATCTTCATGAGAAGGTCAGTGGCAAGGTGACAGAGCGGGTGAGACGGTACAAGGACTACCTGCCCGACTATTTCCCTCTGGTCCACCCTTCGCCTCGCAATCAGATCTGGATGGCCAAGAATCCTTGGTTTGAGGCAGAAGTGGTGCCGGCTCTCCGGTCTCGAGTCCAGCAGATTATAGCCGAACATACAAAATAATAGTTAGTGATAATTGTAAAAGGAGGTATTTCCATGGATCCATATCAAAAAGTCAAAGACAAATTAGACGAACTCGGGATTGAATTTGATGTGGTGGAACACCCACCAGCATTCACGACTGAGCAGGCCGATTCTTATATTGAAGGTCTCGAAGGGGTCCGGACAAAGTCCATGTTTTTGACCAACAAAAAGAAAACCCAGTACTATCTGCTCATCATGGATGACCAGAAACTCTTAGACATGGATGACTTCAAAGAGCAAGTAGGAGCCAATCGGATACGTATGGCTTCAGCTGAATCTCTAGCAGAAAAAATGCAATTACCAGCTGGGACGGTATCCCCATTTGGCTTGTTAAACAATGCAGAAAAGGATATTCTCGTCTATTTTGATCAGGACATTGTGTCAGAGGAGATCATGACCTTCCATCCTAACACCAATGAAAAGACAATCTTTATAAAAACCCAAGACCTATTCCGTTTTTTAGAGTCCATTGATTTTAAATACGAAATACTAACTTTGCCATAGTGGCATCAAAAAGGAGAAATCATGAAAGAAATTCCATTTAATGACTTTTTAGCAAAGTACCAAGCTGGAGAGATCCAAGTCGTCGATGTCCGTGAGCAGGAGGAATACGATGCCCTTCATCTGGAGGGGGTAACCTTGCTTCCCTTATCCGTGTTGGCAGAACGGTATTCAGAACTAGATAAGGAGCAAGCCTATTATGTCATCTGCAAGTCTGGCCGGCGCTCAGCCCGTGCCTGCCAATTTTTGGAAGAAGAGGGCTATGATGTGACCAACGTCCAAGGGGGCATGGATGCATTTGAATAGATGGGATGCTCTAGACAGTTGATTCCTGTAGAATATTGAATTATAGCTAAAATTTTTATATAATATATCTGTATTTTATTTTATAAGGAGATTATTTTATGATCAAACAGGATTGGCTTGATTACTTTGAAGCTGTGAACGGTCGTTCAGCAACTGAAGCAGAGATCGCACAAGCATTGGCTGCAGGTGAGTTCCAAGAAGAACAGGCAGCTCAAGAAGCTTCACAATTTGTAGGTGCTCCAGTAGCTCCAGACCAAGCAAGCGCTGGATTCGTCGCTGCTCCAGTAGCACCAGAAGAAGCGGCTTCACAATTTGCTACTGCTCCAGAAGCACCAGTTCAAGAAGCGCCACAATTTGCTGCTGCTCCAGAAGCACCAGTACAAGAAGCGCCACAATTCACAGCTGCTCCAGAAGCGCCAGCACAAGAAACGCCACAATTTGCTGCTGCGCCAGAGGTACCAGTATAAGAAGCACCTCAATTTGCTGCTGCGCCAGAAGCGCCAGTCCAAGAAGCGCCACAATTTGCTGCTACTCCAGAAGCACCAGTACAAGAAGCACCACAGTTCGCTACTGCTCCAGAAGCACCAGTACAAGAAGCGCCACAATACACTGCTGCGCCAGAAGGACCAGCATTTGGTGCTCAACCAAATAGCTTCCAGCAAGCACCTCAACAACAGCCGCAACCAGGATTTGGTCAACCGGCTCCGGGTCAAGCTCCAGGTCAAGGCTTCCAGCAAGCACCTTATCCAGGACAACCTCAACCAGGTCAAGCTTATTATGCACAACCTGCCCAACCAAATGCCTTTGGCCAAGCAATGAAAGGATTCTTGTCATGGTTCGTTTCTGCTTTGGTTCGTCCAACAGTAGAAAATCAACCAAGAGTATTGAATGGTATCCTTCATTATGTCTTGACTGCATTTATCCTTAGCCTCTCACTTTTCTTCGTGGCGAGTGCCTTCCCTTACGCTGAAGTTGGATTTACAGCTTACCTATTGATTGTCATTGTAACTTTCTTTACAATTTATGCTACTCAATTAACTGGTTTCTTGGTTCGTAACCTTGTCTTGCAAGATAAAGAATACACATACAAACGTTCATTCGATGAGTTTGCTCGCTTGTCTATCTACGCCTTGCCAGCATCCCTCCTTGTCTTGATTTTTTCTCTAGTCAAGTATTTTGAAGGATTTATCTTCCTTCGATCGTTAATCTTCGTTCTCTATTTCTTGGGCTTGCTCTATACTGTTTACCAAGGTTTGAACAGAACAAAATTCAAGGCTGACAAATTCTTGTTGCTCCTTGCTTCTTCAGCAGTCATTCTAGTCATCTTCACAATTGTTGGCATCATTGACAGACGTATTTTAGAACAAGTATCCGTCTATATCGCTTCCTTCTTCTAATTAGATAGGAACCTTGTCATAAAAATCTTGTTCATATACATATCGGATGAAAATATTTTAGGTTTTAGGAGAACATACCGATGAACAAAAAATGGGTAGAATTATTTGAAAAAGTAATCGGTCGCAAACCTACTCCTGAAGAATTCATTGCCGGAAGAGATTCCGGCTTTGATTTTAAGGCAATCAAATCGATTGCTGGAGTAGCGATCGACCAAGTGGCTTCAGAAGCGTCAGCTTTAGGAGGACAGGGGCCAGTAGAAGCGGTTGTAAATCCTCTTCAACTTGCTTGGGAAGAGCGCTTCATCGCCCTCTATGGACGTTGCCCGCTTCCAGAAGAGATTGAATCTGCTCGAAGTCAGAACTTTGAAATCGTAGAAGCACCTGCTCCGACGATTAACTTGGAAGAGACCAATCAGACAACGCAGGTCTTCGCACCAGTGGAGAATCCATCAGAGACCCCAGAAAACTTGTCCCAGCCAGTTGAAGCTCTAGCGCCAGCAGAGGCTCCAGAGCAAGAAGAAGCTGTCAAGAAAGGCAAGAAAAAGAAAGAAAAGAAAGTCAAAAAAGAGAAAAAAGGCAAGAAAAAGAAAGTCTTCTTCTTCAGTATGTTGGCTTTGTTGGTCTTGGCCTTGTCTGGTCTAGGCTATTACTTCTCATCAACTACAGGCCCACAGGTGACAGTGGATAAATTGGTCACAGCCATTGAACAAAAGGATTACCGAGAAGTGGCGAGCATTCTTTCTACTGACAAGGATAAGTGGACCAAGGAAGAAGCTCAAGGCTTGCTAGACTATATGACTGCTCAGAAGATCGATGTCATCTACGAATTAGATCATATCGCTCAGTCTTCAAAAACAGGGATCGTCAAGGACAAAAATCAGAATCTACTGATTGGAATTGAGAAGGCGGATAAGAAATTCGGTATCTTTCAAGAATACCGCATCGCGACCTATCCACTTGAAGTCACAGCGATTACCAATCTGGATGATGCCAAGCTTAAGACCAGCGAAAAAGAGTCGACAGTGCTCAAAAAGAACCAAACAACCAAACTTGGAAAGGTTCACTTTGCGCCACGAGACATGCAACTAGATGGTAAGACCGAAGTTGGAAAAATCTCCAGTGAGGTCAAGTTAGATCCAGTTCAGGCTTCTAAGAACAAGCTGAACTTGACCTTCAATTCTGAAAAACGTCTTCTTGAAATTGAATTCCCAGAGGAAGTAAGCAATCCAACTGATATCAAGGTAGCAGTGAATGGCAAGGAAGTCGGCACAAGTACCTTATTTGAAGTCGATGTAGTAGCCCATCAAGAAATTGAAGTTCATGCAGTCTTTAATGTTAATGGTGAGAGCTATACAACTGATAAGGCTAAAGTCACAATCGGTGAAACTCCTGATGACGATGAAGTCATCACTTTGAAGCTTTCTAAGGATGTGACCAAACGATTGAAAGATGCAGAAACAGCTCGTAAAGCCAAGGAAGAAGAAGCCAAGAAGGCTGAAGAGAAGAAAACCTCTGTAACCTCCTTCCTCCAAGACTACCGGACAGAAGTCTTCTCCTCTGTCTCAAGTAGATCCAACACCTACTCTAAGTACTATGACACGTCAAGTGACGCCTACAAGGAAATGGTGGAGTGGACAACAGGTGGTGGAGTCAAGAAGGCTGAAATCGACTACTATACACCAGGTGTTTTCAACGTTCTTAGCGTTACCGAAGAGAACGGAATGGTGATCGTGAAAACCCACGAAGAATATACTGTACATTATGTGACCAGCCGAAAAGATAGCCAGAGTAGCAAGGACAAGACCTATACCCTAAAACCAGTAGGGGATACTTACGTGATTACGGCTATTGCGGTCACAGCTGGTAATTAGGAGGATTATGATGAAATTAAGCATGACAAAATGGACGCTTGCTGGCCTTGTTCTTTTGAGCCTAGGCGCTTGTGGCCAACAGAAGGAATCAAAGAGCTCAACGCAAAAAGAGCCTGCTTCCAGTAAGCAAGTCGCACAGTCATCAGCCGGAAAAGAAACCAGTGCTTCTGAAGCAACATCGTCTAACGATAGCGATAAGTCAAGGAAGAAGGCAGGCGAAGTCACCGTGGACCAAGGTGTTTCCTTCAATGGTTCTTATTATAGTGTCCAAGGAAAATCTGGAGATATCGTCATCGCCAACAAGCACTACCCCTTAGCTGCAGACTACAATCCAGGTGAGGATCCGACAGCTGTTGCGGCCTTGCATGAGTTGATTGCGGCTATGCAGGCAGAAGGCTATGCTATCAGTGATCAGTACAGTGGTTTCCGCAGTTATGAGACCCAGGTTGATCTCTACCAAAGCTATGTCAATCAAGATGGGGCAGCAGCGGCAGATCGCTACTCAGCTCGTCCTGGCTATAGTGAGCACCAGACAGGTCTAGCATTTGACCTCATCGATACCAGTGGCAATCTCGTTCAAGAATCAGGCGCAAGCAAATGGTTGCTTAAGAACGCTGCCAAGTATGGCTTTATCGTCCGCTATCAAGAAGGGAAAGAAGCGATCACAGGCTACATGCCTGAAAGCTGGCACCTTCGCTATATCGGAGAAGATGCAAAAGATGTCGCAGCCTCAGGAAAAAGCTTAGAAGAATACTTCAACTTTACTGGTGGCGACTACGAATAACAAGAAAACCGCTCTTTCAGGAAATCTGAAGGAGCGGTATTTTTGTGCTGGACAGGACAAGAAAAAACCACTGCCAAGTGGAAGTGGTTTTGATGGGTTTCTTATTTGAGACCGTATTTTTTGTTGAAACGATCCACACGTCCATCTGCTTGAGTGAACTTTTGACGTCCAGTGTAGAATGGGTGTGAGTCTGATGAAATTTCAACACGGATCAATGGGTAAGTTTCACCTTCGAATTCAACAGTCTCGTTAGAGTACTTAGTTGAACCACTAAGGAACTTATAACCAGTAGTAGTGTCCATGAAGACAACAGGGCGATATTCTGGATGGATATCTTTTTTCATTTTGCAATAATTCCTTTCTGCCATGGTCTCTTTCCGAGCCATAGATTGTTACTAAGTTAGTTTATCAAAAACAAAAGAGTTTGGCAAGGATTTTTACCAAATTTTTCGCATTTTTATTAAGAAAAAAGTGGGAGAAGCTCATCCTATCAGACAAGCTTTTCCCACTCTGCCTAACAGTCCCAGTAAAGAAATGTTGGACATGTAAGATCAATAGAAATCTTTTTATTCTTGACCAGGTTCAGTAGTTGGCTGTTCTGGTTGTTGAGGTTGCTGTTGCTCTTGAGGTTGCCAAGCTTGTTGAGGCTGTTGAGGCGCTTGTTGGAACCCTTGTCCTGGGGCAGGTTGACCAAACCCTTGTTGCCATTGTTGTTGATCAGGTTGACCAAACCCTTGTTGAGGTGCTTGTTGGAACCCTTGTCCTGGAGCAGGCTGACCAAATCCTTGTTGAGGTGCTTGTTGGAACCCTTGTCCTGGAGCAGGCTGACCAAATCCTTGTTGAGGTGCTTGTTGGAACCCTTGTCCTGGGGCAGGCTGACCAAACCCTTGTTGCGGTTGTTGCCATTGTTGTTGACCAGGTTGACCAAACCCTTGTTGAGGTGCTTGTTGGAACCCTTGTCCTGGAGCAGGTTGACCAAATCTTTGTTGAGGCGCTTGTTGGAATCCTTGTCCTGGGGCAGGCTGACCAAACCCTTGTTGTGGTTGTTGCCATTGTTGTTGACCAGGTTGACCTGGTTGTTGTGGTGATTGGACAGATGATGCAACAGACTGTGCGAATCCTCTACTTGTTGATGCAAGTTCTTGGAATGTCCCTTTAGTGATTTTACCACCAGACATCGCAAGAAGTCCTGTGACAACAAGAGCAATACTTGCAATGACTGCAATAATCAAACCAAAACCAATAGAAAAGCCATCACCGAATTCAGATGAAGCACCCAAAACTCTAAACATAGTGATGATCGTAATTAAGCTTTCAAGAATACCGATAGCAATGACACCAATGGAAAAATTCTTGTTCATTGGTGGAGCAATGTTTGGAAGGCAAGCTAGAACGATGGCACCAATAGCTAGGACAACGATGACCCATCCAAATTCACCTCGAATTCCACTGAAAGAATAACTTCCGAAGGATCCACCATTAAGTGTACTCCACGGCAAAAAGGTAGAAATGGCAGTAAGAGCTGCTGCGACAATGATAAAAATACGATGTTTATGCATAAAACGTCTCCTTTTTTGTGATTATTATAGCATAAATAAGCTCAAACTGGAATGGAAATTTAAGAAATCGTTCACATTTTTCTAAATTTTATTAACATTCATTCGTTTTTGTTTAAAATAAAAAAGGCCAATCGTCTCCACTAGAAACGACTGACCTGTGTATTTGATTCTTCATGAACATCTATTTTGTCTTGGCAACTTCCTGTAGTTCCCGATAGATTTGCTCGTTCTCTTCTAAGGAATAAGAGTTGGCTCCACTTGCGAGTGGGTGGCCTCCACCATCGTGGCGTTTGGCAATCTCGTTGATCACCAGAGCCTTACTTCGCATACGGACGCGGTAGTGGCCATCGGCTTGCTCGACAAAGATGGCCCAAACACTAACGTCTTCGATCCGACCAGGTGCTGAGACAATCGCAGCAGTCTCGGCATCTGTGATTTGGTAGTGTCTGAGTAGCTCTTGGGTAAGGGTCACGCGACTAGCTCCATTTTCATCGATTTCGAGATTGTCATAGACATAGCCTTGAAGCTTGGCAATCTTAGAGCTCATGCTATCCATCTGACGAGAAAGTCCTGCAAAGTCAAAGTCAAAGCTACGAAGGTGGGCAACCATCTCGAAAGTCCGGCTCGTCGTCGAAGGGTAGAGGAAGCGTCCAGTATCTCCGACAATACCTGCATAGAGGAGACGGGCTGCTTCTGGACTAATCTCAAGCTTTTGTTCAAGAGCCAAGAGGGTAATGAGTTCACTCGTAGAGCTCGAGTCTGTGTCTACCCAGAGGAGATCACCATAGGCATCATCGTTTGGATGGTGGTCAATCTTGATCAGAAAATCGCCGCTTGTGTGGCGTTTGTCATCGATGCGAGGGGTGTTGGCTGTATCGCAGACAATGACCAGGGCACCGGCATAGTCCTCATCTGTGACAGTATCCATGTTAGCCATCCAAGCAAGAGTCGGCTCGTTAAAGCCAGTAGCTAGGACTCTTTTTTCTGGGAAGTTGGTCTGGATGATTTCTTTCAGACCGACCTGGCTTCCGATCGCATCCGGATCGGGATTCATATGACGGTGAAGGATAATGGTATCGTATTGGTTGATTTTCTCTATAATGTCCTGTGTAATCTGCATATAGTACCTCATTTAGTTCTCATTTAATTTTAGCATAAGGCGGGCGTTTGGAAAAGAAAAAGATCATCTAGCCCTCTGGTGAAGAATTTCCGAACAATGCCAGGCTCCCAGTGCTTCCCTATGCAAAATGCGCACGAAAGTGGTATAATGTCATAAGATTATTATTTGGAGGGAATTATGACATTAGCAAAGATTGTTTTTGCAAGTATGACAGGAAATACAGAAGAGATTGCTGATATCGTAGCAGATAAGTTTCGTGATCTTGGTGTCGAAGTAGAAGTCGACGAATGTACAACAGTAGACGCAGAGGACTTTCTTGAAGCTGATATTGCAGTCGTAGCGACCTATACCTACGGTGATGGTGAGCTTCCTGACGAAATCGTAGATTTTTATGAAGACTTAGCTGGTCTTGACTTGAATGGTAAGATCTACGGTGTTGTTGGATCGGGTGATACCTTCTACGACGAGTTCTGTAAGGCAGTCGATGACTTTGATCGTGTCTTTGCAGCAACTGGTGCGGTTAAAGGTTCTGAGTGCGTCAAGGTAGACTTGTCAGCTGAAGATGAAGATATTGAAAAATTAGAAGCTTTTGCAGAAGAAGTCGTAGCAAAAGTAGGCTAAACCATAGCTAAGAAAGGTGTTTGCATGTTGCAGGCACTTTTTTTGTGGTTGAAAATGTTCAATAGCTGGATAGGGCTAGTAAGATAGCACGATTTTTGATAAAATGGGTAGCAAAAAGTGAGGAGACCAGTATGGAATTAGAGAATATTCGCCAAGAGATTGATAGTATTGATAAAGAATTGGTCCATTTATTGGAACGCCGGATGCACTGTGTAGAAGATATCATTCGGTACAAAGAAACTCATCAAAATCCTATCTTGGATCGGGCTAGAGAAGATGAGGTCTTAGCCAATGTCGCTGGCTTGGTGCAGGACAAGCGCTATGAAGAGACCATCCTTGCGACTTATCGGGACTTAATGAAGCGCTCCAGAGGCTACCAGGCCGATCAATTAGATGGGGACGAAGGTGCTTGAGATGACGATGATTAAAAGAACTTTAGTTTATACGCTAGATGCTCTTATTATTGGAGCAGTTGTTGGGGTGATAGATACCCTCTTTGGGCGTGTCTTGATTGGGATTGGAGAAGTTCGTACGGATTACCTTCTCTATCTCTTACCCTTTCTGCCTCTAGCCGGTATCTTGATCACCTATCTCAATCGCACCTATGGAGGTAAGAGTCAAAAAGGGATGGAGCTCCTCTTTGAAGTAGGAGAGGGAAGGGAGAAAGCCATTCCCAAACGCTTGATTCCCTTGACCATCCTTTCTACCTGGTTGACCCATCTCTTTGGTGGATCTGCTGGTCGAGAAGGAGTGGCGGTCCAGCTTGGGGGAACGGTGGCCCATGCTCTTCGAAGAGACTGGCTTGGCCCTCACGCTTCACGGATTTATTTGGTCACTGGGATGGCTGCCGGCTTCGGGGGACTCTTTCAGACGCCTCTAGCTGCTATCTTCTTTGCCATGGAGGTCCTAGTGGTTGGGAGACTGGAGTGGCGGTCTCTTTATCCTGCGGCCATTGCAGCCTTTGTTGCTAGTTGGACTTCTCACACCTTGGGACTAGAAAAGTTTACTCAAGTCATTTCTGCCAAACTCTCCCTATCCCCACAAGTCTTCTTGCAGTTGCTTCTCTTGGGGGTCATCTTTGGTCTGATTGGCAAGCTCTTTGCCTATCTCCTAGGCACCTTTAAACAAAGCTTTACCAGGACCTTTGCCAATCCCTATGTGCGGATTGGAGTGGTTGGCCTCGGCCTGAGTATTCTCTTGTATCTGATTGGAGCAGGTCGCTACACGGGACTGGGGACCAATCTGATTTCCCAAAGTTTTGAAGGAGCTGATGGGAAGAGTTTGATCACTGGGGCAGACTGGCTCCTCAAGCTCCTCTTCACGGTGACGACCATTGCGGCAGGCTATAAAGGAGGAGAAGTTACCCCGCTCTTTTCTATCGGGGCCAGTCTGGGTGTCTGGCTAGCTCCTTTCTTTGGACTTCCGGTTTATCTGGTAGCCGCCTTAGGCTATGCAGCAGTCTTTGCCGGAGCAACCTCGACGACGATTGGACCTATCTTGATTGGGTGTGAGGTCTTTGGTTTCCAACATTGGCCAGCCTTTCTCTTGGTCTGTCTGGTCGCAACTCGCCTCTTTCCAGCCCTGTCTATCTATGGTGGACAAAAAGTTGCGAAAAAGTTGCAATAATCCTTTACAAAAGGACATTCTTTTGGTATTATAAATTTTGTGCGTAATGGAAGCACAAAAATACAGTTTATCCGCTGAGGGAGTAGCCCTCAAGATTGACGAAGATAGGAGAATAAAATGAATCCATTAATTCAAAGCTTGACTGAAGGTCAACTTCGTACTGATATCCCTGCATTCCGTCCTGGTGACACTGTTCGTGTACACGCGAAAGTTGTCGAAGGAACTCGTGAACGTATCCAGATCTTTGAAGGCGTTGTTATCGCTCGTAAAGGTCAAGGACACACTGAAATGTACACTGTTCGTAAAATCTCTAACGGTGTCGGTGTTGAACGTACATTCCCAGTACACACTCCACGTGTAGAAAAGATTGAAGTTGTACGTTACGGTAAAGTACGTCGTGCGAAATTGTACTACCTTCGTGCATTGCAAGGTAAAGCAGCTCGTATTAAAGAAATCCGTCGTTAAGACGAATAAGGAGGCGGGAGTGATCTCGCTTCTTTTTTTATAGGTCCCCTTAGTTCAATGGATATAACAACTCCCTCCTAAGGAGTAGTTGCTGGTTCGATTCCGGCAGGGGACAGAGATAGAAAAAACACTGAATTTTCAGTGTTTTTTTCTTGTCCTATATTTGGGATTATTTCATAGGATATCTATGGTGTGGTATAATAGACAGTAGATTTTGTATTTTTAATGATGTATAGGATCTTGAATTGAATGAATTAGTTACGCAAGAACATGATAACTAAGAGTCTATTACAAATCAAATCATAGAATAGTCTCAATATGAAATCATGAAGATGTACCCATAAGCTGTGATGTGTCAAATAGTACTTAAATTCGGTAGATAAACACACTGGATTTTCATAAGGGTTGAAAAATTGGTGGGCAGGAATCGTAGGAGGATAAGATGAAAGAAAGATATTATGAATTTTTGAATATGGCAGTTGTTGATACTAGTCCCATAAAGAATTCCGACTTTTTCAGGTCAGTTGCAATTGAAGTAATATTTTCTTTACTGATATTTATAGGCTCTTTTTTTATAGAAGGTGAGAAACATGATGTGAGTATGCTTGTGTTTTACATTACCATTTTTCATCTATTGGCTTTGTTATTCATATTCTTGCTATTTCAAAAATTTTCCAAGTCAACATTATTGCAATTGGTGCCAACTAGTTCCGTGCTCATTTCTCATGTAGAATTACTTTTTGGAAGTTCTATTTTTTTAGGAGATGACTACTGGTCAATTTTCATGAAGTTAATTGGATTGAGCCTTGTTTTTCAACTACTAACCTTTGTTTACCAGCTGTTAATTGTTCCTAAGGCTAAGAATTTACCATCTGGAGAATTCAGAAAGACAATTTTACATATCCCTCCATCCATTCTAGCGTCATTAGCAGCAATTTTTGTAGTTATAGGACGTTTATTCATGTTACCCGTGATATATATGGTCCCGTGCATTGTCTGCTTAGGTATTGCATGCCTTCCCTTCTATTGGCTTGAATATGCAAGAGTATTTACCTGTTGGAAAAAGAAAAGCACCAATAACTTTATTTTTAGAGGACAAATAAAATGAAATTAATAAGAATAGATATCAGTAATATTGCTTATACAGAGAAAAAAGTTCCCATGGATTCTTTTCTAGATTTGATTGAAGGTTGTGAAAAATTATTATTTGAAACAGGAGTTTATAAAAATGGTCCGACAACGATAGAAACATGTTTGAGTGCTTTTGGAAATCCAGGAGAAGCCTTGTTTAAGGTCTATATTCCGACAAACATTCCAATTGAAGGAAATGATGAATTTCAATATTTAGAACATTTTACAATTAAGCAGTGTGTCTCTGATGTAACTCCATTTGATGAACATCTCCTTAGGAAAATTGAGGAACTGAAGCAATATATTCATGATGAGGGATTAGAAATGCTGGGAGATACTGTTTTTTTAGCGATATTGCCAATATTTGGACAGCACTTTGTTGAAATTAATATCCCAATTAAGGAGATTTCAGATGCTATTTAAAAACGTAGGAGAATACCAAGATATACAATATCGAAATGTTATCTCAAGGTATTACACAGTTTCTCCAGAAGAGATGCCAGACACTTATAATGCTTTTTTAGACGACGTAAGAAAAGCAGGATATACGCTTCGAGCACCTTTCTTTTATACGATTAATTCCAAGTTAGAAGAAAATCAAGATGTGTTGATGGAACTGTTTATCCCAGTAGAAGAAGAGTATATTGAAGATGCTTTGCCGAAAGACTTTTTGTATCACAGTATGTTTCAAGTTTTAAATACTGTTTCAACTAGAATTTTGGAACCGGATGATGAGTCAGTAAGAGAAGGGATCGACTTTTTAGCTGGCTATATTCATTTTCGAGATTATAAAGAGTTGACCCCTCCCTTCTTTTTTACTACAATCTCTGATGGGAAAGTATATACAGATATAAAAGTAGGGGTGTTGAAGTAGTAAGTCAAATTCCATCGGATAATAATATTTTGGTATTCAAACCATAGCAAACGATATGAGAGATAATCTTCATAAAAGTATATTAGATGTTGGCAAAGCCTTTGATTCAGGTATTAAATCAATTCAGAGAGTGTTTGGGTGGTAAATGTGGAAATTAATTTTAGAGGATTAGATGTTGCTTATTTTGATGTGTTAGAGATGGGAGGAAAAAAGTATGTTTTAGATTCCAACTCCACGACACCAAAGAGTTATTACTGGGGATTTTCCCCTGAAAATCTTGAAGTTGATTTGATAGAACTTGATAGTCAGAATAAAAATTTTGATAAAAAAATTAAGATGGGACCCTCAGGAATGCGTATGGTAGGTATTGGTTTTAGTCTTCTTCTGTATAGAGTAGTAACGTCAATTTTTAGATATTATAATATTAGTCATTCTCCATATTTAAAGGTATTTTTATTTCTCATATCTATTTTGATAGCTTATATTGTTTACCAAAGTATTTTAATGAAGTCTCGGAAGGAAATTTTAAGTCGTTTATCCCAAGAAAAGAAGAGATATAAAATAGTCTTTCAGAATAATAAGAAAAAAAGACAATTCCATGCCTATCTCTTTGTTATTTCACATGTAATTGCTTTAGCTATTTATGTGGGACTAGATGATGGAACAGAAGCTGCTGTCCTAGTGTTAAATGGTATGTTGGCATATCTATTCATTTGGATAGAATCTGGCGTTATTCCATTGACATATGCTTATCAACAGAAATACCTACAATATAAAGAATTGAAAAAGGTATAATAGAGCCTCTGATAAAAATCCAGAGAGCATTTGGGTGGTAAATGTGGAATTAAAATTTAAATATTCGAATATAGCAGTTTTTAGAATCGTTGAGTTTAAAAATAAAAAATATATCTTAGATTCTACTACTATAAAAGGTAAGTCCTATTTTTTCGGTTTACTTCCTAAAGAAGTTTCTGCTGAAATGGTTGAGCTATCTCCATCAAACGATAGTTTTGAAATAAAACCTAAAACTCCCTTGAGTGCGTCTACTGCTTTAGTCATCATGGTTCAACCACTTGTGTTTATTTCTCATAGATTGATGAAAGATGCATTTATTAGTTGGGGAATTAGTGAGCAAATTCTACTGAAATTAGTGCTGTTTGCTTTCTCTGTATTTTTGTCTTATCTTATGGCTGTCTGGTATGAAAAAGTTGCAGTACGAAAGTTCGAATCAAGAATCCCGCCAAATATTAAACGTTGTCGACTTGTTTTTGAACCAAAAGGGAAACGAATGTTTGATTGGTGGTACATTACGCTTGGTATTAATACGATTTGTTTAGCATTTTTTATGGGACTTAATAGTGGTTATGAAAGTGCTATATTGGTCATAAATGGTATGATTTCATGGTGGGCCTTTGTACTATTAAGAATGCCACAAATACCAGACTACTATAAAACAATGACCTTGGCTGAAATTCAAGAGTTGTAAAATGTCAGTCAAAAAATAAGATAGCAAAAAAGTTGACCAAAAATTGACCAAAATTTTCTAAAAGCATATTAGATTAGGCGTTCTAAGCATATTTTATATTTCTGCAGGGGCAGAATTAGAAATGAAACACTTATAGTTGAACCGTGTGTTGATGTTTTAGAGCTGTGTTGTTTCGAATGGTCCCAAAACTTATTTTTGTATGATTATGTCAGAATATTTTAAAAAAGAAGGAGTTTTCTATGGAGAGTGATGCGTTTTTTGATTATTATTTAAAATCACTTAAGTTTCATTTTCGTGATAGGTGTAAGGATATTGAATTTATAGAGTTTTTCAAAGATGAAAATAATTGTTTTATTACTATAGAGGATTATGTTTTGGAATCTTTTGTAGTATTGTCAAATATTTTGAGTCAGGAGAGGATTGTGTTTACTTGTGGAATTATTTATAGTAAGGGGGTAGTTACTGGAGTAGAAGTATATATGAGTGTATTAGAGTTAGAAAGATTAAATAAATTGTTTAAAATATAGTTTTGAAAAATATTAAAAACATAAGAAAATCTGTCTCTGTAGGATGTGTGGAGTTGATAATATCAATGTTTCCTGGTTATAGAGCTGTGTTGTTTCGCAAGTCCCCAAAAATATCATCAATAAACAGCAGCAACCAGCATTCGCAATTTCCGTATCCATTTATTGTTTTTTTAAGTTTTTATTGTTACAATAACCATACAGACAAAAAGACTGGATTTCCAGCCTTTTTAATTGTTTTAAAGAAAGGTTTTTTATGAAACGCAAATCGATTTTGTTTCTATTTTTATTCTTGCTCTCTATCGGTCTGACCTATGAGACACAGTCTATCACAGCTGGTTGGATGACTGGGTCCCAGTATGGGATCATTGGTATCTCTGTCCTCTTGCTTCTAGTATATGCGATTCCTGCTGTTTGGGCTCTCTTTCATTTCGCTAAGAAGTGGAAGTTGTCCTGGATTCCAGTCCTCTTTTCTCTTCTAGGCGGTGGCCTTATCGCAGGTTGGCTATCCAGTTTTGCTAACACCTATTTCCATGAGATGATTCAAGCTGTGGCGCCTAATAGTGATTTTTGGAACCAGTATGAGAGTGCCATCGCAGGCCCGCTCTTTGAGGAACCCTTCAAGTTGATTCCGATCTTCTTTGTCCTCTATTTGTTCAATGTGCGTCGGATCAAGTCCATCTTCCTTTTAGCGATTGCATCTGGTCTTGGTTTCCAGATTGTGGAGGACTTTGCCTATATCCGTCAAGACATGCCAGAAGGTTTCTCTTATGCAGTATCTGGTATCCTAGGGCGGATCATGAATGGGGTCGTCTCTCACTGGGTCTACACAGCCCTTTTCATGCTAGGTCTCTACTTGATCCTTCAAGCTACAAAAGGTCGCAAGGAATTGATGGTGACTGGTTGGTTCTATTTTGTAGCTGGCTTTGGCCTTCACTTTATTGGCAATTCACCATTTGGCCAAATCGAGACAGAACTCCCTCTTGCTATTCCTTTCTTAACAGCAGTAGGACTCTTCTTGATCTACCAAGCTTATCAAACCGTCGAGCGATTAGAACAAGGGAAATAAAAAAGAATGAGAGTGGGACAGAAATCGGTCATTCGTTAGAATTCGATTTCGTCGTCCCACCTCCGCACAGTTGAGGAGGGCTTTAAAAGCTAATGAAATCAGCGTAGTAGAGCCCACTCAACCACTGCGTCTTGCTCGACAATTCAAAGACAATTTAGAGGCTAGGACTTTTGTCCTAGCCTCATTTTTATTATTATTTATTATTATATAAAACTGATTTACAGTTTTTTTAATGAGTGAAACTGTAGTTGTTAAACAAATTTTATTTTTGAAGAAATACTTGAGACTTTCCGCCGTGAGAAAAATGCTTGAAACATTATTGTTTCAAGCACTCGGGAGTTTTGAAACGTTAGATTCAAAACTAAGTCATGGAACTTCTTCGAAGTTCGCTGACGTCCGTACTCACCTAAGGAAAGTCTCTAATTGTATAGTATCTTTTAATAGATTTATTTACCAAGACAGAATTGGCTGAAGAGTTGGGTGATGAGCTCGTCTGGTGCAGCGTCTCCTGTGATTTCACCAAGAATTTCCCAAGTGCGGGTCAAATCGACTTGAAGAAGATCGACTGGCATGCCCATGGCCAGGCCTTCGTTGACAGCTTGAAGGCTTTCAACGGCTTTCTCAATAAGAGAGATGTGGCGGGCATTGGAGAGGTAAGTAGCATCTTGCTCTACTAAGCCAGCATTTTCAAAGAAGAGGGCATTAATACGGTCTTCGATTTGATCGATATTTTGATTTTTCAGAACCGAAATCTTGATGTAATCTTCTGGCAGTTGGTCGATTTCAATCTTCTCTGGGAGATCGACCTTGTTGAGGAGAATGATGCGGTTGCTGTCTTGTGAGATCTCAAGGAGCTGCCGGTCTTGATCAGTCAGAGGCTCGCTAGCATTGAGAACCAGGAGGACCAGATCAGCTTCTTTGAGGGCTTTCCGAGAGCGTTCCACACCAATGCGTTCGACGATATCCTCTGTCTCCCGGATACCGGCTGTATCGACCAGCTTGAGGGGAACCCCGTTGATATTGACGTATTCCTCGATGACGTCACGGGTCGTCCCTTCGATATCGGTCACGATGGCTTTTTCCTCGCGCAGGAGGTTGTTCAGAAGGCTGGATTTACCGACGTTTGGCCGTCCGATGATAGCAGTAGAAATCCCCTCGCGAAGAATCTTACCACGGCGAGCCGTCTTGAGGAGGTTGGTCAAGAGGGCTTCAAATTCAGTAGTCTTTTCGCGAATGATCTCAGTGGTTGCTTCCTCGACATCGTCGTACTCAGGATAGTCGATGTTGACTTCGACTTGAGCCAGAGTATTGAGGATCTCTTGGCGCGTGTTGTTGATGAGATCAGATAGGGATCCGTCCAACTGTTTGACTGCGATGTTCATAGCCTTGTCGGTTTTAGCGCGGATAATATCCATGACTGCCTCAGCTTGGGTCAAATCGACACGACCATTCAGGAAGGCCCGCTTGGTAAATTCACCAGGCTCCGCAAGACGTGCTCCTTCACGGATGACCAACTGCAAAATTTCGTTAGTCACCGCAATCCCTCCGTGGGTGTTGATCTCGATGATGTCTTCACGGGTGAAAGTCTTAGGTGAGCGCATAGCGCCAACCATGACTTCATCCAGAATCTCATCTTTAGCTGGATCCACAATGTGACCGTAGTTGAGCGTATGGCTAGCCACGCTGGTTAAGTCTTTTCCCTTAAAGATCTTTTGCGCGATTTTAAAGCTGTCTGTCCCGCTTAGGCGGACAATCCCAATCGCTCCCTCACCGAGAGGCGTCGAGATAGCAGCAATGGTGTCAAATTCTCTAGTAATCATCTATCTTCTCTTTTCCTGTGTATTCTCTTCTATTCTATCGTAAACTAGCAAGAGGGGCAAGATATTGCTTTTAGAAGAAGGAGTTGAAAAGGTTTTCAGTTAAGTAGTGAAATCTGTCCGCCAATATGCTATACTAAATATGAACAGAAATGGAGGTCTAAGATGGTAAACCTAAAAGAACAGGTAGGCATTAAGGCGGCTGAGTTTGTCACTGACGGCATGATTGTCGGTCTCGGTACAGGGTCAACTGCTTATTATTTTGTGGCTGAATTGGGCCGTCGCATCAAGGAAGAAGGCTTGAAGATTACTGCTGTTACGACCTCAAGCGTGACCTATGAACAGGCGGAAGGTTTGGGTATTCCACTAAAAGCGATTGACGATGTAGAAGTGGTGGACTTGACCGTAGATGGTGCGGATGAAGTAGACCCAGCTTTGAACGGGATCAAAGGTGGTGGCGGTGCCCTCTTGATGGAGAAAATCGTTGCAACCAACTCAAAAGACTGCATCTGGATTGTCGATGAGTCAAAACAAGTGGAGACACTTGGTGCTTTTAAACTTCCTGTAGAAGTCGTTCAATACGGAGCAGAGAATCTTTTCCGTCATTTTGAGAAGAAGGGCTATTCCCCAGCTTATCGTGAAAAGGATGGCCAACGCTTTGTGACCGACCAAGGGAACTTTATCATTGATTTGGATTTGAAAGTGATCCCAGATGCTGAAGCCTTGGCAGAAGAGTTGGACCGGACTGTCGGTGTTGTTGACCATGGTCTCTTTTTAGGAATGGTTTCTAAAGTGATCGTAGGGACACCAGAAGGTCCAAAAATCATTAGCAAATCACTTTAAAAAAGGGCATTTTGTCCTTTTTTTCTAGGGATATTAAACTTATTTATAAAATTTTATATGAAAGCGTTACATTTTCAAAAATTTGTGTTATACTGTATTCAGTTTAAATTATAAAGGAGACATTCAATATGCCAAAATTTAATCGTATGCATTTAGTGGTTTTGGATTCAGTAGGGATCGGAGCAGCTCCAGATGCTAATAACTTTGTCAATGCTGGTGTACCTGACGGCGCATCTGACACACTCGGACACATCTCAAAAGCAGTTGGTTTGAATGTGCCAAACATGGCAAAACTTGGTCTTGGAAATATTCCGCGTGAACAAGCCTTGAAGACTGTTCCGGCTGAGAGCAATCCAACTGGTTACGCTACGAAGTTAGAAGAAGTCTCTCTTGGAAAAGATACCATGACAGGTCACTGGGAAATCATGGGTCTTAATATTACAGAACCATTTGATACTTTCTGGAATGGATTCCCAGAAGAAATCTTGACAAAAATCGAAGAATTCTCAGGTCGCAAGGTCATCCGCGAAGCTAACAAACCTTATTCTGGTACAGCTGTTATCGATGACTTCGGACCACGCCAAATGGAAACAGGCGAGTTGATTATCTATACATCCGCTGACCCTGTTCTTCAAATCGCAGCTCACGAAGACATCATTCCTTTGGATGAACTCTACCGTATCTGTGAATACGCTCGTTCCATCACTTTGGAACGTCCAGCCCTTCTTGGTCGGATCATTGCGCGTCCTTATGTTGGTGAGCCAGGAAACTTCACTCGTACGGCTAACCGTCGCGACTTGGCAGTTTCACCATTTGCTCCAACTGTTTTGGACAAATTGAACGAAGCGGGTATCGATACTTACTCAGTTGGTAAGATCAGCGATATCTTCAATGGAGCAGGTATCAACCACGATATGGGCCACAACAAATCAAACAGTCACGGTATTGACAACTTGATCAAAGCGATGAAATCAGAAGAGTTTAAACATGGTTTCTCATTTACTAACTTGGTTGACTTCGATGCCCTTTACGGACACCGTCGTGATGCACATGGTTACCGTGATTGCTTGCACGAGTTTGATGAGCGCTTGCCAGAAATCATCGCTGCAATGAAAGAAGACGATCTCTTGATGATCACTGCCGACCATGGTAACGACCCAACTTATGCTGGTACTGACCATACGCGTGAATACATCCCATTCTTGGCTTACAGCCCATCTTTCAAAGGTAATGGCTTGCTTCCAGTCGGACACTTCGCCGACATCTCAGCAACAATTGCGGACAACTTCGGTGTTGAGAAAGCCATGATTGGAGAAAGCTTCTTAGATAAATTGGTCTAAGATGACGCATTTTGCCTTACTCGTAAGAGGAATCAATGTTGGCGGCAAGAACAAGGTGGTCATGGCTCAACTCCGTCAGGAAATGACAGAGTTAGGGCTCGGCCAAGTGGAAACCTACATCAACAGTGGCAACATCTTTTTTACAACGGATCTTTCTCGCTCTGAGTTAGTAGAGTGCCTGTCGACTTTCTTTGAGCACCACTATCCCTTCATTCAGCGCTTTTCTCTCCTGAGTCGTGAAGACTACGAAGAGGAATGTGCAAACCTACCGGAATGGTGGACAGATGAAATGGCTCGCAAGGATGTGCTCTTTTATACGGAGGGTTTGGATAGGGAATCTGTAGAAGAGAAGCTGCTTGCTTTGAAGCTAGGAGATGAAGTGCTACATTTTGGCAAAACAGCGGTTTTCTGGGGGAAATTCTCAGAAGACAGCTATGCTAAAACCGCCTACCATAAACATCTGATGAAGATGCCTTTCTATCGCCAGATCACTATTCGTAACGCTAATACCTTTGACAAAATTGGTACATTACTTAAGAAATAAAAGGAGATACACAATGACATTATTAGCAAAAATCAATGAAACAGCAGCATTTTTGAAGGGCAAAGGAATCGAAGCTCCTGAATTCGGTTTGATCCTTGGATCAGGTCTTGGAGAATTGGCTGAAGAAATCGAAAATGCAGTCGTAGTAGACTATGCTGACATTCCAAACTGGGGTCAATCAACAGTGGTCGGACACGCTGGTAAATTGGTTTATGGTGATCTTGCTGGACGTAAAGTCTTGGCCCTTCAAGGTCGTTTCCACTTCTACGAAGGAAACCCATTGGAAGTGGTGACTTTCCCAGTTCGTGTCATGAAAGTGTTAGGATGTGAAGGGGTTCTTGTAACCAACGCTGCAGGTGGTATCGGCTTCGGTCCTGGTACCTTGATGGCTATCACTGACCACATCAACATGACAGGTCAAAACCCATTGATCGGTGAAAACTTGGATGACTTTGGTCCTCGTTTCCCTGATATGTCGAAAGCTTACACTCCAGCCTACCGCGAAATCGCCCACAAAGTAGCTGACAAACTTGGCATCAAATTGGATGATGGAGTTTATATTGGTGTGACAGGTCCTACCTACGAAACTCCAGCTGAAATCCGTGCGTACAAGACACTTGGCGCTGATGCTGTCGGAATGTCAACCGTTCCTGAAGTCATCATTGCGGCTCACTCTGGCTTGAAGGTTCTTGGGATTTCATGTATTACCAACTTTGCGGCTGGTTTCCAAGAAGAGCTCAACCATGAAGAAGTGGTAGAAGTCACTGAGCGCGTTAAAGGAGACTTCAAAGGCTTGCTTAAAGCGATTCTTGCTGAATTGTAAAAAACATGGAAAGAATTGTGATATCCCTTCAAGTAATTCCCTATAAAATGAAAATGGTCCTAGCAGCTTGTCTGCTAGGGCTTGTTTCGGGTTTAGCGGGTATTTTTCTTCATTTCCTTTTAGAATTAGTGGAAGGATTGGCCTTTGGTCAATCAGAGCATCAGTCTGACTTTTTGACGGATGGAGTTCCTCCTTATCGGATAGGGATCAGTTTACTAATTGTAGGTCTTACCTCGGCCTTAGTCTGGTATTTCTTACAACGAAAAGGGAAGCTCCTCTCCATCAAGGGTCAGATGAAGGTGGAGGATGCTCGTCCCACCCTTCATATCTGGAAACAGTTGCTCCATTCTAGCTGGCAAATCGTTGTCGTAGGAGCTGGGGCCCCTATTGGAAAAGAAGGAGCGCCCCGAGAGATTGGCGCCTTGTTGGCAGGTCGTCTTGCGAAAGGTTTTGACCTATCTCTGACAGATCGTATTTTCCTAATCGCTTGTGGGGCGGGAGCAGGATTAGCTGCGGTTTACCAAGTCCCATTAACGAGTGTGTTTTTTATATTTGAAACCTTAGGCATTGCATTTTCATTTAAACGCTTTGTCCTAGCTGGGGTCACGACCTATATAGCTGCTTATCTAGCAGGTTGGGTGATTTCAGATCATGCACTCTATAAGATGCCGGTTACGACTTGGTCACTACAGGTATTGTGGGTGATTCCGATCTTAGTCTTGGTCTTAACACCTCTAGCTTATGGCTTTGCGCGCTTGACCAAGCAAGCCACTGCTCATCGAATCAAAGACCAGCGTATTTTCCTGACTCTTCCACTGGCATTTCTTTTCTTAGCTGGCCTAGCTCAGAAATTCCCTCACCTTCTAGGAAATGGACGAATGGTCGCTCAGGAGGTCATCAATGGCATTTCATGGAAGACGGCATTAGTCTTATTTGTCCTAAAAGCACTCGTCGTTTTGCTTACTCTCTGGGCGGGAGCTTACGGAGGGACTTTGACACCTTCATTTGCACTAGGGATGGCAGGAGCGTCACTTATAACTCTAGCTTTTGGATTTGAGGGTCTATCTACCCTACTACTGATTGGCGCTGTTTGCTTTTTGACCGTGACCCTAAATGCTCCCTTTTCTGCTACAGGGCTAGTAATCGGCTTTACGGGTCAAGGGCTAGAAGCTCTGCCTTATCTTTTACTAACCGCTTTTCTAGCTCATGCACTTGGAAAGGCCTTGGATCGGGTTTCATGGAAAGGTTTGAGCAGAAGAAAAGTGAGAGCGTCAGAAGATGGTTAAGGGTCGGAAGAATTACATACTGGCCTTTTAACCTATCAATTAGATGAATCCTATCTTCTTATGGTATAATTGATGTATACAAACTAGGGCAGGTTGGTCTGGGGTTCAAATCGAATCTCAGGATCTTGTGGCTTGACCTATGAGAAAAAACAGGAAGCTAGAGCATGCGTTCAGATTTGAACATGAGCGGACAGCTTTTCTAAAAAAAATACACACAGAAAGGAAGGGTTAACCGTATTCGCTGAACTGAATACGGGCGGAGAACTGTGCAAAAAAGATAAACTGCCTAGCATCTACGATGCGTCGTCAGTTTCCTATTTTTCCTTTGTTCTCTGTCGCCCTTTATATCTTAAACATGTCTATCCATATTGCTGCTAAGCAAGGTGAAATTGCTGATAAAATTCTCCTTCCTGGGGATCCTCTTCGTGCGAAATTTATCGCTGAGAACTTTTTAGAAGACGCTGTTTGCTTCAACGAAGTTCGGAACATGTTTGGTTACACGGGTACCTACAAGGGTCACCGGGTATCTGTCATGGGTACTGGAATGGGGATGCCATCCATCTCTATCTATGCTCGTGAGTTGATCGTAGACTACGGTGTCAAAAAGCTCATCCGTGTGGGTACCGCTGGTTCTTTGAATGGCGATGTCCATGTCCGTGAATTGGTCTTGGCCCAAGCAGCAGCTACCAACTCAAACATCATCCGCAATGACTGGCCTATGTATGATTTCCCACAAATCGCTAGCTTTGATTTGTTAGATAAAGCCTATCACATTGCCAAAGACCTTGGCATGACTACGCACGTCGGCAATGTCTTGTCATCTGATGTCTTTTATTCAAACTACTTTGAAAAGAACTTAGAGCTTGGTAAATGGGGCGTAAAAGCTGTAGAAATGGAAGCGGCAGCGCTTTACTATCTTGCTGCTCAACACCATGTTGATGCCCTTGCTATCATGACTATTTCAGATAGTTTGGTTAATCCAGAAGAAGACACTACAGCTGAAGAACGTCAAAACACTTTCACAGATATGATGAAAGTTGGTCTTGAAACCTTGATCGCAGACTAATGACAGAATACCTTCATGATGAGTGGCTTTACGACCTTCAGACCTACCAGTATGGTCGGGCCCTCCGCTCTGCTAAGAAGCAGAAGGAAGTTCCGGAGCTGGTCTTGGCCTTATTGGACTTAATGGCCGAGCGTCGAGAGCTCAATATTCAACCAATCATGAACCTAAAGTTGAGAACCGAGTTGCTAGAAGCGACTGGTTTTCAGCTTTTTTGGCATGAGGATCCAGAAGAGGAACAGTTGGCCAACTACCTTTATGACTTAGAAGCCAAGCTCCGCAACGATCAGATGATTGACTTCATTCGTGCGGTGAGTCCTGCCATTTACCGGATTTTTATGCGCTTGATTGAAATGCAGATCCCTGATATTACAGACTACATTCACAACTCCAAGGAGTCTAGCTATGACCATTGGAAGTTTGACAAAATTCGGTCATCTGACCATCCAGCCTTGCAGAATTTCCATAGCGAGAGTGCAGTTAATTCGTCCAGTTTGACGGAGTTGATCTTGCTCTTAGACTTGCCAGATTCCACTAAGGATGTGGCCAAGCAACTGCGGGAGTTAGAAAAATCCGTCCGCAATCCTTTGGCCCACTTGATCAAACCCTTTGATGAGGAAGAATTGCACCGGACGACAGGTTTCTCTTCTCAACATTTTATGGAGCTCTTAGTGAGCTTGGCCCAGAAGACGGGGATCATTTATCAACGAGAACCTTTTTATTTTGACCAGGCCAATGCCCTTATCGAGGCTCTCTTGTATGGAGGAAGACATGGATAAACTAAAAGAGTTGCAGGACGTGATTGACCGTAGTCAGAATATTGTCTTCTTTGGTGGAGCAGGTGTCTCTACAGAGTCCAATATTCCCGATTTTCGTAGCTCAGATGGCGTCTATAGCGTCACCTTGGGTCGTCATTTTACGGCTGAGCAATTGGTCTCTCATACCATGTTTGAGCGCTATCCAGAGGATTTTTTCGACTTTTATAAGAAATACCTACTCTATCCAGATGCCAAGCCTAATGCAGCCCATCGTTATCTTGCGCGTCTTGAAGAGACCGGTAAGCTCAAGGCAGTGGTGACGCAAAATATTGATAGTCTCCATGAGATGGCAGGATCTAAAAAAGTCTTGAAACTCCATGGTAGTGCCGATCGCAATTACTGTACGGGTTGCCAGCGCTTTTATGATCTGGAGGCCTTTCTAGCTTTGGCAGGGACTATTCCTCTTTGCCTCGACTGTGGCAAGGTGATCAAGCCGTATGTGACTCTCTACGAGGAAGCCCTTGATATGGACGTCTTTAGCCAAGCAGCTCGAGCTATCCAAGAGGCTGACCTTCTCATCATCGGAGGGACCTCCCTTGTGGTCTATCCAGCAGCCAGCTTGATTCAATATTTCCAAGGGAAGAATCTTGTTGTAATCAACAAAACCAGTATCCCGCAAGACAAACAGGCAGACCTGGTTATTGAAGGAAAAATCGGGCATGTCTTTTCTCAATTGAAACAATAAAAGAACACCTGAAAGAAGTGGAAATCCACTGTTTCAGGTGTTTTATTGTGCTTGTGGAGATGGCTAATTGTTATTTATCAAATTGGACTTCCTCAAGTAAGTATTCGATAAATTTTTCACCCATCTTAGAGAGGCTAGCTTTCTCGTGTTGGATGTAGACCAGCTCGATTGGGTCGTCGATATCTAGCGGGATGGAGACGATATTATCTCCGTTGAGGTTGCTATTGAGGATACCGGTCGCAATGGTGTAGCCATCCAGACCAATCAAGAGATTAAAGAGGGTGGCACGGTCACTGACCACGATGGATTTTTTGTGATGCTCTTGGGAGAGGATCTCTTCAGAGAAGTAGAAGGAGTTGTGGGTCCCTTGGTCATAGCTGAGATAAGGGAAGTCTTCTAGGTCTTCTAGCTTGACCACTTCCTTGTTAGCTAGAGGATTGGTCTTGCTGACGAAGATGTGAGGTTGGGCAGTGAAGAGGTGGGTTGCCTTAAGGTGGCTATCATCCAGCATTTTAGAGAGGACATCCCGGTTGTATCCATTGAGGAAGAGGACACCAATCTCACTACGGAAGTTCTTGACGTCATCAATGATTTCCCAGGTTCTGGTCTCCCGTAGGAAGAGCTCGTATTTCTCCATATCGCTTTTCTTGAGGAGAGAGACGAAGGCTTCGACCACGAAGGCATAGTGCTGGGAGGATACGCTAAAGAGCTCCCGATTGGCTACTGGATTTTTATAGCGTTCTTCTAAGAGTTGGGTCTGCTCCACGACTTGACGGGCATAAGAAAGGAACTCCATCCCATCCTTGGTCAGAGTGATACCTTTGGGATTACGAATGAAGATGTCAATCCCCATTTCTTTTTCCAAGTCCCGCACAGCATTAGACAAACTTGGCTGGGTAATGAAGAGTTGCTTGGACGCCTCATTCATAGAGCCTGTTTCGACGATTTTGATAATGTAATGTAATTGTTGGATTCTCATGCTTATATTTTAACATACTTTTCGCAGAAAATCCTAGCTGGTATCAGTCTCTAGAAGGATTTTTCCCTATAAATCAGGTTTAGAATTGAAGGAATGTTAACACCTTGGTAGAATGATGGAAAAGATAAGCTTTGGAGGCCTTATGAAAAAAATTGCTAACTGGTACAAAAAATGGAACCAGGAACTGGAGACTAAATTTTTAGCCAGTGTATTAAAGATGAACTTTATGACCAACTTCCTGATATTTATTAGTTTGTCTGCTTTTCTAATTGTCGGGAGCTTGCCAGGAAATATCCAATCTTTGGGTTTCTGGAATGCTATTTTTGGAGTTGCAGTTTACAGTGTTACAATTCTGGTTCATGCCCTAGGGGTCAGTTATTTTGTTCCCAATATCTTTGTGATTCTGTATGTTATTTCTAGATGGTCTACGATACAGGCCCAGACCTTGGAAAAGGAGCTGGTCGGTGTCTATGACGAGAAAGAAGAGGAAAAAATTAAACGAAGGGTCAACAATCGCAAATACTTTGTGATCCTTTGGATAGGAGTCTTTGGCAGTATCCTAGAATCCTTCCTGATCTATCTGGTAAAAGATTTAACGGGTTATGATTGGACCCAGCAGCTCATCAATGAGCAGAAGCATACCATGATTTGGACAGAGGCTCTGCCAACTATCATTACCTTGGCTCTTATTTCCCTCTTGGCTCTGGTCATTTATTCCTACCGGGATGCCAATTCCTTGTCTCCACTTTTGAATATCTTTTGTATCAGTGGGATATTGATGGGTTTGGTGCTGGTAGGATTGTTTGACATCCAGTTGCAAGTCATCGGTTGTCACACGGTTTTCTGGTTAGTTTATTCCATTAGTCTCTTAAGGACCAGGATGAAGGAGTGGGAGGGCGAGTCTGATCCAAGTAGGGTCTATGACAATCCCATTCTCCAGCGCTTTCACACCATCCTCCACCAATCCAAACACTGGCCTTGGCTGGCGGTCGTCTTTGCCCTTCCCTTGTTAGCTGTATTGGTCATGGTTCTGATGCTTTTTGGTCAGCGACCTGATAGCTTGGTCAAGGCCTGGACCAATACGGCAGATTGGACTTTCTCGGAAAAGATTCCTCCTCAGAATCTTATCATAGATGAGCATTATCTCTGTACGGTCGCAGCAGGTGGCCATGAAAAGGTGGTCAAGCCCCAGCGGATGGGAGTCCGGCATGGTCATCCAGTGGTCGTCAATCGCCAGCTCTGCATTGCCAATGCCTTTGAGCAAGTACTGGAAGAAAAGATGCCACGTTTCCATCGCTTCTTACGTCGCAATTATGACCGCTATGGCTATCCTTTTGCTAAACATATCAAGAAGAAATGGGCTATGGATGTCATTTACTATCTGATGAAGCCTCTGGAATGGGTCTTTTTACTGGTACTTTATCTAGTTGATCACAAGCCTGAGAATCGCATCGCTTTGCAGTATATCCCGCCGGTACCAGAGGATTTTGACCCCAAGAAAGCTTCTTAAGTCGTCGATTTCTACTTGACAAGCATCTAGTAGCGCGATATAATGAGACAAATTTAACCTTTAAGGGGTCCAGAGAGGCCTGCAAGGAAAGACAGAAAAAAAGATCAGCGGACTGAGTCTAGCTGATCATTTGTAGGACCTTGCTTTTGCGAGGTCTTTTTTGTTGGAAGAAAGAAGAGGAAACCAATGGTCAGTGACAGCTGTAAAAAACGGTTTGGAAAAATCATGATGGAAGACATGGAGTTAATCGCTCAAGAAGAGATTGCGCCACGGATTTTTTCAATGGTCTTAAAGGGGGAAATGGTCGAGCAGATGCTAGCTGGGCAGTTTCTCCATATCCGTGTACCGGATGACTCTAAGCTCCTTCGTCGTCCCATTTCTATCTCAGAGATTGATCCAGACAGCCATACCTGTCGCCTCATCTATCGGGTAGAAGGAGGCGGAACGGCCATCTTTTCTCAGCTGCCTATTGGTAGTTTCCTAAGCGTCATGGGTCCTCAAGGAAATGGCTTTGACTTAAAGGAGCTTGGTCAAGGGGCGCGTGCCTTGATCATCGGTGGCGGGATTGGAGTACCTCCCTTGGTCCAAGTGGCTAAACAGCTGCATGAGCAAGGAGTAGAAGTTCATTCTGTCCTTGGATTTGCTACTAAAGAAGCGGTTATCCTCGAAGAAGAGTTGAAACAGTATGGGCAAGTCGCTATTACAACTGACGATGGAACTTATGGTATCAAGGGGTATGTTTCAACCATCGTTGATCAGATGGACCAGGAGTTTGATGCCATCTATTCTTGTGGGGCGCCTGGCATGCTCAAATATGTGAATACCAAATTCCATGATCACCCTCGTGCCTATATTTCTATGGAGTCTCGTATGGCCTGTGGGATGGGGGCTTGCTATGCCTGTGTCGTTCATCTGGAAAATGCAGGCCAAGCAGCCAATAAGCGCGTGTGTGAAGACGGTCCAGTCTTTGAAACCGGTACGATTGTGATGTAGGAGGACCATATGACAGCAAATCGACTAGCCGTATCCTTACCAGGATTAGACTTGAAAAATCCCATTATTCCTGCATCTGGCTGTTTTGGCTTTGGTCAGGAATACGCTAAATACTATGATTTGGATCTTCTTGGATCCATTATGATCAAGGCAACGACCGCTGAGGCTCGCTTTGGAAATCCCACACCTCGTGTCGCTGAGACTCCTGCAGGCATGCTCAATGCCATTGGTCTCCAAAATCCAGGCGTAGACGTGGTCCTAGCAGAGAAACTCGCTTGGTTGGCACAGCATTATCCAGATCTACCGATTATCGCCAACGTAGCTGGCTTCTCCAATGAAGAGTATGCGACGGTTTCTAGAAAAATCTCCCAGGCACCAAATGTTAAAGCCATCGAGCTCAATATCTCTTGTCCCAATGTGGACCATGGGAATAACGGGCTTTTGATCGGTCAGGTTCCTGAGTTGGCCTATGATGCCGTTAAAGCAGCAGTAGAGGCTTCGTCTGTCCCAGTCTATGTCAAGCTGACCCCGAGCGTAGCAGATATCACCCAGGTAGCCAAGGCTGCCGAAGATGCGGGTGCTAGTGGCTTAACCATGATCAATACCTTGGTCGGGATGCGCTTTGACCTCAAGACTGGTAAGCCCATTATTGCCAATGGGACGGGAGGCATGTCAGGACCGGCTATCTTCCCAGTGGCCTTGAAACTCATCCGCCAAGTAGCCCAATCCACTAACCTGCCAATCATTGGAATGGGTGGCGTGGACTCAGCAGAAGCAGCGATTGAAATGATGATTGCGGGTGCTTCTGCGATTGGTGTCGGCACTGCCAATTTCACCGATCCTTATGCTTGTCCAACGATCATCGAAGACCTGCCACAAGTTATGGATAAATATGGTGTTGATAGTTTGGAGAATTTACGAAAACATGTCCGGGACAATCTAATATAAGGATCATCAGATAACAAAAAATGCCTGTTGGCTACAACCCCAACAGGCTACTGAGTAAGTAACAACTTTAACAACCCCTTACTCAGCATAGCTAATATCTTACAGGAAAATTGATTATTTGTCAAGAATTTAACATGTTCCAGAAGGTACCAAGTTGAAATAGAAAAAAGACAGACTGAATCCGAACGTTTTATGATTATTCCTTGACTTTTCTTTCATATCGTACTACAATGTAGAAAAACCTTTAAAGCAGTCCAGAGAGGCTCCTAAGGTCTAGACGGTGAATCAGGGTAGATACTACCTAATTTTCGTGTAACCTTGCCTCGGGCAAGGTTTTTTTGTGGAAAAAATGTCACCCATTAAAAGGAGAAACCCATGCGTGAAGAACGTCCCATCATCGCCCTTGACTTTCCGGCTTTTGAAGATGTCAAAAACTTTTTAGAACATTTCCCAGAAGATGAAAAACTTTTTGTAAAAATCGGAATGGAATTTTTCTATGCAGTCGGACCAGAAATTGTCCACTATCTGAAAGGTCGTGGCCACAGTATTTTCTTGGATTTAAAATTGCACGACATCCCAAATACGGTTAAGTCAGCTATGTCTGTCCTTGGCACCTTTGGTGTGGATATGGTGACAGTTCATGCGGCCGGCGGTGTAGAGATGATGCGCGAAGCTAAAAAAGCACTTGGGCCAGGGGCCAAGTTGGTGGCGGTTACTCAGTTGACTTCTACCAGTGAAGAAGACATGCGTGATTGCCAAAACATCCAAACCACTGTCCAAGAATCAGTAGTCAATTATGCTCGTAAGGCGCAAGAAGCTGGTTTGGACGGAGTCGTTTGTTCAGCCCATGAAGTTGATTTGATCAAGAAGGCTACATCAGAAGAGTTTGTTTGTGTAACCCCAGGTATCCGTCCTGCGGGAGCAGAAATTGGTGACCAAAAACGGGTCATGACCCCACAAGAAGCCCACGCCATCGGTTCAGACTACATTGTCGTTGGACGTCCGATCATCCAAGCAGAAAATCCATGGGATGCTTACCATGAGATTAAGAGACAGTGGAATAGTTAAGAAGGTCTAAGAAGCTGTGCTTCTAAGACCTTCTACGGGAAGCCCTATAGGGCCTTCCCTAAACCATTCACTAACTTCGTTGAAAGAAAATTATCGTTTCTTTCAACGAAGTGTCGGAATTCTAAAAAGTCCGATAGGATATTCTCTAACGAGTTAACCAAATTTCAGAAGAGATAATTATTGTTTCTTCCAATGAAGTGTCGGAACTCTGAAAAGTCCGATGGGACCTCCCCTAACGCATTCACTAACTTATACTGTTATTGTTTGAAACTATTTCTGATTTAATTCGTATTCGATTAAAATCGTAAAAAGGAGTTATTATGTCATTAGCTAAAGATATTGCCAGCCATCTTCTAAAAATTGAAGCTGTTTATTTGAAACCGGAAGAGCCTTTTACTTGGGCTTCTGGGATCAAGTCCCCTATTTATACAGACAACCGTGTGACCCTCGCTTATCCTGAAACTCGTACCTTGATTGAGAATGGATTTGTGGACAAAATCAAAGAAGCTTTTCCTGAAGTAGAAGTGATCGCAGGAACAGCAACTGCGGGGATTCCTCATGGGGCTATTATTGCCGACAAGATGAACTTGCCTTTTGCCTACATTCGTAGCAAACCAAAAGATCATGGTGCTGGTAACCAAATCGAAGGCCGTGTACCGCAAGGTCAAAAGATGGTGGTGGTTGAAGATTTGATTTCTACTGGTGGATCTGTCTTGGATGCTGTTGCCGCTGCGAAACGTGAAGGAGCAGATGTCCTTGGTGTGGTGGCTATCTTCACCTACCAATTGGAGAAGGCAGATAAGAAATTTGCAGAAGCTGGTGTTCAACTCGAAACCTTGTCTAACTATACAGAATTGATCCATTTGGCAGAAGAACAAGGTTATATTACCTCTGAAGGTTTGGAAATGTTGCGCCGTTTCAAGGAAAACCAAGAAACTTGGCAAGACAAATAATATTACTGAAGAGGCTGGGACAAAAGTCCTAGCCTCTCAATTGTCTTTGGATTGTCGAGCCAGACGCAGTGGTTGAGTGGGCTCTATTACGCTGATTTCATCAGCTTTTATAGCCCTACTCAACTGTGCGGAGGTGGGACGACGAAATCGAATTCTAACGAATGACCGATTTCTGTCCCACTCTCTTCATTTTTATCCCCTTTTCACTAGTTGTTAGCTAACTTGAAATACATAGAAAATCCTGTATGATAATGGTAATTGTTTTAAGATATAAGCGATCTTAAGGGAGAAGCACATGACAAAAGAAAAGTATTTGGAAACGAAAAAGCAGGCGAGAGTTTGGTTTACCGTTAATATCCTCATCAGCTTGATTGCTATTACAGGTGGAAGTTTAGTGATCAGCAGTCAATAACGCCATATTCCGTTTTTGCTGATGTCCCTGGGTTCAATCACCTTGATGAATCGAGTCTTGATTA
The DNA here is from genome assembly GCF_003943615.1 of Streptococcus australis. Classification (GTDB taxonomy): domain Bacteria; phylum Bacillota; class Bacilli; order Lactobacillales; family Streptococcaceae; genus Streptococcus; species Streptococcus australis_C. The sequence goes on along the minus strand of NZ_RJPZ01000001.1, from coordinate 133,840 downwards.
CACCTGCTTTTAATGCTAAAAAAGCGGCTGAGGAGCAACACCCAGAGTGGAAGGACTTGTCCACGAAAGGTACTAAAATACCTGTTGAAGATTTCCAGAAAGGGTTTCTCATATCGGTTACCGCTCTTCTGATTGTCATTGTAGGTTTCTTTATGTTCTATCGTCCTCTGCCAAAAGCAGACCCTACCGTTTCGAATTTGACCCTAAGAATGCTCGAATCTTACAAGAATTGCAAGAAGATATTGAATCCAACACCCCCTCGAATTCAAATTCATTGGATATCGATAAAGCAAAAGATTTAGCAGAAAAAGCACAGCGTGAAAATTGGTTGAAAAGAGAAGAGTAAGAACTCTTTTTAGGGAATTTGTCAGTAGCTAGTCTATGTGAAGGCTTATAAAAACGTAAACGACAAGAACAACATTTTAGCTTGTTTTTGGCATTGATTTTATTTATTATTGTGATCCTCTTATACAGAGGTCTTGAATTCAAAGGCAATCGGGAAATTGAGTTTGATTTCATGGAAGATCGTAAATAATAAAGATAATTCCTCAACTTAAATGATTTCGTATCAGTCACAAACAGCAGAAATGCTGTTTTTTTGATATAATGGTCCTATGTTATCGAAAAGTAAACGTATTCTATTTGGGATACTTCATGGGATCATGTTGCTAGTGATGGTCCACTGGTTCTTGATCAGTGTGACCTATCTGAGAGAGATTTCATGGCTAGCCATTTTAGGTGCTGGATTGCTATTTCTGCTAGGCTGGTTGAAACGCGAGGGGGTAAAGAGAGCCATTGCTTGGTTGACCCGACATAAGAAAGGCTTCCTGCTTGGTGCAATCGTCTTTCAGCTGATTGTCATGGTTTGTGCGGAGCTTTTGATCCGTCGGGATGCTGCGGTGGTTTTTAAGGGAGCTTTTGAGCTGCTCAAGCAATCTTCCATCACCAACTATCTCAGCCGCAATCCGAATAACATTCCGCTCTTTCTATATGAAAAGTTTTTCTATGTTTTATTCGGCTCTAACGGTCTATGGGTCATGCAGGCCCTCAATATGCTCTATGTCAATCTGGGAGCTGTTCTCTTGTACAAACTGTCTCAGAAGCATTTCAATCAAAAAGCAGCTGATCTAGTCTATCTCTTTTATGTGAGCTTGATCTGTTACTCGCCTTATTTCTATTCCATGTATACGGACATTCCGCCACTTCCTTTAATTGCTCTGCAATTGTGGTGGGCTTTGGATCTCTTAAAGGAAAACCAAGCAGGGATCTCCTGGAAGAAGATGTTTGGTTTAGGTATTTTATCTGGCGTAACTATGTTGATCCGTCCAACGACGATTATTGTCATGATTGCCTTTTGGGCTGTACTCTTCTTCAGAGGAAACTGGAAGGCTTTTGGCAAGATTACTACGGTGACAGTGATGACGATGGGATTTGTCTTTGCAGGCTTGAATACAGCGGTCAATTATCAGAGGGTCGTGCCGATTCTGAAAGAAGAAGGGCTGGCTAAAGGACCACTATTGTTTATCAATCTGGGCTTGACGGATATGGGTCATAACCAAGAAGATATGAAAGAGGGGTTGCTGGTTTATATCGATGAGGACAAGCGCTCAGACTACAACAATGGTCTTTTTAAGAAGGAAAATGTCATTAAAGAAATCAAGCGTCGTCTTGTTGAATATGGACCTTTAGGTTTGATCGGGCACATCTATTACAAGCAATCCTTGACGGTAGCAGAAGGTACCCTGGGTTGGCTTTACCGAGATGTAAAGTATGAGAAGACGCCTTATATTAATCCTCTCTATACATCACTCACCAAAAATATTGGTCTGGCTAAATGGGTGCGGACCTATTTCCTCAGCACGGATAGTCCACAGTACAAGTATTATGAATTTATCAAGCAGTTGATCTGGATCGTCCTGTCGGCTGGCTTGCTTGGGGCTTATCTCAAGCGACGAGATACGGATGACTTTAATTTCCTTTCCTTAGCGGTTTTTGGTGGTTTGCTCTTCTTAACCATCTTTGAAGGTGGGAAGACCCGCTACCTCATCCAATTCTTACCGCAAATTTTGCTAGTGGCTTCGATTGGTCTGGCAGGATATCCCAAGAAAGAAAACACCTAAAAGCTCTCGCTTATTTAACAAGCAGAAACAGAGGTTGAATAAACTTGTCCAGCCTCTTTTTTATCCAGTGGATCTCTGTCAAATGTGGTATAATGAAAGGTAAGAATTTATTGGATAGCGGAGAGTTTCCATGCAACATTCCCCCTGGCATGAAGCCATCAAATCCCATCTTCCGGAAGGGTATTTTCATCAGATTAATAACTTTATGAATAAGGTCTATAGCCAAGGAGTGGTCTATCCACCGCGTGATAAGGTCTTTAAGGCCTTGCAGACAACGGAGATGGATCAGGTCAAGGTCTTGATCATAGGTCAAGATCCCTACCATGGACCGGATCAAGCGCAAGGCTTAAGTTTTTCTGTCCCGGATTATGTACCAGCGCCGCCTTCTTTGCAGAATATTCTCAAAGAATTGCGCTCAGACATTGGTGAGAAGCGGTCGCATGATTTGACACCATGGGCAGAGCAAGGGGTCCTCTTGCTCAATGCTTGCTTGACGGTCCCTGCTGGTCAGGCCAATGGCCATGCAGGTCAAATTTGGGAGCCGTTCACAGATGCTGTGATCAAGGTGGTTAATGAGTTGGAAGAGCCAGTCGTCTTTATCCTTTGGGGATCTTACGCTCGTAAGAAAAAGCCTCTGATTATTCACGATCGACATTTGGTCCTTGAATCAGCTCACCCAAGCCCCTTGTCGGCCTATCGCGGTTTCTTTGGTTCCCAACCCTTTTCAAAAACCAATCAGTTTTTGGAAAAAGTGGGACGCGAGCCAATTGATTGGTTGCGAAGTTAGAAAATAGAAGGAAGAACTGATGCCACAATTAGCAACGATTTGTTATATCGACAATGGGAAAGAATTTCTCATGTTGCATCGCAATAAAAAGCCCAACGATGTCCATGAAGGCAAGTGGATCGGAGTTGGCGGAAAATTAGAACGCGGAGAAACTCCTCAAGAGTGTGCAGCTAGAGAAATCCTTGAAGAGACGGGCCTGAAAGCTAAGCCGGTTCTAAAAGGGATTATCACCTTCCCTGAATTTACTCCAGATCTGGACTGGTACACCTATGTCTTTAAGGTGACCGAGTTTGAAGGGGAGCTCATCGAGTGTAACGAAGGGACATTAGAGTGGGTGCCTTATGATCAAGTCTTAAGTAAACCAACTTGGGAGGGGGACCACACTTTTGTTGAGTGGCTCTTGGAAGATAAACCCTTCTTTTCAGCAATGTTTCGCTATGACGGGGATCGCTTACTAGAGACCCATGTCGATTTCTATGAATAAAGGAGTAGAAGATGTTAGTCATTAAAAATGGTCGTGTCATGGATCCGAAAACTGGTTTGGATCAAGTATGTGATCTCTTGGTAGATCAGGGCAAAATTGTTGAAATAGGCCCATCTCTTTCTCACGAGCAAGCCCAAGTCATTGATGCAAGTGGCAAGGTGGTAGCGCCAGGTTTAGTGGATATTCATGTTCACTTCCGTGAACCTGGTCAGACCCACAAGGAAGATATTCACACTGGAGCTCTGGCAGCCGCGGCGGGTGGTTTTACGACAGTCGTCATGATGGCCAATACCACTCCAACTATTTCGGATGTTGAGACCTTAAATGAAGTCTTGGATTCTGCTGCCAAGGAAGCCATTCATGTCAAGACAGTTGCGACCGTTACCAAGAACTTTGATGGCCAACATTTGACCGACTTTGAAGGCTTGTTACAAGCTGGGGCTGTCGGTTTCTCTGATGATGGGATACCTTTGCAAAGTACCAAAATAGTTCGTCAAGCTTTGGAAGAAGCCAAACGTCTAGGTACCTTTATTAGTCTGCATGAAGAAGATCCAGAATTGAATGGCATCCTGGGACTCAATGAGCACATTGCCCGAGAACACTTCAAGGTTTGTGGAGCGACAGGTGTAGCTGAATACTCTATGGCAGCGCGTGATGCCATGATTGCTCATGCGACAGGTGGTCATCTCCACATCCAGCACCTTTCTAAAGCTGAAAGTGTTAAGGTAGTTGAGTTTGCTCAAGCAATCGGCGCTCCTGTAACAGCAGAAGTCGCTCCTCAGCATTTCTCTAAGACAGAAGATCTTTTGCTGTCTAAGGGAAGCAATGCCAAGATGAATCCTCCCCTTCGTCGGGAAGAGGATCGTCGTGCAGTGATCGAAGGCTTGAAGTCAGGAGTTATTTCTGTGATCGCAACGGACCATGCGCCTCATCATGTGGATGAAAAGAACGTGGCTGATATCACCAAAGCTCCTTCCGGCATGACAGGATTAGAAACCTCTCTATCGCTTGGTTTGACCTATTTAGTTCAAGCTGGAGAGCTTAGTTTAATGGAGCTCTTAGAAAAAATGACCTATAATCCTGCAAAACTCTATCACTTTGAAGCAGGCTATTTAGAAGTTGGTGGACCAGCAGATATTGTGATCTTTGACCCCGTGGCTGACCGTTTGGTGTCTGATCATTTTGCCTCCAAGGCAGCCAATTCCCCATTTGTTGGAGAATCCCTCAAGGGACAGGTAGCTTATACCATCTGCCAGGGGAACATTGTCTACCAAGCCTGAACTAAAAGATAAGCAAAAAAACTAAATTAAAGGCTGGACGAATGAGGAGTATATGAATAGTAAAAAAATACTAGAAATGATCTTGTATTGTTTGGTCACTTTTCTGGTCTGCTTTTTCCTGGTCAATTGGCTCCTTCCTTCAGCAGAACCAGTGATGACCAAACCATCAGCAAGCGTCCCAAAAAAGACAGTCACCTATGTAGCGATTGGGGATTCCTTGACCAAAGGCGTAGGAGATAGCACCAATCAAGGAGGCTTTGTTCCTCTTCTTGCTCAGAGTTTGACCAATGAAACAGGTCTTGAATTCAAAGCAATTAACTATGGTGTATCTGGCAATACCAGCAGTCAAATTTTGACACGTATGCAGGAGAAAAAGGAGATTCAAAAGGATTTGAAGCAGGCTCAGTTACTGACCATCACTGTCGGGGGCAATGATCTGAGAAAGGCCATTCTTGAAGATACCAGCAACTTAGATCTGGATCGCTTTGATAAGCCGTCTAAGACTTACGTGAAAAATCTCAAACAAATTATCGAATTGGCCCGTAAGGACAATCCTGATTTGCCTATTTACGTAGTGGGGATCTATAATCCCTTGTATCTCAACTTTCCTGATTTGACAGAATTGCAGACGCTTGTGGATCAATGGAACCAAAGAACGGAGGAGACCCTCTCTGCTTATCAGGGCGTCTATTTTGTTCCGATCAACGACCTTCTCTATAAGGGCATTGATGGTAAGAGTGGGGTGACAGAGAGCGAATTAGGAAAAGAAACTGTGACCAACGATGCCTTGTATGATGAGGATAGTTTTCATCCCAATAATACAGGATATGAAATTATAAAAGAAGCCGTACTGGAGAAAATACATGCAACTGAGAAAAAATGGTTCGAGTGAAAAGAAGGTCAAACCACCCACCACAGGGCCTCATTTTAAGGAGAGACGAGAGAAAACTCCGATAAATATCTGGAAATGGCTCTTTCTTAGTTTGGTCAGTTTCTTATTCGCAACCAGTCTAGTCGTATGGACTCGCTTCTCAACGGTTCGAGAGGATGTCCGTCAACTACAGACTCCTAGCCAAAAAGGAGATGTCAAGATTGGCAGTATGACAACGACAAGAGCTCAGCTTAATGAAACCATCAAGGTCATGCTGAAAAGTTATCATTTGAGTGATTATCAACTTTATGCAGACAATCAACAGATGTTACTAGAGGGGAAACTGAACTTTTTAGGAAAAGAGTACCCCCTCTATATCTATTTCCAGCCGAGTAAGCTAGAGGATGGGAGCATCCTCTTGACTCTCAAGGATTTTTCAGTCGGGACCTTGAAACTTCCTAAGAAGACCGTGATGCAGATGCTATCTACAAACAAGGATTTACCTGACTTTGTAAGCATTGATAGCAAAGAGGCGACGATAAAGATCGAGCTTGCCAAGATCAAAAATGAGATGAATTTTTATGTCAAAGCAAATACTATTGATCTATACAATGATCAAATCATCTTTGATCTCTACAGAAAAAAATAAGAATAAGAGGCGAAAGCAAGAAAGTGGCTTTCGCCTTTATTTTGTTTCTATTCAAAAAATTCAGAATATTATAGAAAATTCTTGACATTCAATTTTCCCTATGCTAAAATACTAAACAAGACATCAAACAAAGGAGAAAAGTCAAACATGAAAACAGCTAAGTTTATTCAATTTGCTTTGTTGTTGAGGTACTCGGGCTAGTGCAAAAGCATTAGTCCTGTTTGGCTTACCAAGCGGGAGTAACAAAACATCTCGCTTAGGTAACTGGCGAGATGTTTTTATTTTATTCACTATGTTTAGAAAAGAGGAGACCCTATGCGTAAAGTTGAATTTTTAGATACCAGTCTTCGGGATGGCGAACAGACTCCTGGAGTCAATTTCTCCATTAAAGAAAAGATTGCCATTGCCAAGCAATTAGAAAAATGGGGAATTTCTGCTATTGAAGCTGGTTTTCCAGCGGCCAGTCCGGACTCTTTCACCGCTGTGCAGGAAATTGCAAAGGTCTTGACCAAGACAGCTGTGACAGGTTTGGCTCGCTCGGTCAAATCGGATATTGATACCTGCTATGAAGCCTTGAAAGATGCGAAGTATCCGCAAGTTCACGTCTTTATCGCAACCAGCCCCATTCACCGAGAGTTTAAACTCAACAAGACCAAGGAAGAAATTCTTGAGGCCATCAAAGAGCATGTTTCATACGCACGCTCTAAGTTTGAGATTGTGGAGTTCTCACCGGAAGATGCGACCCGGACAGAATTGGATTTCCTCTTGCAAGTCGTTCAGACTGCAGTCGATGCAGGGGCTAGCTACATCAATATTCCTGATACAGTTGGTTTTACGACACCAGCAGAGTATGGCGCGATTTTCAAATACTTAATTGACCATGTCAAGACAGATCGCGAGATTATCTATTCTCCTCATTGCCATGATGATCTAGGGATGGCAGTTGCGAATAGCCTTGCTGCTGTCAAAAATGGAGCTGGTCGTGTCGAAGGGACCATCAATGGAATTGGTGAACGGGCTGGAAATGCCGCACTTGAAGAAGTGGCGGTTGCCCTCAATATCCGGGAAGACTATTACCAGGTTGAAAGTCCAATTGTGCTCAATGAAACCATCAACACCTCTGAGTTGGTCTCTCGTTACTCTGGTATCCCAATTCCTAAAAACAAGGCGGTTATTGGTGGCAATGCCTTCTCACACGAATCTGGGATTCACCAAGATGGAGTTCTTAAAAATCCCCTTACCTATGAAATCATCACACCTGAGTTGGTGGGTGTCAAGAGCAATAGCCTTCCTCTTGGGAAATTGTCTGGTCGCCATGCCTTCGTCGAAAAACTACATGAGTTGGGATTGGAATTCTCAGAAGAAGACATCCAACCATTGTTTGCGAAATTCAAATCTCTGGCAGACAAGAAACACGAGATCACAGACGCTGATATTCGCGCCCTTGTTGCCGGTACAGCAGTGGAAAATCCAGAAGGCTTCCACTTTGATGATCTTCGCCTCACAACGAACGAAGATGAAAGCATCACTGCAACAGTCAGTCTGAAAAATGAAGATGGTGAAATTCTTGAATACCTTGCCAAAGGTCAAGGTTCAGTGGAAGCAATCTTTAACGCTATTGATCAATTCTTCCACCAAGAAGTTCGTCTGACTTCTTATAGCATTGATGCGGTGACAGACGGGATTGATGCCCAAGCGCGTGTACTGGTTACTGTTGAGAATGAAGCGACAGATACCATCTTTAACGCTTCTGGTTTAGACTTTGACGTATTGAAGGCCTCAGCAATTGCCTATATCAATGCCAATACCTTGGTGCAAAAAGAGAATGCTGGAGAGATCGGCCACATTGTATCCTATCGTGATCTGCCCGATGCCTAAAGGAGAACACTATGACGAAAAAGATTGTCGCCCTTGCTGGAGACGGGATTGGACCAGAGATTATGGAGGCTGGTCTGTCCGTACTGAAAGCAGTGGCAGAAAAAACCAATTTTGACTTTTCAGTACAAGCGCATCCATTTGGTGGAGCAGGGATTGATGCGGCTGGTCACCCTCTACCAGCATCTACTCTAGAAGCTAGCAAGGAAGCTGATGCTATTCTCCTAGCGGCTATCGGAAGTCCCCAGTATGACCAAGCACCGATTCGTCCAGAGCAAGGTTTGTTGGCCCTTCGTAAGGAGCTCAACCTTTATGCCAACATTCGTCCGGTTAAAATCTATGATGCCCTAAAGCACTTGTCACCTTTGAAGGAGGATCGCATTCAAGGTGTGGATTTCGTAGTGGTTCGTGAGCTTACAGGCGGGATTTACTTTGGAGATCATATCTTAGAAGAAGATCAAGCACGGGATATCAATGACTACTCTCTTGAAGAAGTGGAGCGTATCGTACGTAAGGCTTTTGAGATTGCGCGTGGACGTCGCAAGAAAGTCACCAGCATTGATAAACAAAATGTCCTCGCAACCTCTAAACTTTGGAGAAGAGTGGCAGATCTAGTGGCTCAAGACTTCCCGGATGTGACCTTGGAGCACCAGTTGGTAGACTCAGCAGCCATGCTCATGATTACCAATCCTTCACGCTTTGATGTTATCGTGACGGAAAATCTCTTTGGAGATATCCTTTCAGATGAGTCCAGTGTCTTGTCTGGAACTCTTGGCGTCATGCCATCGGCTAGTCATTCAGAGTCAGGACCAAGCATGTATGAGCCTATTCATGGATCAGCTCCAGATATTGCGGGTCAGGGCGTGGCGAATCCAGTCTCGATGATCCTCTCAGTTGCCATGATGATGCGAGAAAGTTTTGATCGAGAAGAAGACGCTAGACGAATTGAAGAAGCCGTAGAGGCGACTCTTGCTGCAGGGATCTTTACTAGAGACCTAGGAGGCAGTGCTTCGACAAAAGAAATGACAGAAGAAATTATAAAACGATTATGAGTGTAAAAGGAATGATTACTGGCTTGATCCTTCTATGGAATCTCTTCGTAGGGGTCCTCTACGGAGTGGATAAGGAAAAGGCTAAACGAAATGACTGGCGGATACCAGAAAAGACCTTGCTCTTTTATGCTTTTGCAGTTGGAGGGCTAGGAGCTTGGACTGGAGGACTCCTCTTTCATCACAAAACACAGAAGTGGTATTTTAAAGTTACCTGGCTCTTAGGAACGCTTCTCACCCTATACACACTCTACGCTTTATGGAGGTAAGGATGGCGGGAAAATCAATTTTTGATAAAATCTGGGAACGGCATGTAGTGACCGGTGAGCAAGGCCAGCCCCAACTCATGTATGTGGATCAACACTATATCCACGAGGTCACCAGCCCCCAAGCCTTTCAAGGATTACGGGATGCAGGACGCAAGGTTCGACGGACAGATTTAACCTTTGGAACCTTTGATCACAATGTACCAACTGTTAACATTTATGATATCCGCGATGTGATTTCTAAGGCCCAGATTGATAAATTAGCTGAGAACGTCAAAGACTTTGGAATTGATCATGCTGCCCATGGTTCTGCTAAGCAAGGAATTGTTCATATGGTGGGCCCTGAAACTGGGCGGACCCAACCAGGAAAATTTATTGTCTGTGGAGACAGCCATACCGCAACCCATGGAGCTTTTGGTGCTATAGCCTTTGGGATCGGAACCAGTGAAGTCGAGCATGTCTTTGCTACCCAAACCATCTGGCAGGTCAAACCCAAGAAGATGTTGGTCGAATTTACCGGAACCCCACAAAAAGGGATTTATTCAAAGGATTACATCCTAGCTTTGATAGCGCGCTACGGTGTTGCCTGTGGAGTTGGCTACGTCGTAGAGTATCGGGGAGAAGCGATTGATCGCTTAACCATGGAAGAGCGGATGACCATCTGTAACATGTCTATTGAGTTTGGCTCTAAGATGGGAATCATGAATCCAGACCAAAAGACCTTTGACTACCTTCGCGGACGCGAATGTGTGCCAAATGATTTTGAGGCAGCAGTAGCGGATTGGAAGACTCTGGTCAGTGATGACGATGCCGTATATGACAAGGTCATCCGTATGGATGTATCTGACTTGGCTCCGATGGTAACTTGGGGGACTAATCCTTCTATGGGAGTGGACTTTGAAACTCCCTTTCCAGAGATTCGGGACATGAACGATGAACGTGCCTATCATTATATGGATCTAGAACCAGGCCAAAAACCTGCAGACATTGAATTAGGCTATATCTTTATCGGATCTTGTACCAATGCGCGTCTCAGCGATTTGGAGTTGGCAGCCAAGTTTGTGAAAGGCAAAAAGATCGCGCCCAACTTAACAGCCATTGTCGTACCTGGTTCTCGTCCGGTTAAGCAAGCCGCTGAAAAGTTGGGCTTGGATAAAATCTTTATGGATGCAGGTTTTGAATGGCGGGACCCAGGATGCTCTATGTGTCTAGGAATGAATCCAGATAAGGTTCCAGATGGGGTCCACTGTGCCTCTACCAGCAACCGAAATTTTGAAGATCGCCAAGGATTTGGGGCCAAGACTCATCTCTGTAGCCCCGCTATGGCAGCTGCAGCGGCAATAGCTGGTCGCTTTGTTGATGTGCGCCAAATGCCTGAAGTGCAATAAAGGAGGAATCATGGACAAATTTACCATTTATACGGGGACAACCGTTCCCTTGATGAACGATAATATTGATACCGACCAAATCCTCCCCAAGCAATTCTTAAAGCTGATTGATAAAAAAGGCTTTGGCAAATACCTCATGTATGCTTGGCGTTATTTGGACGATCGGTATACCGAGGATCCAACATTTATCTTTAATAAGCAGGAATACCGGCAGGCAACTATTTTGATCACTGGTGACAATTTTGGGGCAGGTTCCTCTCGGGAACATGCAGCCTGGGCCTTGGCTGATTATGGCTTTAAAGTCGTCATCGCTGGTTCATTTGGAGATATCCATTACAATAATGAACTCAATAATGGAATGCTCCCGATTGTGCAGCCCTTAGAGGTTCGACAACAGTTAGCTCAGTTAGCACCAACGGATACCATCACCGTTGATTTGGAAGAGCAGAAGATTATCTCGCCTGTAGGAGAGTTTCGCTTCGAGATCGATCAAGATTGGAAGCACAAATTGCTTAACGGTTTAGATGATATTGGGATTACACTTCAATATGAAGACTTGATCACCGCTTATGAAAAACAACGGCCAGCTTATTGGCAATAAAATTGTATAGTTAATTAAGAATTTTCAGAAAATATATTGAAGCTTTTTGGGAATTTTGATAGAATAGAAAAAAAGAATAGAAGAGGACGAAATTTATGATAAAACACATTCAATGGGACGGAACACTTTCACAAGAAGGATTTGACATTCTTAAAGGAGAGGGTGGCTGTATCGTCTGTCCTACAAAAGTCGGATATATCATCATGACCAGTGACAAGGCCGGCTTGGAACGGAAGTTCGAAGCCAAAGAACGCAACCGCAACAAACCAGGTGTCGTTCTTTGTGGAAGCATGGATGAACTCCGCGCTCTTGCTCAATTGAATCCTGAAATTGAAGCCTTCTACCAAAAACATTGGGACCAAGATATCTTGCTTGGTTGTATCCTTCCTTGGCGTGAAGATGCCTATGCTAAGTTACAAGCCTTCGGCGATGGACGTGAAGAACTCATGACAGATGTTCGTGGAACTAGCTGTTTTGTCATCAAATTCGGTAAAGCTGGTGAGCAAATCGCAAAAGAAATGTGGGAAAAAGAAGGCAAAATGGTTTACGCCTCTTCAGCTAACCCATCTGGTAAAGGAAATCGTGGGAAAGTCGAAGGAATCGGTGAGCGAATTGAAAGTGCCGTTGACTTGGTCATCGAAGCAGATGATTATGTAGCCTCTATCCAACCAGATAAGACCATTGAAACGCGCTATGAACAAGGGGTGATGGTATCTATGGTGGATGCGGAAGGAAAACTCATCCCAGAACAAGGAGCAGGTAGCCGTTCTGTCAATACTTGTCCAGTCGTGATTCGTAAGGGATTGGATATCGATAAGATCATGATGCACTTATCTGATCATTTCAACTCTTGGAACTACCGCCAAGGGGAGTACTATTAAAAGATAGAAAAAGGTCGTTACAGTTTGTAACGACCTTTTGGTTGTCCATTTTTTCGAATAGCTGATTTCAAACCTTAATAAGTCACGACATTAATCTCACCCTTGTCATACTCAGCGATAAAGATGTCATCGACATTTTCAAATCCTTTTTTATTCAGTTCGGCCACAAGCCATTCTTCGGTTTTACCGATGGTCTCTAAGATCTCTAGTTGGACCACACCATCTGTAATGATTGGGTATTTGGGATTTTCATCTCCCATTCGGACGATAATGAGTTGGCCATTTTGCTCGATGACGGCTCTTTTAACTTCTTTCAATTGGAAAATCCCTTGAGAGCGTAATTTCAGTGCAACATCAGAAGCAGTAAGGCCTTTTGAGCGACAAGCTTCTGGATCTAATTTTCCGTTTTTAATGATAATGGTTGGTTTTCCATCAATCAGATGTTTGATAAAGTAAACATTGGTAATAAGCCATTTGAGTGACAGAATCAAAATCGTCCAGATGATGAGGATGATGACATATTGAAGAATGGGAATAGAACTATTGTAGATAACCCCACCAATAATACCCCCAAGCACAAAGTTCTGTATTTGGTCTACTGCAGAACTTGGTGCTAGATTTCCTTTACCTGTTACATTGATAACAAAAACAAGAGACAGAAGCCCCAAGGCCAATTTAATCGCAATTGTAGCAAAAAAGCTTATCATTTTTCAACCTCCACGAGTTCAACGTCTGATTTATACAGTTCCATTTTTTCAAGCAAATAGCTATCTGGCTCCGTTCCACTAATGGCACGGTAGAATTGGTCACCTACCTTAATAATGGCTCCATCGGTTGTAGCTGAAGTATTAACATAGACCTCTTCTTTATCAACACCCAATTCCTTTGAAACAACCTCGATAAAGTGCAAGGACGTACGGAACTGATTGTCATTGGACTCTTTGTTTTGGAAGTTTGAAATACTAATCAAAACAAAGGCTACTAAGATTAACACAGAAATGATAGATAATTCACGGAACTTACTTCCACGTTTATCCTTATAAGCCTTAAAGGCGAAAAAAGCCGTAACCAAGACTAAGAGGATGGACATAATAACGATGACCCAATTTNGCTGGCTAATTTGACTAAGTACATAGTCGTAAGAATAGAATTTCATAAACATCCTTTACTTATTTTGTATTCAAGGTATTATAAACTAATTTCTCCAAATCTTCAATTAGAAAAAACGAATGAAAAAATCTTCATGAACATTTTTAAAGAAAAATTGCGTTTATAGGAGGAGTGCTTATAAAGTGATAAAAATCATAAAAAAACTAGAGCTCTAGCTCTAGTTTTTTGGTTTTTGATGAGTGATATTTTTACCCCAGGAGATGATATTTTCATTCTTGTTGAGGATTCGTTTGATATTGTCCTTGTGGCGGACGATAATTAAGGCTGCCAAAGCGAGGACGATAATGGTAAAGATCAGGTCGTAGCTTGGGAGGATCCAACCAGTCAGAGGCAGGATCAGGACTCCGATACTAGCCAGGACTGCGACCGTCACACTTGAAAAGGAAATCATACTGGTCAAAAAGAGGCTACCAAAGAAATAAATAGCTAAGATCAATAGAAAGAGAGGATAGAAACCGAAGATGACCCCTGCACTGGTCGCTACTGCCTTGCCCCCTTTAAAGCCTGCAAAAATGGGGAAGGTGTGACCAAGGACTGCTAGAAGACCAAAGACCATAGGAGAAATGTCCGCAAGTCCAAAAATAGTCGGCAATAAAACAGCCAAGGTTCCCTTTAGGAAATCAACCGCAAAGACGACCAAACCTGCCTTCGTTCCTAGGATACGGAAGGTGTTGGTGGTCCCTGTATTTCCAGAACCGTGTTCCCGTAGATTGATGTTAAAGAAGGCTTTTCCAATCCACAAACCAGAAGGAATGGAGCCTAATAGATATGCTAATACGAGTAAAAGAATTGTTTTCATCATAGTTTCATTATATCAAAATTGCTTTGAATGAAAAAGAAAATTTCGTCCATATTTGTCACATCGGATAGTCGGTTTAAGCTCATCGCATTAAAATGGGCTACTGAAAGGGAGAGAAGAAAGAAAAATTTTGCAAATTTTCCTAAAAAGCTGTAATATAGAAAAGATGAACAAACAGGAGGTTCCTTGTGTCTAAAAAGGAAATCAACATTAATAATTATAATGACGATGCCATTCAGGTTCTAGAAGGGTTGGATGCGGTCCGTAAACGTCCAGGGATGTATATCGGATCGACAGATGGAAATGGTCTCCACCATTTGGTCTGGGAAATTGTCGACAATGCAGTCGATGAAGCCCTATCTGGTTTTGGTTCTCAAATTGACGTTACCATTAATAAAGACGGTTCCCTATCTGTAGCTGACCAAGGTCGGGGGATGCCGACAGGGATGCATGCCATGGGCAAACCAACCGTTGAGGTGATCTTTACGGTCCTCCACGCTGGAGGGAAGTTTGGTCAAGGTGGCTATAAGACCTCTGGAGGTCTCCACGGTGTAGGTTCTTCGGTCGTGAACGCCCTCTCTAGCTGGCTTGAGGTTGAGATTACCCGTGATGGAGCGGTCTACAAGCAGCGCTTTGAAGATGGTGGGAAGCCTGTCACCACTCTGGAGAAGATAGGTACGGCTCCTAAGTCTAAGACAGGGACCAAGGTTACCTTCATGCCAGATCCAACCATTTTCTCAACGACGGATTTCAAGTTTAATACCATTGCTGAGCGGATTAAAGAATCAGCCTTCTTGCTTAAGGATGTGACGCTGACACTGACAGACCTTCGTAAGGAAGAAGACAACTATGTGGCCTTCCATTACGAGAATGGGGTTCAGGATTTCGTTGAGTATTTGAACGAAGATAAGGAAACCTTGACGCCGGTTCTCTACTTTAATGGAGAATCAGAAGGCTTCCAAGTAGAAGTCGCTCTCCAGTACAATGATGGCTATTCAGACAATATCTTGTCCTTCGTCAATAATGTCCGCACTAAAGATGGAGGAACCCACGAGACGGGTCTTAAGACAGCCATTACCAAGGCCATGAACGACTATGCAAGAAAGACGGGCCTTCTTAAAGAAAAAGACAAGAACCTAGAAGGATCAGACTACCGGGAAGGTCTTTCCGCTGTTCTTTCGATTTTGGTTCCAGAGGCCCATTTGCAGTTTGAAGGGCAAACCAAGGACAAACTAGGAAGTCCTTTGGCTCGTCCTGTTGTTGACGGGATTGTCGCTGACAAGTTGACCTTCTTCCTCATGGAAAATGGAGAACTAGCTTCTAATCTGATTCGCAAGGCTATTAAGGCTCGGGATGCGCGTGAAGCAGCTCGAAAGGCGCGTGATGAAAGTCGTAATGGTAAGAAGAACAAGAAGGACAAGGGACTCTTATCTGGTAAATTGACACCAGCCCAGTCCAAGAATGCCGCCAAGAATGAACTTTATCTAGTCGAAGGAGATTCAGCCGGCGGCTCGGCCAAGCAAGGTCGAGACCGCAAATTCCAGGCCATCCTTCCACTTCGAGGAAAGGTTCTCAATACTGAGAAGGCCAATATGAGCGATATCCTCAAAAACGAGGAAATCAATACCATGATCTACACCATCGGGGCTGGAGTAGGGGCTGATTTTACGATTGAAGATGCCAACTATGACAAGATTATCATCATGACCGATGCGGATACGGATGGAGCTCACATTCAGACCTTGCTCCTTACTTTCTTCTACCGCTATATGCGTCCTTTGGTTGAAGCAGGACGGGTCTATATCGCCATGCCTCCTCTTTACAAGATGTCTAAAGGCAAAGGGAAGAAAGAAGAAGTGGCTTATGCCTGGACAGATAGTGAATTGGAAGACCTACGTCGGACTTTTGGTCGTGGAGCAACCCTCCAACGCTACAAAGGGTTGGGAGAGATGAATGCGGACCAACTTTGGGAAACAACCATGAACCCAGAAACCCGCACCTTGATCCGCGTCACCATTGACGACTTGGCGCGTGCAGAACGTCGCGTATCGGTCCTAATGGGTGATAAGGCAGCCCCTCGCCGCCAATGGATCGAAGATAACGTTAAGTTTACCTTGGAAGAAACGACTGCGTTTTAAGGAGTGTAAGTGATGGATAAGACTGATTTGGCTTATTTTGGTTATATTTTCTTAGTCTCTTTACCATCTGCGTTTCTTGCATTCTACATGAATCGTCGAAGAATCAGACTATTAGGCTTGTATGCGCCAATAGTCTTTACTCTATGTATGCTAAAGGTACTAGAATCTAATATTATTGAACCAGAATATGGTTCTTTAGAGGCGTTCATTCTCATGATTTTATATGGCTTTCCCTTGATAATCGGATCTTTAGTATACACACTTATTCGTTTGTGCTTTGTTTATAAGAAAAATCTGCAGAAGGGGATTCTAATTTTTCTATCCTATATTTTTGGACCTCTTCTTGTAGGTGCTTTGGGCTTGAGTGTGGTAATGTTATTTCAGCTCCACCAGTTCATGTTCGTAGTTCTTATTTTGATGATTCTGGTTTCCTATTTGCCAGCCATATTTTTGATTATTAGTCAGAATCGCAGGAAGGTATGACATGAATGATATCTTATTACCTATAGTTTTCCCTACTTTCCCATTCTTACCGGTTATATTAGTCGCGACATTTATTTATATTGCTATTAAGAAAAATAAATCCAAGGTCCATTTTTTAGGATATTTTTTCCCACTAGCAGGGATTTTAACTATGAATACAATTAGTGGTTACCCCTCCAAAAATTTCGAAGGACATTTGGCCATTACCATACTATTGGTGTCGTTTTACTTGCCTTTATTGTATGCATCCCTAGTTTATAGTGGCATACGTCTCTATTCGGTTTATAGCCACCAATTATTGAAAGCCTCCTTGATTTTAGGGATTTATATCCTAGCTGGCATCCTTATTCATATGGCGGTTTTTAAAGCTCAAGGCCAATTTCTTAAGGTGAACATCAACATCCATTTAGCGAAACTACTTATTACGATCCTATCGATTCTTCCATCTGTATATCTATATTTTAATAGAAACGAACAATTCCAAGGCTCTTTAAGCGATAAAGGAGTGAAAGATGAGAACTGAAAAAGAAATGATGGAACTGATTGTCCAAACTGCTGAAACCCTCCAAGTGGAAGCAGTGGCTTTATCTGGTTCACGGACCACTCCAGATTCCCCAAAAGATGAGTTTCAAGATTATGATGTGGTCTATATTGTAGAGAATTTGGAAGAGCTGATTTCAGATTTATCTTGGCTAGACCAGTTTGGTAATCGTCTGATTGAACAGCATAATGTCCTAGAACATCGTCATCTTTATCTCATGCTCTTTGAAGATGGGAATCGCATCGATTTGACTCTCTGTCCCAAGGAGCACATTCAAGAGTGGGTGGACAGCGAGGCAGGTTTCAGCGTCTTAAAAGACGACAAAGGCTTGTTTGAAGACTATCTGCCTAATCCGAAGCGCTATTGGATTTGTCCGCCTACCGAAGAAGAATTTGCAGCATCCTGTAATGAATTTTGGTGGGTATCGACTTATGTCGTCAAGGGCATTCGAAGAAATCAATTGGTCTATGCGACTGACCACCTCTATAGCATTTGCCAGCAAGAACTTTTGAAGGTCTTTGCTTGGCAGGTAGCAAGTGCTCGGGGTACCGTAGACATTGGTAAGAACTACAAGTATCTCTTTCGCTATCTGTCTGCTGAGAAGGAGAAGGAGTTCTCAACACTTCTTGATTTATCCAGTATAGAGAAAATCAGTCAGTCCTTATTTGCTACCATGAATGTCTTTCATCGGGAAGCCCAAGATCTAGCCCATAAGATGGAGTTTGACTATGATTGCAAAGAGGCTGAGAAGATGATGGCTTATGCTGAGGAAAAACTGTTGAATCTTTGATTTAATCATCTATTTTAAACACTTTAAACTACAGAAAGGATCGTTTAGTTATTTGTAGTAACTGAACACGGGACTAATTTCCTAGGAAAAAAGATAAATCGGTTTGGGTTCATGGAACCCTGCATCAATTTCCTATTTTTCTACAGAAATTTTCGGCAAGCCGAAACGTCCCTTTGTATCTTATATGAGTAATATTCAAATCATGTCCCTGGAGGACATCATGGGAGAGCGCTTTGGTCGCTACTCCAAATACATTATTCAAGAGCGGGCCCTGCCTGACATTCGGGATGGCTTGAAACCAGTACAACGGCGGATTCTTTATTCTATGAATAAGGATGGCAATACCCATGACAAGGGCTACCGCAAGTCTGCCAAGTCTGTCGGAAATATCATGGGGAATTTCCACCCTCACGGGGATAGTTCTATCTATGACGCTATGGTCCGCATGTCTCAGGACTGGAAGAACCGTGAGATTCTTGTCGAAATGCACGGAAACAATGGTTCCATGGATGGTGATCCACCGGCAGCCATGCGTTATACCGAAGCCCGTCTATCTGAAATTGCTGGTTATCTCCTTCAAGATATCGAAAAGAACACAGTACCATTTGCCTGGAACTTTGACGATACAGAAAAAGAGCCAACAGTTTTGCCTGCAGCCTTTCCAAACCTTTTGGTCAATGGGGCTACAGGGATTTCAGCTGGTTACGCGACAGATATTCCGCCACATAACCTTGCTGAAGTCATAGATGCTGTGGTCTACATGATCGACCATCCATCTGCTAAGGTAGATAAGCTCATGGAGTTTTTACCTGGGCCTGACTTTCCGACTGGTGCCATTATCCAAGGGCGGGATGAGATCAAGAAAGCCTATGAAACAGGTAAGGGACGGGTGGTTGTCCGCTCTAAGACAGAGATTGAGCAACTCAAAGGCAGCAAGCAACAAATCATCGTCACTGAGATCCCTTATGAAATCAATAAGGCTGTCTTGGTCAAGAAGATTGACGATGTTCGCGTTAACAACAAGGTGGCCGGTATTGCCGAAGTTCGGGATGAGTCTGACCGGGATGGTCTTCGTATTGCCATTGAGTTGAAGAAAGATGCCAATGCAGATTTGATCTTGAACTACTTGTTCAAGTATACAGATTTGCAGGTTAACTACAACTTCAATATGGTGGCCATCGACAACTATACCCCTCGTCAAGTGGGGATTGTGCCGATTTTGTCTAGCTACATCGCTCACCGTCGGGATATCATTGTCGCTCGTTCTCGCTTTGACAAGGAAAAGGCGGAACGACGCCTCCACATCGTAGAGGGCTTGATCCGCGTCATTTCTATCCTTGATGAAGTCATCGCTTTGATCCGTGCTTCTGATAACAAGGCAGATGCCAAGGAAAACCTCAAGATCAGCTACGATTTCACGGAAGAACAAGCAGAAGCCATTGTTACCTTGCAATTGTACCGCTTGACCAATACGGATATCGTAACCTTGGAAGAAGAGCATGCTAACCTCAAGGAGCAAATTGCGACCTTGGCAGCCATCATTGGGGATGAACGGACCATGTTCAATCTCATGAAGAAAGAATTGCGTGAAGTTAAGAAACTCTTTGGCAATCCGCGTCGCAGTGAGTTGCAAGACACCGCTAAGACGATCGAGATTGATACAGCTAGTCTGATTGTCGAAGAGGAGACTTTCGTCAGCGTGACCCGTGCTGGTTATATCAAACGAACCTCTCCTCGTTCTTTCAATGCATCTACAGTGGAAGAAGTCGGTAAGCGAGACGACGATGAATTGATTTTTGTAGAGCTTGCTAAGACTACCCAGCATCTCTTGCTCTTTACCAATTTGGGAAATGCCATTTATCGACCTATTCATGAATTAGCAGATACCAAGTGGAAGGATATCGGAGAACACCTCAGTCAGACCTTGACCAATTTCGAGCAGGAAGAAGAAATTCTTTTTGCAGAGATTGTGGATCAGTTTGAAGGCGTGACCTACTTTGCAGCAACCCAACAAGGCCAAATCAAGCGCTTTGAACGCAAGGAATTGAGCCCATGGCGGACCTATCGCTCCAAATCAACCAAGTACGCTAAGCTGAAAGATGATACAGATCGTATTGTCGCTGTTGCACCAGTTGTCCTCGAAGACATCATGATCATTACCAAAAATGGTTATGGTCTCCGCTTCAATATTGAGGAAGTCCCAGTGGTTGGGGCTAAAGCAGCAGGGGTTAAAGCCATTAACCTCAAAGACGGGGATCAGGTGGTAGCTGTCTTTAAGTCTACAACACCAAGTATGTACATTCTGACCCAACGAGGCAGTCTCAAACGGATGTCGCAAGACGATATTCCTGTGACCAGCCGGGCTAAACGTGGACTGCAAGTTTTACGTGAACTGAAGTCTAAGCCACACCGCGTCTTCAAGGCAGGTCCAGTCTTCACGGACCAAGGAGATTTTGATCTCTTTACGAGCCAGGAAGAAGTGGCAGAGCAAGATCAAATCCTTCAAATCACCTCTACAACAGGTCAAGTGACAGAAGTGGATCTTACCCAGCTCAGCTTGTCAGAACGAACCAGCAATGGTTCCTTTGTCAACGATCAAATCTCTGATCAAGAAGTCTTTACTGCTAGAATTAAATAAAAACAAAATTAGCCGGTTTCTGGCTAATTTTTTTGCTAGATAAATTTTCTGAAAATTGCAAACATCACTTGAAATTCTCATGAAATGGTGTAAAATAGAGTACATGAATAAAGTCATCCCTTGTGGTGGCTCTTGCTATTTAGCAAGTCTTGAATGGAAGAAGGAAAACAAAATGACAGTATCACTTGATTGGGAAAATCTTGGATTTTCTTATATGAAATTACCCTATCGATACATTGCTTATTACCGTAATGGAGCCTGGGAGAAGGGAGAGCTATCCGAAGATTCCACTCTTCATATTTCAGAATCTTCTCCAAGTTTGCACTATGGACAGCAAGCCTTTGAAGGATTGAAGGCTTATCGGACAAAGGATGGCAGTATTCAATTATTCCGTCCAGATGAGAATGCCAAACGCCTACAACGGACGGCTGATCGTCTTTTGATGCCTCAAGTTCCAACGGATATGTTTGTGGAAGCTTGTAAAGCAGTAGTTCGTGCCAATGAAGAATATGTCCCACCATATGGAACTGGTGGAACTCTCTATCTTCGCCCCTTGTTGATTGGGGTTGGAGATATTATCGGTGTGAAACCAGCAGAGGAATACATCTTTACCATCTTTGCAATGCCAGTAGGAAACTACTTCAAGGGTGGCTTGGTCCCAACCAACTTCCTGATTCAAGATGAGTACGACCGGGCAGCACCTCATGGGACAGGTGCAGCGAAAGTTGGTGGAAACTATGCTGCTAGCCTCCTACCTGGTAAATTAGCTAAGTCTCGGAACTTCTCCGACGTGATTTACTTGGATCCAGCGACCCATACCAAGATTGAAGAAGTAGGGTCAGCAAACTTCTTTGGAATTACAGCTGATAATGAGTTTGTCACTCCACTGAGTCCTTCCATCTTGCCATCAATTACCAAATATTCCTTGCTCTATCTAGCAGAGCATCGTCTTGGTTTGACACCAATCGAAGGGGATGTGCCAATTGATCATCTAGACCGTTTTGTTGAAGCAGGTGCTTGTGGAACAGCAGCAGTCATTTCTCCGATTGGTGGAGTTCAACACGGAGATGACTTCCATGTCTTCTATTCAGAAACTGAAGTAGGACCAATTACCCGGAAGCTTTATGATGAATTAACAGGCATCCAGTTTGGTGATATTGAAGCACCAGAAGGATGGATTTTCAAGGTAACTGAATAAATCAATCATAAGAGGGGGACTCCCTCTTTTTTCATAGGAATAAATACTAGCAAAATAAAATAATTTAATCATGAAACATTTTCGGCTTGCAAGCATGTGAAAATTTTTGTAAAATAAAGGGGTTGAAATGAGGTGGAAGAATGAGTAAGAAAGATAAAAAAATCGAAATTCAAATTGCAGATAGTAAAGTGCTTGTAGGTAAGGAAACCTTTGATGGCTACCAATTAACGATTGGAAAAAAGGCTATTGCTGAGATTGCTGATATGGGTGCTCAATTTGCTCTTGTTAAAAATGCATCTGTAGACAGTCTTTATAAATCCCTTGAAAAAGCAGTAGAAACTGCCATCGAAAATTATAATTTGAACAAATAAGGGGTTGCATTTTCATTTAATCAATGGTATAATTGTGACTGTTGATTTGCTTGGAGAGATAGCGAAGAGGCTAAACGCGGCGGACTGTAAATCCGCTCCTTCGGGTTCGGGGGTTCGAATCCCTCTCTCTCCATTAGCGTTCATTATGACGATGATAAAGTGACTAATGTCAGCGCTCTTTTTGGGGTATAGCCAAGCGGTAAGGCAAGGGACTTTGACTCCCTCATGCGTTGGTTCGAATCCAGCTACCCCAGTTCTAGGTAATATCAGATAAGGTGGTAAAATATCTACTCAGGTATTTTATTTCTTTATATGAAGAAGTCGTTGTAGATCATTTTGATTTCGTTGCGAGTGCTTGCTTAGGAAAAATAATTATAAGTATGTCAAGTTTAGAAAACTTGATTGTTGGAGGATTTTTTAGATGAATGAATTTGAAGATTTGCTAAACAGTGTTAGCCAAGTTGAGCCAGGTGATGTTGTTACTGCTGAAGTTTTAACAGTTGACGCTACACAAGCTAACGTTGCAATCTCTGGAACTGGTGTCGAAGGTGTCTTGACTCTTCGCGAATTGACAAACGATCGTGATGCTGACATCAATGACTTGGTTAAACCAGGTGAAACACTTGAATTGCTTGTTCTTCGTCAAGTAGTTGGTAAAGATACTGATACAGTAACTTACCTTGTGTCTAAAAAACGTTTAGAAGCTCGCAAAGCATGGGACAAATTGGTTGGACGTGAAGAAGAAGTTGTTACTGTTAAAGGAACTCGCGCTGTTAAGGGCGGACTTTCAGTAGAATTTGAAGGACTTCGTGGATTTATTCCAGCTTCAATGCTTGATACTCGTTTTGTACGTAACACTGAACGTTTCGTGGGTCAAGAATTTGATGCTAAAATCAAAGAAGTTGACGCAAAAGAAAACCGCTTTATCCTTTCTCGTCGTGAAGTTGTTGAAGCTGCATCAGCTGCAGCTCGCGCTGAAGTATTTGGTAAATTGAACGTTGGTGATGTTGTAACTGGTAAAGTTGCTCGTATCACTAGCTTCGGTGCTTTCATCGACCTTGGTGGTGTTGATGGATTGGTTCACTTGACTGAATTGTCACACGAACGCAACGTTTCACCTAAATCAGTTGTAACTGTTGGTGAAGAAATCGAAGTGAAAGTTCTTGACTTGAACGAAGAAGAAGGTCGTGTATCACTTTCATTGAAAGCTACAACACCTGGACCATGGGATGGCGTTGAACAAAAATTAGCTGCTGGTGATGTCATCGAAGGTACTGTTAAACGTTTGACTGACTTTGGTGCATTCGTTGAAGTATTGCCAGGTATCGATGGACTTGTTCACATCTCACAAATTTCACACAAACGTGTTGAAAATCCAAAAGATGTGCTTAAAGTTGGACAAGAAGTAACTGTTAAAGTTCTTGAAGTAAATGCTGCTGATGAACGTGTATCACTTTCTATCAAAGCTCTTGAAGAACGTCCAGCTCAAGAAGAAGGCGAAAAACAAGAAAAACGTCAACAACGTCCACGTCGTCCAAAACAAGAAAAACGTGACTTTGAACTTCCAGAAACTCAAACTGGATTCTCAATGGCTGACTTGTTTGGTGACATTGAATTGTAATATTTTTAAGAGGCTGGGACAAAAGTCCTAGCCTCTGAATTGTCTTTGGATTGTCGAGCAAGACGCAGTGGTTGAGTGGGCTCTACTACGCTGATTTCATCAGCTTTTACAGCCCTACTCAACTGTGCGGAGGTGGGACGACGAAATCGAATTCTAACGAATTACCGATTTCTGTCCCACTCTCTTTTTTACTTGTAATATCCTTGAAAATTTGATATACTATAACAGTTGCCACCCTTAGTGTAATGGATATCACGTAAGATTCCGGTTCTTGAGATGGGAGTTCGATTCTCTCAGGGTGGATGACAATAGGAGAGCTGAGAGGCTCTCTTTTTTTGTTACTGGGCAAGTGATCCCCATTGGTTTGAAAAGGTTGTGGCAGGCTCTCAGGGTCCTTTTGCTTCATGTTCATAAGAAAAAGAAACACCATGTCTAGGACATGGTGTTTGATTATTTGTTTAGTTTTTAGAAGCTGCTTGGAATTCTGGATTCTTCCATGCTTCATCAATAATAGCTTGCAATTCTTTTGCAGATGCTTGCATTTTTTGTGTTTCAGCGTCGTTCAATGGAATATTTACTGGACGAACGATACCGTGGGCACCAACGATAGCTGGTTGACCGATAAAGACGTTTTCGACTCCGTATTGGCCTTCTTGGAAGACTGAAAGTGGAAGTACGGCATTCTCGTCATCAAGGATGGCACGAGTGATACGAGCAAGGGCAACGGCGATACCGTAGTAAGTAGCCCCTTTCTTGTTGATGATGGAGTATGCAGCATCACGTACAGAGATGAAGAGATCTACAAGGTCAGCTTCATTCAAGTCACGGTTTGCTTGCAACCATTGTTCCAATTTTACACCGGCAACGTTAGCATGTGACCAAACAGCGAATTCTGAGTCACCGTGTTCACCCATGATGTAGGCGTGGACTGAACGTGCATCAACACCAATGGTTTCAGCAAGAGCTTGACGGAAACGAGCTGAGTCAAGAGAAGTACCAGACCCGATAACGCGTTCTTTAGGGAAACCTGAGAATTTCCAAGTAGAGTATGTCAAGACGTCAACTGGGTTTGCAGCTACAAGGAAGATACCGTTAAATCCTGAAGCAACAACTTGCTCAACGATTGATTTGTTGATAGCAAGGTTTTTTCCGACGAGGTCAAGACGAGTTTCACCTGGTTTTTGAGGAGCACCTGCAGTAATAACAACGAGGTCAGCATCCGCACAGTCTTCGTACTTAGCAGCATAAATTTTCTTAGGAGAAGTGAAGGCAAGAGCGTGGCTAAGGTCTTCAGCATCACCAACCGCTTTTTCAAACAATTGAGGGATTTCGATGATACCTAATTCTTGTGCGATACCTTGAGTAACAAGTGCAAAAGCGTAAGATGAACCTACAGCGCCGTCACCGACAAGGATAACTTTTTTATGTTGTTTAGTTAAAGTCATTATTCTAAACGTCTCCTTCTATTTTTTTGGGTTACCCCATTCGCATTTATTCTACCACTTTTACTATTCTTTGTCACGGTTTTACGTTTAATTTGGACGATGTAAACGTTTTTACACTTGTGTTCAGAAGGAGAAAAATAGCACTAAATGTGTTATAATAGTATGGTGAATTAATTAAAGAGAGGCATTGTTTTAATGCAGGATAATAACTTAGTTGATGTTAATTTAACATCGGAAATGAAGACCAGTTTTATCGACTACGCAATGAGTGTTATCGTGTCTCGGGCTCTTCCTGACGTGCGTGATGGTTTAAAGCCAGTTCATCGTCGGATCTTATATGGAATGAATGAACTTGGGGTTACGCCTGATAAACCACATAAGAAATCTGCCCGTATTACTGGGGATGTTATGGGTAAATACCATCCACACGGTGACTCCTCTATTTATGAGGCTATGGTTCGGATGGCGCAATGGTGGAGTTATCGTTACATGCTTGTAGATGGGCATGGGAACTTTGGTTCTATGGATGGAGATGGAGCCGCTGCTCAACGGTATACGGAAGCTCGTATGAGCAAGATTGCTCTTGAAATGCTTCGAGATATCAACAAGAATACAGTTGATTTCACAGATAACTATGATGCCAGCGAACGGGAACCAAACGTCCTTCCAGCTCGCTTCCCCAACTTGTTAGTCAATGGGGCGACAGGGATTGCGGTAGGGATGGCGACAAATATCCCACCACACAACCTCGGTGAGTCTATTGATGCTGTCAAGTTAATGATGGACAATCCTGATGTGACCACGCGTGAGTTGATGGAAGTGCTTCCTGGACCTGACTTTCCAACTGGAGCCTTGGTCATGGGCAAATCAGGTATTCATAAGGCCTATGAAACAGGAAAGGGATCGATTGTCTTGCGTTCCCGCACGGAAATTGAAGAGACCAAGACTGGTCGTGAACGCATTGTTGTGACAGAATTTCCTTATATGGTCAACAAGACCAAAGTGCATGAACATATTGTTCGTTTGGTCCAAGAGAAACGGATTGATGGCATTACCGCTGTTCGGGATGAATCAAACCGTGAAGGGGTTCGTTTCGTCATTGAAGTCCGTCGCGATGCCTCAGCTAATGTTATCTTAAACAACCTCTTCAAGATGACCCAAATGCAAACCAACTTTGGTTTCAACATGTTGGCTATCCAAAATGGTGTCCCTAAAATTCTCTCCCTTCGTGAGATTTTAGGATCTTATATTGAGCACCAAAAAGAAGTGGTAACCCGCCGGACTATCTTTGATAAAGAGAAGGCGGAAGCTCGTGCCCATATCTTGGAAGGTCTCTTAATCGCTCTTGATCACATCGATGAAGTGATTAAAATTATCCGGAATAGTCAGACGGATGCAGAAGCTCAAGCTGAATTGATGAGTAAGTTTAAGCTGTCTGAGCGTCAAAGCCAAGCTATCTTGGATATGCGTCTTCGTCGTTTGACTGGGTTGGAACGGGACAAGATTCAAAGCGAATACGATGATCTCGTTGCCTTGATTGCTGATCTTGCTGATATTTTAGCAAAACCAGAGCGTGTAGTTGCCATCATCAAGGAAGAATTGGATGAAGTCAAACGTAAATTTGGAGATCCACGTCGGACAGAGCTGATGGTAGGAGAAGTTCTATCACTAGAAGATGAAGACTTGATTGAAGAGACCAATGTCTTGATTACGCTGTCTAATAAGGGTTACATCAAACGCTTGGATCAGGATGAATTTACTGCTCAAAAACGTGGGGGACGTGGTGTTCAAGGTACAGGGGTCAAGGATGACGACTTTGTCCGTGAATTGGTTTCTACTAGCACCCATGATCGTTTGCTCTTCTTTACCAATAAGGGACGGGTCTATCGTCTCAAAGGCTATGAAATCCCTGAATACGGCCGTACAGCCAAAGGGCTTCCGATTGTTAACTTGCTGAAGTTAGATGATGGAGAATCCATTCAGACAATTATTAACGTCGCTCAGGATCGTAGTGAAGACGCCTATCTCTTCTTTACGACCCGTTCAGGTTTGGTTAAACGGACCAGTGTAGCTGAGTTTGCCAATATTCGTCAAAATGGCTTGAAAGCTCTGAACCTCAAGGATGAGGATGAGCTGATCAACGTCTTCCTCACGGATGGGAATACGGACGTTATCATTGGGACTAAATTTGGGTATTCTGTCCGCTTCAAAGAGTCTGTTGTACGGAATATGGGCCGTTCAGCAACTGGTGTCCGAGGGGTCAACCTTCGTCCAGGCGATCAAGTGGTCGGTGCCAGCGTGATTACAGATCAAGATGAAGTATTGATTATCACTGAAAAGGGATATGGGAAACGCACGCGTGCTGATGAGTATCCAACCAAAGGACGTGGTGGTAAAGGGATTAAAACCGCTAATGTGGCTGATAAAAATGGTCCTCTAGCTGGTCTCATGACTGTCAAAGGAGATGAGGATTTGATGATTATCACCAATACAGGCGTCATGATTCGTACAAGTGTCGCGAATATTTCTCAAACTGGACGTTCGACCATGGGTGTGAAAGTCATGCGTCTGGACCAAGATGCCCAAATCGTAACCTTTACAACGGTTCAAGCTGACGAAAAAGATGAGTCAGAGACTGAAACGGAAAGTGAAGGGTAGGATAAAAAATGGCTTCAAGAAGAAAAAAGAAGAAAACAAGCTTACGCAATCGCTTAATTAATATCTTTGCTACCTTACTGATTCTTTTGTCTATCGCTCTGATTTTTAATGCTCCAATTCGGAACATGATCATGGTTTGGCATACCAATCAGTACCAGGTCAGCAAGGTATCGAAAAAGACCATCGATAAGAATAAAGATGCTAAGACTAGCTTTGATTTTAAAGAAGTCAAATCTCTTTCTACAGAATCTGTTATCAATGCCCAATGGCAGGCACAAAAGTTACCTGTTATTGGGGGAATTGCCATTCCAGAATTGAAGATGAACCTTCCGATTTTTAAAGGCCTAGATAATGTAGGACTTTATTATGGGGCAGGTACCATGAAAGAGGACCAAGTTATGGGGCAAAGGAATTACTCCTTGGCTAGTCACCATGTCTTTGGGTTGACAGGGGCAAATGAAATGCTCTTTTCTCCATTAGAACATGCCAAAGCTGGAATGAAAATCTATATCACTGATAAGGAAAAGGTGTATACCTATGTCATCAATTCTGTTGAGACAGTAACGCCAGATCGGGTCGATGTCATTGCAGATCGTGAAGGGGTAAATGAAATTACCTTGGTGACCTGTGAGGATGCTGCAGCAACTTATCGTACGATTGTAAAAGGTACTTTGGAAACTTCAGTAGATTACTCGAAAGCACCAAAAGATATCCTAGAAGCTTTCACAAAATCTTATAATCAAATGCAATTATAATCAACAAAGAGGCTGGGACAAAAGTCCTAGCCTCTCAATTGTCTTTGAATTGTCGAACAAGACGCAGTGGTTGAGTGGGCTCTACTAGGCTGATTTCATTAGCTTTTATAGCTCTACTCAACTGTGAGGAGGTGGGACAATGAAATCGAATTCTAACGAATAACCGATTTCTGTCCCACTCTCTTTCTGTTAATATTCTGCCAACTTGTAAGAGGATAGTCATAAAATGTTACCTGACTGACATATTTTGGCATGCTTTCTATTTTATAATAGAAGAGTGATAGAAAGAAGCTTGGAGGAAAGGAATGCGAACAGAAGATATCTATACTCTGCTAAGAAATTTCTACGGCTTACTGGTCAATGATTTCCCAAAAACGGGGCTCATTACCAAGGGAATCTACGAAGTGGAACAGGTCTTTGAAACCATCGAAAACCTTCCTGATGACCAAGAGCACTTAATTCGATACGAAATTCGTCAATTCCTAGCAACCTTGGAACAAGTGCAAGAAGGCTATAGAATTAACTTCTCAAATGAAGAAACTCGAATCCTTGAAAACCTAAGAGAAGTAGTTTGTCCTATATAAATTTTATACAGACTCATCCATTTTCCTCCTCAATTGCGAATTATTAATTGAGGAGGTTTTTTATGTATCATATTGTATTTCAAGAAGCTAGTCTTTTACCTAGAGAACGCTTGCTTACAGAAGGCCCTGATAAGCTCAGTAATCAAGAATTGCTGTCCATCATATTACGGACGGGGAACAAAAATAAAACAGTCTACGAGATCGCACAGGAACTCTTAGGCTCACTAAAGAGCTTAAAGGAATTGGCTAGTATGAGCTTTCAGGAGCTACAGGAAGTTCCAGGGATTGGGAAAGTAAAGGCAATTGAGCTGTTAGCTGCTATTGAACTTGGGAAACGAATCCAGACTTCCCAAGTGATTGAAACAGAACAAATTATGAGTAGTCAGAAGCTTGCAAAGATGATGCAGCAAAAGATCGGCCATGAGAAACAAGAGCATTTACTGGCCTTGTATCTGAATACCCAGAACCAAATTATCCATCAGCAAGTGATTTTTATCGGAACAGTCAATCGTAGCATTGCAGAACCTCGAGAGATCTTGCATTATGCCATCAAGCATATGGCGACGTCTTTAATCCTTGTTCACAACCATCCATCTGGAATCATTCATCCGAGTAAGAATGATGATGGTGTCACCCAACAAATGATTGAAGCCTGTAATTGTCTTGGAATTGTTTTTCTTGACCATCTAATTGTCTCAACCGATGACTATTATAGCTACCGAGAGGAGACAGACTTATTGGTATAGACGGAAAGAGAGTGGGACAGAAATCGGTCATTCGTTAGAATTCGATTTCGTCGTCCCACCTCCTCACAGTTGAGTAGGGCCATAAAAGCTGATGAACTCAGCGTAGTAGAGCCCACTCAAGCACTGCGTCTTGCTCGACAATCCAAATACAATTAAGAGGCTAGGACTTTTGTCCCAGCCTCATTTATTAAGTATTTTTGCGCATAAAGTAGAGAAGGGTTTGTAGTTCACTGGTTAGATCGACATATTGGACAACCACATCTTTTGGAACTGTTAAGTGTACTGGTGAAAAGCTGAGGATTCCCTTGATACCAGCTTCAACAAGTACATCTGCAACTTCTTGAGATTTTACACTTGGAACTGTTAAAATGGCTGTTTGGATCTCTTGTCCCTCTAGTTTTTCTTTCAGCGTTGAGATGCCGTAAATCGGAATACCATCTTTACTTTTAGTACCGACTAACTCATGATCATCGGTATCAAATGCCATGACAATCTTCATCTTGTTTCGCTCATGGAAGCGATAGTGAAGAAGGGCACTTCCCATATTCCCAATACCGACGATAGCAACAT
Source organism: Streptococcus australis (assembly GCF_003943615.1). Classification (GTDB taxonomy): domain Bacteria; phylum Bacillota; class Bacilli; order Lactobacillales; family Streptococcaceae; genus Streptococcus; species Streptococcus australis_C. Next base: position 103,082 of record NZ_RJPZ01000001.1, on the reverse strand, counting down.
TGGTGATGGAGTTATCATTTAAGAGATCTGCGAAAAAGTTCATTAACTTTTTGACATCATAACCAAAACCACGTCGTCCTAGCTCTCCGAAGTAGGAGAAGTCGCGACGAACAGTTGCGGAGTCGATCCCGATGGCTTCAGCAATCTGTTTTGAATTGGCTCTCTCGATTTTCTCTGCATTAAAGCGTTTAAAAATGCGGTAGTAGAGGGAGAGTCGTTTGGCAGTAGCACGAGGAATTGGATTAGTCTTATCTTGTTTCACAATATCACAACCTTTCAAATCTATTGTATAAAAAGTTTGTGAATAAAGCAACTATCTTCTACTAAAAAAAACACCAAAAAGGTGCTTTTCTTTCTTAGTTGGAATTTCTTAAACTCTGATCAAACTGAATCAGATAGCGATAGAAGTCGCCTATCTTTCCAGTAAAAGGTAATGTTTGTCCCTTGTAGGATACGGAAACAACCTGATAGGAATCTGGAAGGGTCACACAGCCTGAAAAAGCTAATAAACAGTGATCCAAATTATCGTAGCTGATCTGACGTTCCTTTTTGTATGCATCCAAATAAGTGAGGACTACGAGACCATTGGTCATTACTTTTCAATCCTTTCAAAGATTTCCCGTTCAACTAGACTATCCATAAGGAAGTAAAATTTTTGTTGGATGATTTTGTTTTCTGGATTTTTAAAAATATTGACTAAACGAAGTCCTGACTTGTCAGTAATATTAATTTTAAATCCTGTTAAATCCTTATTGATGATAATTTTTAGCTTAAAGCCATCCCCGCTATTCGGTACAGCTTCTAATAGACGATTTAACTCGTAGTTTCCAACCTTCGTTTGTGCAAAGGTATTGTCGCGGAGGGTGTATTTTTTAATATTTGGATGGATTGCGTATGTGTAATCGCAATTTTGTAATGAGACAGATGTTTCAAATGCCATGTAATTCTCCTAAAATTTTGTGAATCGTTGTTATAAAAGTATCGACTTCAGCAGTCGTATTAAATTCGGATAAACTAATGCGAATAGATTCCTTCAAACGATGAGAATCTTCGCCATAATAAGCCGCAAGAACGTGGCTTGGTTGAACAGTTCCTGCTGTACAAGCAGAGCCGGTTGAGACTGAAATTCCTGCCATGTCTAAACGAAGCAGTAAGATATCATTGCTGATACCTGGGAAGCCAATATTTAAGACATGAGGAAGTTTGGAGTCTGTGCAATTCAGATAAAAATCTAGATCCTCTAGGCCAGTTAGGATACGTTCAGATAGGCTCTGAATATACTGGTAATTTGCGTCTAACTGATCAGTTGCTTCTTTGAGGGCTTGAGCCATTCCAGCAATTGAAATCAAGTTCTCTGTACTAGCTCGACGCTTGTCTTCTTGGTCACCACCGTGTAAGAGATTGAAAAAGTCAGGCTTTCTAGTATAGAGAAGACCAACTCCCTTAGGCCCATGAAATTTATGGGCAGAGGCGGTTAGAAAATCAATTCCTAGCTCTTCAGGGGCTACAGATAGCTTGCCAACGGCTTGAACAGCATCCACATGAAAAGCAGCAGGATGGTCTGTTAAAAGGTCTGAAATAGCCTTGATGGGTAAGAGATCGCCCGTCTCGTTATTGGCATACATGGTGGACACCAAAATAGTATCAGGACGAAGGGCGGCTTGAATATCTTCTGGCCGAATCATTTGATTGACTGGGTGAATAATGGTTACTTCAAATCCATATTCTTGGACCAAATACTCAATCGGTTCCAAAACGGCATGGTGTTCGATAGCCGTGGTGATAATGTGCTTGCCTTTATGTCTGTGTTTAAGACAGTAGCCCTTTATAACAGTGTTATTGCTTTCGGTTCCCCCAGAAGTGAAGGTAATCTGTTGACTAGAGGTCTTTAAACAAGTTGCAACGCATTCCCTAGCATCTCTAAGAATCTTTTTCGCTTGGCGACCGTGGGAGTGGAGACTGGATGGATTTCCGAAACTGGATTCCATCGTTTCTGTCATCACCTTGATCACTCCAGGGCTGAGGGGAGTGGTTGCTGCATTGTCAAAATAAATCACGCCATCACCTTATTTCTTGTGGTATGCAAAGAGTGGACTAACAGGTTTACGCTCTTGGATACGAACAAGGGCATCTCCAATCAATTCGCTTGCAGTAATGTATTTTACATTTTTTGGTTTTTGCTCTTTGGTTGCTACAGAGTCTGTAACTAAAATTTCTTTAATTGGTGCTTGATCTAGCAATTCTGCAGCTCCCTTAACGAAAAGTCCGTGACTAGAAACAGCATAAATCTCCGTAGCGCCATCCCGTTGAACAATTTTTGCAGCCTCAGAGAAGGTTTTTCCTGTATTCAAAATATCATCGATAAGGATTGCTTTTTTGCCTTTAACATCCCCGATGATGTAGCCTTGGTCACGGCTGGCATCGTCTTGGGCGTAGTCAATGATGGCAATTGGGGCATCTAGATATTCAGCAAGATTACGTGCTCGTTTCACTCCGGAGTTTTTAGGACTGACAACCACCACATCTGAACCGGTCAAACCTTGTTTGATATAATGATCAGCAAATAGAGGAATCGTGAACAAGTTGTCTACTGGGATATCGAAGAAGCCTTGTACTTGAACCGCATGAAGATCGAGTGTTACAACACGGTCTACCCCTGCCTTGACCAACATATTGGCAACTAATTTTGCTGTAATCGGTTCGCGAGGAGCAGCGGTACGGTCTTGACGTGCATAACCAAAGTATGGAAGAACGACGTTAACGGTATGAGCGCTAGCTCGTTGGCAAGCATCTACCATGATTAACAATTCCATCAAGTGATTGTTAACAGGGAAGCTGGTAGATTGGATGATATAAATATCATATCCACGGACACTTTCTTCGATATTTATTTGGATTTCACCATCTGAGAATTGACGTGAAGAAAGCTTTCCGAGTGGGATGCCAGCAACTTCCGAAATTTTTTGTGCAATTTCTTGATTGGAGTTGAGTGCGAAGAGCTTCATATTGTTTTTTTCTGACATATGTTTGATCCTCATTTAGATATTTTTGTCTAGTCTTATTTTAGCAAAAAAATTCAGTAATTTCAGCTTTTTAGCAAACTTTGAGCTAATCTTGCCACTTTACTTTTTGCTGGCTTATATTCAATTTGTTTTTCCTTGAGAAATTCGTGAAAATAAGTTTCATCTGAGGCAGCATCTACCTCCATTTCCAACTCATAGTCCTCAATAGAATTATAACGACTACGGTCAAAGGCTAATAAACCTTTAGGGATTCTTTTCTCACGTCTCTCTGTTTCCAGACTACCCCAGACATCTAAGGCAGCTAGTGGAATTCCTAAATCAGTGAGAAAGCCGGCAATCTCACCTTGAGGGAGTTTTTTCTTGGATAGAAAGTCTTCTACCTGATCAAATGTAAGAGCTTGGTTGTATTCAAAATGTCCCGCTTTTTGCGGTACTTTAAGGGTTAGCTCAGCCCGATCAGCTAAGGTACGAATTCGCAAGGCCATCTGATGATTCCGGATGGCTTGGTCGGGCGTATCGATATAGTGATTGGTTTGTCGGATAGGAGGTTGTTCCTTGAAAAAATCCTTAAGAGAGTCGTATTCTTCCTTGGTTAGTAAGGTTTTAAATTCAATTTCTAAATGATTCATAGCCACGTCCTTTTCTTTCGTTTGCAAGCTCTTTATGATATAATAATAGATGTGTTTATTTTATACAAAAAACTTTGAGATGACAAGGTGATTCAATGGCGATTGATTGGGAAAATTTTTTAGATCCCTATATCCAAGCAGTTGGTGAGTTGAAGATTAAGCTTCGTGGGATAAGAAAGCAGTATCGCAAACAACAAAAGCATTCCCCAATCGAGTTTGTGACCGGTCGTGTGAAGCCGATTGAGAGTATTCTCGAAAAAATGGAACGCAGAAGTATTTCTGAAGAGAACCTGGCTCAAGATATGCAAGATATTGCTGGTCTGCGAGTTATGGTTCAATTTGTTGATGACGTAGAAGAAGTCCTAGAAGTTCTTCGTAAGCGTCAAGATATGCGCGTGGTGCAGGAAAGAGATTATATTCGTCACAAAAAATCGAGTGGCTATCGAAGCTATCACGTCGTAGTAGAGTACCCAGTAGATACCATTAATGGCTATGAAACCATTTTGGCAGAGATACAGATTCGTACCCTGTCTATGAATTTTTGGGCCACCATTGAACACTCATTAAATTACAAATATAAAGGAGATTTTCCAGACGAGATTAAAAAGCGTCTTGAAGTCACTGCGAATTTGGCTTATCAACTCGATGAGGAAATGGGCGCCATTCGTGATGCCATTCAGGAGGCGCAAGCCCTTTTTGATCCTATGCATCGTAAATTAAACGATGGCGTCGGAAATAGTGATGATACAGATGAGGACTACAGGTAAGAAGGTTTCGATTATTCGAAATCGAAAACGCCAGAGCGAAGAGGTCTTTCAACAACTTCGTTATAAATTAAAAAAGAATAATTTTATCTTGACTGAAAAACATCCAGATATCGTGATCTCCATTGGTGGAGATGGCATGTTGCTCTCGGCTTTTCATAAGTACGAGAGTCAATTAGATCGGGTTCGTTTCGTTGGGGTGCATACGGGGCATCTTGGATTTTATACGGATTATCTAGATGATGAGATTGACAAATTAGTAGAAAATCTTAAGTACGATACGGGTGCCAAGGTGTCTTATCCAATCCTGAATGTCAAAGTGACCTTTGAAAATGGGGATACTAAGATTATGCGAGCCCTTAATGAAGCGACTATCAAACGGAGCGATCGGACGATGGTAGCTGACTTAACCATCAATGGTGTTCATTTTGAGCGCTTCAGAGGGGACGGGATTACCGTTTCGACCCCTACAGGTAGTACGGCTTATAACAAATCTTTGGGAGGAGCTGTTCTTCACCCGACCATCGAAGCACTTCAAATTGCAGAAATTGCTAGTCTCAACAACCGTGTGTATCGAACTTTGGGTTCATCGATCATTGTTCCTAAAAAAGATAAGATTGAAATTACGCCAAGCCGGCCAGGTTTTCACATTCTCTCTGTTGATAATTCAACTTATTCCTATCGAAATATCGCCCATATCGAGTACCAGATTGATAACCACAAGATCAATTTCGTAGCGAGCCCAAGTCATACCAGTTTCTGGAATCGGGTCAAGGATGCTTTTATTGGAGATATTGACGAATGAGGTTCGAGTTTATTGCAGACGAACACGTCAAGGTCAAAACATTCCTGAAGAAGCACCAGGTTTCAAAGGGCTTATTGGCCAAGATCAAGTTTTCTGGAGGCCAGATTTTAGTTAATGGCATTGAACAAAATGCTATTTATCTTCTCGACATAGGAGATAGGGTGACAATTGACATTCCTTCTGAAGAACCCTATGAAGCCTTGGAGGCCATTGATCGTGATTTGGAAATCTTGTATGAAGACGATCATTTCTTAGTCCTCAACAAACCGGCAGGAGTGGCCTCCATTCCTAGCTCTCTTCATTCCAATACCATTGCAAACTTTGTCAAGGGTTACTACGTTCGAAACCAGTATGAAAACCAGCTCGTTCATATTGTCACCCGTTTAGACAAGGATACCAGTGGGATCATGCTCTTTGCTAAACATGGCTATGCCCATGCACGATTGGATAAACAACTTCAGGCTAAGACCATTCAAAAACGTTACTTTGCATTGGTAAAAGGGAAGGGTGAGTTGGCGAGCAAAGGTGACATTATTGCCCCCATTGCGCGTGATGAAGACTCGATCATTACTCGAAAAGTAGCAAAAGGTGGCAAGTATGCTCATACCAGCTACCAAGTTGTCCAGTCTTTCGGTGATATTCATCTGGTGGATATCCAATTGCATACAGGCCGGACCCATCAGATTCGCGTTCATTTTTCACATATTGGTTTTCCACTTTTGGGAGATGATCTTTATGGTGGTTCCTTAGAAGATGGGATCCTTCGACAAGCCTTACATTGCCATTCCTTGGCTTTCTATCATCCTTTTTTGGAAGAAGAACTCCGAATTGAAAGTTCTTTGCCAAATGATTTTAGCCAGGTCTTAAAACAGTTAACAAATATTTAATTTTTTTAAAGGAGAAACTCATGGAAGTTTTTGAAAACCTCAAAGCCAACCTGGTTGGTAAGAATGCACGTATTGTATTACCAGAAGGTGAAGAACCACGTATTCTTCAAGCAGCAAAACGAATTGTGAAAGAAACAGACGTAACCCCTGTCTTGCTTGGGAATCCGGATAAGATTGGCATTTACCTTGAAATTGAAGGTGTTTTGGAAGGATACGAAGTCATCGATCCGCATTCTTACTCAGGTTTTGAAGAGATGGTAACTTCCTTAGTTGAACGTCGCAAGGGTAAAATGACAGAAGAAGAAGCACGCCAAATTTTGCTAGATGATGTCAACTACTTTGGTGTCATGTTGGTACATCTTGGAATTGTTGATGGAATGGTGTCAGGTGCGATTCACTCAACAGCAGCAACCGTTCGTCCAGCTCTTCAAATTATCAAAACTCGTCCAAATGTTAAACGGACTTCAGGTGCCTTTCTCATGGTTCGCGGATCTGAACGCTACTTGTTTGGTGACTGTGCGATTAACATCAATCCAGATGCTGAAGGCTTGGCTGAAATTGCCATCAACTCTGCTATCACAGCGAAGATGTTTGGGATTGATCCAAAAATCGCCATGTTGAGCTATTCAACAAAAGGTTCAGGTTTTGGTGAAAGTGTTGATAAAGTAGTTGAAGCAACAAAAATCGCTCATGAGCTTCGTCCAGATCTTGAAATTGATGGGGAATTGCAATTTGACGCAGCCTTTGTACCTGAAACAGCAGCATTGAAAGCTCCAGGAAGCAAGGTAGCAGGTCAAGCCAATGTCTTTATCTTCCCTGGTATCGAAGCTGGTAACATTGGTTACAAGATGGCAGAACGTCTTGGTGGCTTTGCGGCGGTAGGTCCGGTCTTGCAAGGATTGAACAAGCCAGTGAACGACCTTTCCCGCGGATGTAATGCAGATGATGTTTACAAGTTGACCTTGATCACGGCGGCTCAAGCTGTTGAACAATAAGAATGATATTAAGAGGCTGGGACAAAAGTCCTAGCCTCTCAATTGTTTTTGGTTTGTCGATCAATACGCAGTGGTTGAGTGGGCTCTACTAGGCTGATTTCATCAGCTTTTACAGCCTTAGTCAACTGTGCGGAGGTGGGAAGACGAAATCGAATTCTAACGAATGACCGATTTCTGTCCCACTCTCTTTTATTGCTAAAGTCAGAATCACTAAAGCAGAAGTCATTCTATGGTATACTAGGAATATGATGGATTTTAAAGATTACGGGATTACCATGTGGGAGGAGAGAAAAATTGCTTCTTTCCGAAGAAAATTATTAGCATGGTATGATGCCAATAAACGGGATCTTCCCTGGAGAAGGACACAGGATCCTTATAAAATTTGGATCTCAGAGATTATGCTTCAACAGACACGTGTTGATACGGTCATTCCCTATTATGAGCGTTTTCTTGACTGGTTTCCGACGATTGAGGATTTGGCTAATGCGCCAGAAGAAAAGCTCCTAAAAGCCTGGGAAGGTTTGGGCTATTACTCTCGAGTTCGCAACATGCAGAAAGCTGCTCAGCAGATGATGGAAGATCACGGAGGTGTATTTCCATCAACCTATGAGGCTATCTCGAAACTTAAGGGAATTGGACCTTATACAGCTGGTGCCATTGCGAGTATTGCCTTTGGTTTGCCAGAACCAGCAGTGGATGGGAATGTCATGCGGGTTCTAGCCCGCTTGTTTGAGGTAGACTACGATATCGGAGTCCCGACCAATCGCAAAATTTTTCAAGCGATGATGGAAGTTTTGATTGATCCGGACCGTCCTGGTGACTTCAATCAAGCCTTGATGGATTTGGGGTCAGATATTGAGTCACCAGTCAATCCACGACCAGAAGAGAGTCCTGTTAAGGAATTTAGTGCGGCCTATCAGCATGGAACCATGGATCGTTATCCCATCAAGGCTCCTAAAAAGAAACCAGTGCCAGTTTATTTAACAGCCTTTATTATAAAGGATAGTCATGGGCGTTACTTGCTGGAGAAAAATGAGAGAGAAGGTCTCTTGTCTGGCTTCTGGCATTTTCCCTTGATTGAAGTGGATAGCCTATCGGAGAACCTGGGTCAATTGTCTCTACTGGATGGAAAATGGGAAGCTGAGGACAATCCTGAAATACTTTCTTTTGAACAGGATTATGACTTGGTTATTGATTGGCAAGAGAGGTCTTATCCCATCGTCCAGCATGTTTTTTCACATCGCAAGTGGCAGGTTCAACTTCGTTACGGCTTGGTAAAAGAAGGAGAGCAGACAACAAGTGAATCGGCTCTTTGGTTAAGACCAGAAGAATTTTCGGCCTATCCTTTTGCCAAACCCCAGCAAAAGATTTGGACGACTTTTTCGGAAAACGAAAAATGAGAGTGGGACAGAAATCGGTAATTCGTTAGAATTCGATTTCGTCGTCCCGCCTCCGCACAGTTGAGTAGGGCTGTAAAAGCTGATGGAATCAGCGTAGTAGAGCCCACTCAACCACTGCGTCTTGCTCGACAATCCAAAGATAATTAAGAGGCTAGGACTTTTGTCCCAGCCTCAATTTTTTCTTATAGATGAGCGAATGCTTTAATTTCTTCTTCTGACATAGAAGAGTCACAACGAACAGTGACTTCACCTGCTTCGACGTGTAAAAATCCTGGTACAGTTGGAATGCCATAGGTTGAACGGAAGGCTTGTAAAGCCTCTAATTGGCTTGGTTCTTCACTATTGATGAAGTAGATATGAGCTTTCGTTTCAGCTACTACAGTTGCTAATTTAGCAGCGAACTTACGGCAATATGGGCAAGTCTTGCGTCCAATAAAGAAGGTTGCTGTTTCTTTTTTGTCGATGGCTTCTTGCGCACGCGCTACAGTGGTTACTTCGAGATCTTTAATATCTACTAAAAATTGTTCCATGAGATTACCTCGCTTTCTTATAAATCTAGTATGCCATAAAGAAAGAAAAAATGCTTTATTTTGATACGAAAAAAGATGAGATAGATTTATCTCATCTTTTCTCTTGCTTATTTTACAAATGCATTGATTTCAGCTTCGATGTTAGCAATCTTAGCTTGTGACTCTTCGTTGCTTTCACCAACAACTGCAATGTAGAACTTGATTTTTGGTTCAGTACCTGAAGGACGAACGGCAATCCATGAACCATCAGCAAGTGTGTATTTTAAGACATCACTTGGTGGAGTCGTCAAGGCTGTTACAGTACCATCAGCAGCAGTAGATGTTTGTGCTTTGAAGTCTTCAGTGATCGAAACGGCTGTTGCGTTAAATTCTTTTGGACCGTTTTCACGGAATTTAGCCATAATCGCTTTGATTTGCTCAGCACCATCGACACCAGAAAGAGTGACAGAAATAGTCTTCTCAGCATAGTAGCCATACTCTTTGTAGATTTCTTCGATACCGTCTGCAAGAGTCAAACCACGAGAGCGGTAGTAGGCTGCAAGTTCAGCAACAACAAGGACAGCTTGGATGGCATCTTTATCACGTACGAATGGTTTGATCAAGTAACCGAAGCTTTCTTCAAATCCCATCATGTAAGTATGATTGTGTTTTTCTTCGAATTCTTGAATCTTTTCAGCGATAAATTTGAAACCAGTCAAGACGTTGAACATGGTTGCGCCGTAGCTTTCAGCAATCTTTGTTACCAAGTCAGTTGAAACGATTGATTTGCAGAGAGCTGCATTTTCTGGAAGAGTTCCAGCGTTTTTGTGGGCTTCCAAGATGTACTTAGCCATGATAGCACCGATTTGGTTACCTGAAAGGTTAAGGTAGCTACCGTCTTTTTGAAGGACTTCAACACCGACACGGTCTGCATCAGGGTCAGTTGCAACAAGAACATCAGCTCCTACTTGACGACCAAGTTCTTCAGCTAGAGCAAAGGCTGCTTGGCTTTCTGGGTTTGGAGATTTAACAGTAGAGAAGTCTGGATCTGGAGTTGCTTGAGCTTCAACAACTTGAACAGAATCAAATCCTGCTTGAGCAAGAGCACGACGAGCCAACATTTCACCAGTACCGTGAAGTGGAGTATAGACAATCTTCATGTCTTTACCAAATTCTTCAATCAAAGTAGGGTTGATGTTAACATCTTTTACTTCTTTGAGATATTCTGCATCGATTGCTTCACCAATAACTTCGATCAAACCAGAAGCTTTTTCAGCTTCCACATCAGCGACTTCCACAGCAAATGGATTTTCAATAGCACGGATATAGGTTGTCAAAGCATCTGCATCATGTGGAGGCATTTGGCCACCATCTTCACCGTAAACCTTGTATCCATTGAATGGAGCTGGGTTGTGGCTAGCAGTGATCATGATACCAGCAAAACAGTTTAGGTGACGAACCGCAAATGAAAGTTCTGGAGTTGGACGGAGACTTTCAAAAACATAAGATTTAATACCGTGTTTTGCAAGAACTGCTGCTGATTCAAAGGCAAACTCTGGAGAGAAGTGACGGCTATCATAAGCGATGGCTACACCACGTTCTTTTTCATTACCACCTTTTGATTCGATCAAACGAGCCAAACCTTCAGTTGCTTGGCGAACAACATAGATGTTAATGCGGTTTGTACCAGCACCAATCAATCCACGCATACCAGCAGTACCGAATTCAAGGTTGGTGTAGAAGGCATCTTCTTTGGTTTTTTCATCCATGCTTTCCAAATCACGACGAAGGTAATCTGGTAGGTCGGCAAAATCAGCCCATTTTTGGAAGTTTTCTTGATAAGTCATAGTACAACTCCTTATTTCTAATGTATTAATCGCTTACATTATAGCAAATTTTTTCAGAAAATTCTAGCGATAATTGTAAATCTTTTCAAAAATAAAGGGGGAATTTTGGATAGAAAAAAGGTCTAGACAAATCTGTCTCGACCTCCTGTTTATTTTAATTTTTCAAGGGCTGGGACAACGGCACTAGTGATCAGAACCGTTGCAATAACTTCGATGAGTGAGTTAGTAGACACAATCAAGGCGAGAAAATCGTTGATTCCACCTTTGAATTGACTACCAAAAAAGAGGTAAATCCCGCTTAAAACAAAAACGGTATTGGTCATGGATCCGACAATTCCAGCTGTTATTAACCCGGTACGATTGCGCATTAATTGATAGATATAGTAAGGTGTTATTCCGATCAGGATACGTGGAACTAGAGCGATTAGAAGGGAATAGAAGTTTCCGTTTGGTACAAAGGGACTAAAGAGGTAGCTTGCAGGTGTTAAAACAAGGGTATTCATCGTTAAACTAAAGAGTCCCATAAGCAATCCTAAAGTAGCCCCGATTCGTGGCCCGTAAATGATAGACGCGATCACAACAGGAATATGAACCAAGGTTGGCTGAATACCTGATGGTACAAAATGTAAGATGAAGGAAGTTGTAAAATGGATGGTAATCATTACCGCGAAAAATATAGCAATGCGTGAAATGGATGAGGATTTTTTCATGAAAGCGACTCCTGTATAGTAGTTAGAATGGTTTCGATAGAAGCTAAAGCTCCAGACCCTTGATCGCCACAAGCCAGAGTAGCATAGCGAGGTTGAATAATCTGATAGCCGTAGTCTTGTAAGAGTTTTAGATTTCGTTGAGTAGCTGGGTGTTCCAGCATTTTCGTATTCATAGCGGGTGCTAGGATTTTTTTAGTTCCTTGAGGCAAGGCTAGAGCTGTGCTCGTCACCATATTATCTGCTAGCCCCATGGCAAGTTTAGCAATCGTATTGGCACTAGCCGGTGCTACAAGAAAGAGGTCTGTTTCTTTCCCAATGTCGATGTGTTCAATCCTCTGTGGATCCTCTTCAATCATGACATCTAGACCGACTGGATTTTTTGAAAGGACCTGAAGGGTTAGGGGAGTGATAAAAGCTGCAGCTGAAGGAGTCATGAGAACCTTCACCTGATGACCGAGCTTGGTCAATTGACTGGTGATGTCGGCTGCCTTATAAGCAGAAATACTTCCTGTAACAGCTAGTAGAATATTGGCCATTCGATTTATCCTTTGTTTGTAATGTGACGGTAGATTTCTTGAGCAATTTCCAATTTCGTTTCGGCTATTTGAACAGCATCTTTAGTAACTAAGTAAGCTCGATGCTTTCCGTCTTGGATTTCACTCAAATCATTGGCAACAATCATTTCTGCCTGATTCTTTTCGAGGCTGGCACGAGCAACTGATAGCAGTTGATCCTGGGATACATCAACCAGCAGTTTAAAGCCAACCAAGCGAATTTCAGGATTCCAAGTTTTTACCAAGGAAATTAACTTAGGATTTTTCTTCAAAAAGAGTACTTGGTAATCTTCCTCCGATGAAATCTTCGATTCCTGATTGGTTTGATGGAGAAATTGCTCTAAATTAGGAGCTTCTTTTACAGCCTGAAAACCTGACATATAGACAGGACTGTAGTCGGAAACAGCCATGGAATGAATAAGGACCTGATGAGTTGGAGTTTCTTTCTCAAGGACTGTTTGAAGTTCAGCGACATCATTTATGAACACTTTTGTTAAACAAGGATGTGCTTTCGGCTGAACCGCAGTTGGGGTGGTCACAAGCGTCACAGAAAATCCTGCCTCTAAAAATTGTTCGGAAATGATTTTTCCAAGTTGACCAGTGGAATGGTTGGTAATCGAACGAACTTGATCGATTTTTTCACTGGTTCCACCAGAAGTAATCAAAATATTCATAGGCTTATTTTACAAGAATTTTATATTTTAGTAAAGCCAAGAACACGGCTCTTACGTTAGTTTTTTAGGCGAAACGGAAGTAATGGGAGAGGAAAAGGGGACTCATAGTTATTTCGTATAGAGGGCTATAAGAAATTAGAATGAAGGCCGAAAAGGTCTATTTTACAGGCAAAATCCGAACGAATAAAAAAAGTTTGATAATTAAAATATATATCCTTGCGAAATTTCTGTATAATAGGGTTATAAAATAGTGAGGAGATTCAGATGAAGACAGATATCGAGATTGCACAAAGTATTGAATTGAAACCCATCACAGATGTGGTAGAGAAATTGGGGATTCATTTCGATGACTTAGAACTCTATGGAAAGTACAAGGCAAAATTAACCTTTGATAAGATCCAAGCCGTTCAGAAGGAAAAGCCAGGAAAACTCATCTTGGTGACAGCGATTAACCCAACTCCAGCAGGGGAAGGAAAATCTACCATCACTATTGGATTGGCAGATGCCTTGAATAAAATTGGGAAACAAACCATGATTGCCATCCGCGAACCATCTTTAGGTCCTGTTATGGGGATTAAAGGAGGAGCAGCTGGTGGAGGCTATGCCCAAGTTCTCCCTATGGAGGATATTAATCTTCATTTCACGGGTGACATGCATGCCATTACAACGGCAAATAATGCTCTATCAGCTTTAATTGACAATCATTTACATCAAGGAAATGAGCTAGGCATTGACCAACGTAGAATTATCTGGAAACGGGTAGTGGACTTGAATGACCGTGCTTTACGACACGTATCGGTTGGCCTCGGTGGCCCTCTTAATGGGATTCCTCGTGAAGACGGGTTTGATATTACCGTTGCTTCTGAGATTATGGCCATCCTATGCTTGGCGACAGATATTGAAGATTTGAAAGGCCGTTTGGCCAATATTGTGATTGGTTACCGTTATGATCGTAGTCCAGTTTATGTCCGCGATTTAGAAGTAGAAGGGGCGCTTGCCTTGATTCTGAAAGATGCAATCAAGCCAAACTTGGTTCAAACCATCTATGGAACGCCAGCCTTTGTTCATGGTGGGCCTTTTGCTAATATTGCCCATGGATGTAACTCTGTTTTGGCTACCTCAACCGCTCTTCGTTTAGCTGATTACGTGGTGACAGAGGCAGGCTTTGGAGCAGATTTGGGAGCTGAAAAATTCTTAGATATCAAAACACCAAATCTTCCTGTTAGCCCATCTGCAGTGGTGATTGTCGCAACGATTCGTGCATTGAAGATGAATGGTGGAGTTGCCAAAGATGCTCTTTCTGAGGAAAACGTAGAAGCTGTTCGTGCCGGTTTTGCTAACTTGGAGCGCCATGTTGAAAATATGCGCAAATTCGGAGTTCCTGTAGTAGTGGCCATTAATGAATTTGTAACGGATACAGAGGCTGAAATTGCAACTCTTAAAGAACTTTGTGCATCTATTCAAGTTCCTGTTGAATTGGCTAGTGTTTGGGCTGATGGAGCTGATGGAGGTGTAGCCTTAGCAGAAACTGTGGTTGCGACCCTTGAAACAAGTCCAGCCAACTACACTCGTCTTTATGATAATAATCTTTCTATTGAAGAAAAAATTACCAAGATTGCACGAGAAATTTACCGGGCAGACAATGTTGTCTTTGAGAAAAAAGCAAAAACTCAGATTGCTCAGATCGTGAAAAATGGCTGGGACAAGTTGCCGGTTTGTATGGCCAAGACGCAATATAGTTTTTCAGATGATCCAAGTCTCTTTGGAGCGCCGACTGGCTTTGATATTACTATTCGCGAATTGGTGCCTAAGACAGGTGCAGGCTTCATCGTTGCTTTGACAGGTGAAGTGATGACTATGCCGGGATTACCAAAACGTCCTGCTGCTTTGAACATGGATGTAGCAGAAGATGGTACTGCTTTAGGTTTGTTCTAATAACAGTATATAGAGGTTGGCTGACAACCTCTATTTTTGTGTTTTGAGGTATAATAGAGAGATAGAAAGTGAGAACAACATGTTGAAGATACGACCAGTCACTCTTAAAGATGCTCCTGAACTTGTCAGGATTTATGCTCCTTATGTTGAGAAAACAGCCATCACTTTCGAATACCAGGTTCCGACAATTGAGGAATTTGAAGGGCGTATCGAAAAGATCCTTCAACGTTTTCCCTATTTAGTAGCTGAAGAAGACGGTCATATCCTTGCTTACGCCTATGCGTCGACCTATTATGATCGATCAGCTTACGATTGGGCCGTGGAAGTATCCGTCTATGTGGATCAAGATTATCACGGGCAAAGACTGGGTACTCGTTTGTATGAGGCGATAGAGTCGGAGTTGGAGGCGCGTGGTTATTTGCGGTTCTTAGCTTGTATCGCTCTTCCTAATCCAGCTAGTATTGCCCTGCATGAGAAAAGAGGCTATGTGAAAGTTGCCCATTTTCCAAAAATTGGCTATAAATTTAATCAATGGCATGATATCATCTGGATGCAAAAGACAATCGAAGGGCCTGTAAAGTCCCTAATTTAAAAAACTGATGAAACTTGGCTTTCCTCTATTTTTTGAGAGGAATTCTAAAGCGAGCCTCTTGACAGCTCATATAATGTCATGGTAGACTAGGTTCATGCGATGAGTCGATTGGCTCTTAGGAGCCTTTTGCGCTGAGGAGGTCTACATTCAATTGTAACGCAGGAGCGGACCTTGAACAGTTGTGTGAACCGGCTGTTCTCATCGAAAGATGCCTCGAATCCCTTACCGTTTGGTAGGGGATTTTTTTTAGAAATTCACTGTTATCAAATACATATATTTGTTTGCCTCTTGTGATTGCTGGTGGTATAATGATGGAAATGGCTGTATTCATTTGTGTTTGAAAGGAGATGGTTATAGTGTATGATCAAAACAGTCCAAACAACAAGTGGTCACAAGAAACTTTCCAACGTATCAGTGAACTGGAGAAATTAGAACAAAATCAGGCTAAGTTGCGCATCATGAAGGAACAAATGAAAAATAACCTTCACTGGAGAAACGCCACCTTACTTGGTATTTTTTTTAGCTATACTATCTTTCCCACTTTTTGGATTGCGAGCGTTTGTTATCATTCTTCTTGCAGTGGTGTTCTATTATTTACCAGCATACCAAAAAAGAAAAGCCTTGTTCGGAGATCAGGTTCGATCCAATGACGAGATTTATATTACTAATTTTCTTTGTCCTATTTTGAAAGAAGTTTTTCCTCAAGCAGAGCTAACTTTGACAGCTAACTACCCTATGAATGTTTTGCAGGTCATTAGCCCGAGGTCGACTAAGTTTGATCTCTTTAATCAACTGTCCTTCCATGATGAAAAGAATCTCGTAGTAGCCAATCTTTATGCCTATCACATTGAGACGCGAACCAAGAGAGACTCTAATGGGGACACTCATACGGAAAATGTAGAAGTTGAAGATTTTTCTGGTCAGATTTTCTCTTTAAAATCTCCAATCTCATTTCCAGGGCACTTGAGAGTTGTTCCAACCAAGAAATCTTTCTTTTTAAAAAGAGAAGTCAAAGGAGCCTATCCAGGTGCTGGACCTAATGAAGTCCAAATCGAAACAGAAGATATCCAAAACAATGAAAACTACAATATCTATTGTACAGATGAACTTGCTGCTCGAAAATTCTTAAAACCCAAGATCCTAGAATGGTTTGATCAGCAAATTTCTCAGAATGCTATGTGTGTGTATTTAGTCCAAGATATACTTTATATTTCCTTATATACTAACCGCTACCTTTTCCCAACCCCCAATAGAAAAGAGGCAATCGAAAGTCTGTCGATTGCTGCAGAGTATCAAAAGCTCTGTAGAGAGATTGATCTCATTGATGAATTAACCAATATTTTTAAAGGAGAATAACTATGTCAGGTTTATTGATTGCCCTTATTGTTTTTGCTTTAGTAGTTGTTATGTGGTTTATCGGAGAAAGCAATCGATTGAACCGTTATCAAGTCATGATTGAAGAATCAAAGAGAACGGTCGATATCACCTTGGTTAAACGTTACGATACCATTTCGGAAATGTTGAAGGTCGCTAAGGCTTATGCCAAACATGAGGAGAAAGTCTTTAGTGAATTGGTAGCCCTTCGCCAAGGTGCTTCTATTCAAGAATCCAACCAAGTTATTTCCAATCAAAATGATGTTTTGGCCCAAATCCGAGCAGTGGGTGAGAATTATCCAGAGCTCTTGTCTTCTAATCAATTCTTGGCCTTGCAAAAAGAAATTGTAGACGAAAATGAAGATTTAGCAGCTTCTAAACGCATCGTCAATAGCAATATTAGTCAACTCAACCAAGCCATTGTAACCTTTCCAACTTCAATAGTTGCAGGTATCAAAGGGATGCAACAGGTTCAGTTCCTATTGGAAGATACTCAAGGTAAGAAGGATTTGAGTGATTTGGATTATGAGATCCATTAATTTTTATTAAAGCTATTTTATATCTAGAAACTATCCCGGTCTTAGATCGGGATTTTTGTTTTTATAAATGCAAAATACGCTTTTCATTTACCTGGAAAAATAGTATAATAGATGAAATTCACAAATTTTTAGAAAATTCCGAAAGAGGTTTGTTATGGGATATACAGTTGCTGTTGTCGGTGCGACAGGTGCCGTTGGTGCTCAAATGATCAAAATGTTGGAAGAATCAACTCTTCCAATTGATAAGATTCGCTACTTGGCGTCTGCACGTTCTGCAGGAAAAGTTTTGCAATTCAAAGGGCAAGATGTGACGATTGAAGAAACGACAGAAAATGCTTTTGAAGGAGTTGATATTGCTCTCTTCTCAGCTGGTGGTTCAACTTCTGCAAAATACGCACCTTATGCTGTGAAAGCGGGTGCGGTAGTAGTAGATAACACATCTTATTTCCGTCAAAATCCAGATGTACCATTGGTTGTTCCAGAGGTGAATGCCCACGCTCTTGATGCCCATAACGGAATCATTGCCTGCCCTAACTGTTCAACTATCCAAATGATGGTAGCTCTTGAGCCTGTTCGTCAGAAATGGGGCTTGGAACGTATCATCGTATCTACTTACCAAGCTGTCTCTGGTGCTGGTATGGGTGCGATTCTTGAAACCCAACGTGAACTTCGTGAAGTCTTGAATGACGGCGTGGATCCACGTGATTTGCATGCGGAAATCTTACCATCAGGTGGCGATAAGAAACATTATCCGATCGCCTTCAACGCTCTTCCTCAAATTGACGTCTTCACTGATAATGACTACACATATGAAGAAATGAAGATGACTAAGGAAACTAAGAAAATCATGGAAGATGATAGCATTGCCGTTTCAGCAACGTGTGTACGTATTCCGGTCTTGTCAGCTCACTCAGAGTCAGTTTACATTGAGACCAAAGAAGTAGCCCCAATCGAAGAAGTAAAAGCGGCGATTGCGGCCTTCCCTGGTGCTGTCTTGGAAGATGATGTTGCTCATCAAGTATACCCACAAGCTATTAACGCCGTTGGTTCTCGTGATACCTTTGTTGGTCGTATCCGTAAAGACTTGGATGCTGAAAAAGGGATCCATATGTGGGTTGTTTCCGATAACCTTCTTAAAGGAGCTGCTTGGAACTCAGTTCAAATCGCAGAAACTCTTCATGAACGTGGATTGGTGCGCCCAACAGCTGACTTGAAGTTTGAATTGAAATGATTCTATAACTGAATAAATCGTAATGGGGACAGTGACCAACTTTTGGACTGTCCCTCTTCCCTATCATTGGCACGAGAAAGGAGCAACCGGCCTATGTCTTATCAAGATTTAAAAAATTGTAGAATGATCACTGCCTTTATTACACCCTTTCATGAAGATGGTTCGATCAACTTTGAAGCTATTCCGCCCTTAATTGAGCACCTACTAGCTCATCACACAGATGGGATTCTTTTAGCTGGTACTACGGCCGAAAGTCCAACTCTAACGCACGATGAAGAATTAGAACTCTTTGCGGCGGTGCAAAAGGTGGTCAATGGACGGGTTCCTTTGATTGCTGGTGTCGGGACCAATGAAACCCGTGATTCTATTGAGTTTGTAAAGGAAGTAGATCAGTTTGGTGGTTTTGCTGCTGGTTTGGCCATTGTTCCATACTACAACAAACCTTCTCAAGAAGGAATGTACCAGCATTTTAAGGCTATTGCAGATGCTTCTAACTTGCCAATCATTATCTATAACATCCCAGGGCGCGTGGTTGTCGAAATGACACCAGAAACCATGCTCCGTTTGGCTGAACATCCAAACATCATCGGGGTCAAAGAATGTACGACTCTTGCCAATATGGCTTATTTAATTGAGCACAAGCCAGAAGAGTTCCTCATTTATACGGGAGAGGATGGAGATGCTTTCCATGCCATGAACTTGGGGGCAGACGGCGTCATTTCAGTAGCTTCCCATACCAATGGGGATGAAATGCACGAAATGTTCCAAGCGATTGAGAACAATGATATTAAAAAGGCGGCGGCTATCCAGCGCCAATTTATCCCTAAAGTCAATGCTCTCTTTTCTTATCCGAGTCCAGCTCCAGTTAAAGCAGTCTTGAACTATATGGGCTTTGAAGCAGGGCCGACTCGTTTACCATTAGTTCCAGCCCCTGCTGAGGAAGCAAAGCGGATCATCAAGGTTGTGGTTGACGGGGATTATCATGCAAGTAAAGAAATCATTACGGGAGTTCTTCGTCCGGATTATTGATATTTTAGATTCTTGACAAATCTCCTATTTATTAAGATAATAGAAGTATATTGAAGACCAAGGAGAAAAAGATGGAAGTCATTAAACGTAGTGGTGAAGTAGTAGAATTTGATCCAGATAAAATCTACCAAGCGGTTTTAAAAGCTGCTCAAACAGTCTATGTCTTAACGGATGATCTTCGCCAAAACTTGGCGCAAGTGACCAAGAAAGTTGTGATGGATTTAGAAGAAGCTAAAGTGGAACGTGCGACTATCAGCATGATCCAGTCAATGGTTGAGCACCGCTTACTTGGTGCTGGGTATATTACCATTGCTGAACACTATATTTCTTATCGCTTGCAACGTGATTTGGAACGGAGTGGTTATGGAGATCACATCGCTGTTCACTTACATTTTGAGCAAATTCGCTAAAATAAGAAACGAAGTTACAGATGTAGCTTCGTTTTTGTTTGTAAAAATGGGAAGCAGTTTTATAAAAGAAATACCGTATTTCATGGTATAATAGATATGATTGAATTTTGAAAGGATTTCATTTCATGGCGATTATTCAATGGTTTCCTGGACATATGTCCAAAGCTAGAAGACAAGTACAGGAAAATTTAAAATTCGTGGATTTTGTGACTGTTCTGGTGGACGCTCGTTTGCCATTATCCAGTCAAAATCCCATGTTAACAAAAATTGTTGGTGACAAGCCTAAGTTGATGATTCTAAATAAGGTAGACTTGGCTGATCCTGTCGCAACAAAAGAATGGCAGGAGTATTTCGAATCTCAAGGAATCAAAACCCTGGCCATCAACTCCAAAGAGCAGTCGACAGTCAAAAAAGTAACAGATGCTGCTAAGAGCTTAATGGCAGATAAAATTGCTCGCCAAAAGGAACGAGGGATTCAGATTGAAACTCTTCGGACTATGATTATTGGGATTCCCAACGCCGGTAAATCTACCTTGATGAACCGTTTAGCAGGGAAAAAGATTGCCGTAGTTGGAAATAAACCAGGGGTAACCAAGGGGCAACAATGGTTGAAAACCAATAAGGATCTTGAAATCTTGGATACACCAGGAATTCTTTGGCCAAAATTTGAAGATGAAGATGTAGCTCTAAAATTAGCTTTAACGGGTGCCATTAAGGATCAGTTATTGCCTATGGATGAGGTGACTATTTTTGGTCTGGAGTATTTTAAATCCCACTACCCAAAAGAGTTGCAAGAACGCTATAAGCAAATGAATTTGGAGCAGAACGCACCGGAAATCATCATGGAGATGACCCAACGCTTAGGCTTCCGAGATGATTATGATCGCTTTTACAGCTTGTTTGTCAAGGATGTACGAGATGGTCGTTTGGGACGCTATACCCTTGATCGTGTAGGTGAAGTGGATGCCAACGATTAAAGAAGTTAAAGAGCGTTTGGCGATGATTGATGAAT
This sequence comes from Streptococcus australis, assembly GCF_003943615.1. Lineage (GTDB taxonomy): Bacteria > Bacillota > Bacilli > Lactobacillales > Streptococcaceae > Streptococcus > Streptococcus australis_C. The sequence continues at coordinate 82,163 of NZ_RJPZ01000001.1, read as the reverse complement.
TAGATCATCCCTTGTTTGAAGAGTTAATCTATGATGCTCGGGCGGGCGTTCAGTCGGCTATCAACAAACGAAAACGTGAACTCCAAAAACAAGTGGAGGAAGACCTGCGTTTGGAAAAAATGCTAGCCTATGAAAAAGAACTCTATGCCCAAGGGATTCAACTCATTGCAGGAGTAGATGAAGTGGGACGAGGCCCTTTGGCTGGCCCTGTCGTCGCTGCAGCTGTTATTTTGCCTAAAAATTGTAAAATTCCAGGTTTAAACGATAGCAAGAAAATTCCTAAATCTAAGCACCAGGCTATTTACCAAGCGGTTTTGGATCAGGCTATTTCGGTTGGTATTGGGGTAAAAGACAATCACGTCATTGATCAGGTAAATATCTATGAAGCGACGAAATTAGCTATGCTAGAGGCTATTCACGAATTGGACCCACAGCCTCAACATCTCTTGATCGATGCCATGAAATTGGATCTTCCTATTTCTCAGACCTCCATCATAAAGGGAGATGCTAATTCCTTGTCTATCGCGGCAGCTTCTATAGTAGCTAAGGTAACACGGGATCAGATGATGGCGGCATATGACCAAGAGTATCCAGGTTATGATTTTGTTCAGAATGCGGGCTATGGGACCACCAAGCATCTTGAAGGATTGGAAAAACAAGGGGTTAGTCCAATCCATCGCCGAAGCTTCGAACCCATTAAGTCCATGACTGATGTTGATTAGGAGGAGAAGAAAATGCTCTTAGCCTTTGATATCGGGGGAACCTTTATTAAATATGCCTTAGTCGATGAAGCCTATCAAGTGAGCGATTCCTCTAAAGTCCCGACACCAGATAGTATTGAGGACTTCTGGGAAGCCCTCGAGCGCGTGATTTGCTCGTTCCAGAATCAAATTACAGGGATTGCCATTTCTTGCCCGGGTGAAATCAATAGTCGACTTGGTTTTGTCTTTAAAGGTGGCCTTATTCCTTATTTGAGGAATATTCCTTTAGCTTCTCGTTTAAATAAGATATTTCAAGTTCCTGTGACCGTCCTCAACGACGGAGATGCTGCAGGTTTGGCAGAAGCTCGAATTGGAAACCTCCAAGATTGTTACTGTGGTGCAACTTTTGTATTGGGAACTGGCGTAGGATTAGCCTTGACTTCCAACGGTTCTTTAATTTCTACCTTGCATCTCAAGGATTATCTTCGTTGGCCGAACCCAGAGGAGCCACCAACAACTTCAGAACAAAAACAATTTCAGAGAGAGATTTTGAAGCATGGGATTTCCAGTTTGGTTCAAAATTTAGGCTCAGCTGTCAACTTTGTAGCCCAAGCCAGTCAGCTCTTGCAACTGCCGGAAGAGGATGGCATCCAGGTTTTTGAAGCCCTTCACGCTGGTTATCATGGGAAGTTACAAGACTTATTTATTTCTTATTGTCAGGAAATTGCAATCCTGATCTATAATCTTCAGTCACTTGTTCGGCTTGAAAAAGTGACGATTGGTGGAGGAATTAGTAGCCAAGACCTTCTTTTAGAAGAAATCAACCATCAGTATAAATTGTTGTTTGAGGAAAGTAGTGAGCAACGATTTTCTTTACTAGAGATTCAAGCAGCACGTTACCACAACTCAAGTAACCTTTTGGGGGCCGTTTGTCATTTTAATATTGTAGAAAATCATTAAAAAGTTCTATTTTTAGAGCTTTTTTTGTTTTCTTTTACGAATATTATAAATAGATAGTAGAAAATGAGGTTTACGAATGAACAAATATGAACTGTATAAATTAAAGGTTGCTGGCCTGTCTAATCTACAGGTTTTTAACATTGTCAATTACTGGGAAATGAATGGGGAATGGCCTTCTTTAGAATTAATGGCAAAAATTGCAGGATGTCGAAATCAAACACTTTTTATGGAACGATATATTCGGATTGATGACAAGGTCTTGATGGAGGAGTTCAAGGAGTTTGATTCGATATCCATTATGGATCCAGAATATCCTGAAGAACTTCTTTGGATGCATAACCCACCTGTTTTGTTGTTTTACTCAGGTAACATTGACCTTCTTAAACATCCAAAAATAGCAGTCGTGGGGAGTCGTTCCTGCAGCCGCACAGGGATTCAATCTGTCGAAAAAATCATTAATGAGTTAAACAATGAATTGATTGTGGTGAGTGGATTAGCCAAGGGGATAGATGCTGCGGCTCATTATGCAGCTATTCGAAATGGAGGAAAAACAATTGGTGTGATTGGTACTGGGTTAGATGTCTTCTATCCTAGATCCAATAAACAGTTGCAGAAGTACATGAGTGGTAGCCATTTGGTTTTAACAGAATACGGTCCTGGCCAAGGCCCTCAAAAACACCATTTTCCAGAGCGTAATCGGATTATTGCTGGTCTTTCTAGAGCAGTGATTGTGGCAGAAGCGCGGATGCGGTCTGGGAGTCTGATCACCTGTGAGCGTGCTATGGAAGAAGGCCGTGATGTTTTCGCTATTCCAGGTTCTATATTGGATGGTCGTTCTGATGGTTGTCATCACCTCATTCAAGAAGGAGCAAAGCTTGTGACCAGTGGAAAAGATGTCCTAGATGAGTTTGAATTTTAAAATGAGTTTTCCTATAGGAGAACTTCACGGTTGACATCCCGAAAAAAATAGTTTACACTCTATGAGGTTTATTACAAAATAGAGGTAAAAAAGTGGCTACTAAAACAAAAAAGAAAACCACAACAGCTAAAAAGAATTTAGTTATTGTGGAGTCTCCTGCGAAAGCGAAGACAATTGAAAAATATCTTGGTAGAAATTATAAGGTCATGGCCAGTGTGGGGCATATTCGTGACTTGAAAAAATCTACCATGTCCATTGATTTTGATAACAATTATGAACCTGAATACATTAATATTCGCGGAAAAGGTCCTTTGATCAATGAATTGAAAAAAGAGGCTAAAAAGGCCAAACAAGTCTTTCTCGCAAGTGACCCGGATCGTGAAGGAGAAGCTATTTCTTGGCACTTGGCCCATATTCTTCAGTTGGATAAGGAAGATAAGAACCGAGTCGTTTTCAATGAAATTACTAAGGATGCGGTAAAAAATGCCTTTCAAGAACCCCGTAAGATTGATATGGATCTGGTAGATGCTCAACAAGCACGCCGTGTTTTGGACCGGATTGTAGGGTACTCGATTTCACCAATTCTATGGAAAAAGGTGAAGAAGGGACTTTCCGCTGGTCGGGTGCAGTCAGTTGCTCTTAAATTGATCATTGACCGGGAAGAAGAAATCAATGCCTTCCAACCAGAAGAATACTGGACAATTGATGGAACCTTCAAAAAGGGAACCAAGCAGTTTCAAGCCAATTTCTATGGAATGAATGGCAAGAAGATGAAACTTCAAAACCAGGAGGATGTGAAAGCTGTTCTTTCGCATCTTGATGGGAAAGAGTATATCGTTGAAAAAGTTGAGAAAAAGGAACGCAAACGCAATGCGCCACTTCCTTACACGACTTCTTCTATGCAGATGGATGCGGCCAATAAGATTAACTTCCGTACTCGTAAGACCATGATGGTGGCTCAGCAGTTGTATGAAGGAATCAATATTGGATCAGGTGTCCAAGGTTTGATCACTTATATGCGTACGGACTCGACTCGGATTAGTCCAGTCGCTCAAAATGAAGCAGCTAGCTTTATCGTTGATCGATTTGGAGAGAAGTATTCCAAGCATGGAAGCCGGGTCAAAAATGCTTCTGGTGCCCAAGATGCCCACGAAGCCATTCGTCCTTCTAGTGTATACAATACGCCTGAGAAAATTGCTAAGTACCTAGACAAGGACCAACTCAAGCTCTACACCTTGATCTGGAACCGTTTTGTGGCTAGCCAGATGACAGCAGCTGTATTTGATACCATGAATGTCCGTTTGGGGCAAAATGGTGTTCAATATACAGCGAATGGTAGTCAGGTGAAATTTGACGGTTATTTAGCGATTTACAATGATTCGGATAAGAACAAGATGTTACCGGATATGGAAGAAGGGGATACTGTCACTCAGGTCAATAGCAAACCTGAACAGCACTTTACCCAACCACCAGCTCGTTATTCTGAAGCGACCTTGATTAAGACGTTGGAAGAAAATGGAGTGGGACGTCCTTCAACCTATGCACCAACGATTGAGACCATTCAAAAACGCTATTACGTGAAGCTTGTAGCCAAACGCTTCGAGCCAACCGAGTTAGGGGGAATCGTCAATAAATTGATCGTTGAATTCTTCCCAGATATCGTCAATGTAACCTTTACTGCTGAGATGGAAGGGAAACTAGATGATGTCGAACTTGGGAAAGAGCAGTGGCAAAAGGTTATCGATTCCTTCTATCAACCATTTAAAAAAGAAGTAGCCAAGGCTGAAGAAGAGATGGAGAAAATCCAAATCAAGGATGAGGCGGCTGGTTTTGACTGTGAAGTTTGTGGAAGTCCCATGGTCATCAAATTAGGACGTTATGGTAAGTTCTATGCTTGTAGCAACTTCCCAGATTGTCGCCATACTCAAGCGATTGTCAAAGAAATTGGGGTGGAATGTCCTAACTGTCATCAGGGCCAAATCATCGAGCGTAAAACCAAACGGAACCGTATCTTCTATGGATGCAATCGCTACCCAGAATGTGAATTCACTTCTTGGGACAAGCCAATTGGCCGTGACTGTCCAAAATGTGGTCAGTATTTGGTTGAAAAGAAAGTACGTGGTGGTGGCAAGCAAGTTGTATGTAGCAATGGGGACTACGAAGAAGAAAAAGTGAAATAAGTTTTTAGAATGATTCGATGTCTATTATAACGGCAATTTTATAAAATGTCTGTTATAATAGACATTTTTATTTTTTTTCGTTATAATAGACATAAGGAGGTGGGCTTATGTATCTTGCTTTGATTGCAGATGTTATTGATTCTAAAATGGTTCAAGAACGTTTCAACCTGCAAAAACAGTTAGAAAAAACGCTTCGAAAGATGAATGAACTCTTTGGAGATTACTTGGCATCCTGTTTTACCTTGACCCTGGGCGATGAGTTTCAGGCACTTTTAAAAGTGGATGCTCCAGTTTTTCAAATCATCGATACCTTGCGTTCAGAACTAAGCCCGACTCAACTACGTTTTGGTATCGGACTTGGAGAGATTGCAACAGCTATTGATCCCTTGCAAAGTATTGGTGCAGATGGGCCGGCCTATTGGAACGCACGCGCAGCCATCAATCTGGTTCATCAGAAAAATGACTACGGCAATACCCAGATCTATTTTTCAAGTGGGAACGACAGTAAGGACTTATTGGTAAACGCCCTCATTGCTTCAGGAGAAGCCATTCGTTCGGGTTGGCGTGGCAGTCAGGAAGAAATCCTGCTAGATCTTCTTAAGAGATTTGTATACAGTGAGAATTTTAGTCAGCAAGACTTGGCTCAATCACTGGATATCAATCCAAGCGCACTGTCTAAACGCTTGAAGAGTAGTAGTATTCGTGTGTATTTACGGGGAAGAGCAGCAACCCTTGCTAGTATACAAGCTCTAGCGAAAGGAGAGGTCTATGACCGGATTGTCTAGTATCGTAATAAGTCCATACTTGATTCTCTTGTTGATTTGTCATTTGTTATCGGATTATTATTTTCAAAGTCAAAAGATGGCGGATCGCAAGGATCGGGATAAGAAGGTGTTAGGCCTTCATATTCTCTATGTAGCTCTTCCCCTAATCGTCGTTTCCCTCTGTCACCTGGACCTATGGTGGATTTGCTTGATCATTTTGCTAACTCATGCAGGGATTGATTACAGCAAGCCTTGGGTGCAAAAACAATGGAAATTAACAAACTCATGGGCTTTTGCGCTGGATCAATTCTTGCATGTCGGTATCATTACTTGCCTTGTCCTTTTTGGAGCTAAAAACGGCACTACCTATCTGCCTTTGGACAGTTTAAATCTAATTTTTTATGTCCTCCTGGTGGGAAAACCGACCAATATAGTCTTTAAAATTCTCTTTGCTAAGTACCAGCCGACGATGGAGGATAAAATGGATACCATCACTGGGGCTGGTTCCATGATTGGTTTTTTAGAGCGGTTGATTATCGGCGCCTGTCTCGTGTATGGACAATTTGCTTCTATCGGCCTAGTCTTTACAGCCAAATCCATCGCTCGCTACAATAAAATTTCGGAGAACCCAGCCTTCGCGGAATATTACTTGATTGGTTCTTTATTCAGTATTCTATCTGCCCTCTTAGCAGCCTGGTTGTGTTTATAAGAAAACAACTAACAATCGATAGACCAGACAGGAAGGATTAGCCTCCCTGTCTTTTTTATGCCCTTTTTGGTATAATGGACCAAGTATCAATTTAGAAAGATTTGTGGGTGTCAAACAGTCCAGATAGTTGTTTTGATATGAACTTCGATTCCACCCAAAGAGGTATTAGTGTCATGTCTCAATCTTATATCAATGTTATCGGTGCGGGCCTAGCAGGCTCGGAAGCGGCTTACCAGATTGCCCAACAGGGAATTCCGGTGAAGCTCTATGAAATGCGTGGGGTCAAATCCACTCCACAACACAAAACAGACAACTTTGCTGAGTTAGTCTGTTCGAACTCTCTTCGCGGGGATTCGTTAACCAATGCTGTTGGTCTCCTCAAAGAAGAAATGCGCCGTCTTGGTTCTGTCATTCTTGAAGCAGCTGAAGCAACTCGAGTGCCGGCCGGTGGTGCACTCGCCGTGGATCGCGAAGGATTTGCCAGTCGGGTAACTGAGAAGGTGTCCCAACACCCTCTGATTGAAGTAATTCGTGATGAAATCACGGAATTGCCGGCAGATGCTATCACAGTGGTCGCAACGGGTCCCCTAACCAGCGATGCCTTGGCGGAAAAGATTCATGCGCTAAATGGTGGGGATGGTTTCTACTTCTACGATGCAGCAGCTCCTATTATCGATGTCAATACTGTCGATATGAGTAAGGTTTATCTCAAGTCACGTTATGACAAAGGAGAAGCAGCTTATCTCAACTGCCCAATGACCAAACAAGAGTTTATGGATTTCCATGAGGCCTTGGTCAATGCGGAAGAAGCCCCGCTTAACTCTTTTGAAAAAGAAAAGTATTTCGAAGGTTGTATGCCAATCGAGGTCATGGCTAAACGAGGGATTAAAACCATGCTCTATGGTCCTATGAAGCCAGTTGGTCTCGAGTATCCGGATGATTACAAGGGGCCTCGTGATGGTGAGTTTAAGACACCATACGCTGTCGTTCAGCTTCGCCAAGACAATGCGGCTGCTAGCCTCTACAATATCGTCGGTTTCCAAACGCATCTCAAATGGGGTGAGCAAAAGCGCGTCTTCCAAATGATCCCTGGTTTGGAAAATGCTGAGTTTGTGAGATATGGGGTCATGCACCGCAATTCTTACATGGACTCTCCAAATCTCCTTGAGCAGACCTACCGTTCTAAGAAACAAGCCAACCTCTTTTTTGCAGGTCAAATGACAGGAGTAGAGGGCTATGTTGAATCTGCAGCATCAGGTTTAGTTGCCGGGATCAATGCCGCTCGTCTCTTCAAAGGAGAGGAAGCAGCAATATTTCCAGAAACAACAGCCATCGGAAGTCTGGCTCACTATATTACCCATGCTGATAGCAAGCATTTCCAGCCTATGAATGTCAACTTTGGAATTATTAAAGAGCTAGATGGCCCACGCATTCGGGATAAAAAGGAACGTTACGAGAAAATTGCCGAACGTTCTTTACAAGATCTGGCAAGATTTATTGGAAAATAAAGTCAATCAATGAAAAAGTTTGGAGAAATCCAGACTTTTTCTTATAAAAATGGTATAATAAATAAAAATTTAGAATATAGAGAGTTTTCTGACAATGAATAAATCTTATTTTTATTTAGAGATGAAGACACACGAGTTGAAAGTGCCTTATACCGGAAAACTCCGTCGTGTCCGAGTCTTATTACCTAAAAATTATGAAACAGACACTGATCGACGCTATCCTGTAGTTTATTTCCATGACGGGCAAAATGTCTTCTATAGTAAGGAAGCCTTTGTAGGTCACTCTTGGAAGGTCATTCCAGCCATCAAGCGTAATCCAGATATTAGTCGCATGATTGTCGTTGCCATTGATAATGATGGCTTGCAACGGATGAACGAGTACTCTGCCTGGAAATACAAGGAATCCAACATTCCTGGGATGCAATTTGGTGGCAAGGGCGTCGAGTATGGGGAGTTTGTCATGGATGTGGTCAAACCTTTTATCGATCAAGAATATCGCACTCTTGCTGATCGAGAACATACAGCTATGATTGGATCTTCGCTAGGCGGTAACATCACTCAATTTTTAGGCTTGGAATACCAAGATCAAATCGGTTGTCTAGGAGTATTCTCCTCTGCCAATTGGTTGCATCAAGAAGCATTTGATCGCTATATCGAGCGTAAGAACTTGTATCCAGATCAACGTATATACATCTATGTAGGGACTGAAGAGGCAGATGATACTGATAAAACGTTAATGGCTGGGAATATCAAGCAAGCCTATATAGACTCATCTCTTCGTTATTACCATGATGTTATTCAACAAGGAGTTGCTTTAGAAAATATCGCCATTCGGATTCAATCCGGGGCGATCCACCATGAAGAAGCCTGGGCTGAACATCTACCAGAATGTCTTCGCTTTTTGGCAGAAAAATGGGATTAATAAACTTAAAATAAACATATAAAGAGAAAGAGGGAACTTATGAATATTGAACATTTAAGCCACTGGAGTGGCCAACTTAACCGCGAAATGTATCTAAACCGCTATGGTCATGCGGGGATTCCTATTGTGGTCTTCGCTTCATCTGGTGGAAGCCATAATGAGTACTATGACTTCGGTATGATTGATGCTTGTGCTCAGTTTATTGAAGAAGGGCGTGTTCAATTTTTCACCCTTTCGAGTGTCGATAGTGAGAGCTGGCTTTGTGAGTGGAAAAACCCTCACGATCGTGCAGAGATGCATCGTGCCTATGAACGCTATGTTATTGAAGAGGCCATTCCTTTCATCAAGCACAAAACGGGTTGGTTTGACCCAATGATGACAACCGGCTGCTCAATGGGAGCTTACCACGCGCTCAATTTCTTCTTGCAACACCCAGATGTCTTCAACAAAGTCATTGCCTTGAGTGGTGTCTACGATGCTCGTTTCTTTGTTGGTGAGTTTGGAGGAGATGAAGCGATTTACCAAAACTCTCCGTCTGATTATATTTGGCATCAAAATGATGGTTGGTTTATCGACCGTTACCGTCAGGCCGAAATTGTCATCTGTACCGGTCTTGGGGCTTGGGAGCAGGATGGACTTCCATCCTTCTATAAATTGAAGGAAGCCTTTGATCACAAAAATATCCCTGCTTGGTTTGCAGAGTGGGGGCACGATGTAGCTCATGATTGGGATTGGTGGCGGAAACAAATGCCGTATTTCTTAGGTCAGATGTATTTATAAGTAAAAAGGGAGGAGATGTCTATGAATTATCTTGTTATTTCACCTTATTATCCACAAAATTTCCAACAATTCACCATTGAGTTGGCTAACAAAGGAATCACTGTCTTGGGGATCGGCCAAGAGCCTTACGAGCAGTTAGATGAACCTTTGCGCAACAGTTTGACAGAGTATTTCCGTGTCGATAACATGGAAAACTTGGACGAAGTGAAACGTGCAGTAGCCTTTCTCTTCTATAAGCATGGCCCAATCGATCGCATCGAATCTCACAATGAATACTGGTTGGAATTGGATGCGGCACTTCGTGAGCAATTTAATGTCTTTGGGGCCAAACCTAAAGATTTAAAGAAAACCAAGTTTAAATCAGAAATGAAGAAACTCTTTAAAAAAGCGGGAGTTCCTGTCGTTCCTGGTGCAGTGGTCAAAGCAGAAAAAGACATCGACAAGGCTGTGAAGAAGATTGGGTTGCCGTTGATTGCCAAGCCTGATAACGGAGTAGGAGCGGCAGCGACCTTTAAAATTGAAACTCCAGAAGATGTGAATCGTTTCAAAGCTGAATGGGATGGACATACTGAATACTTTTTTGAGAAATTTGTTCTTTCCAGTGAAATCTGTACTTTTGATGGTTTAGTGGATCGAGATGGAAACATTGTCTTTTCAACTACTTTTGACTATGCCTATACACCACTTGACTTGATGCTCTACAAGATGGACAACTCTTATTATGTCCTCAAAGAGATGGATCCAAAATTGCGTCAGTACGGTGAAGCGATTGTCAAAGCTTTTGGTATGAAGGAGAGATTCTTCCATATTGAGTTTTTCCGTGATGGGGATGACTATATTGCGATCGAGTACAATAACCGACCTGCAGGAGGCTTTACAATTGATGTCTACAATTACGCTCACTCCATCGACTTGTATCGTGGTTATGCGGCCCTCGTAGCTGGAGAAGAATTCCCTGCTTCTGAATTTGAGCCTCTTTATTGCTTAGCGACTTCTCGTCGAGCTAATGTAAGCTATGCTCTCTCAGAAGAAGAAGTCTTGGCCAAATACCAGCATCAATTCCGAGTGAAGAAGATCATGCCTGCAGCCTTTGCGGAGCTTCAAGGGGACTATCTCTACATGTTAACAACTCCAAGTCGTGAGGAATTGGAACAAATGATTCGTGACTTTGGTCAACGAGCTGAATAAAAGTGATCCGATAGGTCTTTTCCTATCGGTTTTTTTATTCCGAAGTATCAATATTTTCTCAATATATGACTTTGTGAATCTTTTATACAACAGTTGAAAAACTCTATTACACCAATGTTCTATAGAGTTTGATTTGTGAAGATAATTGAGCATTTTTTTTGACAGTGCTTTCAATTTTGGATAAAATGAAAGAGAATGAATAAATGCTAAGAAAGGCGAAATAATGGCAACATTAGATAAAAGTCTCTTATTGGATATGTTCCGTAAAATGGAAGAAATCCGTCGCATGGACTTAAAAATTGCACAGTTAGTAAAAAAAGGGAAAGTGCCGGGAATGACGCACTTTTCTGTTGGTGAAGAAGCAGCCAACGTTGGAGCAATGCTAGCTTTGAACGAGGATGACCTGCTAACTTCAAACCACCGTGGTCACGGACAAGCGATCGCTAAAGGGATCGACTTGAATGGAATGATGGCTGAAATCCTTGGCAAGTATACTGGTACTTGTAAAGGGAAGGGTGGCTCTATGCATATCGCCGACCTTGATGCCGGTAACCTCGGTGCCAACGGTATCGTCGGTGGTGGTATGGGAATTGCAGTAGGGGCTGCCCTTACTCAACAAATGCATAAGACTGGAAAAGTTGTTGTCTGCTTCTTTGGTGATGGCGCAACCAACGAAGGTGTCTTCCACGAAGCGGTCAATATGGCTTCAATCTGGAATCTTCCCGTGATCTTCTACTGTATTAATAATGGTTATGGGATCTCTGCTGACATCAAGAAAATGACCAATGTGGAGCACATCCATGAGCGTAGTGCTGCTTACGGCATTCCTGGAATGTTTATTCCTGATGGAAACAACGTTATTGATGTCTATGAAGGATTCCAAAAAGCTGTTGAACATGTCCGTTCTGGTAAAGGTCCTGTCTTGATCGAAAGTGTCACCTATCGTTGGCTTGGACACTCTTCATCTGACCCTGGTAAATACCGGACCCGTGAAGAAGTCGAAGAGTGGAAGAAGAAAGATCCGATTGAAAACCTTCGCAAGTATCTCCTTGAAAATGAAATTGCGAGCGCAGAAGAATTGGATCAGATTCAAGAAGAAGTGAAAGAAGCAGTTGAAGCTTCAGTGAAATTTGCGGAAGAAAGCCCATTCCCTCCACTTGAATCAGCTTTTGAAGATATTTACGCAGACTAAGGGGGAGTAGAGAATTATGGAAACAAAATTAATGTCTTTCCGCGATACCATTATCCTTGCTATGTCTGAGGAAATGCGTCGCGACGAAAATGTATTGTTGATGGGGGAAGATGTCGGAGTTTTCGGTGGAGACTTCGGAACTTCCGTAGGAATGCTAGAGGAATTCGGTCCAGAACGTGTTCGTGATTGTCCGATTTCTGAGGCTGCTATCTCAGGTGCAGCAGCTGGTGCAGCCATGACCGGACTTCGTCCAATCGTTGATATGACCTTCATGGATTTCTCCGTGATTGCCATGGATGCTATCGTCAACCAAGCTGCTAAGACTCGCTACATGTTTGGCGGAAAAGGGCAAGTGCCGATGACAGTCCGCTGTGCTGCTGGTAACGGAGTTGGATCTGCAGCACAACACTCCCAATCTTTGGAATCATGGTTTACCCATATTCCTGGTTTGAAAGTTGTTGCTCCAGGAACTCCAGCGGATATGAAAGGACTTCTCAAGTCTTCTATCCGTGACAACAACCCAGTGATCATTCTTGAATACAAATCAGAATTCAACCAAAAAGGTGAAGTACCTGTAGATCCTGACTATACCATTCCACTTGGTGTCGGAGAGATCAAACGGGAAGGAACGGATGTAACTGTCGTAACCTACGGAAAAATGCTTCGTCGCGTGATGCAAGCAGCTGAAGAATTGGTTGAAGAAGGCATTTCAGTAGAAGTAGTAGACCCACGTACTTTGGTTCCGCTTGATAAAGAAATCATCATTAACTCTGTCAAGAAAACAGGAAAAGTAGTCCTTGTCAATGACGCTCACAAAACAAGTGGTTATATCGGTGAAATCTCAGCTATTATTTCTGAATCAGAAGCATTTGATTACTTGGATGCACCTATCCGTCGTTGTGCGGGGGAAGATGTACCAATGCCTTACGCGCAAAACCTTGAAAATGCAATGATTCCGACAGTTGAAAGCATCAAAGATGCCATTCGTAAAACCTACAACAAAGAATAATACATAACATAAATTATGTAACTAGCAATAATTCAGACGAAGAAACTTTGTATCTAATGATGCAAAGTTCTCTGCGTCCATAATATCTTAGATTAGAGCACGGGCTAAAAGCTCGGAAAAAAGATAAATCTCCTTGACTTCATCGAAGTCTGCGTTGATTTCCTATTTTTCAGTCGCTTTTAAACGCCCTTAGTATCTTATAATTGAATTCGGACGGAGGTCTGCGAAAAAAAGATAGATTTCCTTGTGTTCATCGAACACAGCGTCAATCTCCTATTTTTTCATTGCCCTCTGCATCCTTAATATCTTATAATAGAATAGGAGAGGTCATGGCTGATGATAAGCTAAGAGCGACTCCTGCGGCTAGAAAATTAGCGGATGATCTAGGGATCAACCTCTATGATGTTTCTGGTTCAGGCGCAAACGGTCGTGTCCACAAAGAAGACGTGGAAACATATAAAGACACAAATGTGGTTCGCATTTCACCACTTGCAAAACGAATTGCTTTAGAACACAATATTGCTTGGCAAGAAATCCAAGGAACTGGTCATCGTGGTAAGATCATGAAGAAGGATGTTCTTGCTTTCCTTCCTGAGAATATTGAGAAGGATACCATTAAGTCGCCTGCTCAAATTGAGAAGGTGGAAGAAGTTCCTGATAACGTAACACCTTATGGTGAGATCGAACGGATTCCGATGACACCAATGCGTAAAGTGATTGCACAACGGATGGTGGAATCTTACTTGACTGCACCAACCTTTACATTGAACTATGACGTCGATATGTCTCAAATGTTGGCTCTTCGTAAGAAGGTATTGGATCCAATCATGGAAGCAACTGGTAAGAAAGTCACTGTAACAGATTTGCTTTCTCTTGCAGTTGTTAAGACCTTGATGAAACACCCATACATCAATGCGTCATTGACGGAGGATGGTAAAACCATCATCACTCACAACTATGTCAACTTGGCTATGGCGGTTGGGATGGACAATGGTCTGATGACACCGGTTGTCTACAACGCAGAAAAGATGACCTTGTCAGAATTGGTGGTAGCCTTTAAGGATGTTATCGGACGTACTTTGGATGGTAAATTAGCTCCAAGTGAATTGCAAAATTCAACCTTTACCATCAGTAACTTGGGAATGTTTGGTGTTCAATCATTTGGACCGATTATCAACCAACCAAACTCAGCCATCCTTGGTGTTAGCGCAACTGTTGAAAAACCAGTTGTTGTGAATGGTGAAATCGTCATTCGTCCAATCATGAGCTTGGGCTTGACCATTGACCACCGAGTCGTCGATGGTATGGCTGGTGCCAAATTCATGAAAGACTTGAAAGCCTTGATTGAAGACCCGATTTCAATGTTGGTCTAATCAACGAGAGAGAATAGAAACAAGAAAAAGAGGGAAATATAATGGCCTTAGAAGTAATTATGCCAAAAGCCGGCGTAGATATGACCGAAGGACAAATCGTTCAGTGGAATAAAAAAGTCGGCGAATTTGTTAAAGAAGGAGAAGTTCTCCTTGAAATCATGACAGATAAAGTCAGCATGGAATTGGAAGCTGAAGAAGATGGCTACTTGATTGCTATCTTGAAAGGGGACGGCGAGACTGTTCCTGTCACTGAAGTAATCGGTTACCTTGGTGAAGAAGGGGAAAACATCCCAACAGCTGGAGCAGCACCAGAAGCGAGTCCAGCGCCAGCCACAGTAAGTGCTTCAAATGATGACAATAAGAGCGATGATGCTTACGATATCGTTGTAATTGGTGGTGGACCTGCTGGTTACGTATCTGCTATCAAGGCAGCTCAATTGGGTGGTAAAGTTGCTCTTGTTGAGAAATCTGAACTTGGTGGTACTTGCTTGAACCGCGGATGTATCCCAACTAAGACTTACCTTCATAACGCTGAAATCATTGAAAATATCGGCCATGCGGCAAATCGTGGAATCGTGATTGAAAATCCTAACTTCACTGTTGATATGGACAAGGTTCTTGAAACCAAGAACAAGGTCGTCAATACTTTGGTTGGCGGGGTTGCAGGACTTCTTCGTAGCTATGGAGTTGATGTTCATAAGGGTATCGGTACCATTACGAAAGATAAGAATGTCTTGGTCAATGGTTCTGAATTACTTGAAACTAAGAAAATCATCCTTGCTGGTGGTTCAAAAGTCAGCAAGATTAACGTTCCTGGTATGGAATCATCACTTGTGATGACTAGTGACGATATCCTGGATATGAACGAAGTACCAGAAAGCCTTGTAATCATCGGTGGTGGTGTTGTCGGTATCGAACTCGGTCAAGCCTTTATGACCTTTGGTTCTAAAGTTACGGTCATCGAAATGATGGACCGCATTGTGCCAGCTATGGATGCGGAAGTATCTAAGAATCTTCGCTTGATCCTTGAACGCAAAGGTATGACCATCTTGACTGATACCAAACTGCAAGAAATCATTGAAGAAGATGGCAAACTTCGTATCAAGGTTGAAGGCAAAGACGATATCATCGCTAATAAAGCTCTTCTTTCAATCGGTCGTGTTCCAGATCTTGAAGGAATCGGTGACGTTGAGTTTGAATTAGACCGTGGTCGGATCAAGGTCAATGAATACATGGAAACATCTGTTCCAGGTATCTATGCGCCAGGTGACATCAACGGTACGAAGATGTTGGCTCACGCTGCTTTCCGTATGGGTGAAGTAGCAGCTGAAAATGCTCTTAAAGGGAACCATGCCGTTGCTAAATTGAACTTGACTCCTGCAGCCATCTACACACTTCCAGAAGTAGCAGCAGTTGGTTTGACAGAAGAACAAGCTCGTGAAAAATACGATGTCCAAATTGGTAAATTCAACTTTGCAGCTAACGGTCGTGCCATTGCATCAGATGCAGCTCAAGGTTTTGTTAAGGTCATTGCAGACAAGAAATACGGTGAAGTTCTTGGAGTTCACATCATTGGTCCAGCAGCAGCTGAATTGATCAACGAAGCTTCTACTATCATTGAGATGGAAATCACTGTAGAAGAAATGCTCAAGACTATCCATGGTCACCCAACCTTCTCAGAAGTGATGTACGAAGCTTTTGCGGATGTACTTGGCTTGGCAGTTCACTCACCTAAGAAGAAATAATCATTAAAATGATAGAATGGCTGGACAGCAAGTGCTGGACCAGTCTCTATCGTATATAAAGGAATCTTATGAAATACATTATTAATTATTCAAATGATACTGCTTTTAATATTGCTTTAGAAGAGTATGCTTTCAAGCATCTTTTGGATGAGGATCAAATCTTCCTTCTCTGGATTAACAAACCATCAATCATTGTGGGTCGCCACCAAAACACTATCGAAGAAATCAACCGTGACTACGTTCGGGAGCATGGAATTGAGGTCGTACGTCGGATCAGTGGTGGTGGGGCTGTTTACCATGATTTGAACAACCTCAACTACACCATTATTTCGAAAGAAGATGAAAATAAGGCCTTTGACTTCAAGAGCTTCTCAACTCCTGTGATCAATACCTTGGCTCAGCTTGGGGTTAAGGCTGAATTTACTGGTCGTAACGATTTGGAGATCGACGGTAAGAAATTCTGTGGGAATGCCCAAGCTTATATCAATGGCCGGATCATGCACCATGGTTGCCTTCTCTTTGATGTTGATTTGTCTGTCCTTGCCAATGCTCTCAAGGTGTCAAAAGACAAGTTTGAGTCTAAGGGGGTTAAATCAGTTCGTGCTCGTGTCACCAATATTATCGACGAATTGCCAGAAAAAATCACGGTTGAAGAGTTCCGTGACCTGCTTCTGGACTACATGAAGAAAGAATATCCTGAAATGACGGAGTATGTCTTCTCAGATGAAGAATTGGCGGAGATCAACCGGATTAAGGAAACCAAGTTCGGTACCTGGGATTGGAACTATGGGAAGTCCCCTGAATACAATATCCGTCGTGGCACTAAATTCCCTAGCGGTAAGGTTGAAATCTTCGCGAACGTCATTGAATCAAAAATCCAAGACATCAAGATCTATGGAGATTTCTTTGGTATCGAAGACGTAGCAGCAGTAGAAGATGTCCTTCGTGGCGTCAAATACGAACGCGAAGACGTTCTCAAAGCCCTTCAAACCATTAACCTAGGTCGTTACTTCGCAGGAATCACTGCAGAAGAAATTGCTGAAGCAGTGGTGGAATAAAATCATAAGAGGCTAGGACAAAAGTCCTAGCCTCTCAATTGTATTTGGATTGTCGAACAAGACGCAGTGGTTGAGTGGGCTCTACTACGCTGATTTCGTCAGCTTTTACAGCCCTACTCAACTGTGCGGAGGTGGGACGACGAAATCGAATTCTAGCGAACTACCGATTTCTGTCCCACTCTCTTTTTTGAAACTAGTTTCACATAGAAATTATTGTTTTACTAAGGATTTTGTAGTATAGTAAAGGTGGAATAGTGTATTCGTTTACAAAAAATGTAACTGTTAGTTTTAAAACTCAGTAATTACTAAAACAACGGAAATGATTGACCAGCTAGATATTACTTACCTTTTTTCTTTAGAAAGTGTGATGATATGAAACGTGTCTTTATTCTTTTATCAAACCTTTTTATCTCTAGCTTTTTGATTTGGATTGCCTTTATTTCTCCAAATACGGTTATCCACCGCAGTCTTCCGGTAGTAGGTGTGGTAAGACAAGATAAGAGCGTCACATATGAAGAGTTATCTTCCAGTTTAGACCGCTTGGCAAGGGAAAATCATAGTATAATTGCTAGTCAGATACAAAGAACAGATTCTAAGGGTCAGGTTGTTTTCACCTATGATATCTACGGAGAGGGAAAACTTCCTCTTGGAATTAAAAGAGAGAAGAAAGAACTGGCTGCCAAAGAAAGCCTGTTAACGAATTATTATATATTAACAGGTGAATTAGAAACTGAAAAGCTGGATCAAACGCTTCATAATCTTGGCTTCTCACAAACTTTTATTGAGAAACCGAATTTTCTGCAGACCTTTATTGCCTTTTTTGGCTCAGGTTCACAATCACTTGCCTTGGTTATTTTTATCATTAGTTTTAGCGCTTTGACGATTATACAAAAAACACTTGAAATGAGAAGCGCTGGGATTCGATATATCTCAGGAATGAGACGCTTGCAACTTTTCGGACATTCTCTAAAAGAAGATAGTGTAGAGTTGCTTTTGGGATGTATAGGGGCAAGTACAATGGGTGCTGTTCTGATTTATTGCTTTCAATTGACACCTTTTTCCTATTCCATCGTCATTTCCGGTAGTATTATTTACAATGGGATTTTACTGATTCTATCTGTTTTCTTATCCTTCCTCTTTGCATATAGTATTCAAACGATTCATTTAGTCCCCCTTTTAAAAGGGAAGGTTCCATTGAAGCGCATATTGGTTTTCCTCTTTATTTGTCAATTTCTCGCTGTGGCATTAATTGGCCTTGCGATTCATCGAATCAGTATTTATGGATCAGTCTGGCAAACTCACCAAGAGGGAAGTGAGGCTTGGTTAAAACAGTCGAATTGGGTCCAAATTAGTACAAGTCGCGAGGATTTTTCACAGAAAACAAACAAAGAGACGCAAATTGAGAACAGAGCAAAATGGTCTAAGCTCATCGAGTCTGGAATCGAAAATGGTGGTCTTTTAGCTTATCATAATCTCGTATCTTTTAGTTCAAAAGGAGTTATGACGGATCCTAGTACAGGTAAAGAGTTTTCAATCACAGATTACGATCCACTTGCCAATAGCCTGTATGTCACTCCAAATTATCTTGATATCCAAGGTGTTCCAGTTTCTCCTGAAGAAAAAGATCACTTAAATCACTTACAAGCAGGAGAATTTGGTCTCTTACTTCCGGAAAAATTAAAAGGTCGAGAAGAGGAGATGATCAAGCGATATGAAGATTATCTATCTCCTCGAGATGATCAAGGAAATATCACCTTATCAATGAAGGCGAAGGTAACGTATATTCCGAATCATCAAAAACGCTTTATCTACAACAACACACCAATTAGCTATAAGCAATTCTTTACCGATCCGGTTTTAGTGGTTATTCAACCTGAAAGTTTTGGAGGCTATGAGAATCCATATTTCACCCACCTAGATTCCTACCTTTATTTTAATGGGCTTCAGAATAGTAAGAAGCTAATCGCTGAGTATAATCTTGAAAAAAGTGTTAGTCAGTACGACTATGCAGTGGACGTTTACCAGCAAATGGCCCAAAAAATACAAATAGAAAATCTCATGGCGATTGCAGGAGGAGTCTTTGGTATAGCAACCTCTGTTCTTCTTTTTAACACTATGAATTTCCTATATTTTGAAGAGTTTAGAAAACAAATCTTCTTGAAGAAGATTGCAGGTCTGGGATTTGTAAACATTCACCAAATGATTTTGCTCTCAGAAAGTGTCCTCTTACTATTAGGAAGCTTCCTTGTATTCATTCTCACTTCGGAATGGTGGATTGCTCTTGTCACTCTCTTTCTATTTCTTACTAATGCTTGGTTTATTCTCCTGTACCGGTCTCATAAAGAAGACCACTTGTTAGCCACTGTATTGAAAGGAGCCTAATATGATTAGCATAGAACATTTAACCAAATCATTTGGCCAACGAACGGTCTTTCAAGATTTGAGCTTGCAATTTACAGAAGGTAAGGTCTATGCTCTGATCGGAAATAGCGGGTGTGGTAAAACAACCTTGCTTAATATCTTGGCAAAGTTAGAACCTTATGAAAAGGGAAGTATCAGCTATCAAGGGCAAGAATTGAAACAAATCAAACAGCATCACTTCTTTAAGAATGAATTAGGCTATCTCTTTCAAAACTTTGGCCTACTTGAAAACGAAACTATCGCTACAAATTTAGATTTGGGATTGATTGGGCAAAAATTAACGAAAAAAGAGAAGAAGCAGCAAGAAGAAGAAGTGCTCAAAAAAGTAGGATTAGCTTACCTTGCTCTGGATCAAAAGATTTATGAATTATCGGGGGGAGAGGCGCAACGTGTCGCATTAGCTAAAGTTATTTTAAAAGATCCACCTTTAATTTTGGCGGATGAACTAACTGCAGCACTGGATCCAGAAACCTCACAAGAGGTGATGGACTTGCTCTTAATGTTAAAGAATCAAGAGCGTATAATCATTATTGCAACCCATAATCCAGTGATTTGGGAAAAAGCTGACGAAGTGGTAAAGCTCAACTAGTCCATGGCTGAAGAATGGTAGGATCTTCTATATTATCTTTTATAACTAGCTATTCATGAGGTATAGGCTGATGAAGTAAAAAGATCATGTCAAACCAAAATTTTTAAGATTTATCATCAAAAGTTAGTAAATGAATAGTCTCTTTTCTTGATATTCAAGAATAATGAGTGTAGAATATAGAGAAAATCTGAAGAAAAAGAGGATCGTATTCAATGATGAAAGTTCCAGTTGAAAATCTTGGTCTATTTGAACAGTTAGATCGTATCGTAGTGGCTTTTTTTAAGAAGCAACAAGCTTCCAGTCCTTATGATTTAAATATCAGTATCACACAAGAACACCTTGACCAGAAAAAGCAAGAGCTGGAACCATTAGGCTATCAAGCTGTCCAACTACCATTAGGAATGGCTTTAGATAATGTCATCCATCAACCTTATTATACAAACTTAGTGATTGGCGGACTTGCTCCCGACGAAATTATGGTCAGTAAAGAAGAATTACTGCCTTTGAAAGATATCGTAGATAGTTTTTGTATTATGTATGCTGCAGCGAATAACAGACTGGAAAATAGTAAGGCTTATGATTTAATGAAAGATAAGACGGTTTATTTTATTGGTAAACTGTTTACAGATTTCCCCAAAGCTGGTGATGAAATTGCTTATTTAGGAATTGATCGAATAGCGAGCGATGGTACACCATATGAAGCAGTTAGATGCTTTCTAACAGAAGAGAGTGCAGAGAAGTACAATGGTGAAAAAAGACCTGTCAGCCCTGCAAACTTGGCCTATCTAAAATCATTTTGGGGAAAACCAGTTATTATCGAGCCGCACCGTAATTATTGGATCGAATTTTTATAGAAAGTATAAAAGAGCGTAAGATTCCATAAAAAATCTTATGCTCTTTTTCTAATATCAAAAATATTACATAATTTATATTATGTATCTTATAAGCTATCCAATGCATTTTTCTGTTCGTCATTTACGATATGGGTATACAAGTCCGTTACCTGAGTGCTGGCATGTCCTAGCTGATGGCTGACCAAAACTTGGGATTTGGTTGCATCATAGAGACGGGTTGCAAGAGTATGGCGCAGTTTGTGGGGGGTTACGCGGACTTTGAAGTCTTCAGAATACTTGGCCACCATCTTTTCAACACTAGAAGCATCAATCCGGTTCGGAACACCTCGATATAAGGTTAGAAACAGGGCTGTATCGGTTTTTTCTGTCTTATAACGTTTGTCTCGAATAGCGAGATATTGTTCTAAATAAGGCTTAGCAAAGGCAGCAACATTAACCGAGTCTCTTTTTCCACCTTTTCGAGTGACGTCAATCACCATCATCTTAAGGTTGAGGTCTCGAAGATCCAGGTTAACGGCTTCAGAGAGACGGACACCAGAGGCAAGAAGGAGTGCGATAATGGCTAAATCACGCTCTTTATTCTTATTAAAGGAAGATAAGGCGCGATTTGAAAGTGTTTGAGGGTACTCCTCGTCAATATAGTTAAGGAAACCTTCTGTCTCATCACCTAAAAAGAGCTTTTGCTTGATATTCTCAGCTCGAGCCGCCAAGGTTTCCTTCTTTTTCTTGGTTGCAACCTTCTTCATGACATTACGATAGAAATAAGGTTCTCCTTGCTCGTTTTCAACTTCCTCAGTCAAATATTTATACAGACTAGAAAGTGCAGAAAGGGTCCGGTTAATGGTTGTTTGAGAAACCCCATTTTTAGTCGTATTGGCATTGAGAAGAGGACGTTCACGCAAGTAAAGAATGAAGGATTCCATGTCTTTCTTGGTCATATGCTCCAGAACCTCTAAAGGGATATTGGCCATGGTGTCAGCATCTGATATACCAGATTCCAAGACCCAGGTGAAAAATCGATCGTATTCCTTTAAGTATTCGTACAAGGTCGTAAAACTGTACGGAACGGCCAGTTTCGATTGATAGTATTCCAATACATACCAAGGCATGACTTGTTTGAGTTTATCAATACGTTCTAATAAGATCTCACGTTTCATGTTTTTCTCCAAATCTTTCTATACTAGTAGTATAGCATAGCTAGATATATTTTTCAAGAAAATTATAGTTTTTCGGAAAGATGTTATAGAGTATATATAGGATTGTTTGGTTTTCTATATACCTTTTAAAAACAAAACAATCAGCAAATCTCGCGGATCTACTGACTGTTTTTCTACTCTAACTTATTTTTCTACATATTGAAAGGAAATCTTGCTACCACAAAGCCAATTATAGACTCGATCATTAACTTGGACGTTCATAGCTTCATGGGCATATTCTGGCATGACCAAATGCTCTTTTGGACACTCTAATCGATTATAAATGGCAAACTGCGTCACAGGATAACAGACATCATCATCTAACCCGGTAATCATGTGAACCTGTCCTTTAATGCGATGGGCAAAATTTTTCACATCAATATAGGCTAATGTTTCCATGATTTGGTCTTCCGTTTCATGGAATGGATCATGGAACTTAAAATAACGGAAAAGCTCGTCATAGGCCTCGCTGGTATTTCCAATCTCTAATACACGTCTGAAATCTGATAAGAATGGATAAATGGCTACCGTTTGTCGGATTCGGGGATTCAATCCGGCAGCTACCAGGGCCAGGGCACCACCTTGAGAGGCTCCATAGCTGGCGAGTTTGCTGTCGTCTACTTGAGGAAGGCTCGCTACAATTTCTATTAACTGGTAAAGATCTAAGTAGACATCCTTATAAAATAGCTCATGAGGACCTTCCACAGCTCCGCGGATAATCTGTCCTTTTACGGTGTTTCCGACTGGTGATCGATCTCCGTCTGTTGAATAACCTGATTGACCTCTTACATCCATAGAGACCACACCATAGCCTGCTGCTGTATAAGCAAGCATGTCTGTCCAATCCCAACAACGGCCCATATAGCCATGAAAATGGAAAATAACAGGAATCTTTTGATCTGTTTTTGGGAAAACAACTCGCGCATAAACAAGACCATCTCGTGTTCCTTTAAAGGTTAATTCATAACAATGAACGTTTGGAATGCTGAAATCTTGTTCTTCGAGCTTGTATTCAGGAAGTTCAGCAAGGTTTGCTAAGGCTTGATCCCAGAAAGAATCAAAATCTGTCGGAACTTCATCACGTCCTTTATAAGTCTTAATTTCTTCAAGTAAGGCTGGATTTTTCATCAGTTTCTCCTTTTATTTGTAACCGGTATCAAAAATGTACCATATTTACTTAAGGATTGCAAGAGACAAAAATAAATTACATAACCGAAATTATGTAATTTATCATAGATTCAAAAACAGACTTAATTGCTTCACCAGCTCTGGATTAGTGGGTAATGCAGAATGATGAGCCTTTCGACCTTTTAACTTCACTTCTGAATAAGTTTGATTCTCAAAAATTGATTTTGCTGCTTGTGCACTAGAGAGAGGAACGATACCGTCTGATTTTCCAGCAAAGCTACCGACAAAGTTAAGGACCTCTACTTCTTTATCTAAGCGATGTTTCCAACTTTGAAAATCGTCATACATTTCTTGGTTAAATTTGTAAGGACTTCCGATAATGGCCATCTTGCTTACAGTTAACCTCTTTTTCTCTAAAAAGCCACTCTCCAATAAACCAGTCAAAACTAGTCCACCATTGGAGTGTCCGACTGCCTTGAACTCTGTAAAATAATAGTGATCAAGAAGATAGGTTAAAGCTTTCTTAAGGGATTCGATTTGCTGCTTGACATTGCTGTAGCCATCTCGATTGTTCTCAAAGCCAATCACAATCATAGGATTTGGCTCTTTTGTATTCAGTCTTCCTTCCATCTCTATAGAATCATCTTTATTGACTTTTATTTTTAAGAGACTCTGTTTTTTTCTAGAAAAACGATGGAGCATGCGGATAGTTCCATTGAAACGCTGGATACTAGCTGAACTTCCAGGTACAAAGATGATCGGATTGATTGGTGGTTTCTTCGACCCTTTTGGAAAATAAAAGGGCTTGCTATGCGAAGAAAACAATCTTACAAAGAAACGAATGAGTTGTTGAAATAGTTTTTTTAACATGTTTTCTCTAGTACTTTTTTCTAAAAGAACCCGGAACAATGTCCCAGGCCCTTATTAGAAACGATTATTTCCGTTTTTTCTTATTCTTGCGCATTTGTTTGGCCATCTTGTTCATTGCCCGTTTCATCATGAATTCGCCGGCTTTTCCTTTGAGACCGCCACCGAACATTTGGCTCATGTCAGGCATTCCAGCGCCTCCGCCAAGAGCTGATAAGTCAGGCATCCCACCTTGTCCCATCATCCCTTCGAGGGCAGACATATCGGGCATTCCGCCAGGCATGTTCTTCGGCATATTATTTGGATTCAGCCCCATTTGTTTCATCATCTTGTTCATATCGCCAGAGAGGACACCTTGCATCATCTGTTTGGCTTGGTTAAAGTCCTTGATGAATTTATTGACTTCGACAAAGCTGTTTCCTGAACCAGCCGCAATCCGACGACGACGGCTAGGGTTCAACAAATCTGGATTTTCGCGTTCAGCTGGGGTCATAGAAGATACAATCGCGCGTTTGCGAGCAATTTCTCCTTCGTCGACCTTGAGGTTCTTCATGGCTGGATTGTTGGCCATACCTGGAAGCATCTTGAGCAGATCTTCCATTGGTCCCATGTTTTGAACTTGGTCTAACTGGTCGATAAAGTCGTTGAAATCAAAGGTGTTTTCCCGCATCTTCTCAGCGAGTTCAATGGAGCGTTTCTCGTCGTATTCTTGAGAAGCCTTCTCGATCAACGTCAGCATATCCCCCATACCGAGGATCCGACCTGACATGCGGTCTGGGTGGAAGGTTTCGATATCAGTGATTTTTTCGCCAGTACCAGTGAATTTGATTGGCTTCCCAGTAATCTGACGGACAGAAAGGGCTGCACCACCACGAGTATCCCCATCAATCTTGGTCAAGATGACCCCGGTCACTTCGAGTTGTTCGTTAAACTCACGCGCCACATTGGCCGCTTCTTGACCGATCATGGCATCGACAACCAAGAGGATTTCATTTGGCTCAGCCAGGGCTTTGACATCACGCAATTCGCCCATGAGTTTCTCATCGATTTGCAGACGACCAGCTGTGTCGATCAAGACATAGTCATTGTGGTTAGCTCTTGCTTGTTCCAAACCTTGACGTACGATTTCTACTGCAGGGACTTCTGTTCCCAATGAGAAGACAGGGACATTGATCTGTTGACCAAGCGTCTTCAACTGGTCAATTGCTGCTGGACGATAGATATCGGCTGCAATCATCAAGGGACGTGCATTTTCTTCCTTGACCAATTTGTTAGCCAATTTCCCAGCAAAGGTTGTTTTACCAGCCCCTTGAAGACCGACCATCATGATAATGGTTGGAATCTTTGGAGATTTGATAATGTCTGCTGTTTCCGAACCCAAAATCGCTGTTAATTCTTCATCGACAATCTTCACGATTTGTTGGGCAGGGTTGAGGGTTTCGATGACTTCATGACCTACAGCCCGTTCGCGGACCCGTTTGATGAAGTCTTTTACAACAGGGAGGGCAACGTCGGCCTCTAAGAGGGCTAGACGAATCTCTTTGGTTGCCTCTTGGACATCCGCTTCAGAGATTTTCCCTTTCTTACGAAGATTTTTAAAGACGTTCTGTAAACGTTCGGTTAAACTTTCAAATGCCATTTTTTTCTCCTATTATTAAATCAATTCGGTGGAAATCGTCCGAAATGTTGCAAACACTCTAGTTCTTCGGGTGTGACTTCTTTCATGATTTCATTTGGATATCCCCAACAGCTAAAACCTACTTGCATAGCTTTGGAGATATCATTGGGCGAAATAATCTGTAGTCGAGTTGGAAATGGTACCTCTGCGGCTAATAGTTTGCAAGGTATTCCTTGGTAAATGACAAGACTGCCCATGGTTACTCCCGATTATCAATACTTGTTAAAATCTCAACTTGCTCTTGTAGAAAAGCATCCTCTGGATAGCGCTCTAGGATCTGATCAAAAATTTGACTGCGGACAATGTAGTCAGAGTACATATGAAGCTTCATCTCATAGTCTTCCAGAATCTTTTCAGTTCGTTTGATATTATCATAAACAGCCTGACGACTAACCCCGAACTCTTCAGCAATCTCAGCCAAGCTGTAGTCATCTGCATAATAGAGCTCGATATAGTTCATCTGCTTGTCTGTCAAAAGTGCTGCGTAAAACTCAAAGAGAGCATTCATTCGGTTGGTTTTCTCAATTTCCATACCTTTCATTATATCAAAAAAGCCCACTAAAGACTAGCGGGACTTCACTATTTTGCCTAATAAGAAACAAGAAGGTCAATTTAAAATTGTCTAGAAAATGATCAATGTTTAGTAGCTAAAAAACCTTGCTATCTTACTTAACATAAATTATGTTACCTAATTGTTTTCTAGGTAAAATTCAAACCGTTCTCCGACATATTGACTTTTTACATACTCAAAAGCGACACCATTGTCGAAATATGAAATCTGGGTCAAACCAAGAATAGCATGTCCTTTTGGTATTTCTAAGTAATGAGCAATCTTTTCTTTGGCCAAGCGTGCATAAATGGTTTGTTGAGATTTGCCAATTCGATAGCCGTGCTCTTCCAAGGTTTGGAAGAAATGGCTAGTGACTTCTTCCCGTTTGAAGTTTTTGATAAATTTTTCTGGAATCGAGGTGACTTCATAAACAACAGGGACCCCATCTGCGTAACGAACCCGTTCCATACGTACAATCGTTTCAGTTTTGTCAATCCCAAGTTTATCCACTTCTTGAAGACTTGGAATGGTCCGTTTGTAGGAAATAACCTGTGTCGAAGGTACCTTACCTTGTGCTTTCATGATTTCAGTAAAACTAGTCGTCCCTCGCATTTTTTCCTGGACGCGTGTGCTAGCTACAAAAGTACCACTACCAACACGGCGCTCCAGTACTCCTTCTTCTACCAAGAGTGTAATGGCTTGACGGAGGGTCATGCGACTTACTTGGAACTTTTCTGCCAAGTCTCGTTCACTTGGGAGGCGCTGTCCAATTTTCCAGATTTTCTGGTCAATCTCTGCCTTGATTTGGTCGTGAATTTGAATGTATGCTGGGATCATATTGCTACTCTTTCTGTGTGTTATAACCTATTGTAGCGCAATTTTGTTAAATCTTCAATCCTAGTCAGTCTTGATTGGTAATGAAGGGTCTTTTGTGTTAGAATAGAGAAAAAGATTTTTCTAGAAGAAGGGGAAAAGATGACAAACCTATCAACTGATTTGCATGATGTTGAAAAAATTATCGTGCTTGACTACGGTAGCCAGTACAATCAGCTTATTTCACGTCGTATTCGTGAGATTGGTGTCTTTTCAGAATTGAAGAGCCACAAAATTACGGCAGCTGAAGTTCGTGAAATCAATCCAGTTGGGATCGTTCTTTCAGGCGGACCAAACTCAGTGTATGAAGAAGGGTCTTTCGATATTGATCCTGAAATTTTTGAACTTGGAATTCCAATTTTAGGAATCTGCTATGGCATGCAGCTCTTGACTCACAAACTTGGTGGGAAGGTTGTACCTGCAGGGGATGCTGGTAACCGAGAATACGGTCAATCTGAGCTAAACTTAGCTGAATCTTCTGCCCTCTTTGAGGGAACACCTGATAAACAGTTGGTCTTGATGAGCCACGGTGATGCTGTTACAGAAATTCCTTCTGACTTTGTTCGTACAGGTACTTCTGCTGACTGTCCGTATGCTTCGATTGAGAATCCTGACAAGAAAATCTATGGTATCCAATTCCACCCAGAGGTTCGTCACTCAGTACACGGCTATGATATCCTTCGCAACTTTGCCTTGAATATCTGTGGTGCCAAGGGTGACTGGACCATGGATAACTTTATCGAGATGCAAATCAAACAAATCCGTGAGAAAGTTGGAGACAAACGTGTCCTCCTTGGTCTCTCTGGTGGTGTAGACTCTTCTGTTGTTGGAGTTCTTCTCCAAAAAGCTATCGGAGATCAATTAATCTGCATCTTTGTAGACCACGGTCTTCTCCGTAAAGGGGAAGCTGACCAAGTTATGGACATGCTTGGTGGGAAGTTTGGTCTCAATATTGTCAAGGCAGACGCTGCCAAACGTTTCTTGGATAAATTGGCCGGTGTTTCTGACCCAGAACAAAAACGGAAAATTATCGGTAACGAATTTGTCTATGTCTTTGATGATGAAGCAAGCAAGCTCAAAGATGTGAAATTCCTTGCTCAAGGAACACTCTATACAGACGTCATCGAGTCAGGTACGGATACTGCTCAAACCATCAAATCTCACCACAACGTGGGTGGACTTCCAGAAGATATGCAGTTTGAACTCATCGAACCACTCAACACTCTTTACAAGGATGAGGTTCGTGCTCTTGGAACTGAACTTGGTATGCCAGACCACATCGTATGGCGCCAACCATTCCCAGGCCCAGGACTTGCTATCCGTGTCATGGGTGAAATTACTGAAGAAAAACTAGAAACAGTCCGTGAATCAGATGCTATCCTTCGTGAAGAAATCGCTAAAGCTGGTCTTGACCGCGACATCTGGCAATACTTCACTGTTAACACTGGCGTTCGTTCCGTAGGTGTTATGGGTGACGGTCGTACTTACGACTATACGATTGCTATCCGTGCTATCACTTCGATTGATGGAATGACAGCTGACTTCGCCAAGATCCCTTGGGAAGTCCTTCAAAAAATCTCAGTCCGTATCGTAAACGAAGTTGACCACGTCAACCGCATCGTCTACGATATCACAAGTAAACCACCTGCAACCGTTGAGTGGGAATGATTTATAAACATGATTTGAAGTGAAATGGTTGATTTAACAGCATTTTCAGTTATTATAAAAGGTTAAAAATCAGTCAAAATTGATTGGTTCCCCACCAAAAATCCCACCAGAAATATTCTGATGGGATTTTTTATAGTAAATTTTTCTATTTCAATATTCTTAATAAAATAGATAATCTCCACTGCAATTGATAAAACTCAAAATCATGTTCAGCCATTATTAGTTGAGTTTGTATACATACTTTATCGATTGAATCTATATTTTCCTTTAAATTCACTAGTAATTTTTCTGTATTAAGACTATTCATAGCTTTCGACGAAATCTGATTATCAATTTTTTCATCAATTAATGCTTTAAGTTGCTTACTACCAGTTTCCTTATATAGCAAGCAATATTTCAACAAACTTAAAAGCATTAAGGCACTATCTTTTGATATATCATCCAAAATTGATAATGAAGTATAAACCAATAATTGATATGCTCCATAAGCCAGGAAAAATTTTTCTATTACTTCGTATATACTACCAGAGGGGTGACTCTTCTCTAACAACCACGTAATAAAAGATGAGACGATAAATATCTCAACAAAATAAATAATCAAGTGTTTAAGTCTTTGATTTTTAAATCTATTCATTTATAAAATATTTTCTTTCCAGCTGATATCTCAACAAAACTTTTCTTAAATAATTATTATTTATTTTGAAATCTAAATTTGAAACTGAGGGAATCAACAACTATCCTATCCAAAATATTTATCTACTAATTCCTGAATCCTACCTTCTTTGGCAGCTGGAATGGTATCTTCTAAAACAAAGTTTTTTCTACTGATATCTTGGGAGAGATTTCCAAAGATAAAATTAGTCGAGATGTTATAGATAATTTCTGAAGGCGCAAATCCATAAACTTGATTTTCTAAGATATGTTTTAAGCGTTCTTCAGGATTTTGAAATACATCTTTTAAGCCATTACTATTGTATAGTCGCTTAACAAGCTCTGCAATATAGAGGCCTGATTTCATGTATAAATCAATAAATGTCTTAGATGGGTCATCAAAGATTCCTGGGTTTTCTTTCTCAAGATCATCCACCATTCTTTTCACTACTCGTTTAGGAGTGAAAATCTGATTGGTTTTCTGTGGTGGAATATAGTCAAAGATATCTTCTTTTTGATCTTTAAAATAATCCGCCAACTCCTCTTTCTTGCGAAGAAATTCTTGAATGGCCTCATCGAATGTTGCTCGATCAAAGAGATGCCCTGCAAAATCTTGCCCACCATCTCTCAAATAACGAAATTGGTCAATCGTAATACCAGTCACTTCAAAGAAGACATGCTCAGGAACAAAGGTATCAAAATTATCAAGAGTTAGAGATTGATTGCCATAGGCCATGATAAAACTAGGGATTGTTCGTGCAAATCCTCGAAGGTGATCCCGAATTTCATCTTGAGCAGATTGTTTCAACTGTTCAACACGTTTGACCTCAACCTGTTCGATAAACTTCTCAGGCATCTTTTCCACTTCTTTTTTGAGTGTTTGTTCTAGTTTTTCTTTATGAATGAGATTATTTTCTTCTATTCGTTTTTCAAGAACTTCTTGAATCTTATCTTTTTGCTCCTTATCATTTACTTCCTTGAGCTGTTGCTGTACCTCTTCCTTGATATGGGCTTCAGTAATTTTACGTTCTATCTCATTTTTTCGAACTTCATTCTCAAATGTTACTGCAATTTGTTTCTTGATGTGGTCTGTTTCCCGAGTTTTTAGACCGTATCCAGCTTTCAATTCTTCTACAATTACCGTAGATACTGTCTCGCTCAAGTCATTAATTAGTTGTTTTTGAGTTTTGTCCTCATCTTTTGTGACTAATTCAACAACAGACTCACTAAGCCCATAAACTTTTTCACCAAAAAGTCGCGTTTGTTGATTAACCACTATTTCATGGTCAACAACTGCATTGCCCTCATCATCCACTGTAACATCTGAAAAATCTAGTATATCAGAAGGTGTTTGTAACTTGCCTTCCTTTTCTACTGGTAGTTCATTTAAAATGTCTAGAACGGTTTGACTAGCTTGGAAAATACCACTGATATTATCAAATAGGAGGTTAGACATAAAGCCACGTTTGAGGACTTCTCTGGCTTTTATCTGACGGGGTATGGTTAGAACTGCCTTAGCATCAATTTCAACCATCTTGCCTGCACGATCTTCTGCTATCACAGGGAAGAAATTTAGTAATTCTCTAATGTTTTCTTCGCGAGTTGCTGAAGTTCCTCCACCTCCTGCAGTTGCAAGTGATAAGTTATTTGCAAACTCATCAAAGAGAATCAGGGTTCTTTCTGGCGCAAAGTCAAATACATAGGCTCTTTCTTTGCGGAAATGATTTCCTTTGCTATCGCTCCATGAGTATGGATTTTGAGCGCGGAAGGCAGCTTGCATATAAAGCGCAGGTGATTTCAAGTTTGATAACATCAATACCCCTGTCCATTCAGGAATCGTCACTCCTGTCGTCAACTGACCAACGGAGAGGGTAATGGTTTTGTCATTCTCTGCTATCGCTTTTCTTACCAAGTCTAAGGATTTTAGATTGACCTTATCGTCATCCTCGGACATACGCCCGTCACCAGCAGCTAACACAATCTCATAGTTTTCATAGATGGGATGTTCTTCTAGCAGCGCTTTTAATGCTTTAGCTGAGGCTACACGTTCTAACAGCCAAAAAGTATGCTTGAGTTCGTTCCGAAGTTCTTTGGTTGAAAATGGATATTTTTCATTGCTTGATAGAGTATCTAACCAATTTCTGACATCTTGCTCGTGGATAAATTTCCCTTTATCATCTGTAGCGAAAAATTCACTCAAGTCAAAAGCATAGTCGATGTTCTCTCCATCAAGTTGAGCCCCTTTTTCTAACTCCTCGCCAATCATCTGAGACATTTGATAGGTAAAGAGATTTAACTGAGGTAAGCTCTCATACGGATTTTCCTCTTCTTGCTCAGGAGACCAAGTAGATTTGGCCGACTGTTCATCAGTATAAGACCAGTTGTAGATCTGCTCCTCTGTAAAATCTCCCTTAGCTAGTGCCTTAAATGGAGTTCCTGATAGATGCAAGGTAAAGTTTCGACGGATTTTATTAAAGGCCTGATCTGTCTTGAAGGTATCAACTCCTTCGTGAGCTTCATCGATGACCAATAAATCCCAATGCAGGTCTGTCACCCATTTGAGTTTATCGTGCTCTCCACCAAGATAAGCAGAGCCTTTCAAGTCTTGGAGACTGATAAAAGCAAGTTGTCTTACATCGTCATCTAAAATACTAACAAATTCTTTACGTGACAAGGTTGGGCGATTTTTAAGGCTGTCTGACTCTGAAACAAACTTGTAAGTCGTTTGACCTGCTATGAATTTTTCAAAATCATCATACCATGAGTTGGCAATGGCAGGTCTGTTGGTTACAATCAGGACATTGACAGCATCCATTCGACGAGCTAGATCATAGGTAGATAAGGTTTTACCAAAACGTGGCTTGGCATTCCAGAGGAACTTGCCTCCTG
This sequence comes from Streptococcus australis, assembly GCF_003943615.1. Lineage (GTDB taxonomy): Bacteria > Bacillota > Bacilli > Lactobacillales > Streptococcaceae > Streptococcus > Streptococcus australis_C. Next base: position 49,791 of record NZ_RJPZ01000001.1, on the reverse strand, counting down.
GATGATTCTTGAAATAATCTAAGGTCTTATCAACTGCTTCTTCTTGCTCTTGTCGCAGAGTATAGTCCTGTCCTTGGCCAGGCTGATAACCTGACAAATCATGCTGAACAAACTTATCAAAGAGATTTTTAGATTTTTCAGGAGTTCCATTAAAATAGAACCATTCCGTCTTAGGACGACGTTCCACATCATGGAAAGAAAGGAAATGGTGGAAATCATGGTCCTTAAAAGTCTTTCCCTTATCAGGCTCTTCCGTATAAGCTGCATCACCAGTCCATAAGACATCTGTATCTATATGAGCAGTATGCGTTTGTTCTTTAATCCGTTGTCTGACATCACGCTCCGTATAACCAATCTTAATCCAGCCCTCATTGCTGGTTACCGTAGGGGTAGTATAGGCATAGATTTTAGGATGAATCTCTTTAGAAGTTTTAATTTCTACCATCAATCCATCTCCCTTACATGCGTCTCAATAAAGGCAATTTCTTCAGGAGAAAGGTCATATTTTTGATAGAGCTGACGGTCAATATCAGCCACTGATTGTGTCCAATCAATGTCCGAATTGACCGTAAAGTCTTGGAGTGGAACGTAATACCAAGTTTTTCGAGAGTTATGCTGAGTAACTTTCAAAACACCTAATAATACTCTAGCGAATTTAGTTTTAATAAATTTAATACAAGCATCGGCTTCAAATTTTGTTTTAAAATTACCAATAGATAAAAAAGTATCTGTATGCCCGATTAGGGGTTCCCCGATTAGGGGTTCCCCGATTAGGGGTGTTGATAAGACTTCACCTAAGGCTCCACTTCCATTAGCTTCTGGTACAAAAACATTATAATTTTCGAATGTTTCCGGTAAATCTAAATATTTTTTATTAATATATCGATAAACACGTTCGGATCCAATTCTTCCAAGTAAAGCAACATGGTCTTTTTCTTCTTTGTTTTTGAAAACAAAATCTAACTGAGTTAGTGATTTCGAAACAATTTTATTTTTTGTCCCTTTTCCTTGCAGCTTTTCAGCATTTGGATAATCAGAAAAAAGTTGATTTGAAAATCTATAAATACCTTGAGGATAAACTAAATCAGAAAAAGTTTCAAAGTTTGGATGTTTTTCGATTTTTTTTACAATACTATTTAAAGCTTCAAAAATAGTAAATACTCCGATTGGTCCCAAATCTTTATCAGCATCACGATAAGTTATTGCTACTCCACCCTTAATATCTGTTCCTGTAAATACCTTACCGCTTTTAAGTTCATAGAATTGAACTTTTAAATGCTTGTCTTCAAGCATCTTTTCCATCCAATTTTTAGGAGTTTGACCAGCTTTAAATAAAAACCTTGCTGGGGTGATAAGTATCGATTTATCTGCGATTTTAATTGCTTCATCAATAAAAAAGTGATAAATTGGTTCATCTCTAGCTTCGCCTGTTTCTTGATACGGCGGATTTCCTATCACGACATCAAATTTCATTTCACTTTCCTCACTAGATAGGCGCTCAAAACCTATCATCTTATTCTTTTTCCAGTCTTTGATTTGGGTTTTAGATTCTTCTGCTTCTTGGACATCTGGATCATCTGAAAACAAACTTAGCTGTTGAGCTTGCTCTTGTTTAGCCGAGTATGGACTAGTTTTTTTCAATCCATCCATCTGAAAGACATTGTAAGAGATGATTGTCGCAATTTCTTTCTTCTGCTCTAAGGTCGGTTGATTTCCAGTCTTAGCTAGATAGTAGTCCTCAAAGGTCGCTAAAAGATTTTCACGCGCCAAAAGCAGTGAATCTCCTTGATACTCATAACCATAGGAAGCGCGGTAGGCTTCTTTTACAAGCTCATAGAAGGTGGCTTCATCTGAAACCTCACGACTAATGCGTTGCAATTTTCTATCAACAAAACCAACTCGCTCAGATAATGGAATCTCCTCACCAGTCACTGTATCATAGCGAGTAACCATATAAGGTGCTTCACCACAGGTAATTTCCAGCCAGCGTACTTGGATATAATCATAGAGAGCTAGAGCTTCAAATTCAGTTTCCACGTAGCCATTTTGCTTTTCAACTAACCAAGTTGGCGTAAAGACTTCGGCTCTAATCTTGGTTCTGTCTTTTTGTTCATACTTGGACTTTTCTGAACGAGGTTGAATCAAGTTTGCATAGGTTCCCGTCACCCTACTTGGAGTGATGCGATCGCTTGGAGCAAATCCCTTTCCCAACAATTCATAAGAATGTGTCGCCCAAACAAGATTTTTCTTTGTCGTTCGATCTTTTAAAAGAATTTTTAATAAATCAGCCGACTCCATAGCCAACTGTTCTTCACTAATATCTATTGCCATAAAGCAACCTTTCTTGTTTTTAATGGAATTTCTAAAAATACGTATTTTTCATTTATTAATCTATTATATTTTACCACAAAAACACACTGAAATACTGGTCCCAGTGTGTTTATTTCATTCTATTGTTTTCGTCTCAGTGAGCGATTTTTTCTGTAATTAGTTTTAATCTAATATGTTCTAGTTGATGACATTGTAGATGAGATAGGAAAACCAAGAACAATTGTATACCTAATTAAGCAAAATGCTATAAAAAACTTAGTAGGTGTAGTAAATGCAGATTGATTTATATCTATATTAAAAACCCTATGATTACCCTAAAGTTACACACTTAAAAATACTAAGGTTTTACAAAGGCACCGTACTTTTTATAACCATAGAATGTAAAGGTCTTGTTAAGGTATCGAAGTTTTCCAATGGTGAGGTATAGATATTTTTGAGCGAAAATAATAAGAAGTGCGACTCTCCCACAGCTCTAAGGCTTTTTGGGAGGGAAAACCACACTTCTTTCTTGACTTAATTATACACAAAATCAAATAGAGGTGTCCCACCTCCTACCGCAGAATGAACTGTTTCAAGGGGAGTTGGAAAACCTCTATTTACTATCTAATTATAACTCACAATGCAGTTTTTTTCAATAAAGGATAATAGAGTAGCGCAATAGTTACTTGTTGGAATGACAATAAAGCTAGTAAGCTTTTAAAGAACAGTAAGATACAGAGCTTTTTAGAACCATAGAATGATAAGGTTTTGGTAAGTTACAAGAGTTATGGTAAAATTAAGATAGAACAATGAGTACAAAGTAAGAACTAGAAGGATTTAAACCATTATGAAATACAGTCAACAAGTATTAGACATGCTAAAGCAAGCGGTCAGTGGTCAGATTGACAATTTTTGGGATTTCTCCTTTAAGTTTAATGCCCTTTTTGGTGAAGATGAGGACTTTGCTGAGGCTTGGAACAATGAAAACCCTGAAATGTTTGACGCTCTCAATGATTTTGAGCTGATGATGTTTTTAGAGGAACATGCCCCAAGTGATAAGCAAGGATTTATCAACTTCCTAACACCTTACTACGAAAAGGCAATACAATTAGTAAAAATTAGCGACTAGTTCAATCTAGGCGCTTTCACCTGAAAAAAAACACTATGGGAAAGGAGACCGTAAATGAGTAAGCAACTTTGGAACTACTTACACTCAAAAGTTCAGGTAGTAAATAGTGATGGTCAAGTCATAAATGGACTTGTCACTTATTTTATTGACGAAATGGACAATGACGAACAAGATGAAATTACTATCCTCATTGACAATCCTAACCCTGATGAACCGACTGAGATTTCTCTCTTTGAAAGTGAGATTGTCTCAATTAAAACAATCTAATAGGGCTTAGAATAATCTAGACACTTTTATAACCTAAATATAGAAAAAATAAAGTGTGAAAGTAAAATAAAATGCACCTATAACAGGTGCATTTTACTTGCTTTCTGAACTCATCAATTTAGTTATCTTTTTTGTTACCCTTTGTGTTTTCTCTACTTATTATTAAAGAATAATCTTTGGTAGAAACAGGACGAAAAACAGAGCAGGCTTAGGCCCGTTTTTTTAGACCTATTAATAGGAAGAAAACAAAATGTTATCTTTTCCTATTCATAATCTCTTAATTTCCCCCAGCCCTCTCAATCGTTCCTGTCCCAACTTCAACATCTCTTCCTCCACCTTACTCCATTTTCCAAAGAGGCATTCTTGTAGAACTTCTGCTGCTGAGGTTCCGTCTACTTGCGAATCATAAACACACGATTGATCTCTTTGATAAATTTGAATTTGATTAAAAATTTTGTCATTTTCTAACTCTCGTAAGTTATCAACTAAATGTTCTACAATTCCATCATGGTGCTCTTTGGGAGTCGCCCTTGCTTGACTAGGATCTATGGCGTAGAGCTCCTCATAACGTATCAAGGTACTGAGATAAGACAATTCTGGCTTGGTCGCAATCAGTGCAAGTGAGACTTGATATCCTCTAGTTGCCAATAATTGGGCCGTTTTTCGGGGAACTTCTGTTGTTCTCAAGGTACCCTCGATTAACAAATGATAACCTTTTTTACTCAACTCATCTACAAGATATTCAACCATTTGTCCCGCGAATACTTTGGTATAATCCACACTATCTTTGCCATACTTTTCCTGTAGGCCAAGGTAGTTCGGATGAAAAGAGCGATAACTATCCCCATCAATGATAATGATATTTCCTTGAAATTCCCTTTGTTTAATACGATGAATCGTTGTCTTACCAGCACCACTCTGTCCACCAAGCAAGATAGCCTTGGGCTGAGATGAAGTTGTTTTTCCACGAGTTAAAGAACGAACGAGTCGATTAGAGGCTTTAATAAAGTCATCCTGGCTAAATTTATCTAATTTCATTAAGCCACCACTAGATGACTAGCTTGTTCTAGCACACGTTCAATGCCATCCAAATAACCATTAAATCGCGCTACATCCTCAAAAGTTGCAACAAGATAAATCTTCGTGTTCATCAAATCAGAAAGATCATCGCTCATTAGTACCCAAGGATTAGAAGTATCATCAAATGCAATTCCTTGTTCATCTTGAAAACGATAAAGTTGCGCTAAGATATTCGCTCCTCGTTCTTTAATCACTTCAATTTTCAGAGTTAATTGATAATCTTCTACTGGTGTGAGCATTTTTTCCTCCCCTACGATATCGATATACGAAACATTAAATTTCTTGCAGATACGATCTATTAATTCTGTCGAAACTGAACTTGTCCCATTTTCATAACGACTCAGACTATTTCGAGAGATACCAACAATCTTTGCAAACTCAGGCTGGGTTAATTTATGTGTTTTACGTAACGTTTTTATATTTTCTCCAATCATGTAACTCCTCCTTTTATTTATTTCTATTATAGCACAAAAAACAAAAACGCACTAAAAATGGTGCGTTTTCATTCTGCTCTAGCTGAATGAAATAATTCATCTGTTACATTGTTGCCAAACCAATCATCTAATACAATGGCTTTATCAAATAATCTATCTTATCTATTTTAAAGATAGATTTACCACAAAAAAACACTGAGATACTTGTCCCAGTGTGTTTATTTCATTTTAGGATAACTTCATCAATAAACTTAAGCGTTCATCATTTTTGAGCTCCAATAACAAGCAAATTAACCGCTCATATCCAAGTTCTTTCTTCTGCTTGATTAAAGAATTCGTCATAGCCACCAAATCCTCTGGCGTAAAATTCCTTAAGTAAAGTGTAACATAACTTCCTCTACTAGAAACTAGGCTAACATGAATTGCATTATGTTCTTTTTGTCTAATTTTCATTCCTCCTGTAGACTCCCTAATATAGAACTCATACACTGTATTTTTGGGTGTTAGATGATTATCAAACAATCCAGAATGAAACAATATCTTGTATGAATCGACTACTTATGTTATGATAGTTTAAAACTATTCCTTTTTAGTAGGGAATTCATAAAGTTAGGAGAAACAACATGTCGGAAATTACAGTATCGCGTCAAACTGGCCTCGTAGGTATGTTAATGAAGGTAAACGTTTATATCAATGGAGAATGTGTTGCCAATTTAAGCACAGACGAAACCGTTACACTTCCGCTTCCTGAAGGACTTAATATGGTTAAGGTTTACGTAGATCAAAGAGGAGCCTTTACTCGTTCTAAAGAAGTTATCGTAAAAGCTGGTCAAACTGCTATTATTAAAGGATCAGCTTGGAAGACGTTTCTTGGATTCTTCGGAAGAATCTTGGGTATTCCTTATCTCTCTATCGAAGTTACAGATTAAAAAGAGGCTAGGACTTTTGTCCCAGCCTCTTTAAAGTGACTGTTTATATTAGAACCAAGAAAATGATTTCATGATGAACTGATTCATTTCAACGAGACGTGAATAATAATAATTTCCCCCATTAACGTAGAGCTCTGAGCCGTGTAAAAATGATATAGGATGGAGATAAAGATAGGTCTTACCTGTGACATTTCCAAGACTCGGTGCAACTACTTTTTTTGAATATTGACGGGCTAATTCTAGCGTATTTTTTCCGCCATTTTTAGCTACATATTCAATGTAATCCTGTCCGAAATTATAAGCTTGAACAGCGGTCCAGGGATCAACCCCCTTCTCTTTTGCTATTCGCAGATTTTCAGAGAGCGTTTGAATCCCCTGGCGAATACTTTCTTTATTATTGGTGATAGAATTTGTCTGGCCTGTTGCACTTTCACTGGCCTGCATGACATCATCTTCCTTCCCCTTAGTCTCGGTATAAATCATGGCAAGGATCAGATCTTCATTGGTACCAGTGTCTTCCTCAGCCAGTACTTCACGCACTAAGGTGCGATAAGTCATGACCTGCTTGACATCCCGGTGTATCTGATAGCCCTTGTATATGGAAAAGACGAGCAAGAGGCAAAAGAAAATTTTTATTATTCGTTTCATCATTATTTATTCTGAATGTCCTCTATATTCTTGATGAGGATCGAGTAGGTCCCATTCTCATTCTGGATAAACTCTACCGATTCAGCATCTTCGTAAACATGGTTAGGAACTAAAAGCTCAATCCCGTTTGAAAGGGAGAGTTTTTGGTTCTCAAATTTTTTTAATTGGCGACTGGCATCTATTTCATCAAAGCGAACAGGATCAGGAATGGACTCTTTTACTTGATCGACAAAACTGAGTCGAGCTGTTAAATTGTTATCAAACAAATCATTGGCTAACTTCTCTGGAGACAGTTCATTCTCTTCTTCCAGCTGGTTGAAAATAGCTGATTTGACCTTGGATTGGAACTGAAAATCGTCTTGTTGGAAATTCTCAGCAATTCGTTGGGCTGTTTTCTCTATTTCTTTGATCGATTTTTTAGGAGAAATCTTCGGTTGAGCCTGAAGGAGATTCTCAGAAAAATAGTTCAAGAACGTTCCGTTGTACTTGATCCGTTTTTCAATCAAATGGTACTTGCGGCTTTGAAGATTGATGACCAAGGCTTCATCAGCACCAGTACCAAAACCAGGTAGATTGTTTTGCGTCAGCTTGATCGGATTGTCCACTTCACCACCAAGATGGGTCAAGGTTTCCCGTAAAGCGATTCGGAGGAAGGCAAAGTGGTCCACCCCTTCTTTTGAGAATTGAATAAACACCAAATCATTGGTCTTTTGATTCTCAGAGATGACAAATTCTTCCTTCCAGCGGTTCGCTACTGCTACTGAAGTTTCTAGTAAATCATCCGAAATCATCTCAAGAAAAGGGTTATCCTCTTCAAAAATACCGGTCTTGGCCTCATCGGAGTAGACCCGTTCAATCTTTTTGCGCAAGTATTCCTCAATTTTAGGTGTGATATTGAGGAATTTGTCCGCCAGGTAGAGATCGGTATCATCTGGGATAAATTGATGAATGATGGCTTTTTTTACATAAATGTCCATAAAATGGTTTAGTCCTCGTAAAGTGTGAAGGCATCTGTCAAGGTTTTGACCTGGTCACGCACTTCTTCTAATACAGCTGGGTCATCCGCATTTTTCAACGCTTTGATAATCAATTCAGCTACCGTACGGCTTTCTTCTTCTCCAAAACCACGGGCTGTGATGGCTGCTGTCCCAATCCGAATCCCACTGGTCTTAAATGGTGATAGAGTTTCATATGGGATGGAGTTCTTGTTGAGGGTAATGTTGACCTCATCTAGTAAGTTTTGAGCCACTTTTCCATTTTCAACGACTTTCGTCACATCGACAAGGAAAAGGTGGTTCTCTGTTCTGCCTGAAATGACACGGAAATCTGGATCTTGCAAGAATACATCAGCCATAGCCTGGCTGTTTTTAATCACGTTAGCTGCATACTCTTTAAAGGCAGGATCAAGGGCTTCTTTGAAAGCAACAGCCTTGGCTGCAACGACATGCTCTAGTGGTCCTCCTTGGATCCCAGGGAAGATGGCAGAATTGATCTTCTTAGCCAAGTCCTCATCATTGGTCAAGATCAAGCCACCACGTGGGCCACGAAGGGTCTTGTGGGTGGTCGTAGTCGTGATATGAGCATAAGGCACTGGACTTGGGTGAAGACCTGCAGCGACCAATCCAGCAATATGGGCCATATCGACCATGAGTTTAGCTCCTACTGCATCTGCAATTTCACGGAATTTAGAGAAATCAATAATGTGAGAGTAGGCTGAAGCACCAGCAACGATGAGTTTTGGCTTCACTTCTTGAGCTTGTTTTAAGATAGCATCAAAATCCAAGAGTTCTGTTTCTGGATCTACACTATAGGATACAAAGTTATAGGTTTGACCTGAGAAGCTCACAGGAGCTCCGTGAGTCAAATGTCCACCTGCAGCTAGATCCATCCCCATAACCGTATCTCCAGGCTCAATCAAGGCCATATAGGCAGCACAGTTGGCCTGACTACCTGAGTGAGGTTGAACATTGGCAAACTTAGCCCCAAAGATTTCCTTAGCGCGTTCGATGGCGAGGCTTTCGACGATGTCTACGACATCAGTCCCACCGTAGTAACGACGTCCCGGATATCCTTCTGCGTATTTATTGGTCAGGATAGACCCTTGGGCAGCCATAACCGCCTTAGAGACGACGTTTTCTGAAGCAATCAACTCAATGTTATTTTGCTGGCGTTCCTCTTCTTTCGAAATTGCATCCCATAGAGCTACATCATAGGCTTTGTAATCTTCTTTGTCAAAAATCATAGGTCTTCTCCTTAAATAAATTTTATAAAACGTTTTTGTAGCTTGTCGCACGTATAACCGACCTGTTCGTAGAAGGCATGAGCGCTAATACGATGGTCTGCAGAGTTTAAACGAATAAAAGCGTACCCTCTTCGTTGGGCTTCTACTTCTAAACCTTGGAGCAAGGTTTTACCGATTCCTTTCCCTTGACTTTGGGGGATCACAGCTAATGCCAAAATATTAAATCCTGCATTGGAATAGAGGGATTCGTAGACTTCTGCATGGACATAACCAAGTAGGGCATGGCTTGCTGGATCCTCATAGCCAAGTAGGAAATGATGTGAATCCTGAGATAATCTAGCTAGTTGACTAGCCGTATCCTCTGGACTAAAAGCATAACCTAAAGCCTCTTTGTTAATCTCATAAATAGATGCAACATCTGTTTCTTTTAAAGAGCGTAGCATATCAGACCTCCTCAAAAGGGATTGCAGGTATCTTGGCAAGGATATCTTGTCGTGTAATAGCTCCTTGACGTAGAATCTTTACCTTGTCGCCAGATAAGTCTAAAATAGTCGAATCTTGACCAGTTAGAAAGCTATCGTCTTCAAGTCCTATCACTCCATGACCAAGTTCTTTAAGAATTTGCTGGCACTGGGTCCCACTAGCTTTCCCAGAGAGATTGGCAGAAGGTCCGATCAAGGGACCCGTTTTACGAATTAATTCCAATGTTTTTGGATGAGCTGGCATCCGAAAACCAACCGTAGACATCCCGGAATTAATCCAAGCTGGTACCTCTTCATTGGCTTCGAGAATGATGGTTAAGGGACCTGGTAAAAAGGTTGCGATTAGTTTTGATAGATAAGGTGGCTGATTTTTAGAATAAAATCGAATATCATCTTCGCTGGAAATATTGAGGTTCATAGCCTTTTCACGAGGGCGTTGCTTAAGAGCGTATACCTGATCAACCGCTGCTTCATCCAGTGCCTTTGCAAAGAGGCCATAGACAGTCTCAGTCGGTAAGACAACTGCATGACCAGCTTCTAATTCTTTCTTAAATGGATCCATTGTCTACCACTACCATTCTATCTTGTCCAAATTGGTCTTTTAGCACACGAACTCGTTTATCAGGAAATGCCTTTTGAAAGAGCTCTTTTACCTTGTTACCTTGCTTATAGCCGATTTCTAGATAGATCTTTCCTTCTGGTCTTAATACACTCGGTGCTTGTTGAGCAATCTTTTCATAGATAGCATAGCCATCACGATCAGCAAAGAGAGCCAAGTGTGGTTCAGAGGCTAAAACGTTGGCTCCAACTTCTTCTACATCTTCTCGAGAGATATAGGGTGGGTTGGAAACAATCAGATCGTAAGGATCTTCTAGTTCATCCAGTACATCTGATGTTTTAAAGGACACGACTGCTTCTAACTGCTGGGCATTATCTTGAGCAAGAGCTAAAGCGTCCTCTGACACATCACTAGCTTGAACCTGCCAATTAGGTCTAGCAAGGGCTAAGCTAATGGCAATGGCACCACTTCCAGTTCCGATATCCAGAACTCGTAAGGATTCCTGATCGTTTTCTTCAAGAATGAGGGTTACTAGTTCTTCTGTTTCAGGTCGAGGAATCAGCACGCGCTCATTAACTGTAAAAACATGGCCACAAAATTCTGCGCTTCCAATAATATACTGGGCAGGTACGTGATGTTTCAACTGCTCAAAGATGGATTGAAGCAAGGCTTGATCCTCTGCTTCCACTTCTTTTTGCAAGGCAAGGACAAAGTCCGTAAAGGTCCAGTTTTTTAAAGCACGATATACGAAGGAGAGGCTTTCTGCTTCCTCTCCAACTGCTATTAAGGCTTCTTCATACTGGGCTAACAATTGTCCCAACAACATTATTTGTTCAACTCTTCTAGTTTTTGAGTTTGATCATACAAGACCAAAGCATCGACCACTTCATCCAATTTACCAGATAAGATGGTATCCAATTTTTGAAGGGTCAAGCCAATCCGGTGATCCGTCACACGGTTTTGAGGGAAGTTGTAAGTCCGGATCCGCTCTGACCGGTCACCAGTACCGATGGTAGACTTCCGCTCAGCATCCTGCTCGTCTTGGGCGATCTGAGCAAAGTGGTCAGCTACACGCGCACGGATGATCTTCATGGCCTTTTCACGGTTCTTCTGTTGGGTCCGTTCTTCCTGCATCTCTACCTTGATGTTGGTAGGCAAGTGGACGATCCGAACGGCTGTTGCGACCTTGTTGACGTTCTGTCCACCCGCACCAGATGCGTGGTAGATGTCAATCCGAAGGTCCTTTGGATCAATGTCGTACTCAACTTCTTCGATTTCTGGCATGACCAGAACCGTTGCTGTAGAGGTATGGACACGACCTTGGCTTTCCGTCACAGGAACGCGTTGTACCCGGTGGGCACCTGATTCATACTTGAGTTTTGAGTAGACAGATTGCCCAGAGACCATAGCTACTACTTCTTTGATCCCACCGACGCCATTGTAGGAAGCTTCCATGACTTCAAAGCGCCAGCCTTGGCTTTCCGCGTATTTTTGGTACATCTGTAAGAGGTCACCAGCAAACAACTGGGCTTCGTCCCCTCCTGCTGCTCCACGGATTTCCAAGATAATGTTCTTGTCGTCGTTTGGATCTTTTGGAAGAAGCAAAATCTTTAGTTTTTCTTCGTAGGCTTCTTTTTCAGCCTTGGCATCTTTCAGCTCTTGCTTGGCCATTTCTTCCAAATCGGCATCGCCGCCTGCTTCCTTGATCATTTCTTCAGCATCGACGATATTTTGGAGGACTTGTTTGTATTCTCGGTAAGCTGTCACCGTGTCACGAGTGGAAGCCTCTTCTTTTGAAAGCTCCATAAAACGTTTGGTATCAGAGACCACATCTGGATCACTCAGTAATTCTCCTAACTCTTCGTATCGGTCTTCTACAGCTTGTAGTTGATCATAGATATTCATGTTTGCTCCTTAATTCTTGGTTGTTAGATCATAGATTGCTACAATTTCGTCTTCTATGACTTGGCCAGTTTCTTTAAATCCATAATGGAGATAGCAAGATCTCGCATGTTTATTTTCTGGTTCATAAGATAACCAAAGACTTGTTGCCTTTCCAGCTGGCTCTGAAGAAACAAAGTCAATGACTGCATCCATAGTCGGTTTAAAATAGCCTAAACCTTGAAAGTGTTGATCTATCATAAAACGAAATAACAAGTAGTTTCCCTTGCTGATCCCAATTTTCCGGTCATAGGCAATCATAACAAAACCAACTAATACTTCCTTATCATAAACTGCTAAGGGAGCTATAAAATCACCATTTTTATCATATACATAGGCTTCAGCTAAACTAATGGAATTGGATGCAATAAAATTCCTTTGGCTTGGCTGAACTTCTAGATTTAAAACATCAAAATAATTTTTCTTTGTAATATCCCTTAGTTCAATGGTCATAGTCTTGATCCTTATTAGATGCTATCAGTGGTGCAAAATAATGTTTACGGCAAACGGAGATATAGGTCTCGTGTCCACCGATCTGGATCTGCTCTCCATCATAGACGGGTTTACCCGCTTGCGTGCGCAAGACCATGGTCGCCTTGCGTGAACAGTATTGGCAGATGGTCTTAATCTCCTCGATCTTGTCTGCCAATAAGAGGAGATGTTTAGAACCTTCAAAGAGTTCATTTCGGAAATCATTTTTGAGGCCAAAAGCCATAACCGGCACATCTAGTTCATCTACAACTCTAGCTAAGTCATAGACATGGTGTCGTTTCAAAAACTGTGCTTCATCGACCAAGACACAGTAGGGTTTCTCTTTCAGACTTTGGATATAACCGAAGACGTCTGAATCGTCTTCAATGGCGATAGCTTCCCGTTTCATACCAATCCGACTAGAAACAACTCCAAATCCATCGCGCGTATCGATTGCTGAGGTCATGATAACGACGCTTTTTCCTTGCTCTTCATAATTATGGGCTACCTTCAAAATTTCGATGGTCTTACCAGAATTCATCGTCCCATATTTATAATATAATTGTGCCATTTTCCTTTTGTTCTCTCTAAAATGTGTTTCATTATAATTCTACCATAATTTTGCTGAGCTTTGTATCCCAAAATATGATAAAATAGACCTAAGATAGATAGAGGAGGTGGCACGATGCCATTTGTACGAATTGATTTATTCGAAGGACGCACATTAGAACAAAAGAAAGCTTTGGCCAAGGAAGTAACCGAAGCTGTTGTTCGGAATACAGGTGCTCCCCAATCTGCCGTTCACGTCATCATCAATGATATGCCTGAAGGAACTTACTTCCCTCAAGGTGAAATGCGCACTAAATAAGAGAGTGGGACAGAAATCGGTCATTCGTTAGAATTCGATTTCGCCGTCCCACCTCCGCACAGTTGAGTAGGGCTGTAAAAGCTAATGAAATCAGCGTAGTAGAGCCCACTCAACCACTGCGTTTTGCTTGATAATCCAAAGACAATTGAGAGGCTAGGACTTTTGTCCCAGCCTCTTTTAAGAAACTTGGTATTTCTTCTGAATCTGCCATAGACGCATCTGGTAACAAATACCACTAACGACAATGCTGGAAATTAAGCCAATCCAGTAAGCATACGGACCTAGGTTGGTGACATGGTCTAAAAAGATCCCCAATGGAATAGAGACACACCAGTAGCTAAAAACTCCGAGCAAGAAGGGAACGGTGGTGTCCTTGTAACCGCGTAGAATCCCTTGGATCGGTGCTGCGACCGTATCCGCTATTTGGAAAAGTAGGCTATAGGTCATGAAAATAGCTGTCTGGTGGATAAATTCCGGCTCAGTGCCATAGAGCCCTGCTACTTGATAGTGATAAAGATAGAGGAAGCTAAGGGTAAAGAAGGCAAAACCAAAGGCTGTCCATCGTCCAATCCGGCAATATTGACGTACAACATCGGGACGCCCAGCCCCAATCTCGTAGGACACAATAATAGCCATGGTATTGGAAATGCTAGCTGGAAAAGCGTACATAAGAGTTGAAAAATTCATGGCTGACTGGTGACTGGCAATGGTCATAGATGGGAATTTAGCCATGAGCAAGCCCACTACTGAGAAGATGATGACTTCTGCAAACACAATCCCACCAATCGGTAAGCCCAGGCGAATCGTCTCTTTCATCTCTTTGAGATTGAGGGGTTGAACTTTCCATAGTTGGTAGATGGCTACTTTCGGATGTTTGAAAAGGATCAAAAAGGCAATGATGAGAAGGACCCAGTAGGCCAAAGATGTCCCTAGTCCCGCTCCTGCTCCTCCTAGCTCAGGTAGACCAAAAGCTCCATAAATCAACATATAGTTAAAGCTAGCATTTAGAGGTAATAAGAGCAACATGAGATACATGGACAAACGAGTAAGTCCCAATGTATCTAGCAAGGAACGGACCACACTAAAGAGTAAGAGAGGCAAAATTCCAAGAGAGAGAAAGGCTAAGTAATGGGTTGCAATCCCCTCTACGACACTTTCTAAACCAATTTTACTTAAGACAATTGGTGCAATCAACAAGACAAAAGCGATCAAGAGGACAGCCATCATGAAAGAGAGATAGATAAATTGATAAAAATCAGAAGCGATTCTTTTTTTATTCCCCTGCCCTAAGTGATGACCAATAATGGGAGTTAAAGCAGATACAATCCCTGTTAAAAAGGTAAAAAAGGGATTCCACAAACTAGTGGCGGTTGACACTCCGGCTAAGTCCAAAGTATTGTATTGCCCTGTCATGGCTGTATCCACAAAACTGGCTGAATAGTTAGCTAGTTGATAGACCAGGAGAGGAACAAATAGACTGATAAACAAGCGCAAGCGCTCTTTAAAATGATGGGTTAGATACACGGATGATACTCTCTTCTTGTCAATTTGAAATTTTCTCTTACCACTCTACTATATGTCACCTTAAATGTCAAAAAATTAAAGAACTGAAGATCAAACGAATCCTCAGTTCTTTAAGATTATTTTTTATTGCGATTCAAGATGGCATTCAGAATGATTGCCAAGACGCTGGCAACGACAATTCCATTTGCAAAGAACATTTTAAATGCACTTGGAAGGCCGTTAAAGAGGGTACTATTGTTCAAACCGACTCCTGCTGCAATCGATACAGCTGCGATGAGGAAATTGTGCTCATTGTGTTCGAAATCGACACGTGCAAGGATCTGCATCCCTTGAATGGATACAAAACCAAACATAACCAGCATGGCTCCACCAAGTACTGGGCTTGGGATGATTTGCGCCAAAGCTCCAAACTTAGGAAGGAGACCAAGGAGAACGAGGAAACCAGCTGCGTAGTAAATTGGAAGACGAGTCTTGATACCAGACAATTTCACCAAGCCTACGTTTTGTGAGAATCCAGTGTAAGGGAAGGTATTGAAGATACCACCGAGAAGTACGGCCAACCCTTCAGCGCGGTATCCATTACGGAGGCGCGTGCTATCAATCGGATCTTTTGTAATATCTGAAAGTGCAAGATAAACACCAGTCGATTCCACCATTGAAACAGTTGCGATGATACACATCATAACGATTGAGGTGATTTCAAACTTAGGAGCTCCAAAGAAGAACGGTGTTGGAACATGAAGAATAGGGGCTTGATCCACGGGCGTGAAGTCCACCAAGCCCATAGAAGCTGCAATAGCTGTCCCAACGATCAACCCAATCAAAATAGAGATGGATTTGATAAAGCCTGTCGTATAGATATTAACCACGAGAATGATGAGAATGGTAATCACGGCCAAGATCAAACTTTGAACCGTTGGTTCTGCTGCATTATTTCCCATGTTCCCAATCGCAACTGGAATCAAGGTCAAACCGATTGTGGTAATGACAGATCCTGTCACAATAGATGGGAAGAGGTTGGCGATTTTAGAGAAGAAACCTGAGACCAGAACGACGTAAATACCTGAAACAATCAAGGCTCCAAACATAGCCCCACTACCATGGCTAGCCCCAATCATGCTAAGAGGTGCCACAGATTGGAAGGCCACCCCAAGTACGACCGGAAGACCAATTCCGAAATATTTGTTTAACTGCAATTGCAGGAAGGTGGCGACCCCACACATAAAGATATCTGTAGAGATCAGATAGGTTAGTTGGTGGGCATTATAGCCCAAAGCACCCGCAATCATGATTGGCACTAAAATAGAACCCGAATACATGGCCAATAGGTGCTGCAAGCCTAGAATGGCTGCCTGTGAATGGTTTTCTTGCTTTTGCATTAGATGTCTGCCTCCTTGAATACAACTTGACCATTTTCAAAACGGTCCAAACGAGCTAGGGATACAACTGGGTAGCCGAGTTCTTCTAACAGTCCACGGCCTTCTTGGAAGGATTTTTCAATGACGATGCCAACCGCTTCTACACTGGCACCAGCTTGTTCGATAATCTGGATCAAGCCTTTAGCTGCTTGGCCATTTGCTAGAAAGTCATCGATGATCAAGATGCGATCATCTGGTGATAAAAACTTGCCAGCAATGGAAACGGTACTGGTCACTTGCTTGGTAAAGGAATAGACTTCTGCTGTCAAAATCCCTTCATTCATCGTAATATTCTTCGCTTTTTTAGCGAAAATCATAGGAAGTTCCAAAGCTTCTGCGACATAGAGGGCTGGAGCGATTCCGGAAGCTTCAATGGTGACAACTTTGGTCAGTCCAGCATCTTTAAAACGATTCGCAAATGCCTTCCCAATCTCTTTCATCAGCTGGTAATCCACTTGGTGGGTCAAGAAGGAATCGACCTTAAGGATATTCTCCCCCAAGACATTTCCGTCTTTTAAAATACGTTCTTCTAATAATTTCATGTTTTCTCCTAAACTCTTTGGAACAAAAATAGAGACTTACCAAGTAAGCCTCTAGTGAATACAGGAATCCCTGCATCAATCTTAGACTTACTTATTGTTAGGTGTTCCGGCACCTTGTAGAGACCTTGCGCCAATTCGCAAGATAAATAAGTAATTGTAGTTTTAATGAGAGTCACCATTCCAGATAGAGTTCTTTACGATGACATAATCGACATGCTTCAGATCAGCAACCTTGCGGCCTCCAGCATAGGAAATAGAACTTTGCAAGTCTTGCTCCATCTCTGTCAAGGTATCTTGCAGATGACCTTTGGCTGGAAGAAGGATTTTCTTACCTTCAACATTTTTATAGGCCCCTTTTTGGTACTCGGAAGCAGATCCATAATACTCTTTAAAGGATTCCCCGTCGACTTCAACGGTTTTACCTGGGCTTTCAATGTGTCCTGCAAAAAGCGAGCCAATCATGACCATGCTAGCACCAAAGCGAATGGATTTAGCAATATCTCCGTGCGTCCGAATCCCCCCGTCCGCAATAATCGGCTTGCGAGCTGCTTTTGAACACCAACGAAGGGCTGCTAACTGCCAACCGCCAGTACCAAAGCCAGTCTTCACTTTGGTGATGCAGACCTTACCAGGACCGATCCCGACCTTGGTAGCATCCGCTCCAGCATTTTCCAACTCACGAACGGCCTCAGGTGTTCCGACATTTCCTGCGATGACAAAGGTATCTGGCAACTCCTTCTTGATATGCTGGATCATTTGGATCACACTATCTGAGTGACCGTGAGCGATATCGATGGTGATGTATTCAGGGGCATCGTCCTTGAGTTGAGTCACAAAGTCGTACTCATAGTCTTTTACTCCAACTGAGATAGAAGCGATTAATCCCTGATCGTGCATACGTTTGATAAAGGGAATGCGTCCATCTTCGTCAAAGCGGTGCATAATGTAAAAATATCCCCCTTTAGCCAGTTGCTCAGCTACGTCCTCATCGAGGATGGTCTGCATGTTGGCAGGTACGACTGGCAACTTGAAAGTGTGCTTACCAAACTGAACTGTGGTGTCAGCTTCTGCACGACTTTTGATAATGCACTTGTTAGGGATTAATTGAATATCTTCGTAATCAAAGATTGGAAATTCGTTTAACATACGGATTGAAATCTCGTTTCTAAATTTTAAATCGTGATGGGTCATCACTACGCCTTTCGACGTTTCCATTCAAGATTATAACAAAGATACGGAGTCGATTCAATTAGAACGTCGATTATCTAAATAATGTTCGGAAATCACTAGACTATTATTTAGAATAACTTCTGTATATGAGTTATTTATGAACAAATGCCAATCCAATTGCTGATTTCTTTGCTGACAAGATCAGGGACTGCTGTATAAAAATCGTGACCGAGATCCATTAAGAATACCTTCTTGATAGAGGGATCTAATGTCTCGAGTGCTTGAGCTCTCCAATAGGGTTCTTCTTCGTATTTAGGACCGATAAATAAGGCCTTTGTATCTGTGAGAGGAACTTGAAAAGATCGGAGATCACGTCTGAGTCTCAGCAAGGAAAGAACAGCTTGTGGATCTAAATCCAGTTCATAATGATGGAGATCAGAATTCCAGCGATAACTGGACTGGATGGCCTTTATCGTCGATGGCGAAGGATTGTCCCTATCTCCAAGTTCACTCGCAACCGCTTCTTCTAGAGATGAAAATACCTGTTGCTTCAGATAGGCGAGTGTCTCTTCTAGTTCCTGCTCTAGTGGTAGGACTTGGTCCATGTCAAGATAGCCACCGTCAAGGAGGACCAGGTGAGACATTTGTGGTATTTTCGATGCTAGGTAGCGAGCCAAATCTCCGCCCAGTGAATGGGCAATGATACAAGTATTTTCATTAGTATGCGCATGGGCTTCAAACCAATCTACTAAATCTTTTGCAGATTCCAGTTTCACCTTATAGGGATCTAGATACGTGATGGGGAATGGAAAGCATTGAGCAAATTCAGTCATATGATTCTCGTTGCTACCGAGGCCTCCGATAAAGTAAAACCTCATTCTTTCACCTCGATTTCCTTGATGATTCTGGCCGGATTTCCTGCTAAGACTACATTATCCCCAAAGGATTTTGTCACCACAGCTCCTGCTCCGACGACGACATTATCGCCTAGGGTAACACCTGGAAGAATGATGGCTCCTCCACCTGCCCAGAAGTTATCTCCAATCGTTATTGGAGCACCATATTCTTTTCCTGCATTTCGTTCGTGTGGATCCAGGGGATGAAGAGGAGTGAGAAATTGGCAATTGGGACCGATCATGGCGTTCTTCCCAATCCTAATCGGGCAGACATCTAGCATGGTTAGGTTCCAGTTGGCATAAAAGTTCTCTCCCAAGTGGATATTCACCCCATAATCACAAGCCAAAAAAGGGTGTAGGGAAAGATTCTCCCCAGTGGACCCGAACCAACTTTTTATGATTTGGCTTCGTTTTACGCCATCTGCTTCTTGGTTAAAGGCAAATTGCTTGGTCCGAGCTTCTTGCGCCAACCTCCTCAATTCTGGATCCATGGGACTGTAGAACTCACCAGCAATCATCTTTTCATATTCAGTTTTCATCATCATCTCCCGTCTAATAGTAAAAAACCACTCATAGTGAGTGGGCTTGTTTCTCTCTTAATGGTACATCAGGTAACCATCGAAGAGCTCAAATATTTTTCCTATCGCTCGGAAAACAAGAGCCGCAACAAGGGCAACCAGCAAGAAGTAAGCTACAGCAAAAATCACACTAATGATCATCATGACACACTCCTTTTTAATGTACTTTTTCCACCCTCCATTATACTCCTGGCCTATTTTAGATTCAAGGAAAACGCTATCAAATTTTGATTTGTTTTCAATTTGTAATTTACAAAAATTTTCAGACTGTTCAAAAATAACAAAAAGCAGGATTCTTACTCAGATATCGTTTTAACTCTATCCTCCTGCTTTTGCTATTATGTAAAATGAAAGAAGACAAGATCGTTCTGTCAGAAAATATCATGAAAAGAAAGCAATTATTCTTCGAGTTTATCAGTCTTTTCTTTGTCCTCTTCTTTTTCAGTGGCACCATTGTTGACGGCTGACTTGAATTCAGAGAACATTTTTCCAAGTGAGTGACCCAACTCAGGCAAACGCTTTGGTCCAAAGATTAAGAGGGCTCCCAGGATAATAATAATCAGACCTGGTGCTCCGATATCACGTAAAATTCCCATATTTATCTCCTTTTTTGTATGCGGTTATAGATAATGCGACTGATACCTAGACTCACTTCATAGAGCAAGATAAGAGGCATAGTCATTGCTAGGTCACTGATAAAATCAGCAGGGGTCAGGATGACGGCTAGTACTAGCAATAGAAAGTAGGCTATTCGGCGATAGCGCCTTAACCAGTCTGGCGTTAAGATATGAATCGAGGTCAAAAAGGCTACAAGGACCGGCAATTCAAATAAGACACCCAGAGGCACGGTCGTATGAAAGACGAAGGTCAAGTAGTTCTGTGCCGTTAACTGGATGGTAAACTGGCCTTGTCCCAACTTCAATAGGACTTCTAAGATAGCTGGACTAACCAGATAATAGCCGAAGAATAAGCCTAGTAAGAAACAAATCAAACTAGCTGGCACATAGAGCAGAATAGCCCCTGCTTCTCCTTTTCTCAATGCTGGCTTTACAAATTGCCAGACTTGAAAGAGGGTGAAGGGCAGGGTGATGGTAAAAGCCATTAAACCTGCCAATTGCAGATAGATGCTTAGAATGTCATTCGGTCCGAGAACCAAGAGTTTTTCCCGAAAGCCAGCCGTCAAGTAGGCATAAAGCTGATCAGAAAACAAGAGGGCTCCACAAAAGACAAGGAAAAAACAAAGGATGCAAGCGATGAAGCGTCGTCTAAACTCGCTTAAATGCTCTACAATCGTGAGCCTTCTATCTTCATTTTTCATGCTGCTTCACCGTCACAATCCCGATAATCAGGACGAATAAAACTTGGCAACTCAGAACTTCCAAGCTCGGGTAGATCCCTGCCCAATCAATGGTTGGGAAATTACTCAAGATATGGTTGGGAAGCATATTGGTTAATTGGAGGGCGTGTAGGCTCACCCCTAGCATCTTAAAGGCCAGGGCATAAATCATCCAAGTCAAGAGGAAGAAAATCTTATGTGGCTTGACCAGATGACTTGCCTTGGTCATGAGAATAGCAAGAATGGCTAAAACTGCAAGAGCCAAGCCGATCCCTAGGAAGAAATCAAAGGAACGAATACGGGGTAAGATCCCTACATAGAAAAGAATGGTCTCAGCTCCCTCTCGGAAGACAGCTAAGAAACTGAGAGCAAACATAGAAATGAAACTTCCAGTTGCAGTCACAGCCTTCATCTGCGTCTCCATGAATTGGTTCCATTTTTGAACAGAGGACTTGCGATGTAGCCAGATCCCAATGACAATCATCATCCATACTGCGATGATCCCTACTGCCCCTTCGATCACCTCACGGTTGGAAGCTGAAGTAACAGCTGGGAATAAGAATTGAAGAGCAACTGCAATGGCGGCACTGGCCAGGATACCTAAAATAGCCCCTGCATATACCCATTTCAGGCCTTTGGTCAATTTAGCTGACTTGAGAACGGTCACTAAGGCCATGACAATTAAGAGCGCTTCGACTCCTTCACGCAAGAGGATCAACATGGCGTCAATCGCCGAATAAGAGGCAGTGGTATCAATGGCAGACAGATCCCGAATCAGAGCTTCCAATTGCTTTTGATACTTGCTTTCATTCCCCTTGACCATAATGACTGGACTTTGGCTTTCCACTCGGGTATAGAGGGCTGGATTGGTCGTGCTGACGTCCCCTTCGATCGTTGGCCAAATGGTAATGAACTCTTTCATCACTTGACTAGCCTGGCTAGTGTCATTGGCTTGGAAGAGACTAAGAGCTTTCTTGAGGAGCTTAATCCCGTCTGAAAGGGTCAGATTGGTGGAGGTTTCCTCGATCTTTTCCCCACTGATAAATTGATCTAGTACATTCTTTAGGTCATTGTAAGAAGATTGGATGGAGTCAAAGTTTGTAGGCTCTGTTTCGATCGCACTTCTCAAGAAGGAGATAGCTGTTTCTACCTTTCCGTAATAAGCGGTACTATGATCTCTGACAACTGCTTCATTCCGGGTCCAGGTATTGTTTAAATCAGCGTAGGCCTTACGTGTTGCTTGGAGATCCTTTGCAGTGATGGATTCTTGAAGCTTCTCAAAGTAAGGTCGTAAGCGAGTTTCTAGCTTTTCCTTTTCAGCATCCAGATCGACTGGATTTTGCTCTTTTTCAAAGGCTAGCAAGGAAGTGGAGACAGTCACCAATTGCTTTTCTGTGATCTCGCCTTCCAAGTCCAGACTTTTCTGGACTTCTTTTCCTGCCTTGGAATCATGATTGGCTTTCTTCAGAAACTCTTCTTTTATCTCTGCTACTAGCGTGTGAGCCTTCTCTTGATCCTTGTCCCGAACTGCTGTCGTCGCGTCGGTAATTTTGATAAAAAGATCGCTATAAGATTCTGCTTTGACAGGCGATACGATGAAAAAGAGACAGGCTACAAAGACAACTAGAAGTTTATTCAAATAAGTCTTGACCAATGTAGCCTCCTTTCTTCACACCTCCAAAGCAGGCAAAGAGGCCACTGCCAATATGGGTCACGTATTCATTCATCTTATCGACTGCCCCAAGATTGGTTTGAATTTTTACAAAGCTGTCTGGATCCTTTTGGAAGGCAATAAAGAGTAATCCAGCATCAAACTGCCCCGTTTTCGGATCAATCCCATCAGAGTAGGAATAAGAGCGGCGCAAAATGGGTAAATCCACTTCTTTGGCCAAACGGACATGTGAGTCAACAGGTAGGAGGGAAAGATCTACTTCGTCAAATTCGTTTTTCTTTCCAAACGGTGCACCACTTTCTTTATAGCGTCCAAAGGTGTTTTCTTGCTCCTGTAGGTTAGTGCGGTCCCAGGTCTCTAAGTGCATGATAATCCTGCGGACAGCCATATAAGAGCCGTTTTTCATCCAGTCTTGACTATCAGACCAGACTACCTTATCAAAATCTTTCTCTGTCGTGACATTGGCAGTTCCATCCTTAAAACCAAAGAGGTTTCTCGGTGTTTCCATGCGATCCCCAATAGCAGCAAAGCCTGATTGACTCCACTTCATAGTCACCTTATTGCGTCCTTTGCGGATTAGGTTGCGGACGGCATGAAAGGCCACCTGCTCATCATCTGCACAAGCCTGGATAACGATATCACCACCCGTATACTTCTCTCTCAACTGTTCCTTAGGAAAAGCTGGCAAATCTCGGAAGAGTTTAGGACGTTTCTTCTCAAGTCCTAATTTTGTCAAAAAACTAGCCGAAACACCGAAGGTTAAGGTGAGGCGATAAGGATTTAGTCCAACTGTTTCACCTGTATCACTTGGTGGCAAGAGAGCGTTGGATCCATCTTTTTTGACTAAGTCTCCGTTGACCAACTTCTCACTATAGTCCGTCCAATCCTTAAATAATTGGATGATTTCTTCTTTATCTTTTGTATGGAGGTCTAGCACCACAAAATAAATGTTTTTTTGCATGGCGGTTGTAATCCCCGCCTGGTGCTTGCCATAAAAACTAATCTCTTCTTGACCGTCCGCGATATTCTTGGATCCTTGCTCCTTATTAGCGAAAAAAGCAGAAGCACCGGATAGACCAAGTGCTAAGCCTGCTCCCCCAATACCTGCTTTTTTCAGAAATTCGCGACGATCCATTTTCTTTTCAAAAAATTTTTCGTCTTTTGTCATTGTTATTTACCGTTTAAAATGATTCCCATTTGAGAGAGAGGTTCCCCCAATTTCGTTACTGCTTCCGCTAGTTCTTTGGTATCCTCTTCTGTTAGATCTGTATATGATTTATAGTTGGATTCATCCGTCATATGTTTGTCTAACAAGTCATTCACAGCCTTGAATTCTGTCTCAAGAGTTTTCACTAGCTTGGCATCCTTCTTCTCAATGAGAGGTTTGAAGAGAGCAAAGATTTTCTCAGCTCCTTCAATATTGGCACGGAAATCGTAGAGATCTGTATGAGAGAAGATTTCTTCTTCCCCAGTGATCTTTTGTGTAGCCACTTCATTCAAGAGGTCAACCGCCCCTGTCAACATCATATCTGGCGTTACTTCTACAGTAGCAATCTTAGCTTTCAGTTCTTTGATATCATTGACCAATTGCTCTGCATATTTTTCAGTACCCTTGGTCGTATTTTCTTCCCACAAGATGCGTTCAATACGGTGGAAGCCAGACCAACCTTCTTCTGATTTGTTTTCGTCAACATAGTCAACAAGTCGGAAGTCGATCTTGACATCAGACTCTCCAAAGCTTTCAGCGATTGGTTCAGAACGTTCATAAGACATCCGAATCAAAGGATAGACCTTCTTCGCTTCTTCTAAATCACCACTTTTGAGGACTCTTTGAAATTCTTCTGTGTCTTTTAACAATTGATCAATTTGGCCTTGCACAAACTCCTTGTATTCGCTTGTCGCCTGATCCAAAGCTTTTTGGTCTTCTTTAGACAAGGTCACTGTCGATGAGGAACTTTTTGAGGTGGTTTTATTTGAGGATGAATTGGCACATCCTGTTAATAAAGCAACAGATAAAAGTGCTACTGCAAGTTTTTTCATGGTTCTTTTCTCCTGGATTCGTTATTTACGTGGTCTATTATAACAAAGATTTTCTCATTTTTCAACAATTGTCAGAAAACTTTAATAAAACGATTTAGAGGAGCAACTCTTTCACCCGACCAATGTCTGTCTCTTTTACTACAAGGTAGATACTATCACCGAGATAGAGACGGGTGCTGCCATGCACTGTACTATTTTTGCCATTATGTTGGTGAGTAGTGATTAGAAGGTCTCTCGGTAGGTTCAAGTCTCGTACTTGACGACCTGCTATTTTCTCTGATACAGGAATTTCGATCAAGGTTAAGTCATCCGAACCACTGGTCACCTCAGGCATCAATTGTTCTAGCATAGCCTCGTAGACGGGGGCTCCTTTTAGTAGATCCATGGTAATGTAGGCTGTCAAAGTAACCAAGCCAATCGGCATCAAGGTTCGAATATCTCCAACCATTTCGGTCACTAGAATCATAGCCGTTAAGGGTGCTTTCGAAATCGCACTAAAATAACCACTCATTCCCAAAATGACAAACAAGGGCAGTTGATTAGACTGAATGAGACCGAACTGCAATAACACCGCAGCAACCAAGGCTCCTAAGACAGAGCCTAGAGCTAGGATAGGAAGGAAGATGCCACCAGGAAGACCACTACCGTAACTGATCATACTCCAGATAAATCGCACTCCAAAATAAAAGATGAGCGTCTGGATACTAAGTGGGACATGGGCTAAATTCAAAACCAGCTGATTGCCACCACCAAGTAAGTGAGGAAAATAATAACCGATCGGTAAAATCAAAAGAAAGGCAAAGAATGGGTAATAGGGTACAGCCAGCTTAAAATATGCACCAAGCTTTTGATAAACACGACCAATATTTAAAACAGTAATTTCATAGAAATAACCAGTTCCGCCCAGAAAAACACCCATGACTAGGAAAATCCAATAGCTGGATAAATCGATATGGGGAATGTGATCTGGCATATTTAGAACAGGTGTTTGACCAAAAATGTTAAGAGAAACAAAATTTGCTACCAAACTAGCAGCTAAGGTAGATACCCAGAAGACCCGAGAAAAGTGATGGTAGACTTCTTCTACTACAAAGAGAAGACCCGCAATTGGTGCATTAAAGGCTGCCGCCAAACCCGCAGCGGCCCCGCTAGCAATCAAGGCCCTTTCTTCTACTGGACTAAGAGCAAGTTTTTTAGCCAACCCCTTGCCTCCCATAGCGCCAAGCTGGATACTTGGTCCTTCACGACCTAACATTAAGCCACTTGCAATTGAAAGTGTTCCTAAAATGTATTTTTGCCAAAGGGTAGTCCACCAGTCTATTTGAAGCAATCCTTTTAATTCTGCTTCCACTTGTGGAATACCGGAACCCTTTACATTTTGGTTCTTTTTGATTAGTTGGCTAGCTAGTAGAATAATAAAAATATACATAGAGAGAATGATGACCCAATTGATCGGACTTCTTCCTAGTTCCTTATATAGCCCCTGCACAAAATGAAAGAAATGTTCAATAAAAAAACGAAAACTCGAGACGATGGCGCCAACTACAAGTCCCACTAAAACACCTCTGCTAACCTGAGTTAGAATAGAACTTGAGCTCGCTTGAAATTCTTTTTGGATCTGCTGACTTTGTTTCATAAATTCACTTAAACTCCAAGATTGATTGCCTTTATTATACTATTTTTCACAGCTCTTGAGTATGAGATAATCAAAAAAACGCCCTAGTGAGCGTTTTTTTGAACTTCATTATTTAGCAGTAAGTGCTGCCATTGTGATGTAGTTGTATGGTTTGTTGAAGTGTGGCAAGAAGAACAAGTCAGTCAAAGCCAATTTTTCAATTGTTACATGCTCTTGGATTGCCAATGAGAACATGTGGATACCCATTGAAATTGCAGCATCGCGTGATACCATTTGAGCACCAAGGATTTCACGGCTATCTTGATCGTAAACGATCTTAATAGCAACTTCGTGGTTGTCATGTTTGATAAATTCTGGTTTTTGAAGGTCGTTGAAGCCAGTTTCAACAGCGTTATAACCTGCTGCTTTTGCTTTTTCAAGAGTCAAACCAGTTGAAACCATGTGAAGTCCATAGATAGAGATACCGTTAGAACCTTGTACACCGATTCCTTCAAGCTCATATCCGCAAGCGTTGTAAGCACCTACGATACCAGTACGTACCGCGTTTGATGCAAGTGCGATGTAGCTAGTGTCTTTACGAGCATTGTCATAAACAGTCGCACAGTCACCCACAGCGTAAACACCTGGAATTGAAGTTTCTTGTTTCTTGTCTACAAGGAAGGCACCGTTGCGGAAGAGTTCGATCTTACCATCAGCAAGAGCTGTGTTAGGACGGAAACCAACCGCAAGAACAACCATGTCCACATCGAATGTTTCTTTGTCAGTTACCAAGCGTTCTACTTTACCGTCACCTTGGATCGCTTTAACAGTTTGACCAAGTGCCAAACGGATGTTGTGGTCTTCCAAGTTTTTAGCCATCATTTGTGTGAAGTCTTTATCATAGTATCCGTTCAAGACAGTGTCTACGATATCAACAAGAACGACTTCTTTTCCAAGACGTTCGAATGCTTCAGCAAGCTCAACCCCGATGTATCCACCACCGACAACAGCGATACGCTCAAGGTGTTTGCTCTTGTCTTCAAGTTTGTTGATAACTTCTTCAGCATTTTGGTACAATTTAACGAATTGTACATTTTCAAGAGTCGCTTTGAATTCACGGTTCCCTTTAACGATTTCAACACCTTCAATTGGTGGCAAGATTGGAGTTGAACCAGTTGCAAAGATCAATTTTTCGTATGATTCTTTGTGCTCTTTTCCGTCAACTTCTGCAGTCACAACCTTGTTGTCGTAGTCGATCGAAAGAACTGGTGAGTTCATGTAAACTTTAGCACCTTTAGCTTCTAATTTTTCTTTATCAGAATAGAACAAGCCTTCAGGTCCGTCGATTTGTTCACCAATCCAAAGAGCCATTCCGCATCCAAGGAATGAGATGTTTGAGTTTTGGTCAAAAACAACGATTTCATTTTCGTTTCCAAAATTATCCAACATTGTGTTGATACATGCAGTTCCAGCGTGGTTAGCACCCACAACTACGATTTTACTCATAGAAAAAATCCTACCTTTAATTTTATTTACCTAACAATTATAACATGAAAATGATATCGTTTCCAAATTTTTTGCTTACAATTTGTGATAATATTTTCAATACTATCAGCATAATCCCTGAAATATGTCAATAAATTTGCTTAGAGGGATTGTGAAATTGCNTTCTTTTTGATAAACTTAAAGTAGGTGAATATTGGAAAGGTGGTTTACTATTTGTGGAACTAACTAGTCGATCCGAACGCCTAATGGGCTCCACCATAACCGTTTCGATTTCTCATCAACAAGCAGACCAAATACTGGCTAATTGTTTTGCCCTCCTTCGAACTTATGAGCACCGCTTTAGTGCCAATGACCCTTCTTCTGAATTGATGGAGGTCAATCGAAAGGCTGGCATTGAACCCGTAAAGGTTCATCCTGATCTTTTTTCACTGATTGCTCTAGGAACTAGACACAGTCAGGCCCAAGGAAGCCATTTAAATATCGCAATTGGTGCACTTGTCCAAACCTGGAGAATTGGTTTTTCTGATGCAAGGAAGCCTGACAAAGAGGAAATTGAACAAAACTTGAAAATCATAGATCCTCATCAGATTTGCTTAGATCCAGATCATCAAACTGTTTTTCTCAAAAGAAAAGGGATGAAAATTGATTTAGGCGCTCTAGCTAAAGGATATTGTGCTGATTTACTAGCTAGTTATCTCAGAAGTCAGGGGATTAAGCAGGCTTTAATTGATTTGGGCGGAAATATTCTTACCCTTGGGTTAAACCCTGTCAGTCATCGCCCTTGGCGAATTGGGATTCAAAATCCTCAGCTACCAAGAGGGGAACATTTACTAGTTCTATCTGTAACAGATAAGTCCGTCGTGACGTCAGGGACATATGTTCGTCACCTCGATGTAGACGGCCAGTCCTTCCATCATATTTTTGATCCTCAAACCGGCTATCCTGTCGAAACGGAATTGGCAAGTCTCACGATTATTTCTGATCGATCAGTTGACGGAGAAATTTGGACAACGCGCTTGTTCGGTGAAGAACCGACCGACATTTTAAAGATTGTTGAAACCTTACCTGGCATCGATGCTATTTTAGTTTATCAGTCAGGTCGCCTCGCCTATACTAGTGGGCTTCATGATTATTTGTAATTTTATTTTCAGAAAGGAATTTCCATGACAAAACTTATTGCGATCGTTGGAACAAACTCCAAACGTTCAACAAACCGCCAACTACTTCAATATATGCAAAAACATTTTGCAGACAAGGCAGAGATTGAGTTAGTTGAGATTAAAGATATCCCTGTCTTCAACAAGCCAGCCAACAAACAAGTCCCTGAAGCTATTTTAGAGATTGCTGCTAAAATCGAGGAAGCTGATGGCGTTATCATTGGAACACCGGAATATGACCATTCCATCCCTGCCGTCTTAATGAGCGCACTAGCTTGGCTATCTTATGGCATTTACCCATTGCTAAGTAAACCAGTGATGATTACAGGTGCTTCTTATGGTACACTTGGTTCGTCTCGTGCTCAATTGCAACTTCGTCAAATCTTGAACTCACCAGAAATCAAAGCAACTGTCCTTCCAGACGAATTCTTGCTTTCTCACTCTCTTCAAGCATTTGATCAAAATGGTGATTTGGTAGATCTTGATGTCATCAAGAAATTGGATGCCATCTTTGATGACTTCCGTATCTTTGTTAAAGTGACTGAAAAATTGCGCAACGCTCAAGAATTGCTTCGCAAAGATGCCGAAGACTTCGACTGGGAAAACTTGTAAGATAGGAGACATACTAGCATGAAATTTGTAGGACTTGTAGGATCGAACTACGACCAATCATATAACCGCAAACTTTTGGAATTCATTCGTCGTCAATTTAAGATTAAATTTGAGTTGGAAGTTTTGGAGATTGATGATGTTCCAATGTTCAACCAGGATGAAAAATGGGACGAAAGTTTCCAATTGCGTCTCCTTAATAATAAAATTACCCGCGCTGACGGTGTTATTATTGCAACACCTGAGCACAACCATACTATATCAGCAGGTCTAAAATCTGTTCTAGAATGGCTTTCTTATGAAGTTCATCCTTTTGAAAGCAAACCTGTGATGATTGTGGGTGCCTCTTACTACGATCAAGGGACTTCTCGTGCTCAAGTTCACCTTCGTAAGATTCTTGATGCTCCAGGTGTCAATGCCTATACCCTTCCAGGGAACGAATTCCTTCTTGGAAAAGCGAAAGAGGCTTTTGATGCAGATGGCAACATCACGAACGAAGGAACCGTTAAATTCCTTGAAACTTGTTTAGATAACTTTGTTAAATACGTAGGAGTCGTTTCTAAATTGAAAAAACCAAAACCAATTGAACCAGAAGATTTGGATTGCGGAAAACCAATCGCTACTACTATCACTGAAGTTGATCCAGATGATCCAGATTGGGTAGAAAAAGTTGCAGAAATTACAGGCGCTGTATCAGGCGGTACTTATGTCAAATTGGACCATGGTATCCTGACTGTTAATCAAATCGATATGTTCCTAAAAGCTATGCCATTTGAATTGACATATGCAGATGACAACAACCAGTTCCTATACTACAACAATGCCCACCAAGATCCAGATACGATGTTTGCGAAACGCGTGCCACCGCAATCTGGTAGCCGGATGTCAACTGTTCACGGTTCACTTCCGCCAGCACGTATGAAAAACGTTGAATGGGTCATCGGTACTCTTCGCAATGGAAACCAGGAATATGTTCGTACCATTGTTCCAGGATCTCCTGAAGGCGTGATCAATACTCACAACTACCAAGCTATGTACTATCCAGATGGTTCCTATGCTGGTATCAACGAGATCGTCTTCAACTTCCAACCATGGTTGGACTGGTATCTTCAAACAACAGGTCAACGCCTTGTAGGTGGTAGCGGACCATTTGCTCCTGCTGCTGGTCATGGTGATGCAGATGCAACTTCAGGTGCTTCTGACTCAGCTGATGCCGGCCACGGAGCTGCTGATGCTACTTCAGGTGCAAGCAACTAATAAAAAAATGAAGCGTAAAGCTTCATTTTTTTATTTCAACTCTTTGATAATCTTCTTGGCATCTTCGTTTGAAATAGCCCCTAATTGAACATGTCCAATCTTTCCTTGGCTATCGATAAAGACTTCAGTAGGGATCGAACGAACTTGGTAATTTATGAAGGCAGAGCCGTCAGGATTGTACAAAACTGGTACTGATTGATAGTCTTGTTGGGCAAACCATTCAACAAACTCTTCTTCTGTTTTTTCACCTTGCATTCCCGGTGCCATAACCGTGAGAATCTCAAAATCCCGATCCTTTTCTTCAACTAATTTATTGAGTTCAGGCATACTTTGCCGGCAAGGACCACACCAAGTAGCCCAAAATTTTAAATAAACCTTTTTTCCTCTGTAGTCTGAAAGTTTTACTGTATTCCCCTTCATGTCTTTGAGTTCAAAGTCACTCGCTTCTGTTCCTACCAAAGGATGTTTACTGGTAGTCGTGTTTGTCGTTGTTTGGTTATTCATATTGTTCATACTAGTCTCACTTGATTGCTTCATAGAACAAGCGGTCAGTAAAGCGAGTGAGAGGATTGAAAAACAGGTATATTTAATAAATTTCATGGTAATAAACCTCCATTTGATTTATGAAAAAATAGCAGACAAGCTATTCAATTGTCCCAAGAGCAACAAGATCCCCATAATGATGATGATCAAGCCACCAATCTTCTTTAGTAACAAGAGATGGGGTTTTAGACGATTAAAGTATGGGAGAACGATCCCAGACGCTAAGGCCAAAAGTAAAAACGGAATGGCCATCCCTAATGTATAAATGAAAAGGTAAAGAGCTCCCATCAAGGCATCTTGTCCATTTGATGCAGCTAAGGCAAGTACAGAGCCGAGAACAGGACCGATACATGGCGTCCAACCAAAGCTAAAACCAAGCCCAAGGAGAAAAGCGGAGAACAACTCATTCTTCTGTTTGTTGGCCCCGAAATCCATTGTCTTCTGCTTCTCTAGGAAGTTGAAATGAAAGACTTCCATCTGATGAAGACCAAGAATAATGATGAGGGCTCCCATCAGGTAACGGAACCAATTGGTGTACATGATTTGACCAAGCAAACCTGCCCCGAAACCAATGAGGAGGAAAATAACAGAAATACCTGCGATAAAACACAAGGTCTTTACAATCCCATGCCAGCGAATCTTTTTCCCAAAAAGCTGGATGGATTTTTCCTGATCGCTTCCTAGCAAGACGCCGATGTATACCGGAAGTAAAGGAAAGACACAGGGAGAGAAAAAGGAGAGAATGCCTGCCAGAAAGACAGTAAAGGAGAAAACGATTTGATTCATAAAACACTCCGTATATTGATATGCTACACCTAGTATAGCATTCAAATCCCTAAATTGAAAATTTCTGCTACGCTTTGATTTCTAAAGGATCATTTAGAAACTAGTTTCAAAACCAAATAAAAACTCCAAAGCACATAACTTTGGAGTTTAATTTTCTACTTATTCTTCTGCTGCATTTTGTTTATTTGGCAAAAAGAGAGAGAGGACAATACCAACTACTGCTGGTAGTAACCATGGAAGGGATTGGGTAGCAAATGGCAAAGTTTTAATGATAGTAGCTAAGCCTGAAAGTTTGAAGGTACTTGCAAGAACATCTGCAATCGCCACCAAGCTAACTGCAAAAATGGTTAGTTGCATCCCTGGTTTTGAAAGGTCGATAAATTTATTTACAATCACAATCAACACAATGGTGATTGTGATTGGATAGAGAATCATCAAAACAGGCAATGAGAAGGTAATAATCGCGTTCAAACCAAGGTTGGCAATCGCAAACCCAATCAAAGTGAAAAGTGTCGCATAAACCTTATATGAAATCTTAGGGAAGGTCTTATGGAAGAATTCTCCTGTTGAAACGATCAAACCAGCTGTTGTTGTGAAACAAGTCACCGTCACCATCCCTGCAAGGAAGATTTGAGCAACTGGACCAAAGATAGCCTTGGTTGCTTCTGAGAGGACATAAACACCCTTATTGGCATCAGATGCCATCACTTCTGCTGGAATTGGGAAGTGATTTCCAAGGTATCCTAAACCGATATACAAAATACTAAAGCCAATGGCTACAACGATTCCAACAATCCAGATCGTTTTAATGTATTCTTTTTTGCTGGAAAAACCCAGTTGATTGAGGGTAGTTACTGCAATCACACTAAAGGCTACTGAAGCAAGAGCATCCAAGGTGTTATACCCTTCAAGGAAACCTTGACCAAAGGCAGACGCTTGATAAGCTTCTGTTGCAGATTGTGGCGCATGTCCGCTGTATTTGAGGGCACCAAGGACAACCAATACAACGATCAAGATAGCAAAGACTGGTGTCAAAATCCGACCAATACTATCTAGGATTTTAGAAGGATACAAGGCAATCAAATAAGCTAAACAGAAATAAATCAAGGTGAAAATAAAGAGGCTCAGTTTACCACTTGATTGTCCCAACAAGGGAGCGATCCCAACCTCGTAGGAAACCGTAGCTGTTCTTGGAATGGCAAAGAATGGACCAATAGACAGATACAAGGCTACAAGATAAACGATGGCAAACCAAGGAGCGATTTTACGTGAAATCTCATGGATATACCCTTTAGGATTAAGCGTCCCAATGATCAAGGTAATAATCGCAATCCCTACTCCTGATAAGACAAATCCAGCAATAGCTGGCCAAAAATGGCTACCCGACTGGGCACCTAGCGCAGGTGGAAAGATCAAATTCCCTGCACCGAAGAAAATACCAAATAACAGCAAACCTGTTAAGGAACCTTTTCGTAACATATGTTCTCCTTTACATTTTTCAATCTTATCTAGTATAACAGCTTTCTTCCACCACAGCAATTCTTTTTTTCTGAATCTATTGATTTTCTCAATTAGCAGTTAAGGCTTTTAACAATATTGAACGATTGTGGAGTTAATGAGCACCTTTTAGTCAATTGTGCTACAATATAACTACTACTACATTTAGGAGTCATCATGTTTCTAAATATATTCTGGTTGGTTCCAGCTACCATTTTTTTATTTTTCTTTTTGAACGACCGCAGAAGACTGATCAATGCTTACCTCTTTTCAATAAGTTTCGGCCTTTTTCTCCTGATTTCTGCCCTTCTACTCGTTGTTCGTACGGAGCTCTGGTTTAACCAGCAGATTGGTATCATTGTTTTTTCAGTACTTGCTATCCTTGTTTTACTCAGTATTATTTTCTCAACTGTTTTTCTTCTTTTTAACGGCCGTCAAATGATGTCTTTTGAAGGCAAAAGATTGGCTAACCTCCTCTCACTCCTATATGGGATCTTTATTATCGGCGCCTTGGCGCTACATTTCCTTCCTGATTTCCCAGGAAAAGATATCTTGATTTACCCAACAGACTTCGCCCTCTTTTACTCGACCTTTCTTTATCTCTCCTATGTTTTATATGGGACTTTTTGCAATTACTTCCCCGTTCGTAAAGAGCCGGATGCTATCATCGTCCTTGGCTCCGGTCTAATTGGGGATAAAGTACCACCACTTTTGGCCCAGCGTCTAACTAAAGCAAAGACTATCTATGAGCAGTTCGAGGGACGACCAAAACTAATTGTTTCTGGTGGGCAAGGTGCTGATGAGTTAATCTCAGAGGCGGAAGCTATGGCAAACTACCTGATGGAACAGGAGGTATAGAAGGATGCTATTCTGATCGAGAATCGTTCTCGAACGACTTTTGAGAATCTAACATTTAGTAAGGCTATTCTTGAAGATCAGGGACTAGGAAAGAGTGTCCTTGTGGTGACCAATTCCTTTCACGCTCTTCGGGCTTGTGTCTTTATGAGACGATTAAAAATTCCTGGACGCAGTGTCGGTTCAAAAACAGCTTTTTATTATCTCCCATCGGCTTGGATCCGAGAAACGGTTGGGCTAGTTTCTCTCTATTGGAAATGGCATGCTGCTTTCTTAGCTTTTCTGTTTCTGTCTTGGTTCTTTTCACAAATCATGAGTATCGTGAACTATTTCTTTAATTACTAACCAAAAAAAGTTCTCTGCAAATTAGCTGAGAACTTTTTTATATCATGTCTAATGATCACTAAAGCGTCTGTATTCAATCCGGAAATCAAAGTAATTCTCTGCTTGCAGTTTATGGAAGATGTCCCGATAAGCCTCTTCATCAAATTGATCGCCTCGATAAAGAATCTCAAAACTCAGGTCATCGTATTCTAAAAAGGCATTGGCTGGTTTGAAGCCGTTCCGCAAATAGAAGTCCATCCGAGCCCGTCGTTGTTCTAGATTATCACATTCTTCATCTAATCGCTCAACTTCTAAGAGCATGGTCCGTTGATAAAACTCGACTAATTTTTCAATAATTTCTTGACCATAGCCATGGCTTCGTAAGTGTGGCATAATGGCAAAGAAGCTGACGTAAAAGGCCTTGGCATTTGAAATAGCAAAGGCAAACCCGACAAATTCTTCCTCATTATAAAAAGCAAAAAAATGAGCATCATCATTGTTCGTATAGCGTAAAAACTCCGATAAAGGAATCCGTTCCTCTTCAGGGAATGCCTCGGTATTCAACCGCTCGACTTTATCCAGATCTGGGAACGTTTCAGTGATTAATTGGCTGGTTAAGCGCATAAAGCCTCCATTTCTGCTTCGATTATAGCAGAAATTCAAAGCGCTTTCAAGAGAGAGCTCTTGCTACGCTCCTTTTCCCCCCTTGTTTGCTGTTTTTAAACTTGTTATAATGGCTGTATGAAAAAGAAAGCCACAGTGGACCTAGTTCACAGTCCAATCCTCCCTGCTCTTTTGAGCTTTGCCTTTCCTATTTTATTGTCTAACCTCTTTCAGCAATTGTACAATACTGCGGACATTCTCATTGTTGGTCGCTTTTTAGGGGGACCTGCTCTTGCGGCTGTTGGGGCTACCACTGCAATTTTTGATCTGATTATAGGATTTACCCTAGGTGTTGGTAATGGCATGGGCGTTGTCATCGCTCGCTTCTATGGGGCCAGAGATTTTAAAAAAATTAAAGAAGCTGTTGCTGCCACCTGGATCTTGGGGGCTATTCTAAGTAGTCTAGTGATGCTTCTAGGTTTTTTAGGCCTGTATCCCTTACTGCAACTGTTAGGAACTCCAAAAGAGATTCTCCCACAATCCTATCAATATATTTCTATGATTGTCTCCTGTGTAGGTGTTAGCTTTGCCTAAAATCTCTTTGCTGGACTACTGAGAGCTATTGGCAATAGTTTAGCAGCATTAGGTTTTCTTCTCTTTTCTGCTTTGGTTAATATTATTCTGGATCTCCTTTTTATTACTTATCTTCATATGGGGGTTCAATCTGCAGGATTAGCAACGATTCTCTCTCAAGGTCTTTCAGCCATTCTCTGCTTCTTTTATATCCGTAAGAAAGCACCTATACTCCTTCCTGAAAGGAAACATTTTAAATGGAACCAGGACCTTTATCTTGATCTACTTGGTCAAGGATTGGCCATGGGGTTGATGAATTCGATCGTTTCTATCGGCAGCGTCATTCTTCAATCTTCCGTTAATTCGCTTGGTACTATCATCATCAGTGCACAAACAGCTGCTAGACGGATCATGTCTTTTGCCCTGCTACCTCTGGCCTCCATCTCTTCCTCTATCACGACCTTTACTTCGCAAAACTACGGCGCGAAACAATCAGATCGAATTGTAAAAGGCATAAGCATCGGAAGTCGACTGGCCATCTTCTGGTCGCTTCTAGTATCCGGCCTGCTCTTCTTATTTAGTGCACGTTTCGTTTCCTTTATCGCTTCTTCTAGCGATCCTTATTTGATTCAAAATGGAAGTGCATATCTTAAGATTAGTTCGATTTTTTATCCAGTTCTTAGTTTACTTTTAATCTATCGAAATTGTCTTCAAGGACTAGGACAAAAACTTCTTCCTCTTATTTCCAGTTTTATTGAACTTTTTGGGAAGATTGCTTTTGTTATTCTTATTATCCCTCAAACGAGCTATTTAGGAATTATTCTCTGCGAGCCAATTGTATGGATTCTTATGACTCTCCAATTAATCTATTCTCTTTATAATCATCCTATCATTCAAGAGGGAAGACGTATCAAAAATTAGGATGACTTGCGCCATAGACTTGTCTTTCCTTTCAATGACGATTTCTGGTGTATAAGCTAGCCAAGCAATTTTCTAGAGCCAAAATCCTGTCATTGTGCATATTGGGATGATAGTTTTTGCTTGTTTGGGTAGATCTGGTTTGATCGCATATTTTTGTAATGTCTGAAGGCCATTCAGTAGTTTTAGACGAGCCAAAGACTTATTTATTCAGAGGACCGATTTGGCCCTCTTTTTTTCAGTTGGATTTCCGTTTTATCAATTATAAATACAATAAAAAGAGAGCGATGATTCTCTCTTTTTGATGTTGCTTATGATCCTACTTCTTCTTTTTTAGAAAACTGACTGGTGTATAATTCATAGTAAAAACCTTTTGAAGCTAATAGCGATTCATGGTTTCCTTGTTCAATAATTTGACCTTCTTTGAGAACTAAGATCTTGTCTGCTTCTTGAATAGTAGACAAGCGATGGGCAATGACAAAGCTGGTCCGCCCCTTCATCAAATTCTTCATAGCCTTTTGAATCAAGAGTTCCAGACGCGTATCAACTGAAGAGGTTGCTTCATCTAAAATCAAAATTTTAGGATCAGCTAGAAGGGCACGCGCAATGGTTAACAACTGCTTCTGTCCCAAAGAGATATTACTAGACTCCTGGTTCATCTCCATATTGTAGCCCCCCGGAAGGGTCCGGATAAAATGGTCAACATTGGCAGCCTTTGCAGCAGTGACAATTTCTTCATCTGTAGCATCTAAATTTCCAAAACGGAGGTTTTCTTTAATGGTCCCTTCGTAGAGCCAAGCATCTTGTAGAACCATCCCAAACTGCTTGCGATAGTCTTGGCGAGATAAATCACGAATGTCGTAACCATCAACCGTAATAGATCCCTTGGTCACATCGTAAAAACGCATGAGCAAGTTGATGAGGGTTGTTTTCCCTGCTCCTGTCGGACCAACAATGGCCACCATCTCCCCAGGATTGACCTCAAGGTTAAAATCACGGATCAAGGGTTTATTCTCCACATACTGGAAATCAACATGATTGAAACTAACCTGTCCGGTGAGATCCTTTTTAAGGGCTTCATTCTTACCAAGCACTTCGTCTGGCTCGTCTAAGACCTGGAAGACCCGATCGAGTGAGGACTTAGCGCTTTGCAGTGTACTGGCCAACTGACTAAGGTTTTGAATCGGTTGATTGATTTGCCAGACATACTGGACATAGGCCT
Source organism: Streptococcus australis (assembly GCF_003943615.1). Lineage (GTDB taxonomy): Bacteria > Bacillota > Bacilli > Lactobacillales > Streptococcaceae > Streptococcus > Streptococcus australis_C. Next base: position 11,790 of record NZ_RJPZ01000001.1, on the reverse strand, counting down.
GCATGTTTCCGACTGTGAGTCGTCCTGCTAGGACTTGTAGTGCACCTACAAGAGCAACTAGAAGATAGGTAAGATCGGAAATGGCGTTTAGAACCGGCATCATGAGTCCAGAGATGAAATTCGCTTTAAATCCCACTTTCTGCAGTCGCCGAGTAATTTCGCGGAAGTCTTCCTGTGACGATTCTTCTCGCACGTAAAGTTTTAAAACGTTAAAACCACTTAAATTTTCCTGAACAAACCCATTTAATGCTCCAAGCGCATCAGCTTGTTGCTTAAAGTAAGGCTGGGATTTCTTCATAATGAACTGAGCACCAAAGAAGGTAATGGGAATAGATCCTATCACGATTAACCCAAGGGTTAAGTTGAGATAGAGGACCATAGCAATGACCAGAATAAGGGTGAAAATAGCATTCACAATCTGTAAGAAGGACTGTTGCAAGGCATTGGATACTGTCTCAACATCACTTGTAAAACGACCGAGAAGGTCTCCGAATTGGTGCTTATCAAAGTAAGAAACTGGGATGCAGTTGATTTTTTCAGATAAATCATTGCGCATATCCTCGATTGTACTTTGGACGGCATTGGTCATATAGTAATTGGAAAAATAGGATCCTAGTTCGTAGAGTACTCCACGGAAGAGATAAATAATCATGACCCAACCAACATAGCTAGCGTTGATCTGTGCCCCTGGCACTCCTTTCATCATATCTGTCAGGTTAGCAGTTAATTCCGTAATGGCAAGGCCTAGGATATAAGGTTCAACTACACTCATGACTACACTCAGAATTTTAAGAAGAGTGGCGAAAATAACGGCATAGCGATAGGTTTTTAAATAGCCCCAAAGGCGTACAAAACTGGAACGTTTTTCTTTCATTTTCTCCTCCCTCCTATTCTTCTGTCAATGATTGGTTATTCAACTGAGAGCGAGCAATTTCACTGTAGATTTCATTGGTTTCCAGAAGCTCTTCATGGGTTCCACGACCAACGATTTCTCCATGATCCAAGACAATGATTTGATCCGCATCCATAATGGTCCCAACCCGCTGGGCTACGATTAAAACGGTCGCATCTCCAGTCACTTCTTTTAGACGTTTTCTCAGCGTGGCATCTGTCTTATAATCAAGAGCTGAGAAGGAATCATCAAAGATATAGATATCTGGCTCCTTAACAACGGCACGTGCAATCGATAAACGCTGCTTCTGACCTCCAGAAAGGTTGCTACCACCTTCTGCTAAATGAGTGTCAAACTGCTCTTCTTTACTCTCGATAAATTCCTTGGCTTGGGCCACATCTGCCGCTTTGTCTAGCTCTTCTATACTCGCATCTTCCTTCCCATAGCGAAGGTTTTCAGCAATAGTACCTGTAAAGAGCAAGGCTTTCTGTGGAATGAAACCAATTTTATGGCGCAAGGCTTTGAGGTTAAAATCTCGCACATCCACTCCGTCGACTAGTATTTTCCCTAGGGTTACATCGTAGAAACGTGGAATGAGCTGGACGAGAGAGGACTTACCAGAACCAGTCGATCCGATAAAGGCAATGGTCTCCCCTGGCTTAGCCTTAAAGGAAATATTGTGAAGGACAGGATTCTCTGTTTCACCAGGATAGGCAAAAGTAACATTATCAAACTCCAGATAGCCCTTGGTTTCTGTCTCAGTAACCCCATTTTCATTAGGATCAATGGAAATGGGCATGTCCATGATTTCCTTCAAACGTTGGCTTGAAACAGCTGTTCGTGGGTACATAGTGAAGAGATTGGCTAGGAATAAGAAGGATAGCAAAGCATGGAAACTGTATTCGATAAAGGCGACAAGATTCCCAATTTCTAAGCTCCCATCCCCCAGAGGATCCAAGGCAAACCACACAATCGCTACAATCATCGCAATGATGATTTGAACAAAAAGTGGCTCCGTCAAACCAGTCAATTTAAAGAGTTTATTGGAATTGTCCGCATAGACTGCATTGGCTTGGCCAAACTTTTCTTCCTGGAATTCCTCACGTGCAAAAGCACGAATAACCCGGAGGCCTGTAAGATTTTCTCGCGCATATTGATTGAGCTTATCCAGAGTTTCCTGCTGCTTCTCTGACAAAGGCTTGGTCTTAACAGCGACATACCAGACGACCACGGCTAAAAATGGCATCGAAATCGCCACAATCCAGGCAAGCGAAGGACTCGTTTGTAAAATCAAGAGAATACTTGACACCATCATGATGGGAGTAATGACCCCAAGTTTTAACATCTGGTCAGAAAACTGCATCAGGACAAAAGCATCAGATGTCATCCGCGTCACTAAAGAAGAAACGCCAATCTTTTCATATTCATGGTGAGAATATTCCTGAAGCTTCTCATAAAGATCATTTCGCATATCCATAACCATGGTTGTAGTAATCTTACCAACCGCATAAGCCAGAACGATTCGACCAAGAATTCCGACGATGATCACACCAAACATAACCCAGGCCCAGAAATAAACTCGCTCTATATTTCTCGGATTGATCCCCTCATCAATCATACGGGCCAAAACAGTTGGCAAACCGAGGTTTACAATAACAAAAAAGATGGCAGCTGTAAAATTCAAGCACAACCATTTTGGATATTTTCTCAAATAGGACCAAATATATCCCATACCTTACTCCTCCCTATACAATAAAAAAGCACCCTCAAGTACTTTTTAAGCTATTTTACAAAGCACGTTGGCTCCTTCAAGTCATCCCTATTATATCAGATCCCCCCTAGGCTAGCAAGAAAATGAGCTGATGAAAGGCAAAGAATAAAAAAGAGGATAGCCTCCGCTATCCCTTCTAAAAACGATTATTTTTGACGTTTGAATTTTGCATCTTTGAAGAAAGCAAATGTTTCGCTATCGTTAGACTTAAATTTACTCAAGTCCAAAGTTAAAACATCCCCGTCAATCTTATACTTGACTTTATCATTACCACCTTCTTCTGACTCAAGAGTTTTGCTACCTTGATCAGCTTTTAGGTCAAATGATTTCTTTCTATTATTTCCTAGGGCATTCATTTCAACAGTCAATTTGGCTTTTTTATCTTTAATTTCGATCGTCATTGACAAAGAAATTTGATCAGCGACTTGCTCAAGTTGCTCTTCAGTAGCCCCTTGCTCTTTAAGGATGCTTTTAATTTGTTCCTTCTCAGCTTTATAGACATATTTCCCATTATCACTAGTTGTAGAACCACAAGCTACAAGGAAAACCGCACCAACTGCCAACAAAGTAGCAAGGACAAGACGTTTAAAGTATTTCATCAGAAATCTCCTTTTTTGTTTATAAAATTATTCTATCAAAAAAATGGAAGTTTAACAATATAATAAATTAGTAAGAACTTGATAATGACTTGAAGCAATTGATGAGCCTTACATTCAAAATAATTTAAGGCTGAGATTTTGTATGTTACCTATTTATCAGAATCCTCTTCTAACCATAAGATTTTATTCTTTTGATCTACTTTTAAATCCACAAACTTCTACTGCTATACTAACTGAAGCAAAAATGGTTTCAATGTTATCCTTAATTTCCAGTTCCACTTTTACTTTTATTTGATCAACGAAAAGACTGGCTCCACTATTTGTTCCACCTTTACAAGAGGCTAGAAGTAAAGTACAAAAAGCAAACAAAGCAAATAACCAGACTTAGAACAAAAGTAAGTATATAACAAATAAAGATCTAACTTCAAAATGGTACACAAAAAACCGAGGTCTAAACCTCGGTTTTCATTTTGATTGGAAACTCTATTATTTAAGAGTAACTGAAGCTCCAGCTTCTTCCAATTTAGCTTTGATTTCTTCAGCTTCAGCTGTAGCAACACCTTCTTTAACAAGTGCAGGTGCACCATCAACAAGTTCTTTAGCTTCTTTAAGACCAAGACCTGTGATTTCACGTACAACTTTGATAACGCCGACTTTCTTGTCACCTGCAGATGTCAATTCAACGTCGAATGAATCTTTAGCAGCACCAGCGTCAGCAGCACCAGCTGCAGCAACAGCTACAGGAGCAGCTGCAGTTACACCAAATTCTTCTTCGATAGCTTTTACAAGGTCGTTCAATTCAAGGATTGAAGCTTCTTTAATTTCAGCAATAATGTTTTCAATGTTCAATGCCATTGTTATTTCCTCCAAATAAGTTTTAAATTTTTTATTTATATTTTTTTGTAGCTAGGCTACGCTGCGTAGCTTAAGATTAAGCTGCGTCTTCTTTGTTGTCTGCAACCGCTTTGACTGCAAGAGCAACGTTGCGCACTGGCGCTTGAAGTACAGAAAGGAGCATAGAAAGAAGTCCTTCGCGGTTTGGAAGAGTTGCAAGAGCAAGGATCTCTTCTTTAGATGCGACAGCGCCTTCGATTGCACCACCTTTGATTTCAAGTGCGTCAGCGTTTTTAGCAAAGTCGTTCAAGATTTTCGCTGGTGCGATAACATCTTCGTTAGAAAATGCTACTGCAGATGGTCCAACAAAAACAGATGCAAGATCTTCAAGACCAGCTTTTTCAGCTGCACGACGTAAGATTGAGTTTTTAATAACTTTATACTCAACTTCGCTTCCACGAAGCTCACGACGAAGAACTGTATCTTGTTCAACTGTCAAACCACGAGCGTCTACAACGACGATTGATGCAGCAGCTTTCATTTTCTCAGCTACTACGTCAACTAGTTCCGCTTTCTTAGCAATAATTGCTTCACTCATTAGTGTGTTCACCTCCGTAATTATTTTGCTTGGGGAATTTTTCCAAAAGAAAAACGCGCCCAAACCTAGACACGAAAGTACAATACGCTTCTTTTTACATGATACGTTTTGTCCTCGGTAGGATACTTATGAGTCGAGCTCCCCTACTGTCTTAGGCAGTTTTTTCAAACCGTTATTTAGTTTATCACATAAAAAAAAAGAATGCAAGTATTTTTGCAAACTTTTTTTAAAAATAGTTAATCTTTATAGATAGTCTTAGTACGATTGAGCCATGCATAGGCCAAGCCCATGATCACTCCTCCTCCTACCCAGTTACCTACAAAGGTAACAGCATAGTGACGAAGCACATTGAAGAACTCTAAGTGAGGCAAATCTTTCGCAATAGAATTAAAAGTAGCTAACGAGAAGGAAGCAAAGTTCGCTGCGATGTGTTCATTGGTAAGAAATACAAACATATAAATAGCTGACAAAGCCATCAGAACTTTCGCTGTTTCATCTTTAAAGAATAAGTAGGACAAAATAGCTATATTAACAAAGATGTTGGCAACAACCCCTTCAAAGAAGACCAATTGATTAGAACGTTGCAACTTCATCTCTACAACCGAACCAAGGAAGCCTTTTNGATTCAGATTTGCAAAAGCACTTGTCTGACTGAAGAGAAATGCGAGGAACAAGGCACCAACCAGATTAAAGAACGTACAATAGAGTAAAATTTCTAAAGCTTTCTTCCAATTAATTTTCTTTAAATAAACACCGGCTGTCAGGTACATCATATTGGAAGTCGTTAACTCACTATTTAAGAAGAGTAAATAAACCAATCCCCAAGCAAAAATAAATGGGAACAAGAAACGACCAGAACCTGGCAAGAAGGTATTGAGCAAATCTGCACCTACAATCCCAACTGCTGTACTCATTGTTAAAAATGCACCCGCAAACATAGAGCGGACAGCATACCGAGCTTTAGAAGCTGTATATAGCTCTTCCTTCTTCTGACATGCTGCTTCTACCTTAAGAACAAAATTTGATTCTCCCATCTGAATCTCCTTATATATTGAATTTGTGAACTTCTTCATTATATCATAGAATAGACTTTCTGAAAAGGTTTTCAGAAAAAATTAGTAAAAATAATGTGTTCTATAAAGAAACGATTTAAAACGATGGAGAGAAAAAACAGACCTTAAAGGTCTGCTTATAATTCAATTTAATTCATATCTTACAAGAAACGATTTGCCCAAGCAATATCCAAGTTCAAGATTTCTTGGGTCGTATATTGTTGGCGATAAGGGTTGTAAACTGTCCCTTCATATCCACCATAAACACTTGGTGAATCATATTGAGTAAGATTGTAAGCTTCAATAATGTGGTTCAATTTTGCATAGTAACTAGTGTCAGTAGCATAAACACCCGTTAAAGCAGCTGTTGCATCCTGATAGCTTGTTGTATTGCTCTTCCAAGCTCCTGCAAAATGACCTTGTTTTAAAACTGCAACGTAGTCTTGTAATGATTCATAGTAGCTTGGGTATGAACGGAAAGCATCATTGATTGTATAGGCATTTCCAGCACCGTCATCTTCCCAAGTTTGCATCACTGCTGATTGACCAGCATAGCTTCCCTTAATACCGAAAAGGTTATAGTGTGGATATGATGACAAACCAGATTGACCTGAGCCACTTTCTAAGATGGCTTGAGCAATCATAACAGATGCATAAAGATCATTCTCTTGACCAAGTTGGCGAGCAGATTCACCGATTTGTGAGATGAAAGCTTCTGTTGGATCTGCGTATTGAGAATAAGCTTCATCGTTAGCACCAACATTCCCTACATGCTCACTCATGGCTGCTGCTACTGTTCCTGCAGCAACCAGAGCCACTAACGATCCAATCAATTTCGATTTATTTAGTATTTTTTTCAATGTGATAATCTCCTAATGTTTTAATGAAAACTCTTTAAGATGATTATAGCACAGAAAAACCCTAAATTGTTGAGTTAAATATTACATTTTAATTACATTATCGATATAAATCAAATAAACAAATAACAACTCGGTAATAATACGATTTATTCCGAAAAACTAAAATCAAAAATTGCGTCCCAAGCTTCTTCTACTCCAGTTTTATTAACCGATGAGAAGATGATAAAAGTATCTGATTTATCAAAATCCAACTTCTTCTTGATTATGGATTCATGCTTGTTCCATTTCCCTCTTGGAATCTTATCAGCTTTGGTCGCAACTAAGATAACAGGGATCTCGTAATATTTCAAAAATTCATACATTTGAACATCATCTGCTGAGGGTTCATGGCGAAGATCGACCAGGCTGACAACAGCTCTTAAGTTCTCTCTGGTTGTCAGATATTCTTCGATCATTTTGCCCCATTTATCGCGTTCTTTTTTGGAGACACGGGCATAACCATAGCCAGGTACATCGACAAAACGAAGTTTGTCGTCGATATTGAAAAAGTTCAACAATTGTGTTTTCCCTGGTTTCCCAGATGTACGGGCTAAATTCTTGCGATTTAACATGGTATTAATAAAAGAAGACTTGCCGACATTTGATCGACCGGCAAGTGCAACTTCTGGGATATCATCTTGAGGATAATGACTTTTATTGGTAGCGCTCAAGAGGATATCCGCATTATGTGTATTTACTTTCATAGAATTTCTTTCTAGGCAGTTTCTAAAATTGGTTTTTCAGTTCCGTTAACGGCTTCTTTGGTGATGCGAACCAGTTTGACGTCTTCTTGACTTGGAACTTCAAACATGACATCCAACATGGTTTCTTCGATGATAGAGCGTAATCCACGAGCACCTGTCTTGCGTTCGATGGCTTTGCTTGCAATTTCTTCAAGCGCTTCGTCATCAAATTCTAATTCAACATCATCAAAGGATAAGAGAGCTTGGTATTGTTTCACCAAGGCATTTCTTGGTTCTTTCAAAATACGGACCAGATCTTCAACTGTCAGTTGCTCCAAAGCAGCAAGAACAGGAAGACGACCAATTAACTCAGGGATAATACCGAATTTTTGGATATCTTCAGCAATAATTTCTTGCATATAAGAGCTGGATTCATCAATGGCTTTGTTGTTTTGGCCAAATCCGATAATCTTTTCACCTAGACGTTGCTTCACAATTTCTTCAATCCCATCAAAAGCTCCACCAACGATGAAAAGAATGTTTTTGGTGTCGACTTGGATCATCTCTTGTTGTGGGTGCTTGCGTCCACCTTGAGGTGGCACGCTGGCAACAGTTCCCTCAATGATCTTCAAAAGGGCTTGCTGTACCCCTTCACCAGAGACATCACGGGTTATAGAGACATTCTCGCTCTTCTTGGCAATCTTATCGATTTCATCTACATAGATAATGCCTCGTTCTGCACGTTCAATATTGAAGTCAGCAGCTTGCAATAGCTTAAGAAGGATGTTTTCAACGTCTTCACCGACATATCCCGCTTCGGTCAAGGCTGTCGCATCTGCGATAGCAAATGGTACGTTCAAGCTCTTAGCAAGAGTTTGAGCTAAGAAAGTTTTTCCTGAACCTGTTGGACCAACCATCAAAATGTTTGATTTTTGTAGATCCACATCGTTGTCTTCTTCACGAGTTTCGTGGAAGTTAATCCGTTTGTAGTGATTGTAGACAGCAACTGCTAGTGCTCGTTTAGCACGATCCTGACCGATGACATAGTGGTTAAGGATATTGAGGAGTTCGATTGGTTTTGGAACCTCTGAAAGGTCTGCTAAGACTTCCTCAGCTAGTTCTTCTCGAATGATTTCTTGAGCTAACTCAACACATTCATTACAGATAAAAGCATTGTTCCCAGCGATAATCTTCTGTACTTCGTCTTGGTTTTTCCCGCAGAAGGAACAATAAACCATCATATCGTTTGATTGATTTGTAGGCATTTTCTTCTCCCGATTCTAAAGTCTGTTTGTAATTTATTTAAATAAAGTCATATAAAAGGCGTGAATCGAATTCACAAGATTAGTAAAGGCATTTAGCAAGAAGAGAGTGGCTAAGCCATAGCGCTTTTTCCTAAGGGTCTGGGAAGCACATACTAGGCAAATCACGCATAAAACAGCCGTAAAAAAGCCAAAGATACTACGTTCCATGAACTAGTCTTCCTTTCTTTCAAAATGTCTAATGGTAAAATCGTAAGGGTTTTTTTCATCTTTCTCGATTGTACGCTCATCTAGTAACTGAAACTGATCCCACTGGAAGTCTTCTGGGAAATAGGTATCTCCTTCCAATTCAGCGTCGATGACAGTCTGATAGAGCTCCTCTAGATAAGGCTCGAATAGACGGATGACCTTCTCACCACCAATAATAAAGAGCGACAAATCCTGATCCTTATACCAGTTTAAAACGTCCTCAACGGAACTTTTTAACAAAACGGTTTCATTCTCTACATCATACTTGTCATCTCTAGAGAGAATAATATTGGTCCGATTTGGCAGGACGCGTTTGTTTAAACCTTCGTAGGTAACTCTTCCCATGAGGATCGCATGGCCCGTTGTCGTATGTTTAAAGTGTTGCAATTCAGCTGGTAAATGCCATGGCATCACCTGGTCCTTGCCGATTACCCCATTCTTTGTCTGAGCCCAAATGCCAATTACTTTCTTACTCATTATTACATCCTTTACACTGATAATTCTATTTTATCAAATTTTTCAAGAAAAGACTGTTTCCAACTATTGCTTCCTTGAGTAAACCTTCCTATTTTTTCAGTCAAAAAAACCGCGAATTAACGCGGTTTTTTATGAGAAAGTTCTTAAACCTTAGTCTTCTTTTTTTCGTTTAGCAAGTCCGAATAATGAGAGACCAGTTAAAGCACTTAGAAGAGCAAGACCTGTTTTAGAAGTTTCCTCAGTACCAGTTTCAGGAAGAACTGCAGTTTCATCAGATGGATTGATGAATTTAGTTTCCTTAGTTTCTGGAACTGGTTTTGGATCTGGTGTTGGAACCGGTGTTGGAGTTGGTGTAGGAACCGGAGTAGGTGTTGGAGTTGGAGTTGGTGTAGGAACTGGTGTTGGTGTCACCGTCTTCTTGTAGATGTGTTGAGTATTACCGTTCTCATCTACAATTGTCTTCACAAACTCGTAACCTGGAATATCTTTCTTCGGTTGCTCACCATCTTCTGTTGGATAACCAGGAATTGGATTTCCATTTTCATCTACGTGTGAAGTTGTAACTTTCTCGTAGACGTGCTCTGTATCACCGTTTGGCAATTTCTTCGTTTCAACGAAGCGATAACCTGGAATTTCAGCTTTTGGTTGTTCACCATCAACTGTTGGATATCCTGGAATTGCTTTACCATCTTTATCTACAAATGTAGTAACTGGTGTTACTGTTGGTGTGTATGTTGCAGAAGCTTTTGTTCCGTTCATATCTTCACGAACAACTGTCACTGATGGAGCCGTTCCAGTAAATTCTGGTTCTGGTTTAAAGGTTACTGTTCCATCTGGTGCTACCGTATAAGTACCAACTCCTTCAATTGTCTTAGTTGTTGAGCCATCTTCGAATGTTGCTGGAACATTGTCATTCATAGGAACACGACTATCGCCTTCCTTGAAGACTGGTTTACCAGATTGCTCTTGACCTTTTGGACCAATTGTTGTTGCTGGTTCACCTGTAGGAGTTACTGGTGTTACTGTTGGGGTGTACTTAGCTGTTACTGGTGTACCATTCTTATCTACACGTTTAACAGTTACGCCAGTTCCTGTTCCTGTGAATGATTTTTCTGGTACGAAGGTTACAGTTCCATCTGGCGCTACTGTGTAGGTTCCTTCACCTGGAATTACCTTAGTTGTTGAACCATCTTCAAATGTTGCTGGAGCATCATCGTCCATTGGTACACTTGGATTACCTTCTGTAAACTTAGGTTTACCTGTTTGTGTTTGACCTTGTTTGTCAGTTGAAGTAACATCTTCACCTGTTGGAACTACTGGAGTAATCTTAGGTGTGTAAGTTGTTTCTACAGCAGTACCGTTAGCATCTTTAGCTTGAACCTTAACTGGAACAACATCACCTGAGTATGATTTGTCAGTTGGTGTGAATGTTACAACACCTGTTTCTTTATCAACTGTGAAAGTACCGATTTCTTTACCTTCTGGTGATTTAGCAACTACTGATGTAGCTGGTTTGCCATTTTCGTCAAGAAGAGTAATGGTATCCTTGTCGATTGGTGCAACTGGGTCACCTTCTGTGAATGTAACAGTACCAGTTTGAACCACACCTTGAGGTGCAACTGATTCAGCTGGAGTTGCAGTTGGTGTTACTGGTGTTACTGTTGGTGTGTACTTAGCTGTTACTGGTGTACCGTTCTTATCTACACGTTTAACAGTTACGCCTGTTCCTGTTCCTGTAAATGATTTTTCTGGTACGAATGTTACAGTTCCGTCTGGTGCTACTGTGTATGTTCCTTCACCTGGGATAGTCTTAGTTGTTGAACCATCTTCGAATGTTGCTGGAACATCATCATCCATTGGTACGTTTGAGTTCCCTGGTGTGAAGGTTGGTTTACCTGATTGTGTTTGACCTTGTTTATCAGTTGAAGTAGCATCTTCAGCAGTTGGGGTTACTGGTGTTACTGTTGGTGTGTATGTCGCAGAAGCTTTTGTTCCGTTCATATCTTCACGAACAACTGTAACTGATGGAGCTGTACCAACAAATGATTTTTCAGGAACAAATGTTACTGTTCCGTCTGGTGCTACTGTGTAAGTACCAACACCTTCAACTGTCTTAGTTGTTGAACCATCTTCAAATGTTGCTGGAACATCTTCGTTGATTGGTACACGGCTGTCACCTGCAGTAAATTCAGGTTTACCNGTTTGTGTAGCACCTTGAATNTCTNTTGTTTCTGCTGGTGTTGCAGTTGGGGTTACTCCTACAACTGTTGGTGTGTATGTCGCAGAAGCTTTTGTTCCGTTCTTATCTTCGCGGACAACTGTCACTGCTGGTGCAGTTCCTACAAAGTTTGGTTCTGGAACGAATGTTACTGTTCCATCTGCTGCAACTGTAAATTTACCAACACCTTCAACAGTCTTAGTTGTTGAACCATCGTCAAATGTTGCTGGAACATCTTCGTTGATTGGAACAGTCT